>NZ_JBIXJU010000001.1:277500-1050686 GCF_052871675.1 Sphingopyxis sp. LARHCG72 | reverse complement strand
AGGTGATGCCCTTCGCGCTGCCGTCGTCGCCGCTGGTGCGGCAGAAGGTCGCGCAGTGCGTCGCGACATGCATCCCCGTCGTCCACATCTTCTCGCCGTTGATCAGCCAGCCGTCGACGCCGTCGCGGGTCTCCCTGACCGCGCGCGTCTCCATAAACGTCGCGTCCGATCCATGGTCGGGCTCGGTGAGCCCGAACGCCGTGCGCCGCTTGCCTTCGAACCCGCCGAGGATGAACTCCCGCTTCTGTTCGTCGCTCGTCGCGAACTGCTCGAACATCTCGACGAACGGGAAGTTGCCGACGATGCTGTGCTCGTTCTGGAGGTCGTTGTGGAGGCCCAGCCCCTTCGCCGCGAGATGCTCGCGGATCACCGCCATCCAGAGGTTCGATCCGTCCTTGCCGCCGTACTTCTTCGGCGCCGAGAAGCGCCAGTGCCCCGCGGCATCGGCCTTGCGCGTCGCCGCCTTGAGCAGTTCCTCCCACTCGTGGCGCGGCAGCCCCTGATTGTCCCAGTCGGTGCGCGCATGTTCACGCCGGTGGTCGAAGAAGCGGATATTGTCGCCTTCGAGCTCGAGCGGTTTGATCTCGGCGTCGATAAACGCGTCGAGTTCGGCAAGGTACGCCTGCAAGTCGGCCGGAACCGCAAAATCCATGTCTCTCTCCCTTGTCCTGTTATCCGCGCCAGTCGGCGCGCGCCGCCGCGAGTGCGGCATATTTGGGGCTGTCGACCGCGCATTTGTCGAGCACGGCGCGCCGCAGCTTCGCGAGCAGCCCCGGCTCGGCAAGCGTCGCGGTGCCCGACAGCAAGGCATCGGCCAGCGCCGCATCCTCGGCGCGCACCCCGACATCGAGGTCGCGCAGCACGATGCCGAGCGCATTCATCGCGACCACCGCCTCGAACTTGGCGTGGCCTTGCGCCCCGGGCTTGATCGAGCCTTCGATCCAGTCGCGCACCGCCTCGACGATCTCGCGGTTCGTCGGCTCGCCTGCGGGTTCCGGTACGACCGGCTTCGACGGAGGCAAGGCGGCGGCCTGCTCGGCTTCGGGCGCCTCCGCTTCGAGCAGCCGCACGAGGTCGAGCTCCTGCTCGGCGGTGCGCCGCCCGATCACGACGCGCTCGACGGTTTTGTCGGCGCCGCTGCGCCACATCTGCCCCATCTGCAGGCAGCCGAGCGCCCACCACAAGGTCCGGTAGACCAGCCAGAAGCGGAAGCGGTCGCGGTCGACCGGGGAGCCCCCGGCGGCTTCATAAGCGGCGAAGTAATCGTCGAGGCTCCCGACCCCGAACGCCGGCTTGTCGAGCTGGCCGAAGCGCCACACGGTCATGCAGCCGAACGCGAGGTCCTCATGCGCGTCGCCGCGGTGCGCGAGCTCCCAGTCGAGCACCGCGGCAAGCCCTTCGCTATCCACCATCACATTGCCCATGCGGTAGTCGCCGTGGACGAGCACCGGCGGGGCCGCCTCGGGCAGATGATCCTCGCACCATTTGATCGCCAGCGCGATCACCGGCCGGTCGCCGCCGTACGACAGGAAGCGCGAGCGAAGCTCGGCGAGCGCCGCGCCCGTATCCATCAGCGGGATCGCATCGGGCACGCGGTCCATCGGGATCGCATGGATGCGCGCGAGCTCGCGCCCCAGGTCGGCGAGCAGCGACGGCGGCGGGTCCGCCAAGATCTTCGCCGGCGACACCTCCGCCATCACGCGGCGCATCACATAGCCCGTGCCCAGCCCGTCGCCATCCTCCAGCACGCCGACGACTTCGGGCGCCTTCACCCCCGCATCGAACGCCGCCCGCACCAGCGCCGCCTCGTCGACATGCCCGAACGGGCGGTCCGCCATATACGCCGCCGACGGCGCGCGACGCAGGACATAGCCACTCCCCGCCCAGTCGAACGCAAAACTCTCCATGTTCGCACCGCCGGACAAGCGCGACAGCCCCGACAACACGCCAACACCCGAAACACGCGCCATCAATGACGATAAGAGTTCAGAGAAAGACGTCATGCGTCCCTCCGCCGCGCGCACGCATTTCGCTCAACTCGCATTTTCCGAAACATTCCCCGCACTCGCCAGACCCGTCGGCCGAACCGATTCCTTAGTATGCTAACTATATCGATCGACGCCATCATGGGCAAGCAGAGAGATGACGGTGCCCGACCTCCCGATCCGGCAGCGAGCGATGACGGCAAATTCCGGGCGCGGCGCCGGGATTAACATGCGGCCGTCCGGGTGTCCCAAAACGGGCACTTAGAATATTAATCAAACTTTCAATTTGCTTAAGTTTTCTTAACTTTTTAGAAGGTGCCCCACTGAAGAGCCAAAACGTCCGTCGCGGCGTCCGCGTCTGTGAAGCGAGCCGGGGGGTTCGCCACACATGTGGTTGGGGGAAATGATGCAAATGCTTTGGGGGGGCAGGCTCGGTCTGTCCGCAATTCGAATTGCGTGTATCGCTACCGGGTTGCTGGCCACGATGGCGCCTGCACAGGCCCACCCCGATTCCGTCGCGATCGATGTCACCGCCGAGATCAAGGAGCGCTGCGGCTTCACCGCCAAGGGCCCGGCGAGCGTCGATGCACCGCGCGACCTCGAGGATGCCGCCAGCCTGTCGATCAAGGTCGGCCTCGACTGCAACACCCCCTATGCCGTGGGCGTGACGTCCGAAAATGGCGCGCTCGTCAACCTCGACGCCAGGGATGACGGCTCGGGCTACGCCTTCAGCAAATCCTATCGTGTTGCGATTGCTCTGGAAACCGACCGCGGCATCGTCCGCAGCGAGCGGTGCCGGTCGGGCGAACTGTCGCGCGACGGCAATTGCGATTTTGCCGCCTCGCGCGCGGGCAAGGGTCTGAAGTCGGGCCGCGGGATCAGCGTCGGCCGCGACGCGATCATCACGATCGACTGGCCCGCCCAGTCGACACTCCCGCGCCGGCTCGCCGCCGGCCGATACAAGGACACATTGATTCTGGTGGTGGGGCCTCGCGGATAATGCGGACCCACTCCACGAAGTGCGGCGCGCGGGTCGACGCGTCGCTGACACGCCGGACAAGCCCTTCGCGGGCACCGGCGAAGCCGATGGGGCCATCTGCCGGCCTCGATTTACCCGCGTCCACATTCCTGGACGTCATTTAACTTAAGAGGAGTTGAATATTATGAAGCGTATCATCCTTGCGGCCAGCACGGCCGTCGTTTTCGCCGCGACTGCCGGCGCTGCATCGGCTGCTGAAACCGCAACGATCAACATCAACGCCGAAGTCGCCAGCAAGTGCGGCATCTCGGCCTCGTCGTCGCTGATCTCGCTCGAAGACATCACCGGCACCGATGCCAAGGTCCGTTCGAACGTGACCGAAGAAATCGCGTCGAAGCTGAACCAGGCGAAGGTCATCCCCTTCTGCAACAAGGCAGGCAGCCAGGTTAAGGTCGAGCGCGCCGTGCTTTCGCTCGTTGGCTTCAGCGGCACCAGCACGACGACCGGCGGCTATGCCCAGCATGTCCGCTACAACCTCGACACGTCGATCAACGGCCTGCCGCTCGACACGACGTCGGTCGCGGGTGCCTCGACCGTTGGCGTGCCCTTCGGCGGCCACACGAGCGCCGGCGACGCCAACACGCACATCAAATTCGTGAAGGCAGCATCGCAGGGCGACGCCGTCGCTTCGTCGAACGGCACCAGCCCGGTTGCAACCAACTGGTCGTCGCTCACCGATCGTCGGCTGATCGCTGGAAACTACACCGGCTATGTCACCATCGAACTGACGCCGGCGTCGTAACATTTTTCCGGGGGCAGGGTTCGCCCTGCCCCCGGATATTTTCGCGAATCCAAAAATATGACCTTCACTCTTCCGCGTCTCTCGCGCCCTTGGGCGGCTTGCGTCATCGCCGTCCTCCTGTTGCTGGCACTTGTCGTGCCGGTGGTAGCGATCAACGTGCAGCCCGTTATCGTCGACCTGCAGTCGGCGGGCCGACGCGCGTCGGCGATCATCAGCCTGCAGAACACATTTCCCGAAACCGTCCCCGTGGAACTGACGGCGCATCCCATTCGCATCGTGAATGGCGAGCTGCAGGAAATCGAGGATGAAGAGGCCGAAGACCTGCTGATCTTCCCGGCCCAGGCGACCATTCCCGGCGGCCAGACACAGGCATTTCGCGTCCAGTGGGTCGGCGAACCCGACCTCAAGGAAAGCAAGCATTTCTATGTGACCGCAGCCCAATTGCCGGTCGCGCTGTCCGAAAACCAGAATGCGATCCAGGTCCTGCATCGTTTCAAGATCCTCGTCAGCGTTGGCGCTGCTTCGGCAACGTCGGAACTGCATGTCGCCGAAGCGCGCATCGATCTCGATGCCAATGGCAAGCCGCGCCCCGTCCTGACGATCAGGAATGACGGGACCACCTATGCCTATGTCGGCCAGCGGCGCATGACGATCGTCCAGCGTGGCGCCGGTGGCGAAGAGGTCTTCCGCAAAACCTTTGAACCCGACGAGATCAGCCAGCGCATGGGGATGGGCCTTGTCCCGTCCGGCCAGAGCCGCATCCTGCCCGTCAATGTTGAACTGCCGCAAGCGGCCGGAACCCTGTCGATCGAACTGGCACTGGCCGGAAGCAACTGAAGACCGTGCGCCGTTCCCGTTCCAGCCTGATGGCCCTGGGAGGGCTTATATTGTCCCACCCCGTGGCGGGACTGGCGGCCGGGGATATCGCGCCCGGAGCCAATGCGCCGGGCCCGCTGCCCGCGGGCATGGCCGGCGCCGCCCCACTCGGCATCGCGGCCGCCGCCCAGCAACCGACACAGCGGCTGAACCCGACCGGCCGCGACATCCCGATGGGCGGGCCGTTGCTGGACAATGAGTTTATCCTCGGCGACATCTCATACACGCTAACGACCGATGACCGGATCCTCATCGACGCAAAAATGCTGTTGCCGATGCTGCAACGCGTGTTGACTCCGGAAGCGCTGGAACAACTGACCGTGGCGATCGGCGATCGCTACACGATCCCAACGACCGAACTGGCCGGCCTCGGCGTCCGCCTGACTTACGACCCGTCGAACTTCGGCTTGCGGCTGGACGTCGACCCGGCGCTCCGGCCGCGACAGATGATCAGCGTGTCCGGCACGATCGATCCCTTGTCGGGGCCCATCGTGGCGCCGGCGAATTTCTCGGCCTATGTGACCGCGGCCATCAATGCGGATTATGTCCACAAAGGCGAGGATACTGGTCTTTCCACGCCCAATATCATCCTCGACAGCGCGGCGCGCCTCGGTGGTTTCGTGCTGGAAAACGAAGCCAGCATCCAGCGGCGGTTCCGGCGCGAGGGCACACGCCTCGTCTATGACGACCTGCGCCGCACGGCACGCTACACCGCCGGCGACCTGCAACCGATCTCGCGCGGATTCTCGGGCGCGTCGCCCATGGCGGGCGCTTCGATCGTGCGCGTCTATGCCGACCTCGAGCCGCAGCGGAACATCCAGCCGCGCGGGCAGCGGTCCTTCACCCTAACCCGCCCGTCGACGATCGAGACGATCGTCAACGGGCAAACGGTCCAGCAGACGCGCCTGAACCCCGGCACATACGACATCGGCGATTTCCCCTTCGCGCAGGGGTCGAACGACGTCCGGCTGATCATTCGCGACGACACGGGACGCGAAGAGGTCGTGTCCTTTTCGCTGAACTTCGATCGCACCCTTCTCGCCGCCGGATTGACCGAATTCGGTCTCTATGCAGGTGTCGAGGCGCCCTTCAGCCTGAACGGGCGCCGCTATAGCGACAGGCCCGTTTTTTCAGGCTTTTATCGCCGCGGCCTGACCGACGAATTGACCGCGGGCGGCAATTTCCAGCTGACCAACAAGGGCGGCGTCGGCGGGGCTGAAATCGTCTGGGCAGCACCATTGGGAACGCTGGCGTTCAATCTTGCCGGATCGAAGAACGAGGGGATCGGCAGCGGCTATGCCGCTAACGTCGGATATGAATTCACGCAGCTGGGGTCGAACAACAATTCGCGCTCGCTGACCGCGACTTTCCAGACGATCAGCCGTAAATTCGCAACGCCGGGCGCAATTGTCGCGAACAATCCCTTCGCTTACGAGTTTGGCGCAACCTTTTCGCAATCGCTCGGCGCAAAACATTATGTGAGCGCCGACGCCTTTTATTCGGTTGGCCGCGGCGCCAATCCCAATCAGTCGTCGTTCCGCGCGACCCATGGCTGGCGGCCCAATCAGCGGCTGTTGCTCACGACCGAGGCGTCGTACGAAGATCGCCAGCAGCGCTCCGGTTTCGGCCTGCGGTTCTCGCTCACCTATCGCTTCGACCGCAAGTCCAGCGCAACGGCGGATTTTGATACGCGCCGCGAACGCGCACGAGTCGGCTATCAGCGGTCGAGCGGCACGGGCGTCGGATCCTATAATGGTTCGGTGAATATCGATCGTGTGGAAGATTCGGTCGGCGCCAACGCCAACTTCAGCATGATCGCGAACCGAGCCGAAGTCGGTGCATCGCATCTGACCTCCTTCTCGAACAGCGGGCGAATCATCGACCAGCGCACATCGCTTCGCAGCGCCTTCTCGCTGGCCTTTGCCGACGGAACCGTCGCCCTCTCGCGGCCGATCTACGACAGCTTTGCGATCGTCAAAAAGCACGAATCGCTGGGCAAGACGGCCATCTACCTCGACCCGCGCAGGAACGAATATACTGCGCGATCGGGGGCTTTCGGTGGCGCGGTGATGCCCGAACTGAACGCCCATACGCCGCGGCTGCTCAGCTATGATGTTCCCGAAGCGCAGGCCGGTTATGATCTGGGGGCAGGCATCCTGCAATTCCAGCCGCCCTATCGGTCGGGCCATGTCGTCGAGATCGGTTCGGACTATTTCATCAGCTATATGGGCCAGTTGCTCGACGGCCGCGGCGAGCCGCTCAGCCTGGTCGCGGGTTATGCCTATGAGGATGCGTTGCCCGATCGCGAACCGGTTGGTATGTTCACCAACCGGTCGGGCCGCTTCGCCGTCCAGGGGCTTCGCCCGGGCCGCTGGCGTATCGAAATGCCGACGCCGAACGGCACCGCGATCTATCGCATCGAAATTCCCGCAGCCAGCACCGGAATGGAACGCGGCGGCGTCCTGGAACCTGAGGAACGGAAATGAAAACGCCAGCAATGATCCTGATCGCGGCCGCCGCCGGCACGGTGCCGCAGGCCGCATTGGCCAGTTGCGCCGATTTTCGCGCATCGTCGAGCGAACTCAGCCTCCAATATGACCCGTTCAGCCCCGCAGGCGTCGAGCGGACCTTCACGCTGCGCACCCGGCGCCTCGATCCCGACATTACCGCGGTACGCGTCGTTCTGGCCGATCCCGGCCGTATCGAACGCGGCGCGGCGCTCGGTCGCGGCGATGCGGTTCGATACGATATTCGCTGGACACGCGACAGCGGGCGGATCGTTTTCGTTTCCGGCGCCGAGCAGCCCAACGCGACCAACGGCGCGCTGATCCAGTTCGGCCCGTCGCGGTCGGGGGATAGCGTCAACGAGACATTTCGCATCCAGGTCCCGGCGGGCCAGGGCATCGGCGCCGGCGACTATTACCAGCCGCTCGAGCTTCGCTTCATCTGTTATACCGGCCGCGACGAAATCGACCGCAGCATCCAGACGGGTGGGCAGGTCGCCGTGAACCTGCGGGTACCCGAACGGATTTCGACTTTTGTCGGTTCGCCCGGAATTCGACGCGGCCGTATCGACTTCGGTGAGATCGATGCGACCGGCGGAAACCAGATTCGCGGTCTGACCGTGACGGCGCAATCGACCATTCCCTACGATATCCGCGTCGACACCGAGCGCGGCGCGTTGAAGCGATCGGACCGCGACGACGCGGCGGTGCCCTATGGCCTGAAACTGTCGGGTTTCGCGGTGTCCGACCGCTCACGCATCGTTTGCGACCGCACGCCGGCGCCCGGCGGGCGCGGCCACACCCTGCAAGTCGAGCTCAACGGTGACGATTTGCGCAAGGCGCCGGCGGGCGCCTACAGCGATATCGTCACGCTGACCTTTGCGCCGCGTCTTGGCCTTTCGGGCGGCGAAGGATGTTCGGCCACGCGGGGCTGACAGCCTCGATTAGCGACCTTCTAGAAAACGAGCCCTTTGGGCTGGGCATCGAGACTGAAGGCGATATCCCCGTCGAGCGTGTCGTCTTCGGAGAGGACCAGCCGCAGCGGCCGTTCGCGAAACTCCGCCGACGCCGCGTCGACGATGATCGTGTGCGTCGCCGTGGCGGAAAGCGGAACCCGGGCATTGCCGACCTCGACCCAGGCGTCGGTCAGCCCGGCCGGGTGGTTCAGCGTCACCGTATAGCCCGCCATGCTGTTGCAAAGCTCGGTCATGACGCCAAGGTTGTTCGTCCCGGCGCGGAACGGCTGTGCCGGGCTGGCGGCCACGCTGACCTGGCACACCGTCGGCACGCGCGCGAAGATCGTGAGCGACGCCCCGTCCGACGCCGAAGCAGGCGTTGCCACCGCTGCGATCGCGACGAGCACTGCGGCGCTCCGGTTAAATCCTGCCCTTGGCATAGCTAGCCTCCTGTTTCAGGAACCGCTCTAGACCGCCCGTCTAAAGTTGTGTTTAATCGCCATGGTTAAATATCTTAACCTTGCCGGGCAGGTCCCAAAGGCAGGCATCACTTCCTATATTTCGATCATGATCCGTATCTTGTCCGGCGTCGTCCCGACGACCCGGGCAATTTGTTCGCGGCTTCGGGCGAGCAGATCTTCAAGCATTTCGGGAACATCGGGTCCGAACAGTTCGGACATGGGAATTCCCAGCGCATTCGCCAGCGCCTTCATCCGGGCATCGCGCGGGCGCGCCTTGCCGGTTTCCCACGCGCAGATCGCGGGCATGCTGACCCCGAGTTGCGACGCCATCTGGGCCTGCGTCAGCCCCTTCGCCTTGCGCAATTGTTTCAGGCGGTGACCGAAATCCTCCGCCGGCGGCGAAGCCAGCTGCTTGTCGGACGAGGCGATATCGCGGCTGACCGTGCTGCGCAGTTCGACCGCGCTCAGCGCGCCGGCAGAGAGGGCAACGTCGAATTCGCAGCCGTAAAGCCGGCCGCTCGCCCACACGACGCGCGCCGCCGTCGTCCCTGCATGGGGCAGCTCGATGGCGATTTCCTCGCCCGGCGCCAACGCGGCCTCGCTTTCAAGCAGCAGGCCCGACGCCGATATATTGTGAATAAGGACTTCGGTCGCACCGCGCGCGGCGCTGATACCCTGGGTCTGGAGGCGCAGGTTTCGCCGTGCATTCCGCCGCTTTCCGCCCTGCGGTTCCTGATCGTCAAGATATGCGGTTATGACCATTTGTGCGCTTTCAAATAGGCACTTAGTCAACCGCCATCAGTTAACAGACCGTTATTGCGAAAGGCAGCGGATGCTGCCGCGCCACCATAAAGGCGGCAATGCGCCGCTTCAATGCGGTGCATCATCGTCCGGTCGCGCGGCGCGGGCGGCAGGACGCGCTGTTGCGTGTCGGCGACAGGAGCGGGTGAAGGAAGACTGTGGGGGGGCGGCTCTAAACCTGACCCCCCACGTCGCTAACGGACTCGACCAGACCGGCCACCGTTCCAGCCGGACAAATTGTCATGCTGGATGGCCACGCATAGCGCCGCTTCCGCATTTATAGCACAGGCGAGCCGGCGGACAAAGCGGCAATAGCGGCTCAAGCCGGCACATTGTCGCGTTTTCGCATCGGCGGATCGCCGTGCACGACATTGTGCGGCGGCACCCCGGCGACCAGATTCTCGGCGGCGAGCCAGAGATAACCGCCAGCTTTATCAATCCGGTCGACGCTGTGTACCCGGATTCCGACGAAGGCGAAGCCACCCTCTTGCTTTTCCATGTCGGTAATTCCGATGCGGTTCTGCGCAATGATGATGAAATGCCCCAGATGCCCGTGGACGCGGATGCCAAACCGAAAGCGGGTGTCGGCATCGGGTTGATCGTCGGCCCAGTCGAGCAGGTTGCGTTCGATGCGCAATGTGGCGACGTTGCCGACGAAAAGCCCCGACGAACGTTCATGCGCCCGCGACGGAGCGCGCAGATAGAGCGCGTTGTCGCTGACGCGGACATTCTGCGCGATCTGCTTCTTGTCGTCATTCGCGCTGACGCCGACGTGGACGCCCTGCAGGAAACCCCAAATCCGATTGCCCTCGATGGTCACCTCGCCCAGATGCCCGCCGCCGCATGTTATGCCCTGCCGCGCCGCCGCGGTGGCCGGCATCGCGTGCGCCCGGAACCATTGGTCGACATTTCGGTGGCGCGCACGCAGCCGGTTGTCGGTCGCCATCACATAGGCGACCGCCATCAGGCGTTCGGCAAAGCCGTCGATGTCGCGCGGTTCGTTCAGCGTATAGACCGCGTCGTCGGCAAACAGCGCCTGCCAGTCCTCCAGCGCGATGGGCGTGTCGAGCAGCGCGGTGACGCTACCGTAGATCAGATAGTCGCCTTCGACCACCAGCGGTCCGTTCCGGGTCCGGCGCGGCGGCCGGCGCGTCGGACGGGCGGCCCGCCCGGTCGCGACCTCGACGCCGCCCGGCAGCAGCGCCGACAGCAGCGCCTCTTCGCGGGCGCCGTCGGCAAGCGTCGCGGTGCGCCGCCGCCCCTGCGCGACAAAGCGCCGCACCGTCGGGGTCCCCGTCTCGAACTCGGCCGCGCGGCGCGCGAGGCTTTCGACATGCGCGGTGATTGCAGCCGGGGTCGTATCGCCGACGAGCGGATTGGCGCGGAGCATCAGATCCCATTCGGCCTGCGGCACCGACGACGGGAAGACCGCCTGCAAATCGCCGAACGACAGGATGCGGCGGTCGTCGGGGTCGCGGCGCGTGTCGGCGTCGCCCCCCCGAACCCGCCGCACCAGCGCCTTCGCGACCGCTTTCGCCCACGCCTTGCTGTGGATCAGCCGATTGTCGTTGAGCTTGCTGCCGCGCCCGCCGACAACCAGTTCGTTCTGCGCGACGATCGTGTTGATGGCGTCGGTGACCAAAATGCCGTCCTGGAGATAGCCGGTGATCAGCCGGTTGCGCATGACGCGGACCAGCGGGCTGGGCTTCGCCTTATCTCCGGCGACGGTCAGGCACGTCCGCCCGGTCTCGATATCCCCGCCGCAGCGCAGCGTCATGTCGCTGACATCGACGATCGCGGTGTTGCGGATCGTGATCGAGCCCTTGCGATCCTGCCTGATCGCGTCGATTTTTTCATACGCCTCGACATCGGACTTCGGCGGGGTCGGCGCGTGCGGTGTATCGAGCGTTTCGACGCGCAGGTCGCGCAGCGTCACGCTGGCGAAGCCGTCGAACAGGATCGCACATTCGCCCCTTTTGGCGACGATGCGCGTCCCGTCTCCCGCCCCCGACATGCGGACATTGCCCTTGCCGTTCAGTTCGACGAACAGCGAGGTCGAAAAGGTCCCGCGCTGGAAACAGATCGCGACATCCTCGTCATAGTCGATGAACCGCAATGTCTCGACCCAATTGCTCCCCTCCTCGATCACATAGGTCGAACAGCCGCCATGATCGCCGTCCGTGTGGAAGCGCGCCGAGAAGATGATCGGCGGGGTTCCGGGCGCGAGGCCGCCGACAAGGCTGGCCTGTACCTGGTGGGTCTCGTCGGCCGCGGCGGGATCGAGCGACCATCTGACTTCGGCCAGCCCGTCGGGTCCGGTCACCTGCTCGAACGCCGCGACATGGCCGTTCGGCCCGGCTTCCAGTTTCCCGGTCCGACCGGCCGGGCCAAGGAATTCCCATTTGACGCGCTCGCCATCGACCGGCGTCTGCCCACGCATCACCGCGACGCGCAGCTTGGCTGGCAGCGGGACGTGCCCCGCCGCATTTTCAGCCGACACGCTCTGCCCGTCGCCGCCGCGATAGAGCAGCGCCCGGTCGGTCAGTGTTGCGAGCGGGATACGGCAATCCTCGATCTCAGCCGCCTTGATCATCGCGAGCGGCGCGTAGCGAACCACCGGCCCATGCGGCGTTTCGGCGATGTCGGCCAGATTGCCGCTGTCCCACGCGATCGACCCGTCGGCGCGCACCGCACAGGTCCAGTAATCGCCGCGGCGGAAGCGCGCGGCCGCCCCGCCGGTGAGCTGGATCGTCAGCCCGTCGCCCAGATCGATCACGGCGGAATCGCTGCCGTTCGGCGCCAGCGCGGCCGCGGCCATCCCGACCGGCGTGCCGTTCGTTCCGGCGGGGATGGCATCCCACAGGCGCAGGAACCACGTGCCGTCGTCGCTGACGCCGGTGTTGGCGACCGCGCCGCTCGCCGGCTCGACAAGCGTGACACTGTCGTCGTTCGCCAGCGCCACTTGGAACAACCGTTCGGGCGTGACCGCCGGGGCGGCGTCGAGGTCGTCGTGGATCGACAGGATTTCGGCATAGGTGCCCGGCGCGAACCAGTTGCGCGGATCCAGCGAAGGCGGCGTCACCGTCAGGCGTCGTCCGTTGACCTCGCTCACCTGCACCATCAGGCTGGCGTTGCGGCGCGACAGTTTCAGCTTCAGCCCGTCGAGGCCGAAACGCGGCCCGTCGGCGGTCTGCTCGAGCGCGTTCCCGCCGTGCACCTCGACGCGGTAGAGCAGGTTTTCGAGGCGCGTATAGCCGCCCCCGGGCGTCAGCGAGCAGGGATCGGTCGACGATCCACCGGTCTTTTTGATGAAGGCTAGCTTGCCCGACGACGGCAGCGCCATCGCGCGCCAATTGTCGTCTGACAGGATCGTGTCGCACGTCGCCGCGCTATTGGCCGGGGTCAGCGGGAAAACGCGCCAGTCGTTGATCGATCGCCCCGACGCTTGCGCATCGCCTAATGCGCTGTCGGCAAAGTTGCTGTCCTCGACCGGGTCGACATGGCGGACGAGCGCCTTCAGGACCAGCGCCGCAGTGGCGCCGACATTTCCCGTATAGGGGTGCGGTTGACCGGCGAGAGTGCACGCCGCGATATTCTCGACGCGCCAGCCGTCGAGATAGGCATCCCCCGCACCGATCGAGACGACTGCGGGCGACCCAGCGATCGTCGCGGCGAAGGCGCCGGTGCCCGCGGGCACGACCAGCCGGCCGGGCGACCCCATCGTATCGCGCGCTTCCTCTTCGATGCGCGCGAGCAGCGTTTCGGCCTGCCCGTTGATATCGGCGTCGAGCAGCACCTGCCCCTGCCGCGCCACGACGGCGCGCAACTGACGGGCGTCGCGCTGCGGAATCCGCAGTCTTGTGGCGTCGCTGCGTATCGTCATGGCCGGTTCCTTCGCATACTGACCGCGCTTGAACGCGTGTCGTCGATCAGTCCGGCTTCATTGCCGAACGGCAGATAGTCGTCGAAAAGGCTGCGCACATTCGCCATGCGGAGCGCGGTTGCGGAGCGCGAGAAGGCGCCCATCTCGCTTTCGCCCTCGCCGCCCCGCGCGATCGCATCGCCGGTCATCGGATGGAGCATGGCGAGCGTCGGCTCGTCGAGCGCGGTGTCGAGCAGGGTCGGCGCAGCCGCGAGGCGGATGTCGGCCTTTTCTTCGTCGGTGAGCGCGTCGCCCTTCCGCTCCGCGGCCGCAGCGAGCGCGAGGTCGGGCTGGCAGCGGAAGCGGCGCGGAAGCGAGGAGCCGTCGGCTGTCCAGCTATAGCGAACGCATCCCGCCTGCGTCCGCTCGGCGGTCACCGGACCCACGAACAGGCCGTTGGTGGCCTCGACGGATTTCACATGCGCCGGGCCGATCAGCGTCAGGTTGGCGAAATCGGCGTCGATCCCTTTGGCGGCAATCGCCATACCAAGGGCACCGTCGCTGCTGACGATACTGTCGTGCACCGACAGCCGCCCGCCCTGGCTGCCGTCGAGTTCGATCTTTCCGGTGATGCAATGGTCGATCCCGATCGACGCGCCGGCAAGGCTGCCGACCGACTTCAGCGCCGAGCTGCCCGGTGCGCGCAGCGTCGAGTGGCGGACCAGCAGGTCCGACACGCTGTCGGCCTCAAGTTCGAGTCCTGCGGTGAGGATAAGCCCGTCGAGGACCAGCCGCCCGGCACCTCCGGTCTGCGTCTTCACGCGCAGTCGTGCCTCGACCGCGAACTGCCGCGCCTGCCGCACCACATACCCCAGCCGGGCGGCGTCCGGATCAATGCCCGGGCGAACCTGCGGGCTGACCCAGCGCGCCGCCACGATATGCAATTCGCTGCCCTTCGGAAGCTTGATCGACCAGCTCCCGCCCATCGCGCGTCCGCAATTGTGCAGCACAATCAATCCGCGCTTTCCGGTGCGGTCCTGTCCGTTCCATGCGGTCAGCGCCGCCGCGAGCGACGCCGCCACATTCACCCCGGCGGGCGGGGGATCGTCGGACGCGCCGACCAGCCAGACGAGCGTGCTCCCCGACGGTTTGTCGATCACCTCGAAAGGGACGTCGGCGTCGTTGCGATCGTGCGGCCCCGCGCCAATTTCGCGTCCGGTCCCGGTTGCATAGGCGATCCGCACCGCTTCGACCGCATATCCCGGTGCCGTGTTTGCAACGATCAGCCGGCCGGTCACCGGATCGAAGCCGCACGCGATGGCACTGTTCCCATCATGCTGCTGCGGCCCTGCCGCGTCGCCGGTGAACCAGCGATGCGCGCGCTCTGCGGCGGGCCGGTCGCCCAGATTGGCTGGCGGGTCGTCTAGGTTGGCAATCAGGATTTCGGCCGGGGGGACGCGGCGATATTGCATCGCGCCGCCCACTTCGCGGCCGAGGTAAATGGCAAAGGGACGCGCCAGCCCGTCGAACCACGGCGACGATGCTAGGCGCGGATCGCGGCCTTCGAGCGCGCTCTCCCGCAGTTCCTCGGTTTCCAGATGGAGAGGAAGCCGGCGCAGCCGGTCGGCGAGATCGCTTTCGACGACGCGGCCATTCGCGTCCTGCGAGCGCCGGTCGGGATTGAACAGGCGCAACCGTTCGCCGTCGACCGGGGCGAGCTGGAAATATCCGGCGGGCGCCTGCCCGCCGATCCGCCACGGCCGTGCCAGCGGAACCGCCGCGAGATCGGCCTCGCTGTAGGGACCCACTCCTTTCGCCGCGTCGAACGTCGGCGCGACGGGGCGCAACAAGTGGACGCCGACATTTGGGACATGGTGCCGTCCGCCGGTTCGCGCGATCGACCGCACGTCGACGAGACGGGGAAGCTGGTCGAACGCGGTCGCGGTGGCGGCCGCCGTGCCGCCCGCGATCAGCGATGCTGCCCCCGGACGATCGGGGCGGATGTCCGCCATATGCGCAAGGCGCGCCAGCCGCGCATAATATTCGACCGCCACCGCGCCGAAACCGCCGGCATCGCTGGCCAGCGCCTCGATCACCCTCGCCGTCCCCTTGCCCCGCCGATAGCGCATCGTGTTGGCGATATAGGCGCGCATGCTCTGTCCGGTCCCCGGGGGCAATGGCTGTAGCGGCTCGGCCGCGATCAGCGCCGCAATATCGGGCAGCATCGCTTCGGGCGCGGTTTCGGCAAACATGCTGTCATAGAGGGCGTCGATTTCGCCTTCGACCTCGACCACCCCCGACGCCAGAACCTGGAGCAAAGCGCGCAGCGGATAACCCTGTGCCGCATCGACGGTCTGGATATGCGTAGGCAACAGCGCGAACAGACGCTGGCCCTCCGCCTTGATCCGCGCGCTGCCAGCCGGCTCGGTCATAGGACAAGCTCCTCAAAGGCGAGGCGCGCTGGATCGAGCGCGAGCAGGCCGGCGCGCAGCAGCGCGCCAGTATCGGGATCAATCGACGGTGCCGGGCACAACAGTCGGCCTTCGCTTTCCGCCGGATGCCCGGTGCCAAGTGTGAAGGCCCTGATTTGCGCCGCCTCGACGCCCGGAACCGCCTGGACGGCGGCCAATATCTCGCTGCGATGCAGTCCGCGGCCGAACGGCCTGCGATCGGCACCGAAACGTTCGGCAAGCGTCGCGCGTGCCGCCGTCTCGACATCGGCGCGGACGAGGTCGGGGTCGGTCGCCAGGGCAATCGCGATGGTTGGGTGGATCAGGTCGAACCCTTCGATCCGGACCTGGCGTCCGGGGACCGTCACTCGCTTCAACTCATCGGCGAGGCCGGTCACGATGTCCGAATCGGGTGCCGGCGAAGCGAGGTCGCTGGTCGCGATCGTCAGGCAGACGAACGAGCGCATCCCCTGGTACAGCTCGGTCGCCAGCGCCTTGCCGACCCCGCGATAGGCCGCGGCAAAGGCCGCATGGTCGGACAGGCTGACGACGCGGTCGAGCGTCCGCACCGACTGCGGCGCCGCATGGCGCAGCACGTCGATCGCCTCGGGGTCGCTTCCCCCTTCGGAAAGCACCGGATTGTCGATCTTCGAGATGCCCGCGACGGGCGCCATTGCCATCGTCAGCCGCCCGGCGGCCAGATTGCCCGCGCGGCCTGCCCCCGTGCGATACAGCGCCGTGACATTGTGCAGGCCGCTCGGCAGGCTGCCCCCGAATTGCAGGACGCTCGCCCCCTCGCCGTCGGTGCGCAGGGTAAAGGCATGATCGTCGCTGCCGTGTCCTGCCAATGTCGCCACATGGTGCCACCGCCGTCCGTCCACGCGCGCCTCGATGGCCGGGGCATAGCCGCGTGCGGTCGCCGCGGGCACATGGCTGAGCGGCTTGCCTTTCAAGGCGAAGCGCTGGTTGCGGCGCCCGGCATCGCCCGAACCGATGATCTCGGCGCCCTGCACGGGGGTTTCGCCATGCGATGCGCCGATACAATTGCCGAGCAGACGAAGCGTCGTCGACCGGAAGCGCATCTTCACCGGACGCTCGAACCGCAGCATGGTGCGGCCATTCGATATGGTGGCTTCGGCGATCGTCGCAACCTCGCTGACGATCTCGCCCTCCCTGCCCGCCTCATTCATCCATCGCTGTCCGGTCAGAACGACGCGGCGTCCTACCGGCAGCAGCGCCGCCCCTTCGATCTCGAGCCTGTCGGCAGTGCCGGGAAGCGCGGCATCGACGGGCGGGCGATAGAGCCGCTGCACCTCGGTCTCGATATTGATCGCAAGCGAGCGGACGAACCATGCGAAACTATTGCCCGCGGCGGGATCGAGTTCGATCTTGTCGAGCGTAATCTGGCTCACCTTGGCCGAGATCAGGAAGTCGCTGCGCGCTCGCTCCTCGACATAGTCGATCCGGGCCAGAGTTTCCTCGATCGGCACTTCTTCGGTCCGGGCAATCCTTGGCGGCGTAAAAATGCAGATGCGCCCCGCAACCGCTCCGGGATAGACAGCGTCGAGATCGAGCTTCCTCGTTTCGGCACCCTTCTTGCTGCCGAAGCTACCTCCCGTCCCCACGAAAAAGTTGGCCCATTCGGTCACAGCATCGGGATTGCACATCCGGTGCAGCTCTTCGGCGGTTTCACCGCCCGATGCCCCCACATCGCCAAACGCGCATTTGATCTCGTCGGTCATCGCGCGGATGTCGGGCGCGGTCGCCCCGAACGGCGATGCCGCTTGCCCAAGGATGACGACCCGCCCGGCATAGGCTTGCGCCGCCGCCGGGCTCCCCGAAATCGTCCGCAGCTGTGCCAGGTGCAGGCAGGTGAACGGCGCGCCGTCGACCGACGGGTCGGATATGCGTTCAAGCGCGGCGATGCGCCCGACGCGCCACCGCACCTGCCCCGTCGCGGTCAGCGGCGCCGCCACCAGATCGCCGATCGCGGCCGCGCTTCCCACACCTTCAAGGCACAGCATATCCGTGTCGGTCGTTACTGGAGCTCTCGCCTGGTGCGGGCGCAACGCGTTCCACGCGCCAACCGCGGTCAGTTCGGCATCGGTTTCGAATATCTGGGGCATTTCGTCCTGCCCCGGCACCGATGCGACCTTGCTGCCCTTTACGACGCGGACTTTTTCGGGCGATCCCGCCATCGTGTCGACCGTGAAGGCCAGCGTCGTCGTCGCGGACAGCGCCGGGCGCGGCACATAGCCGACAAGGCCGGTCAACCGCGCCAGCGCATCGCGATCCTGCCCCGAAAGGATCGATCCGTCGGCCGCCAGCCGCGCGCTGTACCAGGCAAGGATGTGCAGGCTCGCCGCATGGGCATCGATCAGCGCGATCGCCGGATCGTCGCCCCCCCGCGTCGTCAAGCCGGCAAGCGGCCGGCCATGGTCGATGCGCGTGCCGGCGATGCTGCGCATCATCCTTTGCCGGATCGCCGCCTGGCGAAAAAGATGCGCGTCGCCGACCGCGGCGCGCGAAACTGCGGCGGCGCCGCCACAGCTTGCACAGGTGCCGCACGCGCAGGCCGCTTCGCTGCTCATCGCCCGCCTCCCATCACCAGTCCAAGCCTGCCCTGTTCGGGAAAGCTCGGATCGTCCGAAAGCTGGAGCACTTCGAGCGCGCCGGGCTTGATGACCCCCGCGGCGATCTCGCCATCGGCGATCCGGCCGAAACGCTGGAACTTGCGCGCCGTGACGCTTTCGACCCCCTCCACCGCCATCGCAGCGGCGACGAGCCGCGACAGATAGAGCGGCGCGCCGAAATCGAATTTGTCGGGATGGAAAAAGCCCGGCCGGTCGCTGCTGCCGGGCCGCAGCACCGTGCGAAGCTCTGCCGCGACATGGCTGCGCAGCGCGTGCGGGGCGACGCACACCATCAGTTCGATATCGAGCGGCACCAGCCGCGCCGCCCTGACCGCGATATCGAAACCGATCAGGCGATAATTTTCCATATGGCGCAGCAGGTCGGCCCGGAACGCCGCATCGACCGCGGCACCGCCCTTGCGATCGATATAGAGCATGATCGTTTGCCACGCCCCCGTCCACATCGGCACCGCCGCCGCGTCGGCGACGCCGGGATGCTGGCGGGCGACATACGCATAGTCGTCGGCGACCACAGCGCGTTCCTGGCGGCGGAAGGCGACCGGGGCGTTGATCCTGATCTCGTTGACCGGTTCAGGATCCGCCCCGCCGCGCGCGGCCAGCGGATTGGTCACCGCGATCCGTCTGTCCGCCTCGGCATCCTTCAGCACCAGCTGGCCAATCGCATCCGCCCCGATATTACCCTTGGTCCCGCGACCGAACCGGCCGCTGACGCTGAAACGCATTCCGACCGTCGGACGCAGGCCATGGACGTCGTCGCCGGGACGCAGCGCCACGCGCCCGTCGATCGTCTGTTCGACGACGAAGTCGCGCGAATAGCGGGTACTTTCCAAAAGGTCCGGCCGCGCCGTCCATGATCGGAAATCATCGTCGAGTTGCAAGGCGGCCGCATGAGTACCCGGGGTAGCGATCGCCAGCCGCGCGGCGGGCACCGACGCGTCCGCATCGTCGAGGTCGAGCGGTGCGATGCGCGCCACATCGCCGCGATCGAGCACCGGGCGCCATATTCCCTCGTCAGGCGGCTCATCGGGCATCAATTCGGGCCGCACCGCCCTTGTTTCGGCCGGCGTTAAAGCCAGCTCGGGCGACGGAGGCAGCGAGGCGCCATGATCGGCGAGCATGATATTCGCCGCCACCTCCGCAAAAGGCGCCGTCGAGACGGGATCGCGCTCTATCTTTGCCTGAATAACCAGGTCGAACGGCAAGGCGTCGGCCTCGTCCCATTCGACCGTCACCAGTTTCAAGAGCGGCTGGAGCACGTCGGTCACCGGCGTCACGCGGGTCAGGCGGACGATATGCCGGTGCGCCGGGTCGGCATCCTCCGCTTGGCCATTTACGGGCGACCGGGCCTCGGCAAGCAGCAGGAAATCGCCCGGTGTCAGCGCGCCACTGCCCTGGCTGCCGTCGACCAGCGTGATCGCCAGCGCGCCTTGCGGAAGACGGCATTCGTCCGCGGCCCAGCTATGGACGGTCATGCTGTCTCGCCAGCTCCACAGCTGCAGCGCCGCGACCGTTTCGAATATGATAGGGGGATTGCCGACGCGCCGGGCATAGTCCGACGCCTTGATGACGCTGCGTTCCCCGGCCTCGCCGAGCAAGAGCGGCGTAGCGGCGGGCAGCTCAAACCCATCGTCGGCGGCGTCGGCGAGCGTGAAGCGCGCGAACAACCGCGCGCTGGCGCCTTCGCCGACGACATAATCGACGAGGCGGGCGTGGCGCGCGATCGAGGTCCGGCTGCGCGCCGTCGACAGGAATGCCTCGGTGCCGACCCAGTCGAGCTTGTAACTGAGCTGATCCGCGCGATAGGCCAGCGCTTCGACCAGTGTGGTCGTGAAATCCACCGGATCGTCGGAACGAAAGCCCGGCACCAGCGTCGCGAGCCGGTCGAGCATCAGCCGGCGAAAACCCTGATAGTCGCGAACGCGATAATCGAAGGAGGGATCCGCGGGCAGCGCATCGTCATTCTCGCCGCAATCGGGGGCACAATCATAATCGCTCGCGCAGCCGATCTTGAACGAGAAGTCGACTGCGGCGAGGCGCGGGTCGAAGAAGGTCGGCGGGGCGGCATTGTCGGCGCTTCGCACCACCGAAAGCCGGTAGCTGGAAAAATCGGTCAGCTGCCCGCTGGCGATCCGCAATGTGAAATGCCGATCATCGCCCGCCAGCGGATCAAGCGCAAAATCCTGCGGCACGGGGTGGCGTATGCCGCCGCTCAACGCGAAGTTGGCGGTCGTCAAAGGCGGCGATCCGGCGGGCACAGCATTGACGAGCACAATGTCGATGAAAACCGGATCGAGCGTCGATTCCCCGGAGCGCACCTCGATATAATCGATCCCGGTAAAGGCCGCATCGGCGGGCGGTTTGGTCAGCAGCGTGCGGCGCTGGTCGTTGCAGCAGATATACCGATCGACCGTCATGTCAGCTCCTTCCGGATGCTGAACCGGTCGTCGGTCCGCGTCGAGTGGACCTCATAGGCCACCTGAATTTCGAGGATCGCTTCGGCGCCGTCGAAATCGACCGTCAGTTCGTGGAGGGTCAACATATCGCCGAGCCATTGATTGATTGTCGCCTGCAAGGCCGCTTCCAGCGCGATCGCCGTCGCACCCTCGCCCGCCCCGAACAACAGCTGGCGTACCGGGCTGCCGAGGTCGGGGCGCATCACCCGTTCGCCCGCCATCGTCAGGATCAGCAGTTCGAGCATCTGGCGCACATGCGCGCTGCTGCCGTAAGCGACGGTTGCCGCGCGCCCGTCGCGCGCCGGAGCAAAGGGGAAGGCCAGCCGGCTCATGTCGCGACGACCCGCGTCTGCGAACTGGAAATGATCGGCGGGCCGCCGGGAATCTGTTCGGCGCTCTGGCAGATGGCAACGCAGGGATTGATCAGCAGCGGTTGGCCGTTCGCCGTCACGCGCGTCGCCCCGACCGTCCACTTGGTCGTCACGCAGGGTTGCGGCTTGGGGCCCGGAACGGTGAAAGCGCAGCCCGCGACGACGCCTTGGTCGGTCAAGACGGCGACCGGCATTCCCGAAACCTTTACCCGCGGGCTCGCGGCGACGATGTTCAGCGATCCCCCATGGGGACAGGTGGCGGAAGCGCCCGTGTGCAGAACCGGTCCTGGCATCTTTGTCTCCTTCCCCTCCTCAAGTGATGATCAGGGCACCCTCGTTGATGATGACCGATTTCCCGGTCATTGCGATCGTCGCACCCTGCCCATTGGAAATGACGACGCCCGTCCCGCCGATGCTGATCATCGCCCCCGAAACCGTCTTGATCATTACCTGCTGCATCGGATTGTCCGACAGGGTGACCGTCGTTCCCGATGTCGTCTGAAGGTGGATATTGGGATTGGCGGGTGTTGCGCCGAGCAGTGCCTCCATCGGGAAACCCGCTGGGTCGGGCCAGAAACCGCCGCTCCAGATCGGGAAATCGGGATCGCCTGCCTCAAACTCGATCCAGACCATCGATCCGACCGCGGGCAAGGACACCATCGACGCCGACATCCGACCGGCAAGCGGCAAGCACGGAAGCGCCCATGTCGAGGGAAAGGGACCATAACGATCGCCGAGCTGGACCTGGATGCGCCCCTGGTTCTGGGCATCCAGATTGTTGAGCACCGTCGCGCGATACTTGCCAAAATAGCGGGGGCCGGCGTTCATGTCGGCACCACGGGCAAATTGCTGATCAAGCCATCGCGCGACATCTGGAACGATTGCTTCCAGCTTCCGCGGCCGAGCGTGTGCGTGACCGAGCGGACATAATAGAGCCCGTCGTGGGCGAGCCCCGCCCCGCGCACGCCGACAAGGCTGCGCGCGTCGAGCGGTTTGCCATAACGTGCAAGATCGAAACTGCCGCTTGCCGTGACCGGGTCGGTCGCCGCTCGCTGCGCGAGCAGCAGCGACATGACCTTGGGCATTTTGTGCCGTTCGGTATCGATCAACTTCGTCTTCGTCGGGATCAGCGGACGTACAGCCAACGGAGGCGCGAGCAACGAGATGTTGGGAACCGGAACGGGGATCGAGAAGCCGCCCGCCTTGACGAAACCATAGGGCAGGACCGCCGCGGCGCCGTCGGCACTGAACGACAGGCTGTCGATATTGCTGGCATGATCCATGTCGACGGTCAGCGCCGGTTGCGGCAGGCCGATCCGCACCTGCGGCCCCCAATAAGCGGTGTTCGTCCCCGGCGCGGGGCCCGGCGTGATATAGAATTCATAGCCCGCCTCCGCCGCCATCTTGTTCAGATATTGATAGTCGGTGCCCTGCTGGTGCGGGATCGCTTCGGTCGGAAGCGATATCGAGGTGAAGATTTCGGGGATGGGCAGCGGGATGATACCCAGCGGCGCATATTTGGCGATCAGCGCCGCGACGCGGGCGACCGTCGGCATCCCGGGAAAGGGAAAACCCGAAAAGTCGATCACGTCCATATAGCCGGAGACATCCTCGCCGGTGATCGTCAGCCGGTTTTCGCCCGGCTGCGACGATGCGACGACGTCCTGCCGCTTGATCGGGCCGTCGGCGAGCACCTTTGGCATCCCGTTGATCGTCGCGACGAGGATCACGCGGACCATCGGGTCGAAATAGCCCGCGGGGATCAGCGTCGTCGCGATCGGCGAGGTTTTCGAATAGGTGAAGCTGATCTGGAAACCCGAACGCTGCCCGACCGCCGATGTGACCTGCGCGCTTTCGAGCGCGTCGATGACCGCCACCGGCACCGGCGCGACGGCGATCGGCCCCATCAGGAGGGTGAGCTGGATTCCCCTAAGCGTCGCCATCGTCGGCAATCTCCAGCGGCAGGGGAATCACGATCAGGCGGCCTGCGGGCTTCGCGGCGGCGCCGGGGTCGGCGTCGCCATTGGCATCGCAGATCCGCCAGTAAAGTTCGGGATCGCCAAAGGCTTCGGCCGCAACCATGTCGATGCGCTCGTCGCCACTGGCGCGGTGGCGGGTGAGCGCGCGGTAACGCGACAGCGCGGGGATGATCCGCCGCCCGACGAATTCAACCGTCGTACCGTCGCCCTTCGTCACGCTGCGAAAGGCCAGTCCGCGATAGCGGCTGTTGGGGGCGTAGTAATCGGTCATGGTACCCCCGTCAGGCCCAGCGCCTGCATGTTCGGCGGGCGGCGTTTCGCCATCCGGTCGCGGCGCCGCGCCGCCACCATGAACAATTCGGCGCCCTTGCTGCCGAAGGCGAGATCGTCGATCGACAACGCCCGCAGACCCAGCGACACGCGCGCACGGATCGGATTGAGCTGCGTATCGAACGCCTCTTCGACAATGCTCAATTCGGTGATCCGCACCGGAATCAGCCGGTTGCGCCCGAGCGCCAGCAGCACCAGAGGCGACGGCAGCGGCAGCACCTCCAGCGTCCCGCTGCGCGCAAGGCCGTCGGCGGCGGCGATATCGTCGGGCGCGGGCGATATGATCATCTCGAGCTCCGCGAGCTCGGCCGCGATGCCGTTCGCGACGGTATCGGCGTTCGACGCGGGATGTTCCAGCCGGTCGGTCGCATCGATCTCGATCTCGATCTTGATCGTTTCGATCGGGGGGCCGACGAGCCGCAGTCCTTCGAGCCGGTCGCCGGCGTCGACCTTGGCACCGCGCGGGGTCAAGGTGCGCGACAGGCTGTCGGGATTATACTGGAACGCAACGGTACGAAGCACCGCCTTGCCGTCGGCATCCATCAGCACAAAGCCGCCCTTCAGGGTGCGCGGGGATCCGGGGAAGCTGGTCATCGCGCGCACCTCATACCTTGTTGCCGATATGGTCACGGGGCGGCCGGGCATCGGGATCGTAATTGGGATTCGCCGCGCTCTTGGCGTTCCGCCGCGCCAGAATGTCCTTGATCACGCCCATCGGGTCGACATCGGACAGCTTGGCCTTTTCGGTCGCGTCGGGCATTTCCTTGCCGCTTCCGAAACTCGTCGAAAACTCGCCGAAATTGACGGTCTTCTTGCCAAGATTGACTGTAAAACTTGCGATATCGAAATCCCAGGTGTGGCTGAGCAGGCCCCACAGCGCCGAGATGGTCACCGCGCCGCCGATGCCGAGCGACGCGTCGAGACTCATGCTGAACTCGGGCTTTATCCCGACGGTGAAATTGCCTTTCTCATAATGGCCCTTGGCTTCGACATCGGCTTTGGTGGTCGCCGTAATCCGGGGGATCACCTTGATCGTGCCATGGACATCGCCGGCGCCGAACAGGACGTCTACTCCAAGGATCGCTCCGAATTCGCCCTTCAGCCCGAATCCCGCTTCGCAGACGAAGCGCGCGTTCAGGTCGGCAGTGATGTTGGGATTTTCCTCCAGCGGGTCGAACGAACCGCTGATCTTGACGCTTTCGACCATCCCGGGGCCGAAGAAAACGCTGTAGCCGACGCCCGCGTAAAATTTGACATAGGCCCGGACCGCCGGGATCGGCGTCGGGATCGAGAATCCGGGGGTCGTGATCTTGAACAGATCGCGCTCGCCCTTGCCGTCCTTCGGGTACCGGTCGAATATCTTGTACGGGCCGAGCGTCACCGCGCCCGTGATCCTGAGGTGATTTTCCCTGCTGAGCTCGACGGTCAGCTTGGGCTGGATCGTCGGCGTGAGCTGATAGATTATCGTGCCGGTACCAAACAGCCGGCCGCGTTCGTCAATCCCGCCCTTGAGCGATCCCTTGCCCTTCTTGTCCTTCGTTTCGACATCGACATTAGCGACGCCCTCGACCTTGACGCCGCCGCCCGAGAAGCGCTCGTAAGTGAGCGTGATGTCGCCCTTCCACTGGTTGCGGAAGGTAAAGGCCCCGCCTCCGGTGACCTTCAGATACCCATCGCGGTAGTAAAATTTCGCCTCGATCGCATCGATGATCTTGAAAGGTTTTTCCCAGCGCGCGGCACCGCGATAGGTGATGCTGCCGTCGGCCCATTTGGCGGTTAGGTCGAACGTCTTGTCGTTGACGGTGACCTTGGCGCCGCCCTCCGCCTCGATGTCGAGCTTGTCGCCCTTTTGCGCCATCAGCACGCGCACATCGATCACCGTGTTCGGCACGGACGTGCTGTTGATCTTGAGCTCGCCCGACCAGCCCTGCTCGGAATGGAAGCGGACCTTGCCACTGGCTTCCTTGACGCCGGGAATCCCGACACCGGGGACGATCGTTCCTTCGGCCAAGAAGGCGCCGCCAGCGATCTTTGCGGTCACGTCACCCAGAATGATCGGTTTGCCCTTCGGGCCGATTTCGAATTTCACGGTCCCGCTGGGAACGAAATTCGGCGACAGCTGGAGCGCGAAGGCGCCCTCGGTGAAGCGCAGGCCGGGAATCGGCGACTTCAGTTTCGATGCCTGGATCGGAACGCGCGCTTCGAGCAGGTCGGGGCCGAAATTGATACCCACGTCGCCCAGCATCGGGATCGACGATTTGATCACCCCGGTGCCCCGGACATTTCCGGCATCATCGATTTCGGGCTTGATCCAGCCGGGACTCAGATAGGGGTAGTGAAACTCGATCTTTTCATTCTGCTTCGTCTTGCGCAGCTTCACGACCCGCCGCTCGTTGGCCTCCTTGCCCTCTTCCGCACCATCGGATGGTTTGGCCGCGACGGCCGGCGTTTCTTTCTGAAGAATGGCGTCGAGCTGGACGAGTTCACTCGTCTTGCCCGTCGTCTTGACCAGCTTGCCGTCGAGTACCGCCTCGATGTCGTCGGGGAGGCCCGCCCCCTTTTTCTTGGTACGGCTGTAGCTCGTCAGCCGCATTCCCGGAACGATGCGCTTGAAATTGAAATCGATGGGAGTTGGCCCCGTCGGCCGGACCTTCATGGTTTCGGGCGCCCCGCCTGCCGTCATCGTGACGGGATCGCCCTCGACATTGGCCGGGACCACGTCGGTCCCGGTCACGATCTTGTTGCGCAGCGCCTCTTCGATAATCTGGCTGCCGTCGCTTGGATCGGTGTCGGGCTTGACGGAGATGCCATCGACGAAACGCAGCTGCAATTCGCGAACATGGCCATAATCCGTCCCCTTCAGCATGCCGACAAGACCGACCAGCTGCTGATAGGTTTCGCGCCCCGATGCCTGGTTCTTCGCCGAGCCCAGCAGTTGCAGATTGGCCGGCGAACTCGTTCCCTGGAGCTGCTTTTCGACGATATGGTCGATGTCGCATTTGGCGTCAGTCAGGCGTTCCTTGCCAAAGCCCTTGAGGATGCCCGCAACTTCCTTTTTTTCGATTTTCGTTTTCAGGTCGGCATTGTTTGCCGCCGCAGTCTTGAACCCCGCGGCAAGCGATTTCAGCGTCGTGAAGCCATATTTGTTCAGCCAGATCGTCTTATATTTCTCGCTTCCCTCCTTATAGGCCGCGACATTGTCATATGTGTCGACGGTGGCACCCTTGCCCTTGAATATCGGGCTGAAAATCAGCCGGTCTGGCTTGTGCATGTCATAGACCTGCTGCACCCACGGGCCGCGCCCCTTCACTTCGGGGAGCGTGAAGCCCGATACCGCCACGACCAGCCGGTCGGTGCCCGGGTTGGCGGGCTTCGGCTCGATGATCGTCCAGCCGCTCGGCAAGCCCGCCGCCGGACCAGCGTCGGCCCTGGCGGCCGATCCCGAGGGTGCGGGGTCGTCGATTTTGGCCCGGAAAACGGCAGGCGTTCCGATCCGCGACAGCGCCGGAGCGGCGCGTCCCGCGGTGACCGCCGCGGCCGCGCGATCCGCCTGCGCCTCGAGTTCGGCGTCGGCGGCCGGGGGCATCGGACCGTCGGCCTTCATCTGTACCCCGCCCTGCTGGACGCTGTGCGCCAGTTCGTGCGCGATCAGGGCGCGGCCGCTGCTGCTTTCGGGACGGTAGGCGCCCTCGCCAAAGACGATATTGTCGCCCGCGGCATAAGCGCGCGCGCCCAATGCACGAGCATTGTCGTGCGCGCGTGCGTCGTCGTGCACGCGGATATGCGAAAAATCCCGTCCGAAACCGCTTTCCATGCTGCTCCGCGTCCCTTGATCGAGCGGGCGCCCCGCATCGACGATCGGCGGGGCCGAGAGCGTCGATGCGCCCGAACCGAGGGTCGATTTCGCCTGCGCGAGCACCGTCCCCGGACGCGTGCGCTGCGGAACCGGCAGCGGCGCCGGGCGCATCACCAAGTCCTGCTGCGCCAGCGCCCTCATCGTTCGCGCTCCAGTCGCGGCGCGATCGCGCGCAGGATTTCGGCGGTAACATGATCGACCGGCGCCGCGCGAAGCGAAGTATCGGCCGCCCCGCCACGTTCCCGCTCTACCGCGCGCGCGATCGCATCGGGAAGGGCGTCGGCCAGCCGCCGCGCCTCGATGCGCGATGCCGCGGTGATCGTCAGGCGCCCGATCGACAGGCTCGCGGGCACATCCCGGAAGCCGCCGCCGGTCATTGCACCGTCCCCGGCCCGGCGGCGATCTGCCCCGCCCAGTCGATCGCAGGCATCGGCTGGTCCTGCTTGCGCATCTCCTCGGCCAGTTCGGCCTCGATCAGCGAGGCGTCGATCGCGGTGCCGCGCTCGGCGGCCAGGAAAGCGGCGCCCAGCGCGATGCCGCGGATGCTGCCGCCCGACAGCGGCAGGTCCGCGAGCGCCCGCCAGTCGATTGCCTCGACCGGCGCCTCGCTGGGAAAGGCCCGCTGCCACAGGCGGACGCGCTCGGCGGCCGCCGGCATCGGGAAATCGATCGAAAAGCGGAAGCGGCGCAGGAACGCGGGGTCGATCGCGTGCCGCATATTGGTGGTCACGATCGTGAACCCGTCGAACGCCTCGATCCGCTGGAGCAGGTCGCCGACCTCGGCATTGACGTGGCGATCGGTTGCGTGGCCGACGCTGCCGCGCGCGCCCCAGACGGCGTCGCCCTCGTTCCACACCATCACCGCACCCGACCGCTCGGCCGCGTCGAAGGCGGCGGCGATATTCTTCGGCGTTTCACCGACATATTTGCTGATGATCTGGCTGAAGTCGATCAGCATCATCCTAAGGTCGAGCGAACTCGCGAGCACCTCTGCCGCCATCGTCTTGCCGGTGCCGCTGGGACCGGCGAACAGCGCGACCACCCCGCGCCCGCGCGCGCCCATCGCGCGCGAGAAACCCCATTGGTCGAACACTTGCGCGGCATGGCGGACATGGCTTTCGATCCGGCGCAGCGCCTGTTCGGCAGGCGGCGGCAGGATGATGTCGTCCCAGTCGTAAACCGGCTCGACGATCGTGACCCCGGGCACGGGAGTCGCCAGCCCGGCGCGACCGGCATGATGCCACAGGATGCGCATCGCCGCGTCCGCATCGGCGGCCGCGTCGATCAGCGGCGCGGTGCGCGCGGCAACCGCGTCGATCTCCGCCGCCGAAAGCCGGAACTGCGCCGCGACGCGTGCAACGCCGGTACCCAGACGCGCGGCACGCACGTCGCCGAGCGCATGCCGCCAGCGACCGAGCGCGGCGTCGCGCGGTGTTGCCGTCGTCGCGAGCGCCCGCTGCGCGCGGCGCATCGGCGGCAACGGTACCGATCCGGCGATCGCCACATGCCCGGCGACCGCTTCGGCGAAGGCGGCCGCATCGACGGCGTGCATTTCGTCGACCGACAGGATCAGCGCGGCGCCGTCGAGCGCGGCTTCACGGCTCCACGCCTGTGCCAGCCGGTCGCGCGCCTCGGGATCGGCGGGAATGTCCGCCGCACGCAGGCGAAAGGGGCGCAAACCCAATGCCGCGAAGCCGCCGGCGAGCACATCGCCATCGGACATCCCGACCAGAAGCGGCGACAGATTGTCGGGTCCGCGCGCGGCCAGCGCGTCGTGCATCGCTGCGGGCAACGCGGGCGAAACCGCCTCGCCGCCAGGGACCATCTCTGCAAAGCGCGCCGCGATCGCCGCATCGCGCGGCGCACCGCCGGCCAGCCGGTCGATCACCGCTTGGTCGAGCCAGATCCGGGCATCGATCGGCGGCGTATCGGCCTCGCGCCCGATAAAGCCGAAGCGCATCAGAGGAGCCGACGCCGTCATATGGTGAGGGCGGAGTGCGGGCAAAAGCCGTAGCGCCAGCCACAGCGGCATACCGCGCCGGTCGGTGCGCGCCGTATCATGTACCGCGGTCGCGACAGCCTCGGACTGGGCCGCCGCATAGAGCAGCATGATCAATTGCGCCTCGCCATCGTCAAGCGCGAAGCCATCGGCGATACGCAGCAGGGCATGGTCAGGCGATTGGAGGGCGAGCGCGGGCAGCAACGCCCCAAACCCATCCGCGTCCTCGCCCGCGAATGCCGCCAGCGCTGCTGCCTCGGCCAGCGCGAGCAAGGGGGCACCGGCGCGCATCACGGCGCGTCGCTCACGACGATCACCGCGTCCTCGCCGTCATCCGACGCCGGGTTGGCGTTGGGGCGGCCCGCGATGACAACGTCGGATACTGCGCGACCGTCGATCCGGCTTTCGTCGGTTTCGAGGAAAGTTGTGGTGACGAGATAATAGGCGCTCGGGCGGATCGGCGATTGCAGCGCGGACCACAGCTTGGTCGACATGTCGATGTCGAGCGGGTGCTGGCTGACCTTGATCTGTTCGGGATGATGCGCGGGGTTGGCGAGCGGCTCGCTGGTCAATCGCTCCATCAACTTCGTGGGACTGGGCGGGATCGTCACCGCACCGAGCAGGCTCGCGACCTTGGTCCGCTCGACGATGGCATGGCGGTGCAGCGCCGCCATCCCGACCCCAAGCAGCGTCTCGCGCTCAAGGTCGGCGCCCGTCGCGGCGAGCATATAGTGGAGGTCGAGCACGAGCGGCATTTTCACCGACAGCTCCCCGCTGTTCTCGACATAGGCGAGCGAGGCCGAACGATAGGCAGCGTTCGGCGTCACATGGTGCAGGAACAGATAGAGCATGGCCGCTTCGGGCTGAGCGCCAGCGCCCGCCGCCGCCGGGGCAGGCGTCGCCGAGGGACGCGGCGGCGGCGCAATCGAAACCTTGGGCGCCGCGAACCCCGCATAGGCAACCGCGAGGTCGACATCGATCAATGCCTTCAACACGAAGCTGGTTGCCGGGATGGCAAAGCGCGCGCTCATTGGCCGCGCTCCGACGGGCGCCGCAGGAAATCGTCGAGGGCGACAACGGGTGCCGCCGCGCGCCGGCGCGGATCAACGACCGGCGCGCCGGGGGCGACGTCCAGCCGGATATCGATCCGGTCGATATGGACGTGGATCGGATGGATAGCGTCGTCCGTCATCGTGGTCGCGGGTTCCCCAAGCTGCAGGTCGCCAATTGCGGCGAGCTGGACGACCGGCGTCGCGTCCACCGGATCGGCGACAGGAATATCGGCGTGGACCGGTTGGGTGGCCGGCGCGCCGGCCACCGGCGCGCTATCGACCGGCGCCGCCGTGCCATCCGCGCTGCCGGTCTCCATCGTCACGAAGCATGCCGGCGATTCTTCAGTGGCGCGCGCTACGGGGGATCCAGCCGACTCCACCACGAGGGGGATGATGGGCGCCGCAAGGGGGTGCGCGACATCGGCATCCGGCTGCGGCGCCGGGACGACGGGATGCGCTTCGGATAATTCCGGCGGCGCGTCGTCGACCGCGGTGCGCGAGACCGGCGCGGATGCCTCGTCCTTCTCGAGGGTCGGTGGCAGGACGTTGCCGTCCGCCTTCGAGGGCGGCGGCTCCGGTTCGGCGGAGGCTGTTCGCGACGTTCGCCGAACCGTGGAGGGCGCAGGCGCGGCCTCTTCGATATCCAGCGCGCCCCAATCTTCGCCGTCATCGCCCGCTTCACCATCGAAGACCGGCGGCGCGGTAACCGGCGCGGCATCCGCCTGCCCGTCCGCTCCGCCGCGCGCTGCGGCCGCGAGTGCGGACCAGTAACCGCTCATCGCAGCGCCACCCTTCGCGTCCGCTGCGCTTGTCCCGCACGGCGGTCGGCGATCATCGCGACATAGCGCGCGCGCCGGTCGGCAGGCAGCGCGACGATCGTCGCCTCGGTCCAGCCATAGGCCGACGCGATCGCATCGATATCGCGGAGCAGCGCGGCATGGATGCGATCGACATCGGCGGCGACAAAGGCCGCCAGATCGACGCGCGCGGCAATCGCAGCTCCGCAATCCGAACAGGCGCTTTCGACGACGATGCTGGCGAGCGGATCGAGCCGGTCGAACTCCGCCTCGATCGCGTCGATCGTCGCCGCGTCGAGCTGCGATGCCGGCACGCCGTCGCTGTCGAGGGCGCAGCGGTCGATCATTGCCGCGCGCATCGCGGACATGTCACCGATCCCCGCGACCACCGCGATATCGGCCATCGTCGGCAGGCGATAGCGTAGCGACCGCCCGCCATGTTCCACCGAAATCCCCGCATCGGGCGGCGGCGGCGGCAGCGCGCGCATCGCGGCCTTGGGCACCGAAAAGCTGTTCGCGGTTGTGCAGGCGGTACAGGCGACGCGCGCCTCGATCTCGCCCGCCGCCCAATCGTCGTGCAGTGCGATCAGCCGCCGGTTGCGCTCGCCCAGGCTTTCCTTTGCCAGCGCAGGTTCGTCGGCGCCGCGCGCGACCAGCAGCGCGGCTAGCCGGCCATGGGCGGCCGGGCCGGGCTCGACCGACCAATGATCGAGCAGCGTCAAGAGGTCGCGGGACTCCATGGCTCGCTCAAGGTTCTACGAAACTTGGTTCCTTGGGTTCGACGACCGCATAGTCGCGCTCCCATCCCTCGATCTCGAGCTTCAGCTTGGCGATCGCCACCGCATTGGCGTTGGAATCGAGATCGGGCAGCGCCTGATATTCGGACACCCAGCAGCGATAGAGGTTATAGGCGATCACCGTCTGCCCCGCTTCGTTGAGCATTTCGATGATGATGTCCTTGCGGAAATCGGCGAGCGACACTTCGCCCCCGGCAATCGAACCATAGTTCCAGACCTTGTTGGCCCATTGTTCGAAATCGACGTCGTGGGTCACGCCGCGTTCGAGCGTCACCGCTTCATATTCGGTGCGGCCAGGCGATTTGGAACTGGTCGACGGATCACCGCCCGAGCGATGCTTGATCATCTCGGTCGTGCGCTTCAGCATCGACACCTTGGAAATGCCCGCGACATAGCGGCCGTCCCATTTCACGCGGAATTTGAAGTTCTTGTAGGGATCGAACCGCTGCGCGTTGACTGAAAACTGTCCCATGTGACGCTCCCTTCCCTCAAACCAGCGGCTGGACGATTTGGCGCAGGCTGATGACGACGAATTCCGCCGGCTTCAGCGGCGCAAAGCCGACGATAATGTTGACGACGCCCTGATCGATGTCGGTGGCGGTGGTGGTGGAGGCGTCACACTGCACGAAATAGGCCTCGCGCGCCGACACGCCCTTGAACGCGCCCTGCCGGAACAGGCCATGCATGAATGCCGTGCTGTTCAGCCGCAGCTGCGACCAGAGTTGTTCGCCATTGGGCTTGTGCACCGCCCAGCGCAGCCCTTCGCTCAGGCTGCGCAAAATATAGGACGCTGTCCGGCGAACCGGGACATATTTCCATTCGCTGGCGAGCGCGTTTGCGCCATCGACCGTCCGCGACCCGAAACTGACGGTGCCATAGACGGGGAATTTGCGAATGCAGTTGAGCCCGAGCGGGTTGAGCACGCCATGATCGGCGTCCGACAGATCGACCGACGGCGCATAGACTCCCGACAGAACGGCGTCGGTCCCGGCGGGCGCCTGCCATACGCCGAACTGGCCATCGGTGCGCGCGAAGAGCCCTGCCATGGCGCCCGACGGCGGGTGGCTGCGGATCACGCCTGCCTCCAGCGGATCGTCGACGCGGATATTCGGGAAATAGGTTGCGGAATGGCTCGACGCGAAGCTGATGCCGCTGGTCTTGAACGCTTCGGCTGTCCCGACATCCTCGACATAGGGCGGCGGGTCGATCAGCAGGAACGCGTGCTTGAGCTTGCAGATGCGCGCGGCCTCGCCATAGATCGACATCGCGGTTTGATGGTGAAGCCCCTTGGGATTGCCGGCCGCCGGGCGGACGAGGTCGGGCAGGCAGAGCAGGTTGAAAAAGGGATCGCGACCTTCGAGCGCGAGCACTGCATCCTGGAATGCGGTCGTTTGGGGCTGTCCCGCCGCCGCCGCATTGCCGTCGACACCCGCAATCAGGCTGGGCGGGCCGACGATCTGTTCGCTGGAGGCGGGCGTATAGGGCGCACCGAGCGCATAACGCGACACATTGGCGACCGCCGCGCTTCCAATGATGAACTCGCTGGCGAAGGAGGTGCCGGTCCCGGGATTGGCGAGCGTCACCGTCGCGTCGAACAGGCGGCGGCCGAACTGGCCGGCGACGGGGGCGCTGGTACGCAGTCGCAGATATTTGCCGCCCTCGGCCAGCGAAACGATGACGCCGACGCCCTGCATTGCCTGATCCGCTGCGGGGGTCTGGCGGATATGCAGGTTGATCGCGGCTTCCAGACGGGCTGCGGCTTCCTGCAAACTGGCAGGCTTCGCCGCGCCGTTCGGGAATACCGCGACGTCGGTCAGGGTGAGCGATAGCGCATTGTCGACATCACCCGCCGCGTCGCGCACGGCGATCCGTACATTGGTGTTGATCGGCGCGCCGAATGTCCCCGCCGCGGGCAGGTCGGCCAATTTATACGCTGTGCCTGTCGTGACCGGCCGCTCCGCGTCGATGCCGTTGACCTTGACCTTGACCAGCTTCGATCCCGTCGCGGGATCGTTGACCACCGCTTCGGCGAAGCGCGCGCTCGACGACGCCGTCGTCAGGCGCAGAAAACGCTCGACGCGCCCGGTCAGCCGGTCGGTGATCGTCAGCGTGAAGGCGCGCCTCTCCGCTTTCACCGAAGTAAACGGCTTGCCATCGATATCGAAACTATCGATCTCCAAATAGAGTTCGCTGCTCGCTTGTCCGGCTGACAGGGCGGTCACGGTCAGCGAGGCGTCGTTGCCAGGCACGTCACGCTTGAGCGCCGATTGCGCCGCTGCAGCGCCTGCCACCGGGACGCGCCACACAAATGCTTCGGACCCGCCGTTGGCGAAGAAATGGAGCACCGAATAGGACAGGCTGCTCGTCTGCGTCAGGCCGCCGAACTGGCGTTCGAAATCGCCGAAGTTCTGGATGCGGATCGCGCGATTGTCGATGCCGGTCAGCGTCGGCCCGACGAACAGCGCGACCGATGTCGCCGCGCCGGAAATCGTACGGACCCCGCTAGGCAATTCCTGTGTATAGACACCCGGATGTTTATATTGAAGCATCGACCTGATCTCCCCAAAAGGGCGTCGATGCATCGTGAAACAGAGCGCACGGACCGACACCTGCGAGCTGCCGAAAACGGCGACCCAGCTTCAACGCGGTAGAGTGCGACTTGTGTTTTTAGGCCCAGTCGGATGTTCCCGACTCGTGCGGTCCCATGGCCGGAGGCGAAGCTGCCACGCGTTCCGCGAACGAGTCAAGGCGCCTGACCGCAAGCCCGGAACATTTCGGCCCGCGCCAATCGGACCGGGACTTTCGCCCCTATTCTTGTCTCATTCATGGCCGGAAACGGCGCGAACGCGCCCGCCGATTGCCGGTTTTTCGCGCCTAGTCTCCGGCCTCCGGCGTTGGCCCCGATGCGCGAAGCTGTCGGCTATAGAGCCATCCAATCCCGATCAGGCTGAAGCCGAGCGCAACGAAAGAGCCGATACGGAGCAGTCCTTCCAGCCCCGACGCATCGAAGACGAACACCTTCCCAACGGCGCCCAGCATGAGCACGAGCGACGCGATCCGCCAGTCGCGGCGATGTCCGCGGATTCCCCACAGAAGGAAGCCGATCGCCAGCAGTAGGATGAGGAGCGAACGCAGGATATTCTCCGACGGCGCGACGCCGGGTTCGACGAGCAGGCTGCCGTGGAAAAGCTGGCGCAGGCTGGCCCAGGCAAAGGTCGCGACGAGCAGCATCGTAAGCAACTGGACGCAGCGATCAAGCAGCGCTGGAACGGGCGCGAAGACCTTGCCCGTCAGCCGCAAGCCGACCCACGGCAGCAGGAACAGCGGTATGAGCAGATTGACGAGCGGCCAGCCGCCGACCGCCTGTTCCGCCCACAGCGGGTTGTGGAGGATGAGGCCATAGACGAGGGCATGCGCCGTCCCGGCGACAATCAGCACGCGCGCGCCGGTGACGATGCCGCGGCGCCAGAGCAGCCAGCCGAGCCCGATCAGCAGCACCTCCCAGACGAAGCGCTGCACAATTCCGGTCGTCACGAAATCGCCGCCGGCGAGCGCGGCAAAGCCGAGACGGTAGAGCGCGTGGACCGCAATCACCCCGATCGCCCCGGCGATCGTCATCCCGCCGACCAGAAGCCAGCGCGGCAATTTTCCGCGGAGCAGCCAGAGCGGAACGCCGCACAGCAGCGCGGGAAGCGCGAGGCGGCGGATCAGTTCGCCCACCGCGAGCAAATCGCCGTCGATCACCATCGGCACGCCGGCGAGCGAGAGCATCGCCTTGCCCACCCAGATCGCGACGGGCATCGCCGTCCAGCCGAGCGCGATCGCCGCAAACACGCCCGCACCGGCACCGATCCGGCCGAGGCCGAAGCGCGGCGCCGCAAGCAACAGCGCCGCGACGCCAAGCGCGGGCACGAAGACGAGCAGCGAAGCCGGAAGCAGCTGCGCAGCGGCGCCATAAGCGAGCGCCGCCGCAAAAGCCTGCCCCAGACGAAGCACGACGGGTCGTTCGGCGCGGAGCGCGAAGACCAGCGCGCCCGCCGCGAACGCTGCCCAGCGCAAGAAAGCTTCCGCAGCCGCCGCCTCCGTCCCCAAGGCGAGACGCGGCAATTCGTCGAGCGCGCGCGGCGTGGCTATCAGCGCGGCGAGCGCGACGCCAAAAAACCCTGCCGCGATCCATTCGATCCTGCGATCGCCCGCCGCCTTGCCGAACGGCAACAGCGCCACCGCGACGGCGGCAATAGCGACCGCCGCCAGCCAGAACGGCAGGAGTAGCGCGAGCGCAAGCGCGACAAGCGCAGCGGCAGTTCCGGTCAGCCATGCGAAGCGGCGGTCGGCGGCGCGGCCTTCGATACGCCAGCCCCGCGCGAGTCCGGTCGCCGGGAGCGCCGCGCCCGCGAGCGCAACGAGCGCAAGCACACCGTCGCGCATATCTGGTAGCTGCCACTTGGCGAGCAGCGGAAACGCGATCGCGAGGAAACAGAGTTCCAGTGTGTGGCGTAGCTCGGCCGGCGGGGTCCACTGTCGCGCGAGCAACGGCAGCGCGTGGATCAGTACCAGCGCAACGCCAATGAGCGTCAGCCAGAAGAGCGTCGGGTCGGGCCACAGCGCGATCAGGAGGACCGAGAGGGCAAGGCTGGTTGTCGGGACGATCGCCAGCTTTGACTCGCGCCAGGCGAGCCACTGCCCGGCGGCGGCAAGGAGCGCGAACAGTCCCCAGTGGAGCGGCGCGAAGCCCGCATAGGCGACCAGCAGCGCGAGTTGCAGCGCGCCGACGATCGCCGCTGCCGCGCGCAGCAGCGCCGCGCGCGGGCCTTCATAGGCGAAGAGCGGAATGGCGATGCCGAGCAGCAGGACATAACCGCCGATCGACAGCGAACCGAGCGTGTCGAGCGCGCCGCCGACGAAGATCATCCACACGCTCCACCCCGCACCGCCCGCAAGCGCAGCGAGCGCAAGCCACGGCCAGCCACGCATCCGCGCGACCCCGGTGAGCGCGCCGATCGTCAGCGCAAGATAGACGGCGATGAGCGGAACATTCGGCTCGAGGGCGCCGACCAGCGCCGGCGCGGCAAGGCCCCCTGCAAGCCCGAGGAGCGCGCTCGGCGGGCCGAACCGGAGCGACAGCGCGAGCGCGGCGGCGGTGACGAGCGCCAGTCCGAAGAAGGCGAGCAGCGGACCGATCAACCCATAGACGTTCGCGGCGACCATGATCGCGGCATAAAGCGTCGCGATACCGGCGCCCGACAGCGCCTGCGGCACGCGGAGGTCGCGAACCCGCGCTTCGTTGCGCCAGGCATATTCGGCGCCGCCGACAAGGCCGAGGCCGAAGAGGATGCCGGCAACTACCTGCACCCCCGGCGTGAAGACCCGGGCAAAGAAGCCGAGGTCGATCGCATAGCGCACGATGAGCACGCCGGCGATCGCCAGCGTGATGCCGCCGGCCCAGATCGGCAGCGTCTTGCCGAACAGATCCTCGAACCGCGCCGACAGGTTGGCAGGGGGAGCGGGCTTCGCCGGAGCGGCGGGAGTTTTCGACTCAGATGCCGGTGGCGGCGATGGTCGGTCTTCGATACCAGCTGGCGCAGACGCCGCCTGGCCTTGCTTCTGCGTCATCGCGGGCAATGGTGCGCTGTCCTTGGCGGCCGCTCGCGCCGAGATCGGCGCCGTTGTTTCGCTCTGGGGCTCGGCTACCGGCTTAGCCGCGGCAACCGGCGCCTTCGCGGTACCTTGGGCCGCGCCGAGCTTCCCGGCGGCTTCAGCGAGGATCTTTTCGGCGCGTTTCAGCCGAGTCCGTGTATCCGACAACAGCACGCCGAGAATGACGATGGCGAGGAAAGCGAAAAGTTCGAACACCTATGCGGCCCCGGAACCCGACAGGATCATCGGTCCCCCACCTGTTCCGAGCGGTGTGCTTTTCATTCCCATTCCCTCAAGGCCGAGACGACCTTTAGATTCACCGTCAAGCATATGCCCGAAGTCGGGCGGCGCAATAGCGCACGCCAAAAGCCGCCCGCAGACAGGGTCAAACGAGCGGCTCCGCGTTCGGTTGCGCGCGCGCCGTTGACCGGCGCACGGGAGAAGTCAGTGCCGGCCCGAAAGCAGGGCGCCGCCACCGGGAATTTCGGTCGAAAGCCCGAGCCGAGCCAGCATCTGGTGCGCGGTGCAGATCGCCGCCGACACAACAGGAATGCCGATCGCATCCTCGATCTTTTGTACCGACGGCAGCGACGGCATCTGGACGCACGCCGACAGCACGAGCGCGTCGATGCCGGTCAGGTCGAGCCGCTTGTAATGGTCGAGGAGATTGGCGGGATCCTGCGCCGCGACTTCGAGATTGTCGGGAATTTCTAGCGCAAGCCAGTCGGTTACCTCGACGCCTTCATTCTGAATATAGGACACGACCATCTGTGTCAGCGGCTTCATATAGGGCGCGACGAGCGCAATGCGTTTGGCTTTCAGTGTTGCCAGCCCCTCGACCAGCGCGCCGGCGCTGGTGACCACGGGCGCGGCGCGGCCATTCTCGACTGTCCGCTGGTGTAGCCGCGCTTCCGAGACGCGGTGATAGCCTTCGCCCATGCTCATGATCGCGACGAGGCAGGCATAGCCGAGCACGTCGACCGCCGCGTCGGAGAGTTCGAGCGCGCAGCGATCGGAATCGGCGTCCATCGCCGCGAGTTCTTCCTTCGTCACCTTCTTCATCCGCATCCGCGACGAGTGGAAGGTGAAGCGTTCGGGCGCGATCGCCTCGCGTGCACGGAGCAGCGCCGGAATCTCGGTCTCCATCGTGACGTTCGAGCTGGGCACGATCTGCCCGATTCGGATGGGGCGTGTCATCTTGAGCGCCTCAAACTGCGATGATCGGGTTGCGGAGCGTGCCGATGCCCTCGACGGTGCATTCGACGACGTCGCCCGGCCACATGAACTCCTGCGGATCACGTCCCGCGCCGACCCCCGCGGGCGTTCCGGTCGCGATGATGTCGCCGGGTTCGAGCGTCATCACGCTCGAAATATCGGCGATCAGCTGCGGCACGTTGAACAACATGAAGCGCGTATTGCTGTTCTGCTTTTCGACCCCGTTCACATGGGTCAGGATGTTGAGGTTGTGCGGATCGCCGATCTCGTCGGCGGTGACGATGCACGGCCCCATCGGCGCGAAGCTGTCCTGTCCCTTCGACACGATCCATTGACCCGCGCGGCGGCAATCGCGTGCCGACACATCATTGATGACGGTATAGCCGAACACATGGTTCAGCGCGTCGGTCTCGGCGACGTGGCGCGCGGCGCTGCCGATGATCACCGCGAGTTCGGTTTCCCAGTCGAGTTGTTGCGTCACCTTCGCATTGTGGCGGATCGGGTCGTTCCAAGCGACGACCGCGGTCGGCGGTTTAGAGAAGATCACCGGCTGCTGTGGCAATTCGTTCGACGTGTCGAGCGAGCGCGCCGATTCAGCAACATGCTCGGTATAGTTGAGGCCGATCCCGAAGATATTCTTGCGCGGCCGCGGGATAGGCGCGAGCAGGGTAACATTGCCTTCGGGAAGCGACGTGCCGATCAGGTCGGCGGTGGTCGCGGCCGCGACGGCTTCCTGCAGGAAGCGCAGCGCGATCGGCCCCAGGTCGATAAAATCGAGCATCGTCGACGGCAGGTCATTGCCGATCGCATCGCCGAAATATTCGACGTCGATCACAAGCCCGTCATGGAGAAGGCCGAGCCGCGGTTCGGTCTCGACCGTGCGATATGTCACGAAACGCATAATCTATCCTGTCTGCAAGTCAGGCGGGTTGGTGGCCGCCATTTTCGGAATAGGGCTCCTCGATCCGGACGCCGAGCGCTTCCATCACGGGGAAATCGTTGAACGAGAAAAGGAAGGCCTCTTCGGAAGGATCGAGATTGACATGCTCGTGCCACACCCACGCAGGCACGCAGAAAATGTCGTGCGTGCCCCAGTCGAAGCGTTCGCCGCCGATGATCGAATATCCGCGCCCGCTCGCGACATTATAGACGACATTGCCGGTGTGGCGGTGCGCCTTGCCGCGGAAGCCGGGCTTCAGCATCTGCATATGCGCGCCCATCGTCTGGAGCGCCCAACTGCCGGTCAGCGGGTTCGAATAGCGCACCATATGCCCGTCAAACGGCGTGCCGTCGGACACTTTGGCAAGGTTCCACAGCGCGTCGCGCGTCGCTTCCCAGCGGTAGACCATCACCGGCGAGTAGGGCTTCTCCCACACGGGCACGCCCTCGGGGCGCAGCGCCGCGCCACCATAGCTCAAGGGCAGGTCGTCCACGGGAAACGCCGCCGTCTGCGCGGGCTGGTCGTAGACCGCATAGAAATTGGTCTCGAGGCTGTTCATCAGCGGGATGTCGAGCCCGTCCTGCCAGATCGACACTTCGCCGTCGGCAACAACGCCATGATCGTGCCAAGCGCCGTTCGGGGTCAGCACATAGTCGTTGGCACCCAAGGTGATGTGGTGTCCGTCGACGACCGTATAGGCTCCCTTCCCCTCCATGATGAAGCGGTGCGCCGACGCGGTGTGGCGGTGCGCGGGGGTGATTTCGCCGGGGCGCATCGCCTGCATGCCGCTGAACAGCCAGCCGCACACCGCGACATTCTCGCGACCAGCGTCGCTGTCGTTGAGCAGGGTGACGACGCGGCGTCCTGCTTCTTCGGGCTTCACCAGATCGAGCGCGCGCAGGCATATGTCGCGCATGTCGGCATAGCGCCACAGCGTCGGGCGATAGCGCGTCTCGGGCTCCCACGGCTCAATCGCATTCGCGCGCTTCCAGAAGGCGCCCGCATTACGTCCCGCAAGCTCCTGATAAAAGGCTTCGAGTTCGGGCGTGTCGGTGACGCGCGACCGCCCGAGCACATCGTCGCGCGGGTCGATGATCGTGCTATTGCCTGCCATCATGACGTCTCCTCGTCGGGATCGACGGGCTGCGGCTCGTCGACAAACAGCGCCGACGCGCGTGGCGTCCGGTCGACCGTCAGGTTGAAGATGTCGAAGCGGTTATAGCCGCCGATGATGTCGTGCATCAGCTTGGGGCGGATGCAGTCGCCAAGATCGATGTCGGCGTAGACGATGCCCTCTTCGTCGATCAGCGCCTGACCGACCAGATTGCCATGCGGGTCGATCACGCCCGAAAAGGCGCTGTTCGGGCGCGACAACAGGTCGCGGTTCTGCGGACGCCCTTCGGACATCGCTGCGATGATCTCGTCGCTCACCGCCGAACAGGCGACAATCGTGAACACCTTGCCCTCGAAGCTGTGTGCTGTCGCGCGAATCTTGATCGCCTCGGCCATATTGTACGACGCGGGTGCGACGGGCAGCGCGATATAATTGGCGACATGGACGAGCTCGCCCTGCGACAGCAGCGCGAAGCGCGCGAGCGTATTGGTATTCTCGCCGCATGCGAGCGTGCCGAGCGGCCCGACCGGCGTGTCATAGACGCGGATCGAACTGCCGTCGCCGCCCGCCCACGTCAGCTTCTCGGCCCAGGTCGGCACCAGCTTGCGGTGGCGCCCGAGCAGGCTGCCGTCGGCGCCGATGATCAGGTTGGTGTTGTAGAGCGTGCCGACGCTGACCGGGTCGCGCTCGTTGATCCCGATCACGACGATGCAGCCGTGATCGCGCGCCGCGGCGCAGAGCGCAGCGACCTCGGACCCGTCGATCAGGAGCGACGCGCGGTACAGGCGCTCGTGCCACTCGGCACCCTCGACCGGCGTCATCAGCCAGTTCCAATAGGGATAGGCCGAAACGAAGACCTCGGGGAAAGCGACAAGCTGCGCGCCGTTTCCGGCGGCCTCGGCGATCAGCGCGCACGCCTTGTCGACGGTGCGCGCGGTGTCGAGGAAGACCGGCGCGGCCTGCACAGCGGCAACGCGCGATTTGGGCAGGAAGGGTGCCGACACGTCGCTCATGTCACCGCCGCCCGCTGGTGATATTGCGGCTTGTCCCACGCGCGCGTCGCGCAGACCTTTTCGAGCCGCTCGACGGTTTCAACGATGTCCTGATAGCGCAGGTAAAGCGGCGTCAGCCCGAAGCGCAAAATGTCGGGCGCGCGGAAATCGGCGATGACGTCAAATTCCTTGAGCGCCTGCACGATCGCATAACCCTGTGGATGGGCATAAGCGACCTGGCTGCCGCGTGTCGCATGGTCCTGTGTCGTAACGAGTTCGAAGCCATAGGCGTCGCACAAGGGCTGCATAAGCTCGATAAACAGGTCGCCAAGCGCGAGCGACTTGCGGCGGATTTCGGCCATGTCGGCTTCGAGCATCAGGTCAACGCCGACTTCGAGTGCCGACAGGCCAAGCACCGGCGGGGTGCCGCACTGGAAACGCTCGATCCCGGCAGCGGGGTCATAATCCTCCTCGAAGGCGAACGGCCGCGCGTGGCCGAACCAGCCCGACAGTACGGGGGTCGCGGCATGGTGCCGCGCGGCGGCGAACAGATAAGCGGGCGCGCCGGGGCCGCCGTTGAGGAATTTATAGCCACAGCCGATCGCGAAATCAGCGTCGGCGCCGCTGAGGTCGACCGGGATCGCGCCCGCACTGTGGCTCAGGTCCCAAACGACGAGCGCGCCAACTTCGTGCGCGCGTTTCGTGATCGCCGCCATGTCGCGAACGCGACCCGACTTATAGTGAACTTGCGTGAGGAACAGCACAGCGACATCTTCGTTCAGGGCGTCGACGATATCGTCGGGCGCCACGGTGACCGCCTTCACGCGCCCGCCCGAAAAAGCCTCAATGCCCTGCATCATATAGACGTCCGTAGGGAAGTTCGTTGCTTCCGACAGGATCACCGACCGTTCACGCCGCAACGAAAGTGCAGCCGTCAACGCCTTGAAGATATTGACCGACGTCGAGTCCGTGGCGACGATCTCGCCCGGGTTTGCGCCGATCAGCCGCCCGATCTTGTCACCGATGCGCCGCGGTGCGGTCGACCATTCGGCGCCGAGCCACGAAGTGATCAGCCCCTCGCCCCACTCGCTGCCGACAACCTCGGCAAGCCGGTCGCCCGTCGCCCTGGGCAGCGCGCCGAGCGAATTGCCGTCGAGATAGATCAGCCCTTCGCGCAGGTGAAAGCGATCGCGGAACGGCGCGAGCGGATCGGCGGCGTCGAGTGCCGAAACATCGGTGGCAAATATCGTATCGGTCATGCGATTTCCCTCAGGATAGCGCGCACCGGGCTGGCATCGGCGCCGACGATGCGGAGCGGCAGTGCGACAAGTTCGTAGCGTCCGGGCGGCACGTCATCGAGCACCAGCCCCTCCAATATCCGCATATCGGCGGCTTTGACCGCCTGATGCGCGTCGAGCGTCTTCGACTGTTCGGGGTCGAGCGAGGCGGCGTCGGTGCCGATCAGCCGCACGCCCATACTGCCAAGCCGCGCGATCACATCGCTGGCGATGGCGGTGAAATCGCTATCCCACCGCTCGTGCGGGAAGCGCTCATAGGTGCGCAGGAGTACGCGTGTCGCACCCTCGATCGCGGTCCAGTCCACATCGGCAATCTCGACCCGGCCGCGCGCATGACGCATGTCGAGCAACACGCACGGCCCGATATAGGCTTCAAGCTTGCAGTCGGCCGACGAAGCCCCGTCATTGGCATAGTGCAGCGGCGCATCACCGTGCGTCCCCGCATGGAGCGGCGTGAACATGCCGCCGACATTGACCGGGCAGCCGTCGCCGATCACCGCATGGCTGTGGAGCGCGAACGCCGGCTCGCCCGGCCACACCGGTACCGCGGCATGAAGCGGCTGCGAAATGTCCCAGATCCGGCTCATGCGCCCTTCCCCTCGGCATAGTCGCCGCCTTCGCGTGGCGCGGCCATTTCGGTCCGCATCGACCAGAGTTCGGGGAAGAAGCTGAGGCTCAGCGCTTTCACCAGATAGTTGACCCCCGACGAGCCGCCGGTTCCCGGCTTGTGCCCGATCACGCGCGCGACGGTCTTCATGTGCTTGAAGCGCCATTCCTGGAAATAATATTCGAGCGCGGTGATCTTCTCAGCGAGCGTGTAGAGATCCCAATGCCGGTCGGGGTCTGTGTAGATTTTCAGCCACGCCTTCTCGACCGCTTCGGACGCTTCATAAGGCTTGGTCCAGTCGCGCTCCAGATGATCGACGGGAATGGCGAAGCCGCGCCGCGCAAGCAGCTTCAGCAGTTCGTCGTAGAGCGAGGGCGCCTCAAACGCTGCGCGCAGCCGCGCGGTCGCTTGCGGGTCGTCTTTGTGGACGATCATCATATTCTCGCGCTTGTTGCCGAGCAGATATTCAAGCTCGCGATATTGCTGCGACTGGAAGCCCGACGCGCGGCGCAGAAAACCGCGAAAGGTCAGGAAATCATGCGGGGTCAGCGTCGCGAGCACTTCCCAGCTGTGGATCATGTGCCGCTGGATCGTCGCGATGCGGTCGAGCCCCTTCCCCGCTATCTCCAGCCGGTCGGCCTTGATCGCGTCATAGACCAGCCGCCCCTCGTGCAGCACCAGCTTCAGCCACAGCTCCATCGTCTGGTGCATGATGATGAACAGCATCTCGTCGGGCTTGTCCGACACGGGCACCTGCGCCGACAGCAATTGCGCCGTCTGCAGGTGCCGCGCATAGGTCAGGCCATTGTCCCACTGGATCGTTTCGCCGTCGATCTCGGTCTCGAAAATGTCGGTGCCGCCGTCGCGCGTCTGCCTGATCATCGTGCCGCCTCCCGATTTGCCGGTCCCGGCCGCGCGGGTGGCAGGCGTCCTTCATAGACGACATCGCCGCGCCAGGCATCTCCGGGTTCGAGCGCAGTGTCCCCCGCGATCTTCCGGTAGACGCTGGCGAAGTCGGTCTCCTCGGTCGCGCGCAGCAATTCCTCGAAGCCCGCGACGACGAAATAGGTCTGCTGATATTGGTCGAAATGATATTTGGTCCGCATCACACGCTCGATGTCGAGCCAGATGCGGCGCGGTTCGGGGGAGGTCAGCGCGCAGAGCGTTTCGGCGAAGCTCGACATGAGCCCGCCGCCGAACGCACGCAGTTCGCCGTCCTCGACGACGAGGCCGAATTCGACGGTATACAGCCACAGCCGTCCGAGAAATTCGGATGCGCCGAGCTTTTCTGCGCGCAGCCCCGCCTGACCATAGGCCACCAGAAAGTCCGAAAAGGCCGGATCGGTGAGCATCGGGATATGGCCGAATATGTCATGAAACATATCGGGCTCTTCGCTGTACGCGACCTGCTCGGGCGGGCGGACGAAATTGGCAGCCGGGAAACGCTTGTTCGCCAGATGCTCGAAAAAGGGCTCGTTCGGGATCCAGCCGGGAACGGCGACGACTTCCCACCCGGTCGCCGGTTTCAGCAGCGTGTTAAGTTCGGCAAAATCGGGGACGCCCGGCTTCAGCTTGCGGAGAATGTCGAGGCCTTCGAGGAACGACCGGCATGCATAGCCTGTAATCGCCGCCGACTGCTGGTCGAACAGGGTTCGCCATGTCTCATGCTGTTCGGCGGTGAACGCACGCCAGTTTTGCGGCATCGTCCAATCGGCCGCCACACCGTCAGGCGGTGCATCGAAAATATGTGTCGCCGCCACCGGTCTCTCTCTCCAAATCTTCGGCCACGAATGTAACGCGGACGCGCGCAAACATTGTGCGGATTTCGCAGTGGCGAGGCGCCGGATTTCTTAATTCGTTCTGCACTATTATCAATTTGCAGAATAATGTTCTTCCAACTAGAGTTCATGGATCGTATTTTCGCAAAAACCTGATTCAGGACGGAACGCATGGACAAGCTCGACTGGAAGATCGTCGCCGCGCTCGAACGCGACGGGCGGCAATCCTACGCCGACCTTGGCGAACAGGTGGGCCTGTCCAAGTCGCCGTGCTGGTCGCGCGTGAAGAACCTCGAGGAGGGCGGCGTCATCGACGGCTATGCCGCGCGGATCGACCCGATCGCGGTCGGCCTCGCGGTGCAAAGCTTCGTCGAGGTCCAGATCCGCTTCGATGCGCACACCGAATTCGAGGCGGCGGTGCTCGCGCATCCGGCCGTCGTCGAATGCCACACGACCGCGGGCGAGAGCGACTATATGCTCAAGATTTTCGCCCGGTCGGCCGACCATCTCGACGAATTGCTTCGCCACAATCTGTCGAAGCTGCCCGGCGTCCAGCGGTTGAAGACGGTGGTGTGCCTCAAGACGATCAAGCGGCACGGCCATCTCGCCGAATGGGGACGCACGACCGAGGGCCGCGCGCCGCCCTTCGCCTGACCCGAAGCGGCCCCGGCCCGGACAGCGAAAACTGCCCGGACCGGCCGCGATCAGAAGGCCGCGGTGACGCTGGCGACGACCGCCGCGTCGGCGATCGAGCCGCTGCCGTCGCCCCCCTTGCTGAAGTTGGGCTGCAGGCGTGCGGCCTCCGCCTTGCCGATATCGGTGTCGACGTAGGAGATATTGAGCGTGAGGTTGCGCCAGGTCGCATCCATGCCGACCGACCAGTCCCAATAGCGGCCGGTAGGCGCGACGCTCGTGCCGTTGGGGCCAAGGCCGGGGTTGCCGTCCGAATAGCCGATATGTGCCTTTGCAGTGAACGGAGTACCGCCGATCGCGAACGCGCCGTCGCCCCAGAGATAGAGATTGTCCTCGCTCTGCCCGCGGCTGTCCGGTGCCGCCGACACATTGGCCAACGCATATTGCTTGGGCGCATAGGCGACGCCGGCGGTCAGCGTCGCGGGTCCCGTCGTCCCGGTCAGCTTGACATAGGGCTCGGCAAAATCGGATTCATCGGCGCCGCCCGGATACATATACCAGACGAGCCCGACGTCGAGGGTCGCATTGTCCGCAAGCGCGGCCTTGTAGCCGGCGATCAGGTCGAGTTCCATATTGGCACCGCCAAAAGTGCCCCAGCCTGCAAGGTTCGACGCCCAGACGCCGGCATAGGCGCCGCTTTCATGAGACACGGTCAGGCCGCCCTGCGCTGCCATTTCCTTGTCCGATTGCGACACCCCGCGAAAACGATAGTCCGAGGCCAGCGTCGCCGACCCCGACAAAGTGACTGCCGGCTTGTCGGCCTCTTCCTGCGCCGCGGCGGCGACGGGCAACAGTCCTGCCGCGAGCGCGGCGGCCGAGATGATGTTCTTCATATTATCCTCTTGAAAACGCCTCGCCGGGACGGCGGAGGCTCGCGAGGCGGCCCCACTAGATCGGCAACGCATTGAAAATCGAGAGGGGCAGTGGCCCGATTGCATAGTGTTTGCACTATGGCCGCCGGCCCTCTACCGATCCCATTCGCGCGACGTCCGCCATTCGCGGTCCTGCGCGGGCAGGCGCCGCCAGCGTTCCGAAACCTCGACCGTTTCCCACAGGCCCGGCCCGACCAACAGGAGCGCGCTCCCGGCGCTGCCGCAGAGGAAGGCTATCGCCGACAACAGCATCAGCAGCGACGTCGCGTCGCGCGCCGCCGCGCCCGGCGGCACGGGGTGAAGCCGGACGACGATCGACCAGCAGATAGCGAGAAGGACGAGGCCGCCGGCCCGCAAGCCGAGGTTGGCGGCGGCCGTTTCATGCCATTTCTTCATCTCAAACCTCCTTAGGAGGCCGCTCAACTATTCATCCGCGCATAGGAAATCGAGATCGGGAACCGGGCCGCCACATTGAGATTGCATATGATCGCGCACGCCGTGCAGACGGCAGGCATCAGCGCATCGTATCGGCGACGAACGCGACCAGCGCGACGGCGCCGCACATATAGATGGTGAGGATCGACGGCCCCTGCGCGCCAAGCCAGTCGACGATGCGGTCGCGCACGCGCGGCGATGCCGGTTGCTCGATATCCTTGTGAATCATGGCCGGTATTTAGGCGCGCCGGCCATTTGAATTCGAGAGCGGGACACGTTCGTTCGCATAGGAATTGCGTATGTTCGGGCCAATCACCCCTCAGTGCGCCTCGCCGCTTTCGACGAGGCTGTCGCCGCCGAGCCGCAAACGATAGCCGATACCCAGCTCGTTGCAGATGATCCGCGGCTGCTGCGGGTCGGTTTCCAGCTTCTGGCGCAGCGTGCGGATCAGGACGCGCAGATATTCGACATGATGCTCATGCTCGTGCGGCCAGACTTCGCGCATGATCTGGTTGTGCGTGATGACGCGGCCCGGGAAGCGCGCCAATTGGGCGAGCACGCCATATTCCTTGGGCGTCAGATGGACCTCCTTGCCCGCCTTGGTCACCGTCCGCGCGATCAGGTCCATCGTGACGTCGCCCACCGACAGGCTCAGATTGCCGCCGTCTCGGGTCAGGCGATTGCGCAGCGCGACGCGAACGCGCGCCAGCAACTCGTCGGTGTCGAAGGGCTTGGTCAGATAATCGTCGGCGCCGAGGTCGAGCGCCGCCACCTTCTCTTCGGTGGCGTCGCGCGCCGACACGACGATCAGCGTCGTATCGGACTGCTGCTTGAAAAGCGGAACGATTTCGAGCCCGTCGCGGTCGGGCAGGCCCAGATCGAGCAAGGTGATGTCGGGACGGTCTTCGCGGAGCCGCTCCAGCGCCTCGCGGGCGTTTTCGGCTTCGACGATCGCATAGTCGGCGCGCGCGAGGGCGGCGTGGATGAGCCGCCGGATGTGCAGCTCGTCGTCAACGATCAAGACCTTGTGACGCACCTTCATGGGATGTCCTTGTCGATCGGTGTCGTGATGATCAGCGTTTCGGGGATCTTGATGGTGAAACAGGCGCCGTGCGGATCGGCATTGTTGCCCGCCTCGACCGACAGCCCCATCGCCTCGGCAAAGCCCTTGACGATGGCGAGGCCGAGGCCGGTGCCATGCTTCGCGCGGTCGCTTCCCTCGAGGCGCGTGAAGGTTTCGAAGACGCGCTTCTCGTTCCCCGGCGCGATCCCGGGTCCCTGATCGATCACCGACAGCTGGATCGCGTCGGCCGTACGCCGCGCGCGAATGACGATCGGCGTATCGGGATCGGCATAGCGCCCGGCATTGTCGAGGAGGTTGATCAGGCAGTGATGGAGCAGCACCGGATCGACACGAACGAGCGGAATATTGGGCGAAATATCGACTTTCACCTCGTGCCCCGCGAGCGAGGCGCGCGTATCGTGCGCGGCGCTGGCGGCGGCGTCGAACAGGTCGGTCGCTTCGACCTTCATCGGCAGCGCGCCCGCCTCGACGCGCACCATGTCGAGCAGGTTCGACACGAAGCGGTTGAGGCGCAGCGCCTCGGTCTCGATCGTCTCGGCCATCTCCGCCGAGGGGTGGCGCCGCATTTCCTGCGCCGCCGAGAGGATCGTCGTGAGCGGTGTGCGAAGATCGTGGCTGACCGACGACAACAGCGCCGAGCGCAGCCGGTCGCGCTCGTCGACCTGCCGCGCGCGGAGCGAGGCCTCCTCGAGCTCCATGCGGTCGAGCGCGATCGACGCCTGATCGAGCAGGCTCATCAGCAAGGGCACCTGGTCGGAGCGTACCGGTTCGCGCGCATCGTCACGCGTCAGGCCGAGCACGCCAAGCACGCCGCGCGTCGTGCGGAGCGGATGGAACAGCCAGTCCGACGCCGTGAGGGTCGCCGAGCCGCGCCCCGCGGGCTGTTCATTGTCCATCGCCCATTGCGCGGCGGCGCGTTCGATCTGTTCGAGCCGATCCTCGGGCGGGACGGCAGCGCGCAGCATCGGCCCGTCGGCCGACGGGAGCAGGATGACGGTGCGCACGTCGAGCAGCCGACCGACCTCCGCGCAGATCGCGTGCATCAGCGCGTCCTGGTCGGGCGCCGCGGTGAGTTGCCGCGAAAAACTCGCCAGCGCGGCATTCTGCCGCGCGCTCGTTTGCGCGAGATCGGCCTGAGCGCGCACGCGCGCCGCAAACTGGCTGGTCACGACCGCAACGCCGAGCAACACCAATATGCTGACGACATTCTCGGGATTGTTGACCGTCAGCGTCCCCGTGGGCGGCAGGAAGAAGAAATTATACGCAAGGCTCGACGCGAGTCCGGCGAACAGGCCGGCGCGCAGCCCGAAGGTCGCCGCGGCGAACATCACCGGCACGAGATAGAGCAGCGAAATATTACCGAGATCGATGACCTCGATGAGCAGGCGGCCAAGCGCGGTCATCAGGACGACCATCGCCAGCGACCAGATATAATCGCTGGATTTGCCCCACCTTCCGGGAACCGCGATCGCGCTCCGCCGGGCCGCCTGCGTATCGGGTTCGCCGGGCAGGACATGCACCGCGACATCGTCGATCGTCCGCACGAGCTGGTCTACGACCGACCCGTGGCGCATCTCGAACCACCAGGGCCGCGCCGATTTGCCGATCACGATCTGCGTTGCGCGCGCGTCGCGTGCGAAAGCCTGCAGGCCTTCGACGACGCTCGCCGCCGGGACCGTCGCGGTCGAGGCGCCGAGGCGCGACGCCAGCGCCAGCGTGTCGGCGAGCTGCTTGCGGTCGTCGTCGGTCAGCGACTGACTGCGCCGCGTCTCGATATAGACCGCGGTCCATGGCGCCTTCAGCGCATCGGCGAGCCTTTTGCCCGCGCGGACGAGTTCGGCGGCGACGGGGAGTTCGCTGACCGCGACGACGATCCGCTCGCCGACCGCGAAACTGCCCGCGAGCGCATGGCTCCGGACATGCTCGAGCATCTGCGCGTCGACCGCATCCGCCGCGCGGCGCAGCGCGAGTTCGCGCAAGGCCGTCAGGTTCGATTTGGAAAAGAAATGCGTCAGCGCGCGCGTCGCTTCCTGCGGGATATAGACTTTGCCGTCGCGCAAGCGCTCGATCAGCTCGTCGGGGGGAATATCGACGACCTCGATCTCGGCATTTTCGAGGATCGAGTCGGGCACCGTCTCGCGGACGCGGACGCGCGTGAACGACGCGACGACATCGTTCAGGCTTTCGACGTGCTGGATGTTGATCGTCGAATAGACGTCGATCCCGGCACCCAGCAATTCCTCGACATCCTGATATCGCTTGGGATGGCGGCTCCCCGGCGCGTTGGTGTGCGCGAGTTCGTCGACGAGAACGAGCTGGGGATGGCGCGCGAGAATCGCGTCGATGTCCATTTCGCCGAGACTATGGCCCTGATGGTCGACGTCGCGGCGGGGGATGATCTCATGGCCGTGGACCAGTGCTTCGGTCTCGCGCCGGCCGTGCGTTTCGACCACGCCGACGACGACATCGACCCCGGCCTCGCGCCGTTGCCGCCCGTCTGTGAGCATTTCCCACGTCTTGCCGACCCCCGGCGCTGCGCCGAGAAAGACTTTTAAACGGCCGCGGCCTTCCTGCGCCGCCTGGCGCAGGAAGGCCTCTGGAGATGGTCGATCGGATTTCGTCACGCGGCGGGTTTAGCCCCAATCGCATCGAGTCGTCGATTGAGCTTGAACACGTTGACGCGCGGCTCGCCGAGAAAGCCGAGGAGCGGCTTGTCGACGCTCTGTTCGACGAGCCCGCGAACCGCCGCCGGAGCGAGCCCGCGGACGCGTGCCACCCGGTCGACCTGATACAGCGCTGCCTCGGGCGTGATATCGGGGTCGAGCCCCGAACCCGATGTCGTCACCATGTCGGCGGGCACGGCCGCGCCGGGCTGTGCAGCCTGCATCTTGTCGACATCACCCTTGACCCGGTCGACGAGCACCTGCGAAGTCGGCCCGAGGTTCGAACCCGACGAGGCGAGCCCGTCATACCCGTCGCCCGCCGCGGACGGCCGCGTGTTGAAATAGCGCTCCGAGGTGAACCCCTGCCCGACGACATTCGAGCCGACGATCTTGCCATTCTCGCGCACGAGGCTGCCGTTCGCCTGGTCCGGGAAGAGCGTCTGCCCGATGCCGGTGAGCGCCAGCGGATAGGCGAGCCCGAGAAGCAGCGCGAAGAGCAGCGTCATGACGAGCGCCGGACGCAGCGCGCTGATGAGATCCTTGTTCATTTCATTATCCTCAGACCAGACCGAGGCCGCCAACGGCCAGGTCGATGAGTTTGATCCCCATGAAGGGTGCCACAAGGCCGCCGAGGCCATAGATGGCTAGGTTGCGCGCCAGCAGTGGCCCCGCACCCATCGGACGATAGGTCACCCCCTTCAATGCGAGCGGCACGAGCAGCGGGATGATCAGCGCGTTGAAGATGATCGCCGACAGGATCGCGCTCTCGGGGCTGGTCAGCCCCATGATGTTGAGCACACCGAGCCCCGGATAGAGCGCGATGAACATCGCCGGGATGATCGCGAAATATTTGGCGACGTCGTTCGCGACCGAAAAGGTCGTGAGCGCCCCGCGCGTCATCAGCAATTGCTTGCCGAGGCCGACGACCTCGATCAGCTTGGTCGGATCGCTGTCGAGGTCGACCATGTTGCCCGCCTCGCGCGCCGCCTGCGTGCCGGTGTTCATCGCGACGCCGACGTCGGCCTGCGCGAGCGCCGGGGCGTCGTTGGTGCCGTCGCCGCACATCGCGACGAGCCGCCCGCCCTGCTGTTCCTTGCGGATCAGCTCGAGCTTGTCCTCGGGCGTTGCCTGCGCGAGGAAATCGTCGACCCCGGCCTCGGCGGCGATCGCCGCGGCAGTCAGCGGGTTGTCGCCGGTGATCATCACGGTGCGGATGCCCATCTGACGAAGTTCGCCGAAGCGTTCGCGAATGCCCGCCTTGACGATATCCTTGAGGAAGATCGCGCCGAGCAATTGCCCATCCTTCGCTACGGCGAGCGGCGTTCCGCCCGCACGCGCGATCTCGTCGGTGATGCGGCGGAGTTCGGTTGCGGCGGCAGTCGTCCCCGCGCCCGGATTGGCCTTCAGGACGGAGTCCACAGCGCCCTTCTGGATCACATTGTCACCCAGCTTGATCCCCGAAATGCGCGTCTGCGCCGTAAAGGGAATGACCTCGGCACCATTTGGGAGTTCGGCCATCGTCTGGCCGAATTTTTCGCGCGCGAGCGCGACGATCGAGCGCCCTTCGGGGGTTTCGTCGGCCAGGCTGGCGAGCAGCGCCGCTTCCGCGAGAGTGGACATGGACTGGCCGCCGACAGGACGGAACTCGGTCGCCTGCCGGTCGCCGACGGTGATCGTGCCGGTCTTGTCGAGCAGCAGGACATCGACGTCGCCCGCCGCCTCGACCGCGCGCCCCGACTTGGCGAGTACGTTGAAGCGCACGAGACGGTCCATGCCCGCGATGCCGATCGCCGAAAGCAAGGCTGCGATCGTCGTCGGGATGAGCGTGATGAGCAGCGCCGCGAGAATCGCGACCGGGATCGAACCGCCTGCATAGGAGGCAAAGCCCGGGATCGTGCTGACCGCGATCAGGAAGATGATCGTCAGACCGACGAGCAGCAGCGTCAGCGCGATCTCGTTCGGCGTCTTCTGCCGCTCGGCGCCCTCGACGAGCGCGATCATCCGGTCGAGGAAGCCCTGCCCCGGATTGACCGTCACCTGGACGCGGATTTCGTCGGAGATGACGCGCGTGCCCGCGGTGACCGCCGAGCGGTCGCCGCCAGCCTCGCGGATCACCGGCGCGCTTTCGCCGGTGATCGCCGCTTCGTTGACCGACGCGACACCCGCGACGACCTCGCCGTCCGAAGGGATCAGGTCGCCGGTTTCGACGAGCACGACATCGCCGACCTTGAGCGCGCTTGCGGGCACGCTTTCATACGCCTTGCCGTCGCCCTTCAGCCGCTTGGCGGTCAGTTCGGCCTTGGTGGCGCGCAGCGAGGCGGCCTGTGCCTTGCCGCGCCCTTCGGCGAGCGCTTCGGCGAAGGTGCCGAAGAGCACGGTCAGCCACAGCCAGATGACAAGCTGCAGCTTGAAGCCGGTCGCAAGACCGTCCTGACCGACGACGAGCAGCACCGTAAGTAGCGCCGCGACGACCGCGGTCGTGAACATCACCGGGTTGCGAATCAGTTCCCGGGGGTTGAGTTTGCGGAAAGAGTCGCCGATCGCCGGAACGATCAGGTCTGCCGTGAACAGGGATTTTTGTACGGACCGAGCCATGTGCAGGGTTCCTTAAAAGAGCTGGCCGTTGATCATCGCGAGATGATCGGCGATCGGACCGAGCGCGAGGCTGGGGAGAAATGTCAGACCGCCGACGATCAGCACGATGCCGATCAGCAGGCCTGTCCAGAGCAGCCCCGTGGTCGGAAAACTGCCCGCCGTCGCCGGCGTATATTTCTTCGCCGCCAGACCGCCCGCGATCGCCAGCATCGGGATGATGATGAAGAAGCGGCCGATCCACATCGCGACGCCCAGCATGCCGTTGTAGAAGGGTGTGTTGGCGGTGAGGCCCGCAAAGGCCGAACCGTTGTTCGCGACGGCGCTGGTGAAGGCGTAGAGGATCTCGGAGAAGCCGTGCGGCCCCTTGTTGAGCGGTCCGGCGAGTCCGGCTTCGGTCACCGACGCGATGGCAGTGAAGCCGAGGATGATCAGCGGCAGCACCGCGATCGCGAGCACCGCGAGCTTGACCTCGCGTGCCTCGATCTTCTTGCCGACATATTCGGGGGTGCGCCCGACCATCAGCCCGGCGACGAAGATCGCGAGGATGGCGAAGAGCAGGAAGCCGTAAATGCCCGCGCCGACGCCGCCGATCACGACTTCGCCAAGCTGCATGTTGAACAGCGGAATCATCCCGCCAAGCGCGGTAAAGCTGTCGTGCATGCCGTTGACCGCGCCGCAAGACGCAGCGGTTGTGACGACGGCGAACAGCGCCGTCTGCGCGATGCCGAAGCGGACTTCTTTGCCCTCCATATTTCCGCCCGCAGCGCCGAGCTGATGGAGGATCGGATTGCCGGCAGCTTCCTGCCAGTATGTGATTGCCGCGCCCGCCACGAACAAGGTCATCATCGCGGCGAGGATCGCCCAGCCCTGCCGCTGGTTGCCGACCGCGCGCCCGAAGGTCCAAGTCAGCCCGACGCCGATCGCGAAGATCGAGAGCATCTGGACGAGGTTGGTGAGCGCGGTCGGATTTTCGAACGGATGCGCCGAGTTGACGTTGAAGAAGCCGCCACCGTTGGTGCCGAGCATCTTGATCGCCTCCTGCGACGCGACCGGGCCGAGCGCGAGCGTCTGCTTGACGCCTTCGAGCGTCGTCACATCGACCGAGCCCGCCAGCGTCTGCGGGACGCCGCTCGCGATATAGAAGATCGCGATGGCGACGCAGATCGGCAGCAGCAGGTAGAGCGTCACGCGCGTCATGTCGGCCCAGAAATTGCCGATCGTCTTCATCTCGCGCCGGGCAAAACCGCGGAACAGCGCGAAGGCGAGCGCGATGCCCGTCGCTGCCGAGAGGAAGTTATGGATCGTGAGGCCGAGCATCTGGCTGAGGTTCGACATCGTCGATTCACCGCCGTAGCTCTGCCAGTTGGTGTTCGCGGTGAAGCTGATCGCGGTATTGAACGCGAGATCCGCGCTGGTACCGTCGAAGCCGAGCGGATTGAGCGGCAGCACGCCCTGCAGACGCAGGACCGCGTAAGTGAACAGCAGCAGCGCCACGTTGAAAATCAACATATGAACCGCGTAGCGACGCCAACCCTGTTCTTCGGCGGGGTCGATGCCCGACAGGCGATAGAAGCCCGTTTCGACCGGACCGAGCACCCGGTGGAGCGGCGTGCGGCGCCCTTCGTATAGCGCGAAGAGCCACCGGCCCATCGGCTTGCAGAGCAGGAGCAGGATGCCGACGAATGCGGCGATCAAAAGCCATCCCTGAAAAGTCATGGCGCGCCTCCCTTAGAAGCGTTCGGGCCGTGCGAGCACAGCCACGAGATAGAAAAGAAGGCCGAGCGCGGTTGCGCCCGCGAGCCAAAGATCGAGAGTCATCGGCGTCATCCCCTCAGGCCTCGTCGCACAGCCGCGCATAGCCAAGGCTTGCGGCGAGGAGACCGAGGATGATGCCGACCCAGAGAAGATCCTGCATGGTTTTGCTCCAGCAAGACGCCGCCCACGGGACGCGGGCCGAGTCGTCTGCGGACCGTAAAATAGGAGAGGCCGGCGTTTGAATTCGAGAGCCGGAAAAGCACGGGCGCATAGTATTTCCATATGATTATTACAGCGCGGCGCCGCCCCGCCCGAACGACCAACTCGCGGCGGCCGTCGGCCGAAACATTCAAATATTGGCGCCTGACGGTCCAAAAATTACCCGATGCGCGATCACACTGGCAGATTCGAACGCGGCGCCCTAAGGCGCGGGCATGAGGATCGCGATCATCGACACCAGCACGACGCGTGCCGCCATCATCTCCGATGGCCTGCGCGAGGCCGGGCTCGTCGATCTTGCCATCATCGATCCGTCCGGTCCCCTGATGGCGCAGGTCGAGGCCGCGCAGCCCGAGGTCGTGCTGATCAATCTCGAAAACCCGAGCCGCGATCAGCTCGAGGATTTCTTCGCCGTCTCGCGTGCGCTTGCACGGCCGATCGCGATGTTCGTCGACCAGAGCGACGCCGAGGCGACCGGCGCGGCGATCGATGCTGGCGTGTCGGCCTATGTCGTCGACGGCCTGTCGAAACAGCGGATCAAGCCGGTCGTCGACCTCGCGGTTCGCCGCTTCCAGGCCTTTTCGCGCCTCCAGCGCGAACTCGACGACGCGAAGACCGCGCTCGCCGAACGCGGAGCCATAGACCGGGCGAAAGCGATCTTGATGAAACGCCGCCAGATCGACGAGCCCGCCGCCTATGCGCTGCTGCGCGGTCAGGCGATGCGGACCAACCGACGGATCGGCGAGATCGCCGAAGCGATCGTGACGAGCGAAGCGCTGATGGGAGACATGGAATGACCGCCGATATCTTCCGCATCGGTTTCCTGCCGCTCGTCGATGCCGCGCTGCCGATCCTCGCGCACGAGCTCGGCTTTGCCGCGCGCGAAGGCATTGCGATCGAGCCCGTGCGCGACATGACCTGGGCGACCGTCCGCGACCGGCTGATCTTCGGGCAGACCGATGCGGCGCACATGATCGCGCCGCTCGCGATCGCAACGACGCTCGGCCGTGATCGTCCGGCCGTACCGCTCGCGGTTCCCTTCGTACTCGGGCTCAACGGCAACGCCGTGACTTTTTCGACCCGCCTCGCCGAAGAGGTTGGCCTGACCGACCAGCTGGGCGACCCGGCACAGATCGGCGCGGCGCTGAAGCGTTTGGCCGACGCGCGCACCGCTTCGGGCAAGCCGCTCCGCTTCGGCGTCGTCCATCGCTATTCGAGCCACAATTACATGCTGCGCTATTGGCTGGCGGGGGTCGGCATCCGGCCCGATCAGGATGTCGAGATCGTCGTCACCAGCCCACCCTTCGCCGCCGACGCGCTCGCGGCGGGCGACGTCCACGGTATCTGCGTCGGCGAGCCGTGGAATTCGATCGCGGTCGATCGCGGCGTCGGCCATATCGCGCTCGCGACCGCGCAAATCTGGCGGCGCGGCGTCGAGAAGGTGCTCGCGATGCGCGCGACGCTGCTCGACGAGCGCCGCGAGGCGGTCGAGGCACTGGTGCGCGCGCTGCATGGTGCGGCCGAGCATTTCGTCGCGCCGGGCGCCGCGGAGGAAAGCGCCGATATCCTCGCGCGCCCCGAATATCTCGACGCGCCGCGCGACGCGGTGCTGCGCGCGATCACCGACCGTATCCGGCTCGTCCCCGGCGGCGAGCCGCTCCACTATCCCGACTTCATGTTCCAGTATCGCGAGGCCGCCAACTTCCCCTGGCGCAGCCAGGCCGCGTGGCTCTATTCGCAGATGGTCCGCTGGGATTATATGGCCTTCGACGACAGCGATGCGGCCGCCGCGACCAACACCTTCCGTCCAGACATCTATCGCGCCGCGCTCGCGGGTTCGAGCGCGCCGCTCCCCGGAGCGAGTTCGAAGCTGGAAGGCGGACTCGCCGAGCCGATCGGCGCGGGGTCGACGCAGGGCCGCCTGACGCTCGGCGCCGACCGCTTTTTCGACGGGCGCGCCTTCGATCCCGACGATATAGAGACCTATCTATCTGAACTTCCCTGAATTTTTCACCAATCGAATTTTATGCTGCACCTGCGAAATAGCGGCTTGCGGCGCTCCTCCGAATCAGGCAGGTTAAATGCACTCGGCAAGGCTGCCGGGGCAGGATAATGCGGCGACGGCTCCAACGAGGGGGCCGGTCCGCAGGCGGACAGGGAGCCTTTTCCCTGCATTCCAACAGGCAATGAAGCCGTCAGGATGCGCCCGCATGGCCGCCGTCCTGGCGGCTTTTTTATTGCCCGTCGCACAAGGGGACGGACGATGACCAATGCAAGCGGAGGTGCTGCGGCGCCCCAATCCAGTTTCTGGAAAAGCGGCCACTGGCCGACACTCCTCGCCGCCTTTCTCTATTTCGACCTCGCCTTCATGGTGTGGGTCATCCTCGGCCCCCTCGCCCCAGCGATTTCGGAGGATCTGGGGCTGACCCCGGCGCAAAAGGGACTGATGGTCGCGGTGCCGACCCTCGCCGGTGCCTTGCTGCGGATCACCAACGGCATCCTCGTCGACGACATCGGCCCTAAGCGCGCGGGCGCGATCAGCCAGATCGTCGTCATCGGCGGCCTCTTCTATGCCTGGTTCAACGGGGTCCACAGTTTCGAGGGCGTGCTCGGCCTTGGCGTGGTGCTCGGTTTTGCCGGGGCGAGCTTTGCGATCGCGCTGCCGCTCGCAGGCCGCTGGTATCCGCCCGAACATCAGGGCAAGGCGATGGGCCTCGCAGGGATGGGCAACAGCGGCACCGTGCTCGCCGCGCTCCTAGCGCCCGCGCTCGCCAAGGCGTTCGGCTGGAATGCGGTGCTCGGCCTTGCGTGCATCCCGCTCGCGATCGTGTTCGTCATTTACATGATCATCGCGAAGGACGCGCCCTATGTGGCAACGCCCAAGACTGCCTCGCGCTATTTCGCCCCACTCAAGAGCGCCGACGCGTGGTGGCTGATGGCTTTCTATGCCGTGACCTTCGGCGGTTTCGTCGGCCTCGCGGCGTCGCTTCCGATCTATTTCACCGACCAGTTCCACCTCACCCCCGTGATGGCGGGCTATTGCACCGCGGGATGCGTCTTCGCCGGATCGCTGGTTCGCCCGCTCGGCGGCGCGCTCGCCGACCGGGTCGGCGGCATCAAGGTACTGATGATGGTGTTCGTTGTCGCCGCCATCGCGCTCGCCGGCGTGCCGCAGGCCGCGGGCCTGACCGCGGCGCTCGGCCTGTTCGTGATCGCGATGCTCGCGCTCGGTATCGGCAACGGGTCGGTGTTCCAGCTCGTGCCGCAGCGCTTTTCGGCCGAAATCGGCGTGATGACCGGGCTGGTCGGTATGGCGGGCGGCATCGGCGGTTTCTACCTCGCCTCCTCGCTCGGCTTCGCAAAGCAGTGGACGGGAAGCTTCGCCCCGGGCTTCTATATCTTCGCGGGACTCGCGTTGATCGCGCTGGCCGCGCTGATGTTCGTCAAAGGCCAGTGGCGCCGGACCTGGGCCGCGGCCGAAGGGGTAAGGATCTGATCCATGAAAGCCACGCTCGCCTTCTGTCTCGCGCTCGCACCGGCCGGTGTCGCCCACGCCGAGGAAATCGTGCTGAAACCGCTCGGCGAAGCCCGCCTGCGCTATGAAAATGTCGATCAGGACGAGCTCGCCGACGGGGCCGAGGCGCTGACGCTGCGCGTCCGCGCCGGGGTCGAGGCAAAGGCGGGCCGCTGGTCGGCGCTGGTCGAGGGGCAAGGCAATCTCGCGATCGTCGACGATTATTTCGACGGCCTCCACGGCGCCGCCACCCGCCCGCTCGTCGGCGATCCCGACAACATCGCCCTTTCCCGCGCGCAGCTGCGATATGCGTCGCCGGCCTTCGCGCTCACCGCCGGGCGCCAGCGGCTCGGCTTCGACGACGAGCGCTTCGTCGGGAGCGTCGGCTTTCGCCAGAACGGCCAGAGCTTCGACGCGGTGCGCGCCGAGATCACGCCGATCAAGGGCATCAAGGCAGATGTCGCCTATGCGTGGAGCGTGCGCACCATCTGGGGCATCGACGGCACCGGGGCGCGGCAACAGGCGGTGTCGGGCGACAATGTCTTCGCCAACCTGAGCGCGCAAACCCCGATCGGCAAGTTTTCGACCCTTGCCTATCTGGTCGATCAGGACGAGGCGGCGATGCAGGGCTTCCGCCTGTCGAGCCAGAGCTATGGCGTCCGGCTCGACGGGAGCCAGCCACTCGGCAAGGCGAGGGTCGCCTGGCAGCTGAGCTACGCGCGCCAGTCCGACTGGCACCGCAACCCGAACGACTATTCGGCGGATTACTATCTCGCCGACGTCGCGGTCGATTTTGGAGGCCCCCGGATCAGCGTCGGGTACGAGATACTCGGCGCCGGCGATGGCAGGGCGCTCACCAGCTTCCAGACGCCGCTCGCCACGGCATTCAAATTTCAAGGCTGGGCCGACAAATTCCTCACCACACCGCCCGACGGCGTGCGCGACCTGTATGCAAGCGCGGGGTGGAGTTGGAAAGCCGTCGGCGCATTTCAGGCGGTGACGCTGCAAGCGATCTATCACGATTATCGCAGCGATCGCGCCTCGCGCTCTTACGGCGACGAGCTCAATCTTCTCGCGAGCGCGAAGCTCGGCAAATTCACAGGCTCGGCGCGCTACGCGCGCTACCGCGCCGACACCCTCGCCACCGACACCGATAAATATTGGCTACAACTGGATTGGACGCTTTGATGGAACATTGCCCGCTCAAACCCGAGGGCGACACGCGCGACCATCTCGTCGTGATCGGCAACGGCATGGCCGGTTGCCGCGCGGTCGAAGAGCTGCTGGCGCGCGATCCGGCACATTACCGTGTGACAATCTTTGGCGCCGAACCGCGGGTCAATTACAACCGCATCATGCTCTCCCCCGTGCTCGCGGGCGAAAAATGCTTCGACGATATCGTGATCAACGACGCGGACTGGTATGCGGCGAACGGCATCGCGCTCGTCGCCGGCGACCCGGTAGTCGCGATAGACCGCGCCGCAAAAACGGTGACGACGCGCGGGGGCGTAACCGAAGGCTATGACCGGCTGCTGATCGCAACCGGCTCCGATCCCTTCATCATTCCGGTCCCCGGCAAGGACCTGCCCGGCGTGATCGCATTTCGCGATATGGACGATGTCGACACGATGCTCGCGGCGGCCGACGCCGGCGGTGACGCGGTGGTGATCGGCGGCGGGCTGCTCGGGCTCGAGGCGGCGCACGGCCTTTCGCTCCGCGGCATGAAGGTCACCGTCATCCACCTGATGCCCACGCTGATGGAGCGCCAGCTCGACGAGGCAGCGGGCTGGCTGCTCAAGCAGGCATTGGAAGGCCGCGGCCAGACGATCCTGACCGGCGCCGACACCGCCGAGATCGTCGGCAACGGCAAGGTCGAGGGTGTGAAACTCAAGGACGGAACGCTGATCCCCGCCAGCCTCGTCGTGATGGCGGTCGGTATCCGCCCCTCGGTCGCGCTTGCCCGCGACGCCGGGCTCGCGGTCGGGCGCGGCATTCAGGTAGACGACCATATGGTCACCAGCGACCCCGCGGTGCTCGCGGTCGGCGAATGCGTCGAGCATGACGGGCAGGTCTACGGCCTTGTTGCGCCGCTGTGGGACATGTGCCGCAGCCTTGCCGACGGGCTCGTCGAACAGCCGACAGGATATCGCGGCTCGGTCACCTCGACCAAGCTCAAGGTGTCGGGGATCGATGTGTTTTCGGCGGGCGATTTTTCGGGCGGAGACGGGTGCGAGGATATCGTGCTGCGCGACGCGAGCCGCGGCGTCTATAAGCGGGTGATCGTCCGAGACGACCGCATCGTCGGCGCGGTGCTCTATGGCGACACCGCGGACGGCAACTGGTATTTCGATCTGCTCAAGAAGCAGGAAGACGTGTCGCAACTGCGCGACCTGCTGATCTTCGGCCAGGCCTTCGCCTCGGGAGGGGGCGCGGCGGACCCTAAGGCGGCCGTTGCGGCGCTCTCGGACGATGCCGAGATCTGCGGCTGCAACGGCGTCACCAAGGGCCAGGTCGTCTCGTGCATCGCCAAGGGCGCGCACAGCCTCGACGCGGTGCGAGGTACGTGCAAGGCATCTGCCAGTTGCGGCAGCTGCACGGGCCTCGTCGAAAATCTGCTCGCGCTGACGCTCGGTGACGATGTCCAATCGGGCCCGAAGACGATGTGCAAATGCACGAGCTTCGGCCATGACGACGTCCGCCGCGAGATCGTCGCGCAGGCCATGCGCTCGATCCCCGAAGTAATGCAGAAGCTGCACTGGACGACCCCCGACGGCTGCTCGTCGTGTCGCCCGGCGCTCAATTATTACCTACTCTGCGCGCTGCCCGGCGACTATGTCGACGACCAGCAGAGCCGCTTCGTCAACGAGCGGATGCACGCCAATATCCAGAAGGACGGCACTTACTCGGTCGTCCCCCGCATGTGGGGCGGGCTCACCAACCCGACCGAGCTGCGCGCGATCGCCGATGTCGTCGAGAAGTTCAATGCGCCGATGGTCAAGGTCACCGGCGGCCAGCGGCTCGACATCTTCGGGATCAGGAAGGAAGATCTGCCTGCGGTCTGGGCCGACCTCAATGCCGCCGGGATGGTGTCGGGGCACGCTTATGGCAAATCACTCCGCACGGTGAAGACCTGCGTCGGGTCCGAATGGTGCCGCTTCGGCACGCAGGATTCGACCGGCCTCGGCGTGAAGATCGAGCGGATGAGCTGGGGCAGCTGGATGCCGCACAAGTTCAAGATCGCGGTGTCGGGCTGCCCGCGCAACTGCGCCGAGGCGACGATCAAGGATTTCGGCATCGTGTGCGTCGACAGCGGGTACGAACTCCACGTCGGCGGTAACGGCGGCATCCATGTGCGCGCCACCGACCTGCTCTGCAAGGTCGCGACCGAGCAGGAGGCGATGGATACTTGCGCCGCCTTCATCCAGCTCTACCGCGAGGAGGCGCGCTACCTCGAGCGCACCGCGCCGTGGATCGAGCGCGTCGGGGTGGATTATGTGAAGGCGCGGATCGTCGACGATCCCGCGGGCCGCGAGGCGCTACGCGCGCGCTTCCTCTATTCGCAAAGCTTTTCGCAGGACGATCCCTGGGCGCAGCGCGCCGAGGGTGCCGAGGCCGAACATCATGCGCCGATGGCGCGCTTCACGCCGCAAAGGGAACTCGCATGACCACCGCAGAATGGCTCGACATCGGCTGGGTCGACCAAATCCCCGTGCGCGGCAGCCGCACCGTGCAAGTCGAAGGCGGCGACGACATTGCGGTGTTCCGCACCGCCGAGGGCAAGGTCTTCGCGCTGCTCGACCGCTGCCCGCACAAGCACGGCCGCCTTTCGCAGGGGATCGTCCACGGCGGCGCGGTCGCCTGCCCGCTCCACAATTGGCGGATCAGCCTGTCCACGGGCGAAGCGCTCGGCGAGGACAAGGGCTGCACCCCGACGGTGCCGGTCAAGATCGACGGCGGCCGCGTCCTCATCTGCCGCGCGAGTACCTTGAGGGCGGCTGCCTGATGGACGCGGTCCGCACCACCTGCGCCTATTGCGGCGTCGGCTGCGGAATCCGCGCGACCGTCACCGGCGCGCGGCAAGTGGAGATAGCGGGCGACCCCGACCACCCCGCGAACCGCGGGCGGCTCTGTTCGAAGGGCACCCACCTTGGCGAAACCGTCGGGCTCGAAGGCCGCCTGCTCCATCCGATGATCGGAAAGAAACGCGCGAGCTGGGACAAGGCGCTCGACCTCGTCGCGAAGAAGTTTCGCGAGACGATCGCGCGTCACGGACCGGGCAGCGTCGCTTTCTACGTCTCGGGACAGTTGCTTACCGAGGATTATTATGTCGCGAACAAGCTGATGAAGGGCTTCATCGGCACCGCGAACATCGACACCAATTCGCGCCTCTGCATGTCGAGCGCCGTTGCGGGTCATACGCGCGCGTTCGGCGAGGACGTCGTCCCCGCGACCTATGACGATCTCGACGCCGCCGACCTGTTCGTCCTCGTCGGGTCGAACACCGCCTGGTGTCACCCGATCGTCTATCAGCGCATCCGCGCACGCTGCGAGGCCGGCGCAAAGCTTGTCGTCATCGACCCGCGCCGTACCGAAACCGCCGAGGAGGCCGACCTCCACCTCGCGATCCGCCCCGGCAGCGACGTCGCGCTGATGAACGGCCTGCTCCAGCACTGCCGCGAGGCGGGCGTCGTCGATCAGGATTACCTCGACGCACACGTCGCGGTACCTGAAGACTTTTGGGACCAGCTTGGAGAGGGAAATGACCTGTGGTCGGTCGCGCGGACGTGCGACGTGTCTACCGCCGACCTCCGGCATTTCTATGAGCTGTTCGCCGCCACCCCGCGTACGGTCACCTTGTTCAGCCAGGGGATCAATCAGGCGACTGCGGGCACCGACCAGGTCAATGCGATCCTGAATCTGCATCTGGCGACGGGACGGATTGGCAAGCCCGGCGCGGCGCCCTTTTCGATCACCGGCCAACCCAATGCGATGGGCGGGCGCGAGGTCGGCGGGCTCGCCTCGACGCTCGCCGCGCACATGGATTTCGCGCCCGAAAACCGCGACCGCGTCCAGCGCTTCTGGGCCGCGCCGGCGATGGCGGCGAAGCCCGGACTGAAGGCCGTCGACCTGTTCCGCGCGATCGGCGAGGGTCGCATCAAGGCGCTGTGGGTGATGGCGACCAACCCCGCGGTGTCGATGCCCGACGCGAACGCTGTGCGCGAGGCGCTCGCCACCTGCCCCTTCGTCGTCGTCAGCGACGTGATCAAAAATACCGATACCGGCGCCTTTGCGCATGTCCGCCTGCCCGCCGCCGCGTGGGGCGAGAAGGACGGCACCGTTACCAACAGCGACCGCACCATCAGCCGCCAGCGCGCGCTCTTTCCCCTTCCCGGCGAGGCGATGCCCGACTGGTGGATCGTCAAGGAAGTCGGGCGGCGGATGGGGTGGAAAAATGCCTTCACCTACGATCGTGCCGCCGACATCTGGCGCGAACATTGCCGCCTCTCCACCTATGAGAATGATGGCGCACGCCGCTTTGCGTTGCCCGGCGCAGCGCTGGGCGGCAATGTCGCCTATGACGCGATGGCGCCCTTTCGCTGGGGCGGCGATCACCCCTTCGCCGACGGCCGTTTTTCGACCGGGGATGGCCGCGCCCGGCTGGTCCCGGTCGCACAAAAACCGCTGCCCGAACCGCTCGCCAAATGGCCGCTGACGCTCAATACCGGCCGCTATCGCGACCAGTGGCACAGTATGACGCGCACCGGTCTCGCGCCGAAGCTCGCGCGCCACCGCGAGGAGCCGCTCGTCGAAGTGCATCCTGACGATGGCGCGCGGCTGGGGCTGACCGACGGTGGGCTTGCGCGGGTCGGGACACCGCAGGGTGACAGCCTCTACCGCGTCGCCTTCCATAGCGGCCAGCGCCCCGGCGAATTGTTCGTGCCGATCCACTGGACCGACCGCACGTCGAGCGGCGGGCGTACCGGCCTGCTCCCGCGTCCGCTTGTCGACCCGGTTTCAGGCCAGCCGGGGTTCAAGCGCACTCCCGCGTCGATCGCCGCCGTCACGCCCAGATGGCGCGGTTTCCTGCTGCTCGCCCGCGAACTCGCCGACACCCCGCGCTGTCTATGGGCGACGCGCGTCGCGGTGCCGTCGGGCGTGATGTGGGAACTCGCGGGCAATGGCGAGCTGAAAGCCATCGAAGCGCTGCTTCCCAAGGGCGAGCGCATCGAAGCCCAGGACGCCGCGCGCGGCACGCAGCGCATCGCGATCGTGGCGAACGGCCGCCTCGTCGGCGCGCTCTTTGTCACCGAAACCGGAGAGCTGCCGTCGCGAGACTGGTTGATCGCCCAGCTTTCCGCGCCTCAAATCGCCCCCACCTTACTCGCGGGCCGCGCGCCGGGCGTGCAGGCCGATCGCGGTCCCGTCATCTGCGTCTGCTTCGACGTCGGATTGAAGACGATCGTCGCCGCGATCCGCGACCGGCAGCTCGCCGACGTCGCGGCGATCGGCGGGGCGCTGGGGGCGGGTACCAATTGCGGGTCGTGCCGTCCCGCGCTCGCCCGCATCTTGACCGAGGAGACAAGCGATGCAGCCTGACGATTTTCCGCCCGGAACGGTCTGGCTCGTCGGCGCGGGACCCGGCGATCCCGAGCTGCTGACGATGAAGGCGGCGCGCCTGATCGAACGTGCCGACATCGTCTTTTACGACGCATTGGTCGGCGACGGCGTGCTGGCGCTGATCCCGCCCGCCGCCGAGCGCGTCAGCGTCGGCAAAAGGTCGGGGCGCCATTCGAAGGATCAGGGAACGATCGACGCGCTGCTCGTTTCCGCGGCGCGCGCCGGCAAGCGCGTCGTCCGCCTGAAGGGCGGCGATCCCTCGCTGTTCGGCCGCGCGGCGGAGGAGACTGGCGCGCTGCAGGACGCCGGCTTTCCCGTCCATATCTGCCCCGGCATCACCGCCGCGAGCGCCGTCGCCGCGTCGGCGGGCATCTCGCTGTCGCTGCGCGGCGTCGCGCGCGACGTCCGTTTCGTCACCGCGCACAGCCGACGCGGCGCGGCGCTCGACATCAACTGGAGCTCGCTTGCCCGCGAAGGGTCCACCCTCGCCTTCTACATGGGCCGCGATGCGGCGGGGGAAATCATGCGCGGCCTGACGGGCGCCGGGATGCAGGGGGACACGCCTGTCCTGATCGCCTGCGACATCAGCAGGCGCGAAGAGCGGCGGCTGGCGACGCGGCTCGAACTGCTCGAACTGGCGACGCGCGCATTTTCTGCCGATTCACCGACACTGATACTCGTCGGCGCCGCCATGGCACCGGCAGCGCGTGTCCGCGCCACGTCAGGCGCGTCGCAGCAGCACGGCCCCGATAACAACTTCGCTGATGGACCGCAGCGCGCGCGACGGGGTCGTCGAAGCGAGCGATGCTTTGCGGGTCCCAAGCGAAACTATGCTTGACGATTTCAACTCAACCAATCAAGTTGAATTACCGGCCTGATCCCGCCCGGCTGTGATTTTCGGGATCCGCGGCTTTTGACCGGGAAGCAGCTTGCTCCGCGTTACCAACGGCTAAAGCGCGCGATGCTCAGGCGACAGCGCCAGGTATCGTGTTCCCCTCTGCGAAGCATGAGGTGAGACGATGTACATACCCCCGCCGCGATAGGGGCCTGCCCATAAGATCGCCCCGGCGTCGCCATTACGCGATCGCGCGCCGCGCGCCGGCGCCTGCCTCCCGATACATCTTCGCTGGTATCGGGAATGATAAGGCTATGTTGCAATGACTTACCTTCGCCCATCGCTGCGGTTTTTCGTCCTCGGCGCTCTTCTTTTTCTGACAGCCTGCGGCGGCGCACCCGATAACGGTAAGACGCTCAAGATCGGCGACCAGCTCCACGCGCTCAAATCCTCGCTCGACGTGTCGGGCGAAGGCCGGCCGACCGATTACACGATCGAATGGGCGAATTTCGTCGGTGGCCCGCCGATCATCGCGGCGCAGACGGGCGGCTCGCTCGATGTCGGCTGGATGGCCGAAACGCCACTGATCTTTGCGCAGGCCGCGGGCAGCCCGGTGAAGGTCGTCGCGGTGAGCAAGACAGTCGAGGGCGGCGGATCGCCCTACGCGCTCGTGGTCAAACCCGACTCGCCGATCCGCAGCATCGCCGATCTCAAGGGCAAGTCGGTGTCGTTCATGAAGGGCACGGTGCTGCACTATTTCGTCGCACGCCTGCTCGACAAGCAGGGGCTGTCGCTCAAGGACATCAAGACAGTGCAGGCGACGGGCTTCGGGACCGGGCTGCTCGACAAGGGGTCGGCCGATGCGATCACCATCGGCGAGCCCTATCTAACGCAGGCGCTCGATGCCGGGAAGGTACGTGTCCTTGCCAGCGGTGCGCCGCCGAACACGCCCGGCTTCTTCTATCTGGTGGCATCGGACGCGGCGCTCGCCGACCCGGCGAAGGCGAAGGCGATCGGCGACCTCGTCGCGCGCGCCGCGCGGGCGACGCGCTGGCAGCGGGAGAACCCCGCGAAGGCAGCGCCCGCACTCGCCAAGCGTTATAATGTCGACGCCGCGATCGCGGAAAAGATCATCACGCGCGCACCCGCAAGCTATGCGCCGATCAGTGATGCGATCATCGCGGCGCATCAGGACGAGGCCGACCTGTTCTTCAAGGAAGGGCTGATCCGCAAGAGGCTCGACGCCTCGCAAATCTTCGACAAGCGTTACGACGATATCGTCGCGGCGCAGGAGGTGGCGAAGTGAACGCGCCGACGCCAATCGCGCTCGCGGGCAACACCGGCCAGCTTGTCCAGCCGATTGTCCGCAAGGCGGGCAATCGTTCCGAACGCTTCGCCTTCGCGCGGCGCGCGACGGGGCCGCTGATCGTCGTCGCGCTGTGGGCGATTTCGACGAGCGCGGGGTGGATCGATCCGTCGATCCTCCCCTCGCCTGCGGGGATCGTCACGGGATGGCAACAACTCTGGACCGAACAGGCGCTCGCGTCGCAGATCGGGACGTCGCTCACGCGCGCACTTGTCGGCGGCGCGGTAGGCATCGTCTTCGGATTGATCCTCGGCACGATCGCGGGTCTGTCGAAGCTCGGCGAAGAATTGTTCGACGCGCTGCTCCAGATGCTGCGCACCATCCCCTTCCTCGCGCTCGTCCCGCTGTTCATCGTCTGGTTCGGGATCGGCGAGGCGCCGAAACTGCTGCTCATCGCGCTCGCGACGATGTTCCCGATGTATCTCAACACCTATGCCGGAGTGCGCAACGTCGACCGCAAGGTGATCGAGGCGATGCGCAGCTTCGGGCTTGGCGGGCGCCGCCTGATCCTCGAGGTCGTGCTGCCGCTCGCGCTGCCGCAGATTTTCACCGGGCTGCGCTTCGCGCTCGGTGTCTCGGTGCTCGTTCTGATCGCAGCCGAACAGATCAATGCGTCTGCGGGACTCGGCTATCTGCTCAACAGCGCGCAAATGTACCAGCAGGTCGACGTGATCCTGATCTGCATCGCCATCTACGCCGTCCTCGGCCTCGGCGCCGACCTGATCGTCCGCACGCTCGAACGGCTGCTCATGCCGTGGCGCGCGGGCATTGCCATCCGATAGGAGCATCTCGATGACCGCCGTCCTTTCGATCGATTTTGCCGCCGCCGCGCGTGTCCCCGAACCCGATTTCGCGCTCCATCCCGTCGCTGTCGAAGTCAGCGAAGTCAGCCGCAGCTTTGCCGGCAACACCGTCCTCGACCGCCTCGATCTCACGATCCACAGCGGCGAGTTCGTCGCACTGCTCGGCGCGTCGGGAAGCGGCAAGACGACCTTGCTGCGCATCCTGGCCGGGCTCGACGCCCCCGACGGCGGCGAGGCGTGGGTGCCCGAAGCACGCACGGTCGTGTTCCAGGAACCGCGCCTCGTCCAGTCGAAGACGGTGTGGAAAAATGTCGTGATCGGCTTGTCGGGCAAGGATGCGTCGCGCGAGCGTGCCGTGGCGGCACTCGCCGAGGTCGGCCTCGACCACCGCGTCGATGCCTGGCCGGCAACCCTGTCGGGCGGCGAGGCGCAGCGCGCGGCGCTCGCGCGCGCGCTGGTGCGCGAACCGCGGCTGCTGCTGCTCGACGAACCCTTCGCGGCGCTCGATGCGTTGACGCGGCTCAAGATGCAGCGGCTGATCGGCGAGCTCTGTCAGGCGCATGGTCCCGCGACCTTGCTCGTCACCCACGATGTCGAGGAGGCAATCCTGCTCGCCGATCGCATCCTTGTGCTCAAGGAGGGGCGTATCGGTTTCGACGCGCGCGTCCGCCTGCCGCACCCGCGCCGCGCCGGCGGCGAGGAATTCGACGCGCTGCGCGACACGCTGCTCACCGAACTGGGCGTGCCGCAGGGCGGATAATGCGTCAGGCGGCCCGGTTCGCGACGAGGTCGTCGACCACCGCCGGGTCGGCCAGCGTCGACGTATCGCCGAGCGACGAGATATCGCCCTCGGCGATCTTGCGCAGGATGCGGCGTCGGTTTCGGCTTCGTCTCCAGCGCCGAATATATCGCCGACGATCGCATCCGCAGCCTGCCCGCCGTCGATGCCGAAATCTTCAACTACGCCCATATCGTCTGCCGGCAGGACCGGCTGCAATCGCGCCTGATATCGGCCTTTCTCGAGGTGACGAGCGCCCTGCCCCCGGCGGCGCACTAATCTGTCTGCTTTACCCGTCGCGGTCCAGCCGGGCGTCCGCCAGGTCGGGAAAGACCTTGCTGACCTTGCCTGTCAGATAGTCGCCGTAGGTGCCGGTGGACTTGTGGAAATCGACCCCGTCCCAACGTGCTTCGGCCGGCTCGCCGTCCGCGGTGTCGATCGGCAGTGGCTCGACACCGGCGACGAAATCGGGATCGAAAAAGAGTGGAAAGGAATAGCGCGACACCCCCGCGCGATTGACGACGCGGTGCGGCGCCGAGCGAAAGCGCCCTCGCGTCAGGCGCTCGAACATATCCCCGACATTGATCACCAGCGCATCGCCGCGCGGCGGTACGTCAATCCAGCCCTGACGCGTGCGCACCTCCAGCCCGCCCTTGTTGTCCTGTCCGAGCAGCGTGAGCAGCCCATAATCGCTATGCTCGCCGACCCCGAACCCTTCTTCGGCCTCTGCGCCCCGCGCCAGCGCAGGGTAATGGAATATCCGGAAAAGCAGCGTCGGATGGCGCGTCAGTCCGCGTGCGAAATGCTCGGCCTCGAACCCGAGCGCCAGCGCCATGCCGCGCATCAGCGCCTCGCCCGCGCGCGTTGCGGCGTGCAGATAGGCTTCGACCGCCGGGCGCAGCGCAGGGACGGTTTCGGGCCAGAGGTTCGCGCCATGAAGCGGCAGCCCCGCGGCGACGCGGGGGTCGTTCGCGCCCAGTTCTTCGCCGAGATAGAGTCCTTCCTTAAGGTCGGGGATACCTGACGTGAGTTCGCCCGCGACGGGGAACCAGCCGCGCCACGCGATGCCGCCCTTGTCCATCGCGATCGCCGCCTTGTCGGCTTTGGGCAGTGCGAAAAAGGCCTCGCTCGCCGCCAGCAGGTCGGCGACGACCGCTGGGTCGATCCCATGTCCGGCGGCATAGAAAAAGCCGAACTCGCGGCACGCCGCGTCGATCCGTCGTGCCGTATCGGCGATCATCGCCTTGTCTGACATCAGGCGCAGCGGCGCGATATCGATCACGGGCAGGGTTTGAGTCATCGCATCGACCTATCGCAAAAGCCGGCGCCTCGCCATCCAGGGCAAGTCAGGCCGGCAGCGTCGCGCCGGTGGCCGGATCGGGGCGCAGTCCTCCAAAAGGCCCGCCCGCTTCGCGACGATCGCCGGAACCAGCGCCTGCCCCGCGACATTGACCGCCGTCCGCCCCATATCGAGGATCGGATCGATCGCCAGCAGCAGGCCGACTCCTTCGAGCGGCAGGCCGAGCGTCGACAGCGTCAGAGTCAGCATCACCGTCGCGCCTGTCAGTCCCGCCGTAGCGGCCGACCCCAGCACCGAGACGAGCGCAATCAGCACATAAGCATCGACCCCCAGCGGCACGCCATAGAATTGCGCCACGAAGATCGCCGCAATCGCCGGATAGATTGCCGCACACCCGTCCATCTTTGTCGTCGCCCCCAACGGCACGGCAAAGGCCGCATAGGCCGGAGGCACGCCAAGCCGGCGCTCGACGACGTCCTGCGTCACCGGCAGTGTGCCGATCGACGAGCGCGACACGAAACCCAACTCGATCGCCGGCCAGACGACGCGGAAGAAGCGCGACGGTGCAATGCCGTTCGCCCACAGGAGCGCCGGGTACACCACGACGATGACCAGCAGCAGGCCAGCGTAGATGGCGATCGCGAACTGCCCGAGCGAGCCGAGCGCGCCCCATCCGTAGCGCGCTATCGCATCGCCGATCAGCGCCGCCGTGCCGATCGGCGTCAGGCGGATCACCCACAGCAACAGACGTTTGAAAATAGCGAGAAGCGATGCGTTGAAAGCCAGAAACGGCTCGCCACTCGGCCCGACGCGTACCGCCGCCGCGCCAACCGCGATAGCCAGAACGATGATCTGCAGGACGTTGAACGACAGCGCGGTGGCGGGAAGCCCCTCCGCGATCTTCGTCGATGCCGACAGGCCCAGAAAATTGGCCGGCACCAGCCCCTTCAGGAAATCGAGCCAGCTTCCCGTCGTTATCGGCGCGACCGCAGCCGACACGTCGACCCCGGTCCGCAAACCGGGTTCGAGAAGCAAGCCGAGCGCAATGCCGATCACCACAGCGATCAGTGCGGTCGCGGCGAACCACAAAAGCGTCCGCGCGACGAGGCGCGCAGCGTTGGCGAGGTCCTTGAGCGCCGCGATCGACGCGACGATCGCGGCAAAGACCAGCGGAGGGACAAGCGCGCGCAGCAGCTGCACGAAGATCGAACCGGTCGTCTGCAACGCCTCGCCCAGCGCGCTCGCCTCGCCCAGGCTACGCGCCCAGAAGCCGAGCCCGACGCCCAGCGCGAGGCCGATGAGGACCTGCACGCCGAACGACGGGAGTTTCCATGACCCGGTGCCGCTCACCAGTTCAGCCCGATGCGGGCGTAGAGGTAGCGCCCGTTGAAACCGAACGGTGAATAATAGGGGAAGCCGACGACGCCCGTCGTATTGAGCGCGGCAGGTGTCGCGTCGGGATAGACGTCGAACAGGTTGCTCGCGCCGATCGCAAATTGTGCGCCCTTCACCGGCGCGTAGCGCAGCTCGAGGTCGGTGATGACATGCTTGCCGGTCAGGATGTCGGCCGAACCGTTCGCCGCCGTCCCCGGCTGGTTGACCTCGCCATAATAGGTTGCGCGCAAAGTCGCGCCGAGAGCGTCGCCCGACCAGTCGATCGCGCCTGTCACCTTCTCGCGCGGCGTGCCCTCTTCGATCGACGCGATGCGGTTGCGACCGAGCAGCGGCGGCGCCGGGTTGAGCACCGCGGTCGAGGTCGGGATGCGCAGCACGTCGACGTCGTTGAAATTGGCGGCAACGGTGAAATCGAACGTCCCCAGCGTATCGGTCCGCGCCTTGTAGTTGGCGACGACATCGACGCCGCGGGTGCGGGTCTTGAGGCCGTTGATGAAGAAGCGCGCGGCGGGAACGTTGAACGGCGCAAGGATCGCCGCGACCTGCGGACTGAAGCTCGCCTGGATATTCTCCGACAGCGCGAGCTGGTCGCGAATCTTGATCTGATAGGCATCGACGGTCAGGCTGAAGCCGCCCGCACGGATCACCGTGCCCACCGAGAAGTTCGTCGATTTCTCGGGCTCGAGCGGCAGCCCGCCGAGCGCGGCGGCGACGGGGCTGACCGAAGGGAACTGGCCGGTCAGGACCGGCGCGCCATTTTGCACCACCGAGGCAATCGAGGTGAAATATTGCTGCTGGAGCGACGGCGCGCGGAAGCCGGTCGATGCCGTTCCGCGCAGCGCCAGCCAGTCGGCCGCGTCGAAGCGCAGCGAGACCTTTCCGTTCGCGGTCGATCCGAAGTCCGAATAGTCCTCGACGCGCCCGGCGAGACCGAGCAGCAGCGACGGCGTCAGCTTCGCCTCAAGGTCCAGATAGGCGCTCGCGTTGCGGCGGCTTTTCTCGATCGCATTCAACGGCGAGAAACCGCCGAAGCCCTGCGCGCCGGGCGCCTGTCCGGGGATCGCGCCGGTCGGCGGATAATCATAGGAAGCGCGCTCGCCCGCAGTGATCTTATACCCCTCGCGGCGCCCCTCGACCCCGAAAGCGACGTTCAGCTCTTCGAAGACGTCGAAGCGGCGCGACACGTCGAGTCCGAGCACCCACTGATCATAGGCGACCGCACCGTCGTAAAAATCGGTCGGCGACGCATTGCCATAGCTGTAGTTCGCCGAATTGAGCGTCCGGAACTCGATGCGGTTGCGCCCGTAGCTGAGGTTGAGGTCGACATTCCATTCGCCGAGATCGCCGCGCAGCCCGACCGCCGAGTTGAGGTCGCGCGACTTGGTGTTGATCAGCGGCAGGAACCCGTCGGGCCAGATCAGCGAGACGGCGGCGGCTGCGGCGGGAAGCCGCGGGAATGCTGCACTCTTGCTGTCGCGGTTCTGATAACCCGCCCAGCCATAAAGTTCGATCCCTTCGGCGACCGGCGTCCCCGCGTTGACCCACAGCGAATATTGCTCGACCTCGGGATCGCCGAAGCGCCCGGTGACCCGCGAGGGCGTAACGCGCGGGTCGAAATCGGCGCGGTTGGTCGGCTTGCGGTGGACATATTCGCCCGAAATCGTGACATAGCCCTCGTCGCCGAGCGCGATCCCCTGCCAGCCCGACACGGTCAGGACGGGTTCGCCCGTCTTGCTGCGGCTGCCGCGCGCGGTGTCGATGTCGGTGTTGTAAAAGCCGTAGGTGGCAGAGACGCCGCCGCCCTCGCGCGCTTCGCGCAAGCGGACGTTGACCACCCCCGCGATGGCGTCCGAGCCATATTGCGCCGCAGCGCCGTCACGCAGCACCTCGATCCGGTCGAGCGCGACCGTCGGGATGGTGTTGAGATCGACCGCCGCCGAACCGCGCCCGACACTGCCGTTGACATTGAGCAGCGCCGACGTGTGCCCCCGCGTGCCGTTGATCAGCACCAGCGTCTGGTCGGGCGCCAAGCCGCGCAAGGTCGCGGGGCGGATCGCGTCGGTGCCGTCGACCGCCGACGGACGCTTGAAGTCGATCGACGGCGCAACCGTCGCGAGCGCCTGCCCCAATTCGGTCAAGCCCTGACGCCGCAGCGTCTCGCCGCCGAGCACATCGACCGGGGCCGGCGAATCGAGCCGCGATCGCCCCGCGGCGCGCGTGCCGGTCACGATGATTTCATCGCCTTGCGCGGCCTCGTCGGCAGCCGGGATGTCCGCGTCCTGCGCAGAGGCCGGCGCCGCTGCGAAGGCGGCGATGGCAAGGAAGCTGGTGGCGACGATGGGGAAACGCTGCATTGGGAGAGTCCTTCCTGAGTGTTGCTTGTTATCGTGTCGGGAATGTGGGTCGGCGCGTTCGATCACAGGCCGAGCCGCTGCCAGAATTCCTGCGCGCTCACGCGCCTCAGGTCGGCGGGAAGCGGCGACCAGGACGGATGGGGAAGCGGCTGCGCGGCGGCTACTTGGCGGTGGCGGGGGTTTTCCTGGCGCCGGACTCTCATATCGTATCTCCTTTCACAGAAGCACGAATCCGACACGCGTCAGGCCTTCGTGCGCTTTAGCCGTTGGTGACGCGGAGCAAGCTGACAGCCATCAAAAGCCGCGAGGCCCGAAGACTTGCGATTTATCTACTTATTTGATTGAGATATGTCGCGCCAAGCTTTCTTGTCATCGCAAAAGGAAATATTTGGACCGGACCGCCGGAGGTTTCTATGCCCCGGCTTCGGCCGCCAGCGCATCGCGAAACCGCGCCAGCCGTGCGACCGCGTCGTCGAGCGTCGCATGATCCTTCGCAAAACAGAGCCGCAAAATATGCCGCGGCCCCTCGCCTTCGAACAAGGCGGACACGGGGATCGAGGCGACCCCCGCCTCGCGCACCGCGCGCTCGCTGAATGTCCGGTCATCGAGCGCAATGCCCGACGCCGCCAAGTCAATGCACAGGAACCATGTCGCGTCGCCCGGCAGGACGACAAAGCCCGCGCCAGCCAGGCCGCGCACAAGCCGTTCGCGCGCCGCCGCCCATGCCCCGCGCTGCGGCGCGAACCAGATGTCGGGCCGATCGAGCCCCTCGGCGACCGCCCATTGCAGCGCCGGCGGCGTCGTGAAGGTCAGGAACTGGTGCGCCCGGCCGATCGTGCGCGCGAGGTCGGGTGCGGCGCACAGCCAGCCGGTTTTCCACCCGGTCAGGCCGAAAATCTTGCCCGCAGACCCGATCTTCACCACGCGTGCTTCCATCCCGGGCAGCGACCACAGGGATCGATGCGGCGCGCCGTCGAACCGCACATCCTCCCAGACTTCGTCGCAGATCGCGATCAGATCGTGCCGACGGCAAGCGTCCGCGACGAGCGCGAGTTCGGCATCGCTCGCAACCTTGCCCGCGGGATTGAGTGGATCGTTGAACATCAACAGCCGTGTGCGCGGCGTAATCGCACGCTCGAGCGAATCCACCTGGTAACGCCAGTGAGGCGGCTGCAACGCGACCGACACCGGAATGCCGCCGGCGCGGCGGATCATCGGCGCATAGCTGTCATAGGCAGGCTGGAACAGGATGACCTCGTCGCCGGGCCGCACGAGCGCAAGCAGCGAAGCGGCGAGCGCCTCGGTCGCGCCCGATGTCACGATCACCTGTTCGCGCGCGATCTCGAGCCCCTGCCGCCGCGCATAAAAGCGGCCAATCGCGTCGCGCAGCTCGGCAAGGCCGAATGCCGGCGGATATTGGTTCGACTTGTCGCGCAGCGCGCGCGCCGCCGCCTCGATCATGTCGGGCAACGGCGGCTCGTCGGGGAAGCCCTGCCCCAGGTTGATCGCGCCATGCGCCATCGCCAGCCCCGACATATGCTCGAAAATCGTGGGAGCCATCGCATCATAGAGGGGGTGCACGCGGCTCATTCGGGTCTCCGGCAAAAAGCTCCTGTCCGCTTGTCGCGCATCGGGGGCCTCGCTGTAAAGCGCGCGCCACGTAGCTTCCCTTCGGCGCCCCTGCTGCTATGCACCAACGATCACGCCGCCTGCTGACTTCAGGAGAACGCCTTGCGGCATCTCGCCCGCTTCGACCTCAACCTGCTCCGGATCTTCGACGCGATCTTCGCGAAGGGCGGGGTCTCGGCGGCGGCGCGGCACCTGAACCTGTCGCAGCCCGCGATCAGCCATGCGCTCGCCAAGCTGCGCGATATCTTCAGCGACCCACTTTTCGTGCGGCAGGGCAATCGCCTCGTCCCGACCTCCGCCGCGCGCGCGATCGCGGGTCCGGTGCGCGAGGCTCTGCGCGGACTCGATGTCGCGCTCGACGCGGCGACCGCGTTCGACCCCGCCGAGGCGACGCGTGAGTTCCGCATCGGCGTGCGCCTGTCGGGCGAAATGCCGCGCTTTTCTTCGCTCGTGTCGCGTGTGCGCGCCGAAGCGCCGCATGTCGCGCTCGCCAGCGTCACCTTCCGCCGCCGCGACCTGGCGGCGATGCTCGCGAACGGCGATCTCGACCTCGCGCTCGATGTCGCGCTGCCCGCCGACGACCGGCTCTGCCGCCACTATCTCGGCACCGAACCGCTCGTCGTCGTCGCACGCAAGGGACACCCGCGCGTCGACGGCGCGATCGATCTCGATACCTATCTGGCGCTCGACCATATCATCGCGACGGCGCGGCCCTATGGTCCCGGCATCGAGGATATGGCACTCGACCAGATGGGCCTGACGCGGCGCGTCGCCGTGCGATGCCAGCATGCGATCACCGCCTGGCAGATCGTCGCGACGTCGGACATGCTCTTCGCGCTCCCGAGGTCGCACGCCGCGGTCCTCGACGCGATGTGGCCGATGCAGCTCGTCGACCTGCCGCTGCCGGTCGAACCGGGCGGCAGCTATCTTTACTGGCATCAGGCGGCGCAGGCCGATCCCGGCCTCGGCTGGCTGCGCGCGATCATCGTCGACGAACTCACGGCAGCGACTTAGTCATTCTCCAAACGAATATCGACTATTCGATCCTATCATTTTCTTAAATGACATGGTGCGCTTAGTATCCGCGGTGAAAATCCAATGGAGACCTGCCCATGACCGAAATCGAACTTCAGGCCGAACTCAACGACCTCCGCATGTCGAAGGAGGCGCAGCCGCTGTTCGACGCGGTGAAACGCCATATCGCCGAGAATGTCGATCCGATCACCGAAGAGTTTTTCCGGCTCGGCGAAGGCCGCGCCGATCGCTGGAGCTGGGCGCCGGGGCAGCTCGAACTGCTCGAGGGCGCGAAGAACAAGGCGAAGGCGGCGGGGCTCTGGAACTTCTTCCTGCCGCACGGCGACACGGGAACGCCGCTCAGCAACCTCGACTATGCCTATATCGCCGCGGAACTCGGCAAATCGCCGCTTGCGTCGGAATCGCTGAACTGTTCGGCGCCTGACACGGGCAATATGGAAGTGCTCGAAATGGTCGGCACACCCGACCAGAAGGAGCGCTGGCTGAAGCCGCTCCTCAATGGCGAAATCCGCTCGGCCTATGTGATGACCGAACCCGGCGTCGCTTCGTCGGACGCGAGCAATCTCGAAACCACCGCCGTGCTCGACGGCGACGAGTGGGTCATCAACGGCGAGAAATATTTCATCAGCGGCGCCGGCGATCCGCGGTGCAAGATCCTGATCTGCATGTTGAAAACCAACCCCGAAGCGTCGCGCAAAGGGCAGCATTCACAAATCCTCGTGCCTATGGACACGCCGGGGGTGCAGGTGCTGGGGCCGATGCGCGTGTTCGGCGCCGACCATGCGCCGCAAGGCCATATGCACATGCGTTTCGACAATGTCCGCGTGCCGCGCGAGAATATCCTGCTCGGCGAGGGGCGCGGGTTCGAGATTTCGCAGATGCGCCTCGGCCCGGGCCGTATCCACCACTGTATGCGCACGATCGGCAAGGCCGAGGTCGCGCTCGACCTGATGGTGAAGCGCGGCAACTCGCGCACCGCGTTCGGCAAGCCGCTCTCGCAACTCGGCAAGAACCTCGAGGTCATCGCGCGCGCGCGCGTCGAGATCGAGGCGATGCGGCTGATCGTTCTGAAAGCCGCAAAGGCGATGGACCTGCTCGGCAACCGCGAGGCACGCGTGTGGGTGAGCATGGCGAAAGCCATGGTCCCCGAACGCGCCTGCCAGATCATCGATCAGGCGATCCAGATCCACGGCGCGACCGGCATCTCGCACTGGACGCCGCTCGCCGAACTCTATGCGGACGTGCGTCACCTGCGCTTCGCCGACGGCCCGGATGAGGTCCATTATATGGTGGTCGGCCGCGACGAACTCGCCCGCCACTGATCAAGCTGGCGGCGCTTTCGGGCGCCGCCCGCCAACACCCCTACAACCGCTCCATGCGGAGCCAGCGCGCATCGCCGATCCAGGCTTTCGATAGCGCCTTGTTCGCGGCGGCGGCTTCGAGCTTATGCCCCTGCGCGGCTTCGCTGCGGCCGAGTCCATACAGCGCCCAGCCATTGTTCGGCGTTTGCGCGAGCGCCCCGCGAAAAGCGTCGCTCGCTTCGGCATGGCGCCCCGCGCGAAACAGCGCCGCACCGAGCGACTGCTTGACCGGATAATACCAGTAAGCGGGCTCCTGATAGGGAATGCTCCCCTCGATTTCCGCCGCGCGTCGATAGAAGGCGATCGCTTCGTCCGAACGTCCCTGTGCGGACGCAAAGCGGCCCTGCGCCACGAGTTCGGCGAGCATCAGCAAGTCGGCAGCGGGCACGCCTTGGTCGATCATGCCCTTCAACGCGCCCGATGTCCGGAGGCTTTCCATCGCAGCCATTTCGCGGTCAAATCCGGCGCGGTCGCGAAGCCCCGCATAGGCGACGCCGCGCGCATAGTGGCGCATCCCGGCCGCATAAGGCAGCCGCGGATCGGCCGCTGGCATCGCCAATATCGCATTCGGCTCGGCGAACTGCGCCATCGCCATATAGGGCGCGGCATCGATCGCCTGGATCCACGCGAGACGCGCCGAGGTTTCGGGATCGAGCACGGTCCGCAGGCGCTGCGCCTCGCGGACCGCAGTGCGCATGTCGCCCGCCATTTGGGCCGACGTCACGATGAAATGGATATTGTGCGGATAATAGCCGTAGCGCACGATACCATTGTCGCCCGCGCTGCGGATATACGCCTCGTCCGCACGCGCCGCCGCGATATTGGCGCGGATGGAGTCGGCGTGCCGACCGCGTAGCTGAAAGATATGCCCCGGCATGTGGACGAGGTGCGCGGCGCTCGGCGCCGACGGATTCGCGAGCCGGTCGGCGGCGGCCTCGGCGCGCTTGGGGTCGCTCGCCTCGAGCAGATGGATATAGAGATGGTTCGCCTGCACATGGGCGGGATTGCGGCGCAGCACCGCTTCGACGAGGCGCACGGCTTCGCCGCTGCGGCCCACGGGCGTTTTCTTGTCGGCCTCCCAATAATTCCAAGGGCTAGTATCCATCGCCGCCTCTGCCGCGAGGACCGCGACATCGTCGTCACCCGGAAAGCGGCGCGCGACGTCGAGCATCGCGTCGGCATAGGCGGCGTCGAGCGCGGCACGGTCCGCCTTCGCATCGCGCGAATAGCGCTGCGCGACCGCTTCGATCAGCGCGCGCTCCATCGGTGTCGTCCCGCTGCGCAGCGCCATGGCGCGGTCCATCGCGTCGAGCGCCGCGCCATGGTCGCGATCGTCCATCGGCGCGTTGATGTTCGGACCGAGCGCAACCGCCTCACCCCACCAGCACATCGCGCATTCGGGATCGAGGCGCTGCGCCTCGCGGAACGAGCGCACCGCGCCAGCGTGGTTGAAGCCATAGGTCAGGATCAGGCCCTGGCTGAAATAACGCCGGGCCTGCGGCGCACGCGTCGAAACCGGGAAGGGCGACGCGGCGAGATCGGGATAGAGAGGGATCGTTTTCCCCGCGCTCGCCGGCGCCGCGATGGCGGAGGCGATCAGCAGTTCGTTGGCGAGCATCGATCCCGCGCGCCGCACACCGCATGAAAGCGAGGCCAGCCGGCTGGGGTCGAGCGCATCGAGCGCCGCGGCCGAAAAGCCCGGCAAGGGCGAAAAACTGGCGAGAGAAAAACCGGCGCCGACGATCGCAGCGAGCCTTAACGGACGATGCATCACAATCCCCCTCTTCCTGCGAAGGCGAACCAGAAACAAGCTTCCAACCTATCACAAAAGTAGACTATCCCCAAGTTTGGGTCTTGAGATCATATTCCCGATTAAATTCCGCAAGATATACTGCAGAGAATCAAGAATCTACGGCATATGTTTATTTGCTATCGCCCGAATCTTCAGTGAAGGCGCGCCTTCTCGCCGGCTCGCAAGGTCAGCACGCGCACGCCGTCGCGCGTGACGGCAACGGTGTGTTCGAACTGCGCCGACAGTTTCCCGTCGGCCGTCACGACGGTCCAGCCGTCGGCCAGCGTCCGCACCGATCGCCGGCCCTGGTTGAGCATCGGTTCGATCGTGAACACCATGCCCTCGCGCAGGATCAGCCCGGTTCCGGGCCGGCCATAGTGGAGGATTTGCGGCTCTTCGTGCATCTCGCGGCCGATGCCATGTCCGCAATATTCGCGGACGATCGTATAGCCATGGCGTTTGGCGTGGCGTTCGATCGCGTGGCCGATGTCGCCGAGCCGCGCGCCCGGGCGCACCGCAGCGATGCCTTGCCACATCGCGTCATAGGTGACCGAAACCAGCCGCCGCGCCGCCGGGGCGACGTCGCCGATCAGGTAGGTCTTGCTGGAATCGGCGATATAGCCACCCTTTTCCAGCGTGATGTCGAAATTGACGATATCGCCGTCCCGCACGATGTCGGTTTCGGACGGCACGCCGTGGCACACGACATCGTTCCGCGAACAGTTGAGGACATATTCATAGCCATATTGCCCCTTGCTCGCGGGGCGCGCAGACAGGCGTCGCACGATCAGATCGTCGACCATGTCGTTCACCGCCATCGTCGACAGGCCGGCGAGTGCGAGGCTGTCGAGATGTTCGAAGACCGAAGCGAGCAGGCGCCCGGCCTCCGCCATCAGCTCGATTTCGTGCGGGGACTTGGTCACGTCCCCGCCCGCACCTCGTCGGCGCGGACCGCTTCGCGCAGTTCGCGCGACGCGACCTCATAGAACGTCAGCCCGGGCTCCAGCTCGCAGAGCATACCGATCCGGATCCAGAACGCCGCCTGCGCATTGATCGAACGCCCCGACGCCTTGCACGCCTTGCGAAGCTGGTCGTGCAGATCATCGTCGATATTCACGATTCCCATGAACTTGCCCCGACTATATAAAACATATATGATTCATATATTCGAGATCGCAGGGATCGTCAATCGGCGGTCACCTCGATTTCGCGCACCTGCCGGATGTCGGCCGACGACGAACCCGCCATGACCCGGTAGCGGCCCGGCACCACGCGCCATGCGCCGCTGTCCGCGTCGAACCGCGAAAAGGCGCGCGGGTCGAGCGTGACCGCAACGGTCTTGCGCGCCTTGGGTGCGAGGTCGACCTTGGCAAAGCCGCGCAGCGCGATCGGCGGGTCACCCGCCGCCGGAGCAAGCGGCGCCACATAGAATTGCACGACTTCCTTACCCGCGACCGCGCCGTCGTTGCGCAGCGTGACGCGCACCGGCACCGCCGCACTGCCCTTGATGCGCGCCGGACCCGACAGTCCCGAATAGGTGAAGCGCGTGTAGCTGAGCCCGTGACCGAAGGCGAAGAGCGGCTTCACATCTTTTGCCACATAGCCGCGATAACCGACGAGCAAGCCTTCCAAATAGGGCGTCTTGGCGCCCTTGAGGTTGATATTGTCGTCCTCGGTCCGCGCGGGGAAAGTGACGGGCAGCTTGCCCGACGGATTGACCTTGCCGGTCAGGATATTTGCGAGCGCCGCAGCGCCGCCTTCACCCGGCAGCCACATGTCGACGATTGCCGGCGCCTTGTCGGCCCAGGGCATCGTCATTGCGGCGCCCGCGTTGACGACGACCGCGGTCTTCGGATTGGCGGCGATCACCGCTTCGACGAGCTTGTTCTGGTCGCCGGGCAGGTCGAGCGAGGTGCGGTCATACCCCTCGCCCTCGGTCGTCGACGACGAGCCAACGAACACCACCGCAGCATCGGCGCCCCGCGCTGCTGCGACCGCCTCGTCGAATGCGGGCAACGGTTCGCGGATACCGAAGCTCAGATATTCATACGGGGTCTGGCCGGTGACATAGTCGATGCGGATCGGATAGCTGCGCCCCGCTTCGAGTTCGACCGCGACCGTTCGCCGCGGGATCGGAAAGCCAAGCACGTCGCGAATGTCGGGCTTCGACGCGCTTGCCTTGTTGAGCACGGTCTTGCCGTCGAGCGTGATCGTCGCATTGCCGGTGCCGCGGGTGCTGAATTCATAGGTGCCGCTCTTTTCGGGCCAGAACAGCCCCTCCCAGCGGAAGGCGGCATAGCCGGTCACCTGCGGCCCCGCGATGTTACCGCTGATCCGCTTGAGGAAGGTTGTGGCGGTTTCGCGCTTCACGGGTTCGCCGCTCATATCGGCATCGGCATAATAGGTGGCGGCGAGGCCGGTGACGCTGCGGTCGGTGCCGGGGCTGAACAATTTCGGATTGGCGCCCGGCGGCGTTTCTTCGTTATCGACACCGCGTGCAAAGCTGATCTTCACGCCGGGCAGCGCCGCCTTGAGGGCGGCGAGCGGCGTGCTTGTCTCAAACGGCACGACCGCCGAACTGCCGCCGCCCTGAATGCGCACGACGTCGGCATTGGGGCCGATCACCGCGAGCGATTTGATCGACGACGGGAGCGGCAGGACGCCGCTGTTCTTGAGCAGGACGATTGCTTCCTCGGCCGCGCTCTGCGCGAGCGCGGCGTTGCGCGGCGTCGTTTCGGCGATCGGGCGCGCGACGCCGCGCTCGATCGCGCCGCTGCGTACGATCAGGCGCACCATGCGGCGGGCGTTATCGTCGAGCTGCGCCGTGGTGACCTTGCCCTCGTCGACCGCCTTCCTGAGCTTGGGCCCGAAATGGTTCGGCGGCCCCGGCATCTCGAGGTCCATGCCGGCGTTCACGGTGGTCGCGGTCGAATGGACCGCGCCCCAGTCGGACACGACGAACCCCTTATAGCCCCATTCGGTCTTGAGCAGGTCGGTGAGCAGCCAGCGGTTTTCGGCGGCGTGGGTGCCGTTGATCTTGTTGTACGACGCCATCACCGACCAGGGATCGCCCTCTTTGATCACCGTCTCGAACGCCGGGAGGTAGATTTCACGCAGCGTGCGGGGATCGACGACCGAGTCGACGATGAAGCGATTGGTTTCCTGATTGTTCGCGGCGAAATGCTTGAGCGAGACGCCGATGCCCGCGCCCTGCGCGCCCTTCACATAGCCGAGTCCGATCTGACCAGCGAGATACGGGTCCTCTGAATAGGTTTCGAAATTGCGGCCCCAGCGGGGGGTGCGCACGATATTCACCGTCGGCGCGAGCAGCACATCGGCGCCATGCGCGAGCGTTTCCTTGCCGATCGCCGCACCGACCTTCGCTGTGAGGTCGGGGTTCCACGTCGCCGCCATCGCAACACCGACGGGGAAAACTGTCGCGGGCCTGCCTTCGGGCGAGCGCACGCCGGTGGGCCCGTCGGTCATGCGGATCGACGGGATGCCGAGCCGCGGAATGGGGTTCAGCGTCATCGAGCTTTCGCCCGCGAGCAGCAGGATCTTTTCGTCGAGCGTCAGCCGCCCCATCAGGTCGTCGACGCGCGCCTCGATCGGCGCCGATTTGTCCTTGTAGATCATATCCTGCGCCTGAGCGCCGGACAGCGCCACCGTGGAAGACAGCAGAGTTGCCGCCAGATAGGCTGTCCGGCTCTTCATCACTTGATCTCCGCCAGGTCCTTGGCGGTCGCGGCCAGCATCTCGTCGGTGATCTTGCCGTTCGAATAGGGCTGGAGCTGTGTCAGGCTGATCGCCTTGAACATCTCATATTCGGGGAGCGCGATCATGCCGGGGAAATGCTTCTCGATCACCGCCTTGCCCTTTTCGTCGGCGACGATGTCCTGCAGCGGGGTGTCGAGATTATATTTGGCATCGGCGGCGGGCGCAGCCGGAGCCGGGGCCGGAGTGGCGGGCGCCGGCGCGGGGGTGCCCTGGGCAAGAGCGGGGGCGGCGGCCATCAGCGCCGCAACAAACATGGCAGTTTTCATTATATGTCTTCCTTTCCGAGATCGGCGACCATCGCTTCTCTGATCAGATATTTCTGCACCTTCCCCGTCACCGTCGTGGGGAAGGCGTCCACAATGCGCACATAGCGCGGGACTTTATAGTGGGCGATTTGCCCGCGGCAGAATTCGCGCATGTCGTCGGCGCTGGCCTCCGTGCCGGGTTTCAAACGCACCCACGCGCACAATTCCTCGCCCATGCGTTCGTCGGGAATGCCGACCACCGCGACATCCTCAACCGCAGGATGGCGATAGAGATAATCCTCGACCTCGCGCGGATAGATATTCTCGCCGCCGCGGATCACCATGTCCTTGAGACGGCCGACGATATTGCCATAGCCTTCGGCGTCGATCGTCGCGAGGTCGCCCGAGTGCATCCACCCGTCCTCGTCGATCGAGTCCGCGGTGCGTTCGGGCTCGCCCCAATAGCCGATCATCACCGAATAGCCGCGCGTGCACAGCTCGCCGGGCTCGCCCGACGGAACGACATTGCCGTTCACGTCGACGATCTTGCATTCGAGATGGGGCTGGACGCGGCCGATCGAGCTGACGCGCCGCTCGAACGGATCGTCGGGCGCGGTCTGGAAACTCACCGGGCTGGTCTCGGTCATCCCGTAAGCGATCGTCACGTCGCGCATGTTCAGCCGCTCGACCACCTGCCGCATCAGCGGCTCGGGGCAGATCGCCCCTGCCATGCAGCCAGTGCGCAGCGAAGAGACGTCGAAGTCGTCGAAGCTCGGATGCGCGAGCACCGCGATGAACATCGTCGGCACGCCGTAGAGCGACGTGCAGCCTTCGGCCTCGACCGCGCGCAGCACCGCTTCGGGATCGAACCCTTCGGACGGATAGACCATCGCCGCGCCGTGGGTGATGCTGGCCAGATTGCCCATCACCATGCCGAAGCAATGATAGAGTGGCACCGGGATGCAGATGCGGTCCCCCTGCCCCAACCCCTGCGTGCGGCCGACGAAATAGCCATTGTTCAGGATATTGCGGTGGCTGAGCGTGGCGCCCTTGGGCAGGCCGGTGGTGCCGCTGGTAAACTGGATGTTGATTGCATCGTTCGGATCGAGCGTGGGCCCGATCGCCGCGAGCCGCTCGCGGTCGGTATCGGTCGCGAGCCCGGCCGCGTCGTCGAAGCGCAGCCAGCCGGGCCGCGCCTGCTCGCCGATCAGGATCAGCGAGCGCAGCGTCGGCAGGCGAGCGGCGCGAAGCGCGCCGGGCGTGCTCGCGGTCACCTCGGGCGCGAGTTCCTCGATCATCGCCGGATAGTCGCTCGTCTTGAAGCTGCTCGCGGCGACGAGCGCCGACAGGCCGACCTTGTTGATCGTATATTCGACCTCTGACAGGCGATAGGCGGGGTTGATCGTAACGAGGATCAGCCCGGCGCGCGCCGCCGCAAACTGGGTCAGTGTCCATTCGACGCAGTTGGGCGCCCAGATGCCGATGCGGTCGCCGGGATTGAGGCCGAGCGCGAGCAACCCCGCGGCGAAGGCGTCGGACCGTTCGAGCAGTTCGGCGAAGTTCCAGCTTATGCCCTGCGTGACCGAAACGAGCGCGTCACTTGTCCCCCAGCGTTCGGCCGCGAGCGCGAGCGCGGCACCGATCGTATGCTCGATCAGCGGCGGTTCGGTGGCTCCATGAACATGGCTCGTCATTTTCCGGGTGCCTCGCAGGTAAAGCTCGCCGCATCGTCGGTCGAACCCTTATTGTCCCATTTCGCGACCTTGGGAAATGCGCAGAGCGGCCGTGTCCGCCCGGCCTTTGCGGGGAGGCCGATATAGGCGAACAGGTCATTGTCGAACTTGGTCGCAATGATGCGTTCGGGCACAGGACCGCCCTGCCGCCAGCCGTCGAGCGCGCTCAGCGGATCGAAATTGTTCGGCCCCGGGCCCGCAAGGCAATGCGACATGCCGGGCACCATGAACAGGCGCACCGAGGTCGCTGCAGCCTTCGGGTTCGCCGCGACGAGCCGCCCGTAATAATCGACCGTGTTCTGCGCCGGGATGCCGGCGTCGTTCCAGCCGTGATAGAGGATCAGCTTGCCACCGCGTTTGTAGAAAGCGCCAAGATCGGTGCTGTCGGCGTCGAGGTCGCCGCCGACGCGCGCCTTCGCCAGCGCATAGTCGCGATCGAGGTTGAAGTCGGCGAGCTGCCAGTCGGGATTGGCGTGCACGAAATAGCGGAAGAAGGCGGTGCCGAACTTCACATGCTGAGACGTCTTGCCGGTCAGCCATTGCGACCAGGTTCCGGCTTCCGCCTCGGCGCCGGGCGCAAAGCCGGGGTAGAAGCTTTTGCCGTCGGCGCTTTTCGCACCCTCGTAGAAGAGTTTCGCGGTCGCGACTTCGCCGGGCGTGAGGCAATCGGCGCCCTCGCCGCCCTTGCATGCGAGCTTCGCGGGATCGAAATGGCACGCGCGCGGATCGTCGATCACGCCGTCCTTCACGCCGTCGAGGCCGTCGCACTGGCCGAGCGAGGCCGTCTGGAGCAGCTTCAATTTCGCTATCGACAGGTCGCCGCCGGGCTTGCCCGCCGCGCCGGCATTGTTTGCAAAGGCGCTCGCCATGCGCGTCCACGGCATCGCCGGGGCCCCCGCGATGATCGCGTCATAATCGGCGGGGTAGCGCTGCGCGAGGGTGAGCGCTTGCCGCCCGCCGTCCGAACAGCCGTGAAAATAGCTCGCGGCGAGCGGATTTTCATAAAAGGCCGCGATCACCTGCTTCGCCGTCTCGGCGCCGACATGATTGGCGCGCCAGCCATAGTCGCGGATCTTCTCCGGTGCATTCAGCGCCCAGCTCGCATCGACATCGGCTTCGCTGAAATGCCCCATGTCGGTGCCGACCGCAGCATAGCCCTTTTGCACCGCGCCGCGCATCAGCAGCGACGGCAGCAGCATGTTCGCGCCGAAGCCACCGTTGCCTGCGCCGAGCAGCTTGCCGTTCCAGCCCGCGCGCTCGGGCAGCCAGACCTCGACCTTGATCGACGATCCGGGCACCGGCGACAGCGTCGCCTGCACGCGGCAGAAGGCCGCGGGCGCAGGCAGGCCCGGCTTGCCCGCTTCCAAATTGACCATCGCGCCGCCCGCGAGCGAGGTCGCGGCGTCGATCTTGCCGTCCTTGAGCGCCATCCCGGTCAAAGCTTCACAGCTCCCGGCCTTTTGCACCGCGGGGGTCGGCGCAGGTGCGGGTTCGTTGGCGGTGCAGCCCGCGAGCAGCGACCCGCCGGCGAGCAGGAAGAGCGATGCGGCCTTCATTTGCCGACGAGTCCCTGACTGCGCATCCATTGGGCCATCGCGTCGGTCCATGCGTCGCTCGGCTTACCGCTCTTCTTCATACCGAAACCATGGCCTCCGCTTTCATAGGTAATGATCGTGCTGCTTGCGCCAGTACCCTTCCACGCAGCCGCGAGGCGGACGCTGTCGTCATAGGCGAGCTTGTCGTCCTTTGCCGCCGCGACGAACAGCGGCGGCGCCTTCTTCGGCACCGCGATCGTGTCGGGAAGCAGACCGGGATAAATGGCGATCGCGAAATCGGGACGGCTCGCGGGCTTGTTCGCCGCCAGCGTCCACACCGTCACCGCACCGCCCGCCGAAAAACCCATCAGTCCGACGCGGTTCGGCTTGATGCCATAGCGGCCTGCATTCTTGCGCACCCATTTGACCGCATTCTCGCCGTCGGCGGTCGCGAGCGGGCGCAGCGGCTCGACCGCGGTGCGCAGGGAAGGAAGATTGGCGAGATAGCGCATCATCTGGAGCGGAAAGTCCGCACCGGTTTCGAGCAGGCGATATTTGAGCACGAAGGCGGTGACGCCCTGGCTGTTCAGCCATTTCGCGACCGCTTCACCCTCATTGTCGATCGACAGCATGTGAAAGCCGCCGCCGGGCGCGACGATCACTGCGGTGCCGTTGGGCTTGTCGGCGACATAGGGGGTGAGCGTCGCGTCGGAGACGTTGCGCACGATCGTCCCGAAAGCTCCCGTCTCGCGCACCTCTTTCGAGGTCGCGGGCACCGGGTCCGACGACAGGCGGATCACCTCCCACGCACAGGCGGGGATCGCGACGATGGCGAGCGCACCGGCAAGGACGGCAGAGAGACGCATGGTCATGGCTTTCATTTCTTTTCGTTCCGTGCAGCGGCGATGGCAGTGAGCGCCGGTGTGGTTGCAGGCGCCATCGCGGTCGCGGCGATGCCCATCGACAAGAGCTGCGGCACGGCGGGGTCGAGCCGCGACCAGACGGGCAAGCCGCTGCCGTTCGGGTCGCCGGTCTTCGCGAAATTGGTCCAGTAGTCGCCAAGCTGTTTAGCGGCCGCACGGTCGGCGGCGGTGGCGTCGGCGGGCAGGTTGCCGAACTGGAAGGCGACATCCGACGCATGCACCGCGCCGAGAGCGGGCTGGCGCTGCGCTTCGGCGACATAGCCGAAGCGATAGAGGAAGGTCGGCGCCCCTGCGCGCGCCTGTGACAGCCCGAACGCCAGCGCCGGTTCGGCGAAGATCGCGTCGCCGCCGAGCCGCCGGTTGGCCTCGTCTTCGCTGGCATAGGCGGCTTTCACTGTCGCAGCAGCAGTACCCAGCGCTTTTTCTACCGGGCCGTTGACCATCGCGCGGAACGGCGCCGGGATGAAGCCAAGCTCGTCGTCGTTGCTGCCGATGATATAGGGGATGCGCGCCTGTTTGCCCCCAGCGAAGATCGCGTCGGCATTTGCGGGAACGAGCGTCCCGTCGGTCATCGGCCCCGAATAGCGATCCTCTTCCTTGCTCATCAACGCAAGGCTGCCGAGCACCTTGTCGGCGGGCAATGCACGCAAGGCTGCGGCGTCGGCCGCGCCCGTACGCGCACCGAACGCCTGCCCCTTTGCCTGTGCGTCAGCGAGCGTCGGCCAGTCGTCGCGGCCACCGCCCGAAGCGACGATCGCCCGCGCGAACAGTCCTTTGGCAGCGGGTGACGCCATCAGCCGCGACACCGACTCTCCGCCCGCACTCTCGCCAAAGATCGTGACCTTCGCCGGATCGCCTCCAAAGGAAGCGATGTTGCGCTGGACCCATTTGAGCGCGGCGATCTGGTCCATCAGGCCCCAGTTGCCATCCTTGCCCAGTGCGGGGTGCGCGAAGAAACCGAAACGGCCGAGGCGATAGTTGAAGCTGACGATCACGACATCGCGCCGCGCGAGCGCCGCGCCGTCGGTTTCGGGCAAGGTGCCCGATCCGCCGACGAAACCACCGCCGTGGATCCAGACCATCACCGGCAGCTTCGCGCCCTTGACGGGCTTCGGCGTCCAGACGTTGAGTGTCAGGCAATCCTCGCTCATCGGCCGCGATCCGGGCTGGATACCGGGCAGCGGGTTTTGCATGCAGTCGGGGCCGTAAGCCGCCGCGTCGCGCGGTGCACTCCACGGCTGGACGGGCTCCGGCGCGCTCCAGCGCCCCGCGCCGACCGGCGCTGCGGCGAAGGGGACGCCCTTGAACGATGCGACGCCTTCGGCCGTGACGCCCGTGACGGCACCGCTATCGATCGTCACCTGCTGTGCCGCAGCGGGCGACGCCAGTGCGGCGATGGCCCCAAAAGCGAGTAGGGCGCGGGTCATGGTGTGCCTCCGGTATTGAAGATGAAACGTCCGGGTCCGGTACGATAGACGGAATAACCAGTCTCTTGCCGTAGGACGTCAGCCCCCGACGGCGCGACGATCCCGCCGAAGCGCGTCGGCACCCAGATTTCACCGGTGGTGTTCGGCGGCACTTCGACAGTGAGCGTCAGCTTGCTGCGCGAAGCGAACTGCCACCCCGAAAACACACGGCCGTGCACCGTCTCCATCGCAGCCTCGGCGCTCGCGAGACCGTCGGGGATCGCCGGCTTGACGAGCACCACCTTGTACCCCGGCGCGCCCGGGCGCAGCCCGGCCAGCCGCTGGCGCATCCAGTCGGAAATCGAAGCAAAATAATGATGGTCGCGCGAACGACTGTTCAGGCTCCACGTCTCGAACATCGTCGAGTGGCCATTCTTGATCCACCAGCCCCAGCTCGGTTCGTCGGTGCGCGTTGCGACGCGATATGCAAGGTTCGCATGGCCATAGTCGCTGAGGATTTCGAGCAGGTAACGCGCGCCATAGACACCGGTGCGCAGCCCCTGCTTGTCGACGTCACGCGCGATGGTGTCGGCGACGCTCTGCTCGCGGCCCGGTGGCACCATGCCGAACGCGAGCGGCAGGATATTTTGCACCTGCGTCGCGGGACCCGCGACGCCCTTGGCATCGACCGTACGATACCAGCCGTTCGCCGCATCCCAATAGCGCGCATTATAGGCCGCGCGGATATCGCCCGCGAGCTTCGCATAACGCGCCGCATCGTCCGCCTTGCCGATGATCGCCGACGATCTGGCGAGCAAATCGGCCTGGTGGAAGAAATAGGCGGTGGTCACCGCGTCGATTCCGCCTCCCCGCGCATTGCTGTAGTCCATGCCGCCCGCCGACGCCCATTCGGACAGACCCGCCGAACGCTGGTAACCGGGCGCCTTGATAAAGATCGCGGTGTAATCGACCAGCCGGCGCTGCATGTCCTGATTGTCGGCGAGGATGCGCGTGTCGCCGGTGGTCGTGTAGAGCTCCCACGGCAGGATCATCGCCGCAGCGTCCCACGGCGTCGTCGGGCCCCAGATCACGTTCCAGCCCGGCGTATTTTCATAGCCGTAGAAGGGCGTCGTCGGCGCAATCTCGGGCAGTTCGCCCTTGTCCGACTGGCCGTCGCGGAAGTCGGCGAGCCATTTGGTCCAGACGCGCGCGATGTCGAGGCTGCGCGCCGCGGCGCCCGCCGACGCCTGCGCATCGCCGGTCCAGCCGTTCTTTTCATAGGTCGGCGTGTCGGTCTGGAACCCGTGGAGATTGTTGAGGATCGAGGCGATTGCCGCGAAGTCGATCTGGTTCAGCAGCGGATCGGCGCTCGTGAAGCTGCCGGTGCGTGCGACCGCAGAATGGACGATACGCGCGGTCAGCGCGCTCGCGGGCGGCGTACCGGGAAAGCCATCGACCTGAATATAGCGGAAGCCGCGATAACCGAAACGCGGCTCCCACGTCTCTTCGCCCTTGCCCGCGAGCGTGTAGCGGTCGGTCTGGAGCTGCGCGTCGATCAGCCCCGCGGCGGGCACGACCTTCCCGTCGTCGGCGATGCGCTCGCTCGCGACCATCGAAACGGTGACGCCCTGCGGCCCGCTGACCTTGAGCACCGGCCAGCCGGCAACAATGCGGCCGAAGTCATAGACATGGACACCGGGCGCAACCTCGTTGACCGCAACAGGCGCAATATCTTCGACGGGCTCGATCGCTTCCGAATTGGCCGCGACAATCTGCCCCGCCGGTCCCGTCACGACCGGTGCGGCCGACCATTTGCGGTCGCGAAAACCCGCGCGATCCCAGCCCGCCGGCACCAGCCGCGCGTCGAAGCGTTCGCCGCGGTGCACCGAGTCATTGAGGGTCGGGCCGGACATGGTGCGCCAGCTTCCGTCGGTCGCGACCATTTCGCGCGCGCCGTCGGCGTAGGTGACTTCGAGCTGCGCTTTCAGCGCGGGTTCGGCGTGCCAGGGCGCCGCATGGAAATACCATTCGTTCGGATCGGTAAGCCCGTACCAGCCGCGTCCGAGTTCGGCGCCGATCACATTCTCGCCGCGGCGCAGCAGACTGGTGACGTCGAGGACATAGCCGAGCACGCGCTTGTCATAAGCGGTGAAACCCGCGCCCAGCGACGAGCCCACGATGGTGCCGTTGACCGAAAGGCGCGGCATTCCCGCGCCCGCATAATAAAGCCGCGCGCTTGAGATCGGCTTGGCGAGGGGGAAGGCACGGCGAACGAGCGGCGCGGGCGCCTCGATCGGCAGGACGAGATCGACGCCCGGAACGCCGCTCGCGACGATCAGCCCGTCCTTCGCCACGCTGCCGCCGCTGAACGGATTGTCGCCGCCCGCGAAATCGAACGCGACGGCGGGGCTCTGCGTGCCCGATACGCTGACGTTGTGTACAATCGCGGCCGCCGCTTCCTTGCCCGCAAAGCCGATCGTGCCGTGCGCGTGCGCACCATTGTCAAGTGTCGCGACCACCGCGCCGTCGATGCGCGTGACGATCCGGCCGCCCTTGGCCTCGATCGTCAGCTTGATGCGACGCCCCTTCAGCGGCGCGGCGAGCTTGACCTGCCCCAGCCGCTCCATCTTGATCGCCGAACTGGTGCCGCCGGGATAACGGCGGATGGTCTGGATCAGCTCGGGGCCGTTCTTGTCGTCGGCGAGCGTCCAGACATAAGCGTCGCCATAGGTCTTGCCGTTGGGGAGCGCGCGGAACAATATGTCGACGCTCTTGCCGGTCAGCGTGAGGTCGGCGTCGAGCGTCAGGTCACCCCAATCATGGTCGCGGCGTACAGGCCCCGAAATCCACTGGGCCTGCCAGTCCGACGCGCCGAGGAGCCCCATTTCCCAAGACGCGGGCGCGCTCCAGCCCGAGACGTTTCCGTCGGAATCCCAAACCTGCACCTGCCACCAGTAGCGCTGCCGCGACACCAGCGCCGGCCCGGCATAAGCGATCTGGACATTGTCGGAGGAAACAACCTTGCCGCTGTCCCATAGCGGCGCGCGATCGAGGTCGGCTTCCGATGTCGCAACGCGGATGCGATATGCGCTTTGCCGCGCCACCGGCGAGCGCCACGCAAGCCGCGGCGCCGCAGTGTCGAGCCCCAGCGGCGCTACGGCATATTCGGTCCGCAGCTCCGCCGGGGCCGGATCGGCTGCCCGCGCGGGGACGGTTGCCATGCCGACGGCGGCGAGCGCACCCCAGAACAGGCCTCGCAAGCTTCCGATCAGTGGCAACCCAACCTCCCCGTCAGAATTTGGTGCGAATACCGAAGGATACCAGCCGGCCAAGCGTGCTGCCATTGGTATAGCCCGACGCACTATTCAGATAGGGCGGATCCTGGTCAAAGACATTGTCGACGTTCAAGGTCAGCAGTGTGTTCGCGAGCATGTCGCCGAGATCATAGCTGAAGAAGAGGTCGACGGTGTCGAACGCCGAGATGCGCGTCTGCGGCGGAAGCCCGATGATCGGATAGCCGCTGCGATGGTTGAGCGTCGCGCGCGCGGTGAAATCGCCCACGGTTGCACCGAGTCCTGCGGTGAAGAGGAAGCGGCCCGTCCCATTCTTGAGGTCGTCATTGACCGGACCGCCCTGCACCACCTGCGTCTCGCGATTGAGGAGGTAGCTACCCGTGAAGTTGGCATTGACCGAGCCAAAGCCGGTCGGACGATTATAGGCGAGGGTGAAGTCGATCCCGTCGACCTTCACCGCGCCGAGGTTCGCACGCTGCGCGAGGAACAGCACATAGGGCGAGCTGATCGCGAACAGGGTCGCGAGGTTCGGCACGCCGTCGACACGAAGGTTGCCAGCGGCCGCCTGCGCCTGCGCGAGCGTCGGGTTGAGGATATAGAAATCCGAATAGGCGGGCGTCGTGAACAGCAAGGGCGAGGTGAAGGGCGGAACCGCGATCGCGTCCTTGAACTTCACGTTGAAATAGGTCGCGCTGGCGACGAGGCCTTCGATCGCCGCGGGCTTGAGGTCGAAGCCGAGCGACCAGGTATCGGCCTTCTCGGGCTTCAGATTGGCATTGCCGCCGGCGATCGCGATCGTCGGACGCAGCGCGTCGAACGGCGAGCTGTTCGGCGCGCGGAACGGGCTGAATGGCAGCACCTGCACGCGCGCATCGACCGAATTGCCGAGGTCGGCGAGGCTCGGGGCGTGGAACGACGTGCCGTAATTGCCGCGGATCGTCAGCGCCTCGAACGGGCGCCAGGTGACGCCGATCTTCGGATTGGTCGTGCTGCCGACGTCGCTGTAATCGTCGTAGCGGACCGATCCCGACAGCTCGAGGCTGTAGAAGCCGGGGGTGCGGTTATCGGCGCCGAAGATCGGGATCAGCAATTCGCCGAACAACGACTTCACGTTGCGCGCCGCATAGGCGTTCGAGCCGGTGACCGCATTTTCGGGACCGCTGCCGGTGAAGGAGCGGATATTCTCGTAGTGATATTCGCCGCCAACAGCGAGGCGCACGTCGCCACCCGACATCGCGAACAGCGGGCCGTCGAGCACAGCGCGGCCTTCGGCCAGCTCCTGCGTCGCCTCGCCATAGTTGACGAAATCGTCGATCGCCGCGAGCACCGCGGGCGAGGTCGCCGAGAGGTTATAGGGGTTGAGCGCGGTCGCGGTCGAGGTGCCCGCAAGCGCGATCGTCGCAAGCGTCGAATTGAACGACCGCTCGGTCGATTCATTCTCGCTGCGTCCGAAATTGGCCATCGTGCGCAGCTGCCAGCCGCCGCCGAGCTCGAAATCGAAGCTAGGGGTGATACCATAGGAAGTGAAGCTCGACGGGCTGTCGTTGCTCGGCCCAAAGACATCGTCGAACGCGAAGGAAACGGTATGTGCCAGCTCGGTGCCGATCGGGCGGAAGAAGGGATTCGCGGCCGTAATCGTCCCGCTCGCGCTGCTCTGTGCACTGCGATGCAGCGTGTCGCGCTTCGACCAATAGGCCGACAGCTTGAACGCGACCGAGTCGCTAAGATCCTGCGTCAGGCCCGCGAAGACGCTGTGACGTTCCTCGCGCGGATAGATGGCAGCATAGTCGGTCTGGTCGCAGCGATTGACCCCCGGCGTCCGGCCCGGAAGCGCGTAAGTCGTCGTGCCGACGGTTATGTTTGCGAGCGCACAGGCGGTGCTGCGAAAATCGCCGCCGCCGCGGTTCGTCTGGTTCGCGGTCGCATAGTCGCGGTCGAGCCCGATCAGATCGTCGTGCCAAGCATAGGCATAGGAGACGAAGACCGAGCCGCTGCCCCAATCCTTGCCCGCGATGACGCTGGCGTCGATCGTCTGATAATCCTTGGCGAAGCCATAGCGTGCGTTGACACCGATGCTGTCATAGCGGTCGCGCGTGATGAAGTTGATCACGCCGCCGATCGCGTCGGATCCATAGATCGACGAGCCGCCGTCGGGGATGACGTCGACGCGCTTGATCACATCGGGTGGGATGACCGAAGGGTCGAAACTCGTCTGCAGGATGCCCGCGCCGACCATCCGGTGGCCGTCGACAAGCACGAGGGTGGTCGAACCGCCGCTGTTGCCGAGATTGCGGATATTGGGCCGCACGATCGGATTGCCGAAATTGCCGAGCCCCGCCGGGATCGTGCCGAAATTGCCGACCTGCGGGATCGAGGCGAGCAGGTCGTTCGCTGATGCCGCGCCCGAGGCGACGACATCGGCCTCGCTGACCGCAACAACATTGGTGCCGACGGGCGCCACGCCGCGCAGCAAGGTGCCGGTGACGACGATGTCCGCATCGCTCGGCGCTTCGGAATCGGCTTCCTGTGCATAGGCGCCGCTCGCGCCAAGCAATGCTCCTGCGCATGCCAGCACCGAAATACCGCGCCGCCACGTGCGCCGCCGTGCAACCATATCCAGCCCTGCAGTCGTCATCGCCTTCATCGCATCCTCCCTGCGCCGCCCTCGCGAGCTGTCCTTTTAACGGAGGTGCCTGTCCGGCAATCTTTCCCTCCGATGCCACGCTTCCTTGAGCGTTTCTGCATCAATGCTCATTATTAGTCTTTATCAATCACGTCAACGATCAAATTCAATCATTTAAGCCAAAACGGCACGGCGGGCCGCGGTTTTCATTCGAAGACTTTGGGAAATTCAGGCGATGACGACGCGGATACCGGCGGCTTCCATCATCGCGACATGGCGCGGCTCGATTCCGGCGTCGGTGACGACGATGTCGATCTCGTCGAGCGCGCAGACGACATTGCCCGAGGGGCCCGAGAATTTCGAACTGTCGACGAGCACGATGATCTCGTCGGCACGCTCGATCAGCCGGCGTTCGGCCGCGACGAGGATCACATCGGCCTGCATCAGCCCGGCAGGGCCCATCGACGCCGCGCCCATGAACAGCTTCGGCGCGTGAAAACGCGGCATGCCGTCGTCACCCGCTGCCGAGAGCACGATATTCTGTTCGCGAAAGACCTGTCCCGATGGGATGAGAATCCGCGTCGTCGGCTGCGGCAACAGCGCGCTGACGATATGGAGCGAGTTGGTCAGGACCTGCAGGCTTAGCCCGTCGAGGTGCGGACACATCTGCAGCGTCGTCGAGCCGCCATCGATCATGACGCCTTCGCCCGGAATGCAGAACCCTGCGGCGGCGCGCCCGATCGCTTCCTTGGCGGCGCGGTTGCGCCCGATATTTTCGTGGAACGGAACCCCCGACAGGCCGTCTTCGGACGCGGTCGGTGCGCCGCCGCCACCGACACGCTTTGCCCCGCCGCGCACGCGCGTGATGATGCCCGCTTCCTCCAGCCGGTCGAGATCGCGGCGGATGGTTGCGGGCGACGCGGCGACGCGGCTTTCGAGGTCGCGGAACGAGACGAAACCGCTCTCGCCCAGGCTATCGAGGATCATTCTTTCGCGTTCGGCTGCGTGCATCGGGGTCCCTGTCTGATTGCGCCTATTTGACCGGACCTGCTCCGAGTTGCAATCGAATGATTAGACGATCCCCGCCGCGGCACCCGCGGCCTTGCGTTCCTGCGCCTTGCGGTCGCGCCAGCCGCTCGCGCGATAGGCGGCGATCGTGTCGATCGCCCCGCCCGCTTCGGCGCGCGCCGCGGCGAGGATCGGCGTGACGTCGGTGCGGTAAGCAGCACGCAGCGCCTGGAACGCCATCATCGTGTCATTGGCTTCCTGTGCAGCGAGCAATGCCTCGCGGTCCACGAGCAACGCCTTGGCATAGGCCGCGACAATCGCCTCGGCCGACGAGAGCATCGACTCGATCGGGTCGGTCACATTGTGCGACTGGTCGATCATGTACGCGGGGCGGAAATCGTCACGCGGGTTCATCTCCGCCTCGATCAGCTCGTTGAAGACGAGGAAGAGCTGGTGCGGGTTGATCGATCCGCTGTCGAGATCGTCGTCGCCATACTTGCTGTCGTTGAAATGGAAGCCGCCGAGCTTTCCGAAGCGGTGCAGTCGCGCGACGATCTGTTCGATGTTCACATTCGGCGCATGATGCCCAAGGTCGACGAGGCACTTCGCCTTGTCGCCGAGTTCCTGCGCGACGAGGATCGAGCTGCCCCAGTCGGAAATGACGGTCGAGTAGAAAGCCGGCTCGAACATCTTGTGTTCGATCAGCATCCGCCAGTCGGCGGGGAGCGCGGCGTAAACCTGTGACGCGGCATCGAGATAGCGATCAAGGCTGCGGCCCAGATCCTGCTGGCCCGGAAAATTGGTGCCGTCGCCGACCCACACCGTCAGATCGGTAACGCCGAGCTGCTTGCCGATCTCGATGCACTCGATGTTGTGCGCGACCGCTTGCTCGCGCACCTCGGCGCGCGTCGAGGAGAGCGAGCCGGTGGCATAGCTCACCGCCTGCCCCGGCTGGTCCTGGAAGGTGTTGCTGTTGACCGCGTCGAAGCCGAGCCCGAGCGCCGCGGCTTCCTCGCGCAAGGCCCGATAGTCGCTGACCTTGTCCCACGGAAAATGCGGGCTGACGCGCGGGGTCGCACGGCCGAGTTGTTGGATGACCGCGCAGTCCTCGAGCTTTTCGTGGATGTTGGTCGGCTCGCCCGCAATCGGGAATTTCGCGAAGCGTGTGCCGCCGCGCCCCGCGCCCCAGCTTGGCACCGCGACCGAGAAACCCGCGACCTTCGCCTTCACTCCATCGATGCCAATGCCGCGCCGGCCGAGCTGGCGGCCGAGGCTCCCGTAATCATCTGCGAGTGCATCGGCGAGACCCGCGTTCAGCCGCTCGATATCATCCTGTGCGAGCGGCAAGTCGCCAGCCATAAAACTCTCCGTATCTTATCGTGTAAATGCCTGCGCGTTGCCCGCGTCGACGTTGATCATGTTGCCGGTCGATTTTGCCGACATATCGCAGCTGAGGAAATAGACCGCTTCGGCGACATCCTCGGGCAGCACGTCGCGCTTCAGCATCGACCTGTTGCGATAATGTTCCTCGAGCTCGCTGCCCGAATCGATGCCGTGCGCGCCCGCACGTTCGCGTCGCCAGTCGCCGTCCCAGATGCGCGATCCCTTGATCACTGCGTCGGGATTGACCGTGTTGACGCGGATCCCGAAGGGCGCGCCCTCGAGCGCGAGGCAACGCGCAAGGTGCAGCGCCGCGGCTTTGGCCGACGCATAGGCCGATGCGTTGGTCGCGGCCGCGATTCCGTTCTTCGATCCGATGAAGACGATCGAGCCGCCGTCCTGCGCCTTCATCAGCGGGAAGGCGGCGCGCGCGGTGAGGAAATAGCCCTGTGCGAGCACGTCGTAATTGCGCTGCCACAGGTCGAGCGTCGTGTCCTCGATTGGCGCCGACGAGGCGATGCCGGCATTCGCAACGAGGATATCGAGCCCGCCGAATTCGCGGGCGCACGCGGCGAAGGCTGCAGCAACCTGCGCCTCTTCGGTCACGTCACACACCGCCGAGCGGATGCGGTCGGGGCCGAAGCGGCCCTCAAGTTCGTGCGCCGCCTTGGTCAACGCGTCGGCGTCGCGGTCGACGAGCAGAACGCACGCATCGTCGGCAGCAAGCCGCTCGGCGGTCGCGGCGCCGATCCCCCCCGCCCCGCCAGTAACGAGCGCGATACGCCCCGCGAGCGGCTTCGGCTTGGGCATGCGCTGAAGCTTCGCTTCCTCGAGCAGCCAATATTCGATGTCGAACGCTTCCTGTTCGTCGAGCCCGACATAGGCGCCGATCGCCTCGGCGCCGCGCATCACATTGATCGCATTGGCGTAGAATTCGCCCGCAAGCCGCGCGGTCGTCTTGTCGCCGGCAAAGGTCATGCGGCCGATGCCGGGGACGAGCACGACCACGGGATTGGGGTCGCGCATCGCGGGCGAATTAGGCCGCGCGCACCGCTGGTAATAGGCGGCATAGTCGGCGCGATACGCCTCGATCCGTTCGGCGAGATAAGCAGCGTCGTCGATCCGCGCCGGATCAAGCACGAGCGGCGCGATCTTGGTGCGCAGGAAATGGTCGGGGCACGAGGTGCCGATGGCGGCGAGCTTCGCGAAATCGCGGCTGCCGGTGAATTCGAGCGTTTCGGCGTCGTCGGCGAAATGGCCGACGCGGCGCCCGCCCATCAGCCCGCGCAGCAGCGGCATCAGCTTTGCCGCGGCGGCATTTCGTTCAGCGGCCGGTCGCGGCGCGACGATCTCGCCGCCAAACGCGGGCGCTTCGGCCAGCTTTGCGTTCAGATAATTCGCCGCATCGGTTATCAGCGCGATGGTATTGTCATAGCAGCCCTTGGCACTGTCGCCCCAGCAGATGATGCCGTGCCCCGCGAGCATGACCCCGCGAAGGCCCGGACGGGCGGCGACGTAATCGCGCAGCTTCAGCCCAAGGTCGAAACCGGGGCGCTGCCACGGCAGCCAGCCCACCGCGCCGCCCCAGATCGCCTGCGTCGCGGCTTCGCCTTCGCTCGATGCAGCGAGCGCGATGATCGCGTCGGGATGGACATGGTCGACGTGCGCAAAGGGCAGATAGCTATGGAGCGGGGTGTCGATCGACGCCGCGCGCGGATTGAGCGCGAAGGTACAATGCGGCAGATAGCCGACCATCTCGTCCTCATGATCGATCCCGCGATAGAGTTTTTCGAGACCGAGCAGCTTGCCTTGGTACAGCGTCGAAAAACCGTCGAGCTTCATCGATCCGATGTCGCCGCCCGATCCCTTGACCCACAGGACCTCCACCGTCTCGTCGGTCAACGGGTCGCGCGCATCGAGCTTGGCCGACGTGTTACCGCCGCCGAAATTGGTGACGGTGAGGTCCGAGCCGAGGCGGTTCGAGCGATAGAGGAGCAAATCTTCAGGCGCCTTCCCCTGCGCCTCCTCATCCGACCAGCGATTCGCCGGAATGGCAAAAAGCAGCGCGGCCGGGGTACGGGATTCAGGCGTGGTATCCAGAAGATCGGGCATGAAGGAAACTCGTTGTTTCGACTATGTGAGGCTATCTATCGAAATCGCTGGCGCTCTGCAATCAGTTTCGATAAAGTTCGATCAAATTCGGTCGCAATAAGCAAAGGGAGAGGGATGAAGGGTCGCGCAACCATAGTCCTCGACGTGGGGAAAACCTTGGCAAAGCTCAGTCTTTGGTCACCCGGGGGCGAATTGATCGAACGGCGTGTACGGCCCAACGAGCGCATCAAGGCCGGAGCCTATGTCGCGCTCGATACGGCGGGTATCGAGGGCTGGGCGGTCGAAGTGCTGCGCTATTTCGCGACGCTCGCCGACGTCGGTGCGATCGTGCCGGTGGGCCATGGCGCCGGGGCCGCGATCATCCGTGACGGGCGTCTCGCCTACCCCCCGCTAGATTATGAAGAGGCGATGCCCCCCGCCCTCCGAGCGGCCTATGACGCCGAGCGCGATCCGTTTGCGCATACCGGCTCGCCGGCGCTACCCGACGGCCTCAATCTCGGCGCACAGATATTCCGCCTCGAAGCGCTGGAACCGGCGCTGGCTGAAGGCGCACAGATAGTGCCGTGGACCCAATATTGGAGCTGGCTGCTGAGCGGGGTCGCCGCTTCGGAGGTAACAAGCCTCGGCTGCCATACTGACCTGTGGAACCCGCTCGCGGGAACACCGTCGAAGCTTGCCGAACGGCGCGGATGGGCAAAGCGCCTCGCGCCGCTACGCGGCGCGGGCGACATATTGGGTCCGCTCCGCCCCGAATGGGTGTTCCGCACCGGCCTTCCTGCGGACACCGAGGTGCATTGCGGACTGCATGATTCGAACGCGGCCTTGCTCGCGGCGCGCGGCTTCACCCAAATCGCCGACCATGAATCGACCGTTCTCTCGACCGGGACGTGGTTCGTCGCGATGCGTTCGCCCGAAAATGCCGCATCAATGGATACAAGCAGCCTCGACGAAACGCGCGACTGCCTGATCAATGTCGATGCTTATGGAAAGCCGATTCCGTCGGCGCGTTTCATGGGCGGGCGCGAAATCGAGACGCTGATTGGCCTCGACACGCGGCAAAGCGACATCGCGCCCGACCAGCCCGCGCTGCTCGCCGCGCTTCCAGCGGCGCTGGTCAGCGGCGCGATGGTGCTGCCAAGCTTCGCACCCGGCTTTGGCCCCTTCCCTCACGGCCGCGGACGCTGGATCGAAGAACCTGCGGATCGCGCCACACGCCGCGCCGCGGTCTCGCTCTATGCCGCGCTTGTCACCGACGCATCGCTGGAGCTGATCGGGACGCGCGAACGGCTGCTGATCGAAGGGCGCTTTGCCGAGGGTCAGGTCTTTGTCCGCGCGCTCGCGGCGCTGCGACCCGACCTTCGCATCTATATCGGCAAGGCGCACAACGACGTGTCCTATGGCGCGCTGCGCCTGATCGATGCTGCGCTGCCGCCCGCCGAACCGCTCGAACTGGTGGCCCCGCTCGACGTAGATCTCGCGCCCTATCGCGACCGCTGGCGGCGCGAAGCCGCACGCGTGGAAGAAGCCGCGTGAAAACAGCATCGATCGGCGACTATCGCGAGGCCGCACGGCGTCGCCTGCCGCATTTCCTCTTCGAATATTTCGACGGCGGCTCCTATGCCGAGCGCACGCTGCGCGCGAATATAGAGGATCTACAGGATATCGCGTTACGCCAGCGCGTGCTGAACGACGTCTCGGCGATCGATCTGTCGACGACGCTCTTCGGCCAGCCAATGTCGATGCCCGTCGCGCTCGGACCGATCGGGCTCGCCGGAATGGCGGCACGACGCGGCGAGGTACAGGCAGCGCGCGCCGCCGCCGCAAAGGGAGTGCCGTTTACACTGTCGACCGTTTCGGCCTGCTCGCTCGCCGAGGTCGCGTGCGGCTCTCCGACGCCCTTCTGGTTCCAGCTCTATATGGTGCGCGACCGCGGGTTCATGCGCGCGCTGCTCGACGAGGCAAGCGGGGCCCACTGTCCGGTGCTCGTGTTCACCGTCGACATGCCACTGCCCGGCGCGCGCTATCGCGACGTCCGTTCGGGGCTTTCGGGCGCTGCGAACCTGCGCGGACAGGCGCGCCGCGTCGGTCAGGCAATGACCCGCCCGCGCTGGGCGTGGGACGTCGGCCTCAACGGCCGTCCGCATCAGCTCGGCAATGTCGCACCTTTGCTCGGCCCCAAATCGGGGCTCGAGGATTTCCTCGGCTGGATGAAGGATAATTTCGATCCGCGCGTGACATGGGCCGACCTCGATTTCGTGCGCACGCACTGGAAGGGGCCGATCGTCATCAAGGGCATATTGGACGCTGACGACGCCCGCCGCGCCGCCGAAGCCAGTGTCGACGGCATCATCGTGTCGAACCATGGCGGGCGTCAACTCGACGGGGTGCCGTCAGTCGCGCGCGCGCTGTGCGCGATCGCCGATGCGGTGGGCGACCGGCTGACATTGCTCGCCGATGGTGGGGTGCGGTCGGGGCTCGACGTCGTGCGGATGCTCGCATTGGGCGCCAAAGGCGTGCTGCTCGGCCGCGCGTGGGCATTCGCGCTGGCTGCGGACGGTCAACGCGGCGTGCGTCATGTCCTCGACCTGATCGAGGCCGAAATGCGCGTCGCAATGGCGCTCACCGGAGTGACCGGGGTGGACAGGATCGGGCCGGAGACATTAGCCGCCTGACGGAATGAGGGGAGAAGAAGGATGGATGCGAACCCGCTGCTTGGCGTGTTCTTTCACTGGCTGGGCGGGCTGTCGTCGGCGAGCTTCTATGTGCCGTACAAGCGCATCCGCGCGTGGTCGTGGGAGATTTTCTGGATCACCGGCGGCATCTTTTCGTGGCTCCTCGCCCCCTGGCTCTTCGCCTCGATCCAGACGCACGACCTGATCGGCGTGCTGAGCCGCACGCCGGGCGACATCTGGTTCTGGTGCTGGTTCTGGGGCGCGATGTGGGGGCTTGGCGGACTGACCTTCGGGCTCACCATGCGCTACCTCGGCCTGTCGCTCGGCATGGCAGTGGCGCTCGGGCTGACCACCGTAATCGGTACGATGGGGCCGCCGATCTTTCGCGGCACGCTGGGTGAGTTGTTCGCGACGACGAGCGGGCAGACGGTGTTTCTCGGCATCGCGATCACGCTTGTCGGGATCGCCGTCGTCGCGCAGGCCGGACGCCGCAAGGAACGCGAGATGGGCGATGCGATCGCCGAGGCCGACAAGTCCGAATTCAAGCTGCGCAAGGGGCTCGCGATCGCGGTCTTTTCGGGCATCATGTCGGGCTGTTTTGCATGGGGCCTCGACGCGGGCGCGCCGATCCGCGAGCTCACGCTGCAAGCCGGGACCGATCCGCTGTGGCAAGGCTTGCCCGTGCTTTGCGTCGTGCTGCTCGGCGGGCTCACCACCAACCTCATCTGGTGCGGCATATTGATCGCGCGCAACCGCAGTGCGCGCCAGTTCGTCGGTGAGGCCGCACCCGGTGCGACCGAGCGGCCGCCGCTCGCGCTCAACTACGGCCTCGCCGCGCTCGGCGGGACGCTCTGGTATTTCCAGTTCTTCTTTTACACGATGGGCGAAAGCCAGATGGGACGTTTCGGCTTTTCGAGCTGGACGCTCCATATGGCGAGCATCATCCTTTTCTCGACGCTATGGGGCTTCGCGCTCAAGGAATGGGCGCCCGCAGGTCAGCGCACCCGCGCGCTCGTGTGGCTGGGGATCGCGGTGCTGATGGCGTCGACCGTGGTGATCGGGCTCGGCAACAGCCTCGCTTGAGGGCGCCTAGGCAGGCGTGACGGCAAGTTCGCCGCGCGCCTGCCGGAACACCTCGATGCTGCCCCAGATCGCGAGCGCCGCCATGATCGCCGCGACCGCAAGGTCGGGCCAGCTTTGACCCGTGCCGAACACGCCGAGCGCCGCGCCCATGACCGCAATATTGCCGATCGCGTCGTTGCGCGAGCAGATCCATACCGAGCGCATGTTCGCGTCGCCCGTGCGGTAACGATAGAGCATCAACGCAACCGCGACATTGGCGGCGAGCGCGAGCGCACCGATCAGGCCCATCGTTTCGACATGCGGCGCCGATCCGCTGACAAAACCCCAGACCGCCGATCCGAACACCCACAGGCCAAAGACAAGCATCGTCCCCGCCTTCAGCAAGGCAGCGCGCGCGCGCCAGGCGAGCGCCATGCCAGCGACGCCGAGGCTGATCGCATAATTGGCGCTGTCGCCGAGGAAATCGAGCGCGTCGGCTTGCAGCGCGCGCGAATCCGCCGCGACGCCCGCGACGATCTCGACCCCGAACATCGCAGCGTTGATGATAAGCGCGATCCAAAGAATACGCCGCCACTTGGGGTCGTTGAGTGCGGTCTTACCGCTTTTGCCGGCACAACATTGATCGGCCATCGCCGAATTCTCCTGTCATCTTCGAGTCGGCACCCTATATGCACCCTGTAGCAACTACAGGGTCAAGCGATGAAAATCGGCGAACTGTCGCGGGCGACCGGGACCAATATCGAAACCATCCGTTATTATGAGCGCATCGGCCTGCTTCCCGCGCCCGATCGCACCGCCGCAAATTACCGCAGCTATGGCGATGCGCACCGGTCGCGGCTCAGCTTCGTACGCCATTCGCGCGACCTGGGGTTCACGATCGAAGAAATCCGCTCGCTGCTCAACCTGTCGGACGATCCCGCGCGCGATTGCCGCGAGGCTGACCGCATCGCCACCGCGCACCTGGAGCAGGTAGAGGCAAAGATCGCGCAGCTCACCCTGCTCCGCGACGAACTCGCACGCATCGTCGGGCGCTGCCGCGGCGGGATCGCCGCCGATTGCCGCGTGATCGAAGCGCTTGGCGATCATCGCCACTGCGAAAGCGCACACTGACACGCCCTCGGGCCTTGGCGCGCTTGATGCGCTCCGGCCGCGAAGTCATTTGATCGGCGCGATAAAAAAGAAGGGCGCCTTTTGCCTTCATGGCCGTTTTAGGTAGGAAACGGATCAGGAGGAGCGGGGTGGCAGCAGAATCTGTCTCCGAACTGGAACGGCTTACCCGGAAATTCCGGCCGCCGCTGATCGCCTTTTTTTCGCGTCGGGTCGCCGGTCTCGCCGAGGCTGAGGACATGACCCAGGAGGTTTTCGTACGGCTGATGCGAACGCAAGCGAATATCGAAGAGACGAGTGCCGCCTATATTTTCCGGATCGCCGCGAACCTCGTCACCGACCGGGCGCGCCACGACCTCGTGCGCCGGCATTTCGCCGACGCCGTGCGCAGCGACGGCAACGCCGGGATCGACCCCCTCGATCCCTTCCGGATCGCATCGGCGCGCGAGAGTATTTCGGTCCTCTGGGCCGCGATCCAGGCGCTGCCCGAGCCAACACAACAGATATTCATTTTGTACCGCGTCGAGAATATTCCGAAACAGACGATCGCCGACAATTTCGGGTTTCACCTGCGAACGGTCGACAAGCATATCTCGCGCGCACTGGTTTTCCTCGCTCGTCGGATGAGGCAGCAGGCATGATCCCGCAGAACGACAACGATGGCTTCGCCGATCAGGAGGAACGGGCCGCCGCCTGGTGCCTGCGGATTGCGGAGCGTGCGCTGACCACCGCCGAGCAGGCCGATTTCGATACATGGCTCGCCGCCGACGAGCGTCATGCCCAATATTTCGAACAGATGGTGGCGGCATGGCAGTGCACCGATGCGATCGCGGAACTGCCGGGCTTCCTGTCGCTCCGCGCCAAGGCGCTGACGACGATGGAAAACGCCCGGAGCCACAATGAACGATCGTCGCGAAGCCTGACCCGCCGCCATGCTTTAGGAGCGCTGACCGCGTTTGCGCTGACCGCGGGGGCCGGCGCCTGGTATTGGGCCGAAAGCCCCGACGTTTATGATACCGCCGTCGGGGAACGGCGGATCGTCCGGCTCGACGACGGGTCCAGCGTCTCGCTCGATGCCGCCAGCCGGATGCTGGTGTCCTTCACCGACGAACGGCGTTCGGTCACCCTGGAACGCGGCCGGGCCAAGTTCGACGTCGCGAAAGATCCGTTGCGGCCGTTTACCGTGACCGCCGGTTCGCAGGCGGTGGTGGCGGTCGGTACGAGTTTCAGCGTCGAACTGTTGAAGGACCAGCTGAGGGTATTGTTGTTCGAGGGACAGGTCGCGGTCGTTCCGCGCGCCGCGGCCGCCGGCGCGATCAAGGCCGGACGGCCGATTACGCATACGAAGCAGCTGTTGCCCGGACAGGAGCTGGTGGCCGATCTTTCATCGGGCGCGGCAGAAGTCCTGCCCGTCGAGACCGAGCGCTCGCTGGCATGGGAAGGCGGCCGGGTCGATTTCATCGACATGCCGCTCGCCGACGCGGTCGAGCGGATCAATCGTTATGCCGCGTCGCCGATCGTTATCGGCGACGCGGCGGCGGGCCGTCATCTCGTCAACGGCGTGTTCGACGCCGGCGACACCGACAGCTTCGTCAAGGGCGTGACGTCGCTCTATCCGCTGGCCGCGCTTGAAGAGGGCGGCCAAATCACTATCAAAACTGTAAATTCCGGCATCGCCGAAGAAAAAGATCGGCCCTAGATAAAATCAGGGGCGTAAATCGGCGGTTGGTTCGTCTTTATGACAGAGGGGCAATAATATCGACCCCTCGCATAGAGGGAGAGGGTATGTCCAAACGTCGTTATTTGTTGTCGAGTCTTGCGCTCGGCGCGCTGGTTGCCATGTCGGCGCCGGCTCAGGCCGAAGCACGCCAGGTCCAGCAGTTCGATATTCCGGCCCAGGATCTGGGCGGCGCGCTGCGCGCGTTCGCGCGTGTGTCGGGGGTGCAGGTGATTTTCGACGGCAAGGCGGTGCGCGGCAAGCGCAGCGAGGCGTTGCGGTCTCGCGCCGGCGCCGAGGAGGCGCTTCGCGAACTGCTCCGCGGGACGGGGCTGACATACCACCGCAACGGCAAGATTTTTGTCGTCAGTCCGGCGCGGAAGGTCGCGCAGCTTCCGGCTGAAACCGTGAGCGCCGCGCCGATCGCAGCGGCGTCCGCAGCGCCGGCCCAGGAGATCAGCGACGGCAGCGAAATCATCGTCACGGCGCAGAGGAAGGAAGAAAAGATCACCGACGTGCCGATCGCGATGACCGCGCTGTCGGGCGATGCACTGGATGATCGAAAGATCGAGGGCGGATCGGAACTGCTCCGCGCAGTTCCCAACGTCAGCTTCTCCAAGACCAATTTCAGCATGTATAATTTCTCGATCCGCGGGGTCGGGACGCAGTCGATTTCGGCCTCGAGCGATCCGGCCGTCGCGGTGAGCTTCAACTCGACCCCCCTCGTCCGCAACCGCCTGTTCGAAGCCGAATTTTTCGATTTGCAGCGCGTCGAAGTGCTGCGCGGCCCTCAGGGCACGCTTTACGGTCGAAACGCGACAGCGGGCGTAGTGAATATGATCCCCGCGATGCCCGAACCTGATTTTGGCGGCGAAATCAAAGGTGAGGTCGGAAACTATTCGACACGACGCCTGAGCGGTATGCTCAACATTCCCTTGGGCGATACGCTGGGGGTTCGTGTCGCCGGCATCATGACCAAGCGCGACGGGTATGATTATAACCGTTTTTTCCAAACCCGCATAAATGGCCGCGATCTGTGGTCGACGCGCGCCACGCTTGCATGGGAACCCAGCGACCGTTTTCGCGCCAATGTGATTTGGCAGCATTTCGAGGAAGACGACAATCGGGCACGATCGAGCAAGCAATTATGTACGACCGATCCGGGGCCCGAAAGGATCGGCAATGTCACCATCGCCGACCCTGCCCTTCGCGCACGCATAGGTCAGGGCTGCCTTCCGGGATCGCTCTATGACGATGCGGCGTTCGGCACACCGAACGGCCCCGCGCTCGTTTATCTTTATCATCCCAGTACGGGCATGAATGTCGGCACGCTCAGGGAGCCGGGGAGGCCCAATCGGGTCCTGAACGTGGTGAAGCTTCTCGATCCACTGGCCGGGGTCACCCAGTCGAAAAATTTGCGAGAGATTTCATCAAACTATGATCCGATTTTTCGCGCGAAGAACGATGTTGTTCAATTGAATCTGGAATTCGATCCGTCGGATGCGCTGCAGTTCATTTCTCAAACAGCTTATTCGCGCGATCGTTTCTATTCTTCACAAGACTATAATCGATTTCTTACCGAGCCGTTGTTCGAGGATTCGTCGCGGCCAAATCTCTACCTTGGCAACAGGTTGATCGATAACGCGCTATACCCCGGGCCGACGCCCGGTGGGGTATTTTGCGATCCGCAGCTCGGGTGTTCGGATCGAATGATCTCGGCCGATCTGAGCCGATCCAGAAACCGGCAATGGTCCCAGGAATTCCGCCTTCAATCCAGTTTTGATGGACCGGTGAACTTTCTCGCGGGTGCCAACTATCTGGACTTCAAATCTCAAGACGACTATTATGTATTCAACAACATGTTCACCCTTATTGCTCAATTGCAATATAATAGAAGGCCACCAATTGGGCCAGGAAGCGTTCCCGGTATTGATCTCCTTCCTTGCGTTCTGGGGAATGAAGACAGGGAATGCCCATATGTCGACCCCAATGGGATCGGAAGCCTCAACAATCTTGGGCACAATTATTTTCTGAGCCAGAATGGTGTTCGCATTAAGTCGTGGGCAAGTTTCGGTGAGGTATATTGGGATATAAGCGACGATCTCAAGCTGACGCTTGGCGCCCGCTATACGAAGGACCGAAAGCGCGCAGACCAGATTCCCAGCCAATTGTTGCTGGGCGGCGGGATCAACAATCCTTCGGGACCCAATTTTGTCGGCGACATCACGGGCGGAAAGGTCAATAGCGGCTATCCGGCCATGGATGACATCGTGCAGTCATGGGGGCGCTTCACGGGACGAGCGGTTCTCGACTGGAAGCCGGATTTGAGCTTCACCGACGACAGCCTAATCTACGCGTCAATTTCGCGCGGATACAAGGGCGGTGGAACAAATCCACCGCGCATCGACTTCAATCCCAACGTGGTGCAATTTCAATTCCTTCCGCAGACGTTCAGGCCGGAATATGTTAACGCCTTCGAAATAGGAATGAAAAATAGCTTCGATGCTGGCCGCTTTACATTGAATGCGACAGGATTCTTTTACGACTATAAGGATTATCAGGTCTCGCAGATCGTAGACCGTATTGCCTATAATGAAAATTTCAACGCGACGAGCTGGGGACTTGAGTTCGAGGCGGCCTGGCGCCCCTCCCGCGCCTTCCGCGTCGATGGCAATCTGGGCTATCTCAGGACCCGGCTGGGCAAGGGGTCGCAGTCGATCGATGTGATGAACCGGACGCAGGGGGACCCTGACTGGGTTGTATTGCGTCCCTGGTTGCAGGTTCCGTCGAACTGCATTGCGCCGGTCGCCGTGGTTGAACAGATCTTGTCGAGGGGTGGAGGAGCAGTCGCGCTTTCGGCGCTATGCCCCGGAGCCGATCGCCTTGGCAGCTATGAGCCGGACAGGCGGGCCAATGGACCCGATTTCTGGAGGCTATATGGCCTCACCTATAATCCGCTGGCGCCTTATGACCCAACAAAGGTCGGGGTAATCGCCCCATATGATCCGGCCAACCCCAATGCCTGGCAGGGCGCGACGAGTGGCGCCCCGAATGGCGGCCGGGGTTTCTACGCCGACCTGACCGGCAACGAGCTCCCCAATGCCCCGCGCCTTACCGCCAATATCGGCGCCCAATATACTTTCTTTCTTGAAGGCGGTGATTGGGAACTGACATTCCGTGGCGACTATTACCGTCAGTCGAAAAGCTATGGCCGGGTCTACAACACGGCGTTCGACAGGCTTCGCGCGTGGGACAATGTCAACGTGGCGATCACCTTGGCTCGCTCCGAGTCCGATCTTGCCTTTCAGCTCTATGTCAAAAATCTATTCAAGAAAACACCGATTACTGGCTTCTTCGTAAATAGCGACGACAATGGGCTTACAACAAATGTTTTCACTCCTGACCCGAGAATCATTGGATTCAGCGGCTCAGTTAGATTTTAATTTTACTCAACAACAAGGAGAGGAAACGAGGAGACTTGATGATATAAAGTGGAATGTAATACTTAATAATTAACTCTCTCAAATAAATATCAATTTAATGGGAAAGGATATTAATATGAGGAAATTTACATCTGCTTTTGCCGCTCTGGCAATGATGAGCTCTGCTCTTGCCGTCGGCGCCGCGCCGGCGCAGGCAGGAACGTACACCGGCACGGTCGATGTTTTCAAAGGCATCGCCTTGAACTGCACGGCTTCGGTTGATCTGTATGATCCGGCGTACCCAGGTAAGGCCGTGGTCAATATCGGACCGCCCGAGCCGAATTGTGCGGCGCTGGATATTACCAGCAATCCGCATGACTATACGCTCGTCGGAGGCGTGCTTACGATTCAGGGCCTGAGAGTGGAAACCATCACCCTCGGTAACTGCTATGGCGATCTGGCCGGGACCGTCACGACGAACCCCGATGGCAGCAAGAATCTGGCCGTCGATGCCGAGATCCCGCCGGAAACGGGCACGTTGCCCTGCTTTGTGTCGGGTACCCTCTACAAGCCGCCGCACCCCTGAGCAGGACATCTCCATGGGTTCTGTGGAGATGCAAATATATGGGCGCATCCAGCGGATGCGCCCACCTGTTACAGGAGAGGTGAATGGCCAGAATTCGTGGAGTCATCACGGGAATCGCCGCTCCGATCATCGCAGGTCCAGCGAACGCCCCAATCCTGGCCCCTCCCGGAGCCTCGACGTTCCGGGATATGATGACGGTGCGCAACGGTGTACCTCCCGGCTTCCCCTCTAGTGTAATGATGGAATTGTCCGTTCCGAACGATGCGCTCGGTACATATGGTGCATCGCCTCGGTACGACGGCCCGGCTACTCCGACATCACCTTCGGAGGTCGAAATCGATATCTAACTATGCGCGATCCCGGCCGGCGAAGGCGAATGTCTTGCGGGTGCGAGAAACGAGCGGATGTGGCATTTCGACTTTGGTCGGAAAGCGATATGAATTTTTGAACAGATGAGCCTGATAACGAGACATGGACGGCTTTTGGCGCTGTTGCCGCTATGCTCGATCTATAGCTCGGAAGCTCGTGCCGAAACGGACAAGGGGGACGTCGCGGCGGAGTCGGCTTCGCGAGAAGCCGCTCCGCCGGGCGTTAGCATTCCCCGCGACGATCCCGACGAGATCGTCGTCACCGCCGACCGCCGCGGCGAGGCCAAGGTCCCGGCCGAAAGCGAATTCGGCGAGGACGAGATCACGGCGCAGGGCGCCGACAGCATCCAGGACCTGCTCACGCGCTTCGCGCCCTTCATCGACGGCAGCGGCGAAGAACCTGTCATCCTGATTAACGGCAAGCCCGCGGGGTTCGACCGCTCGATCCTTTCCTACCCCCCCGAAGCGCTCGACCGGCTCACGGTGCTCAAGCCCGAGGCGGCGGCGCATTATGGCGAGCCGGCGGGAAAGCGCGTGGTCAACCTGGTGCTCAAGAAGAATTTTTCGATGCTCAACGCCGACGCCGGCTTCGATTTCGCGACCCGCGGCGGCCAATATGGCGGCACGCTGTCGGCCCGGCGAACCGCGATCAGCGGCGACACGCGCTGGAACGTGCAGGCGCGAGTCGGGGCCGACAGCGCCTTTCGCAAGACCGCGCGCGATATCCCGCCGCAGGACGGCGTGTTCGACCGCGTCGGCTTCGTCTCCGGCATCGACGGCGGCGAAATAGATCCCGCGCTCAGCGTCGCCGCGGGTCGACCGGTGACGGTGGCCGCCATCCCGGCCGGCGCGCTGGCCGGCGTGCCCGGCCTCGACGATTTCGCCGCGACCGCGGGTACACTCCATCCGGTCGATCCCAACCGCTTCGAAACGCTGCAATCGTCGCGGCGCACCGGCGGGCTGGGGATTGGGGTGACGCGCCCGCTGGGCAATTTTTCCGTCGCGCTGAGCCTCAGCGTGAACCGGAACAGCAGCGAAGGCGAGCGCGGCTTGCCGATGGCGTCCCTCCTCCTTCCCGCCGGCCATCCCCGGTCGCCCTTTGCGAACGATGTCATGCTGACGCGGCCTTTCGCGGGTGAACGCGCGCTACGCACGCACAATGACTCGACATCGCTTGGCGCGTCGATGACCCTCAATGGCAATATCGGCGGCTGGCAGACCAGCGTGGCGGCGAGTTACTCGCGCAATTGGGCGGAGAATTTCCTCGAAAGTGGCATCGACATTGTGCGCGTCCAACGGTTGATCGACGACTTCGACCCCGGCTTCAACCCCTATGGGGTATGGGACGAAGGCCTGTTGATCGCGACGCGCAACCGGGCGAGGAACGACAATCTCAGCGCCCGGCTCAATGTGCGAAAGACCGTCGTCGACCTGCCCGCCGGACCGCTCGTCTGGAACCTGACTGCCAACACGGGCCGCAACAGCACGCAAAGCCGGCAGCGCGACGCATCGGGGAATTGGATCGCGGACGACAGCCGGATGCGCAGCCAGTCGAGCGGCCAGATGTCGGTCAGCGTGCCAATCTCGCGCGTCGGCGCGGCCAGTTTCGGCTGGCTGGGCGACCTGAACGTCGACCTTTCCGCCAGTGCGCAGACGATGACGAACAGCCGGCTGCAAAAGGGGTTCGCAGGCAGCGTCAACTGGTCGCCATGGCCGCTCGTCCAGCTTCGCGGGGCGATCGACTTTGCCGAAAACGCCCCTTCGTTCGACCAGCTCGATGCACCGATCGTCACCACGGTGAACCGCGTCTTCGACTATCTGCGCCAGGAGATAGCCGAGCCGATCTGGACCACCGGCGGCAATCCCGACCTCGAACGCGGCCGCCGCCAAAGCCTGACACTCTCCGCAACGCTTCGGCCACTGGGTGACCAGGTGCTGACGATCAATCTCGGCTATCGCCAGTCGGTCGCGAAGGGCGGCGTGACCGGATTTCCCGAACTGACACCGGCCATCGAGGCGGCCTTTCCCGAACGGGTCACGCGCGATCCGGGCGGGCGGCTGGTCGCGGTCGACGCCCGCGCGATCAACCTCGCGCGCGAAACCGACAGCACGCTGTCGACCGGCATCGCGCTTCGCCTTCCCCGGAGACGTCCGGGCGGCGCGCCGATGACCGCCGACCCGCTACAATATTCGGTTTCGCTCAATCACAACATGCGCCTGAAAAACGAGCTGCTGACGCGCCCTGGCTTGCCCGCGATCGACCAGCTTCGCGCTGGCGGACAATCGCGCCACAGCCTGTCGTTTCAGGCGTCGGTGGGCAAGAGGGGGTTCGGGGCGACGCTGGGGGGTAGCTGGAGCAGCCCGGGTCGACTGCGGGGACAAGACGAAATCTTCATCTTCAAGCCCCCGGTGGCGCTTAGCGCTTCCGCCTTTGTCGAGCTCGGCCGCCTGTTCGAAATCCCGGGTAAAAAGGGTCTGTTGAACGACCTCAAACTGTCGGTGGATATCGACGATATCCTCGACGGCTATCGCCGCGTGACGCGCGAGGACGGGACGGTGCCCGCGGGATATACCCGCGACGAAATCGACCCGCTCGGACGCAAGGTCCGGCTGACGCTCCGCAAGAAATTCTGATGCTCGCCCATGCCGTCGGGCACCGCGCCTGTGGCCCCGCTTGCGCGCAAATAGCCTGGTTCCGGATCTCGGGAAATAAGGTGGGACGATTCTGTTGCCCGGCTCGTCCCCAGCCGCTGGTATCCGATTCTGTTGCCCGGTTCGGTCCGAACCGCGTTCTATTTGAATAACCTTAGGCCGTGAGGCTTATCGGTTACGCAGCCAGAGCGAGTGCTTCGTTATCGTTAGCACTTATAGTTTTGAGCCTTGAACGGGTTACTCAGCCCGAAAGAAAATATCGCCTTTGAACACACGTCGATCCTGGTTCGGCCCCGTCAGAAACCCGCGCGCCCATCGAAGAAACGCGGGTTTGTGGTGGAGCCGCCGGGTACTGCCCCCGGGTCCGCTGTGTCTATTCCACGACACCATTTATCCTCATAGCCGGCCGAAACCGGCATGACCGATATAGGGGCGGCGCCCGCCGATGAAAAGGGCGGGCGTGCATTTCATCGCGGATAGATCACGGCCTTTTTTTCAGCTCGTCACGGATTTCGGTGAGGATATCGATCTCGGTCGGCCCCGCTTCGGCGGGTTTGATGAACTTGCTCGCCTGCCGCACCAGCAGGAACACGACGAACGCGAGCAGGACGAAGTTGATCACCGCGGTGACGAAGCTGCCCAGCGCCATGAGGTTCGCGCCAGTCGCCTTTGCCGCCGCCAGCGTCATGCCCGCGGTCACCTTGTCGCCGCCCGACAGCACCAGATACTGGTTGGTGAAATCGACCCCGCCGCCGGTAACGAAGCCGATGAAGGGCATCAGCACATCGTCGGTGAGCGATTTGACGATCGTTCCGAAAGCCGCACCGATGATGACACCGACGGCGAGCCCCATCACATTGCCCTGGTTCAGGAATGCCTTGAAATCTTTGAACATGTACCAACCCCTTTGGTCACTGCGCCTGCCGTCCCAACGTGCCTTACGCGATTATCGGCGTCAATGATTGCGGCGGACGGGGCGTCTTACTATATTAAGTCAGTTGGCGCGGCACCGGGCCGCGCGGAGGGAGTTCGAAGACCATGACCATGCGTTCCGCCCGTTGGTTGATCGTACCCGTCGCCGCGATGAGCCTGTCCGCCTGCGGCATCAACAGCGTCCCCACCAAGGAAGAGGCCGCGAAGGCCAAATGGGCGAATGTCGAAGCCGCGTACCAGCGGCGCGCCGACCTGATCCCGAACCTTGTCGAAACCGCTAAGGGCGCGTCGAAGATCGAGCAGTCGACGCTCGAAGGCGTCATCCAGGCGCGCGCCTCGGCGACGCAGGTCAAGCTCAGCACCGACGACCTCAACGATCCGACCAAGGTGCAGGCGTTCCAGCAGGCGCAGGGCAATGTGTCGAGCGCGCTCGGCCGCCTGCTCGTCACCGTCGAACAATATCCCGACCTCAAGAGCCAGGCACGCTTCGCCGACCTGATGACCCAGCTCGAAGGCACCGAGAACCGCATCAACGTGACGGTGCAGGACTATAACGCTGCGGTGCAGGACTATAATACTACGATCCGCACCTTCCCCGACATCATCGGCGCGAAGATCGTGCATGGCGCCAAGCCGATGACGCCGTATCGCGCCGTGACTCCCAACGCCAATCAGGCGCCGAAGGTCGACTTCGGGCAATAAGAGTGCGCTGCACCGTCCTTGCCGCGCCGTTTGCGATCCTGTTGATCGCGAGCGGTTGCAAAGGAGCACCCCCGTCGTCGGCGCCGACCCAAGCGATCGCGAGCTGCGCAGGCGCCCCCGACATCGCATTGCAGGGACGCGTCACCGATGCGGCCGATATTCTGCCCGATGCTGCCGAAGGCCGCCTGTCCGACCGGCTTGCACAATATGAGGGGCGGACGGGGCATCAGATGGTCGTCGTGACGGCGTCAAGCCTGAACGGCCTTGATGTAGCGGCGGTCGGCGACTGTCTCGGCAATCGTTGGGGCATCGGTGACAAGGATCGCAACGATGGCGTCCTGATCCTCGTCGCACCCAACGAGCGGCGAGCGCGCATTTCGACCGGGACCGGACTGGAAACCATGCTCACCGACGAGGAAGCAAAGGCTGCGATCGACCTGATGACACCGCATTTCAGATCGAACGATTTCGCCGGCGGCCTGTCAGTCGCCGTCGATGCCATCGCCGCGCAAACCGGAGATTCCCGATGAAGTCGCTTGTGCTAGGATGGGCGCTTGGGTTCGCGCTTGTTGCGTCCCCGGCCGCGGCGCAGTCCTTCCCGAAGCTCGCGGGCAATCCCGTCGTCGACCAGGCCGATATCATCCCCGCGGCCGAAGAAGCCGCGCTCAACACGCAATTGCTCGAACTCCAGCAAAAGACCGGGCACCAGCTTGTCGTCGCGACGGTGAACGACCTCGAAGGCAACGACATTGCCGACTATGGCTACCGCCTCGGCCGCGAGTGGCAGATCGGAGACAAGGAAAGGGACGACGGCGTCGTCTTCCTGATCGCGCCGAACGAGCGGCGGATGAACATCTCGGTTGGCTATGGTCTCGAACCTGTGCTGACCGACGCCCTGTCGGGCCGCATCATACGTGACGTCGTGACGCCGAAGTTCAAGGCGGGCGACATGCCCGGCGGAATCCAGGACGGCGTCAACGCGATCGCCGAGCAGATCCAGCTCACGCCCGAAGAGGCCGCCGCGCGCGCCGCCGCTGCCGACAAGGCCGAACGCGACCGCGCCGACGACGGCGACTGGGGCGGGCTGTTCTTCATCGGCTTCATCGTCTTTTTCTTCTTCATCCTGCCAATGCTCACCAGCCTCGGGCGGCGCGGCAAGACACGGCGCAAGCATAGCCCGTGGGGCGCCCCGATCATTATCTGGGGCGACGACGACTGGGGCGGCGGCAGCGGCGGATCGTCATGGGGCGGTGGCGGATCGAGCTGGGGCGGAGGCGGCGGCGGCTTTTCGGGCGGCGGCGGTTCCTTCGGAGGCGGTGGCGCCTCGGGCGGCTGGTAGGGGGATGCGGCCATGAAAGTCAGTCACGTCAGCGACGCCGACCATGATATCGTTACCGCAGCGATCGCCGCTGCCGAGGCGCATACCAGCGGCGAGATCGTCACCGTCGTCGCGGCGAAGTCGAACGACTATGACGATGTCGCGCTCGTCTGGGCCAGCATCATCGCCTTCCTCGCCATGTCGGTGATCGCGCTGTTCCCCGAATTTTACCGCGGGCTTTACGACCGGCTGACCGGCGGCTGGGGGCACGAGCTGACCGCCAATCAATGGCTTGGAACGGTGATTGCGGTCGGCGTGCTCAAGTGGATCGGCATGTGGCTGATCCTGCTGTGGCGCCCGCTGCGGATGGCGCTCACCCCGCGCGCGATCAAGGCGCAGCGCGTCCGCGCGCGCGCCGTCGACCTTTTCAAGGTCGGAACCGAGGGGAAGACCACGGGCCGCACCGGCGTGTTGCTGTACCTCAGCCTCAAGGAGCATCGCGCCGACATCGTCGCCGACGAAGCGATCGCCGCGAAGGTCACGCCCGAGGTGTGGGGCGATGCGATGGCGGCGCTCATCGAACGCGTCCGCGCCGGACAGCCCGGCGAAGGCATGGCCGAGGCGGTGCGCCAGATGGGCCTCGTACTCGCCGAACATTTCCCGCGCGGCAGCGAAAATCCGAACGAACTCCCCGACCGCCTGATCGAGCTTTAGAAGGACAAACCATGAGCCGTCCCGGCCCCGACACCCCCATCGAGACGCGGTGGGAAGGCCGCTTCATCACGGTCAGGCAGCAGGGCAATTGGGAATATGTCTCGCGATCGCGCGGCATCCACGCCGCGGTGGTCCTGGCGATCGACGAGGCCACCGATGGCCGCCACGTCATCCTTGTCGAACAATATCGCGTGCCGCTGAAGGTCCGGTGCCTCGAACTGCCTGCGGGACTCGTCGGCGACGATACCGCGGGCGAAGCGTCCGAGATCGCGGCGGCGCGCGAACTCGAAGAGGAAACGGGCTATCGCGCCGACCATTGGCGCACGGTCGGCGAATTCTACAGTTCGCCGGGGATGGTGAGCGAGAGCTTTACGCTGCTGGTGGCGACCGGATTGACGAAGGTCGGCGACGGCGGCGGGGTCGATGGCGAGGATATCATCGTCCACCGCGTACCACTGGACCGCATCGCCGATTTCGTCGCAGAAAAACGCACCGAAGGCTGCGGGATCGACGTTCGCGTCGCGATGCTGCTGGCGGGCGGATTGCTCGCCGGGAGCTGACCTACCGCGCGCCGAAGCGCCAGCGAAGCAAGGGACGCGTCAGGAGCAAGCCGCCGAGGAAGCCGCCTATATGCGCCCAGATACCCGGGCTGACGTGGGGGTTGGAGGGCGCCACGTTACTCGCAAAGCCGATCAGCAATTGCAATCCGATCCAGGCGGCCGCGAGCCATAGCGCCCGCACCCAGACGCCGGGGATCGGCCCGATCGCGCGCACCTGCTGCTGATTGAAAATCAGCGCGTAGCACGCGATCAGCGCCGAAACGACACCGCTGGCGCCGATGCCCACCGCGGTCGAGTCAGGATTAGCGATCCACGAAACCGCCGCCGCCGCATAGGCGCCTCCGACCATCAAAGCGATCGTGGCCTTCGGCCCCAGCGGCAATTCGACCTGTCGCCCGATGAAGACTAGGAACATCATGTTAAAAAGCAGGTGCAACGTATCAAGGTGCAGGAAGGCCGACGTCAACGGCGTCAGTATCGCCGGGACCGCCGTACCGCCGAGCGCGAAGGGATCGGCACCGAACCGCGCAGACATCATCCCGGCAGCCTCGGCCACCGGCTCGAAAAGTCCCGTCACCGACAGGAAGACGAACAAGATGACGCACGTCAGCGCGAAGCCGATCGTCACCGGTGCATCGATCGGCTTCATCGCCGTTTACCCATCAGATGAATTCGATTTTCGTCACCAGATAATATTTGTCGCCCGCGGGCACGGTGACTTCGATCTCGTCGTCGACGCGGCGACCGATCAGCGCGCGGCCGAGCGGCGAATTGTAGCTGATCTTGCCGTCCTTGGCATCGGCTTCGGCCTGACCGACGATCTGGTAGCGCACCGGCTTGTCGTCTTCGTCGGCGAGCGTGACCGTCGCGCCGAACACGATGCGGTCGCCCGACAGCGTCGTCGGGTCGATGACCTGTGCGCGCGAAAGCTTGTCTTCAAGGTCGCCGATCGTCGCTTCGACCTGGCCCTGGCGCTCTTTCGCAGCGTGATATTCGGCATTTTCCGAAAGGTCGCCATGCGCGCGCGCTTCCTCGATCGCATCGACGATCAGCGGCCGCTCGGCTTTGAGGGTCGCGAGCTGTGCGTTCAGCTTCTCATAGCCTTCTGCCAGCATCGGCACCTTTTCAACGCTTGCCATTATCCTGTTGTCCTTCGTCAATAATCCAGCGCCGGCGAAACTTCGCCGGGCGGCTGCGCCGCTGTTTCCGTCAATGTCGGGGGGTGGAGCGGTCCTTCAATAATAGTCCTGAAGCGGCTTCACTTCAAGAGAGTGCGCACGAAGCGCGCCGATCGCCTGCGTCGCCGCCTCGCTTGCCGCAGCGGTCGTATAATAGGCGATATCGGCCGCCAGCGCCGACGCGCGGATCGACTGCGAGTCCTGCAACGACTGCCATCCCTCGGTCGTGTTGAAGATCAGCTGGACATCGCCGTCCTTGATCCGGTCGACGATATGCGGGCGGCCTTCGGCGACCTTGTTGACGCGTTCGACCTCGATCCCCTGCCCCCCCAGATAGTCGGCGGTGCCGCCGGTCGCGATCACCTTCCAGCCCCATGCCGTGAGCTGGCGCACCGCGTCGAGGATGCGCGGTTTGTCGCTGTCCTTGACCGACACGAAGACTCGGCCGTCGGTGGGCAGGCGGTCACCTGCGCCGAGCTGGGCCTTGGCAAAGGCGAGGTTGAAGTTGCGGTCGATTCCCATCACCTCGCCCGTGGACTTCATCTCCGGCGACAGCACCGGATCGGTGCCGGGGAAGCGCGCGAAGGGGAAAACCGCTTCCTTGACCGCAACATGCGCGATGTCGCGATTGATCTTCGGCAGGTCGGCGAGCTTCTCGCCCGCCATCACGCGCGCAGCGATCTTGGCGATCGGTGAACCCACCGCCTTCGCCACGAAGGGCACGGTGCGGCTGGCGCGCGGGTTGACCTCGATCAGGTAAACCTCGCCATCCTTGACCGCGAACTGGATGTTCATGAGGCCGCGAACCTCGAGCGCGCGGGCGAGCGCCTCGGTCTGGCGCTCGATTTCGGCGACGATGTCGGCCGACAGGCTGTACGGCGGGATCGAGCAGGCGCTGTCGCCCGAATGGACCCCCGCTTCCTCGATATGCTGGAGCACGCCCGCAACGACGACATCGGTCCCGTCGCACAAGGCGTCCACATCGACCTCGATCGCATCGCGCAGGTAGCGGTCGATCAGCACCGGGCTGTCCCCCGACACCTGCACCGCGGTCTCGATGTAATTTTCGAGCTGCGCCTGGTCGTCGACGATCTCCATCGCGCGGCCGCCAAGCACATAGGAGGGACGCGTGAGCACCGGGTAACCGATGCGCGCCGCGACCGCGACGGCTTCCTCGCGGCTGCGCGCGATACCGTTCTCGGGCTGCTTGAGGCCGAGCTTGTTGACGAGCGCCGCGAAACGCTCGCGGTCTTCGGCAAGGTCGATCGCGTCGGGCGAGGTGCCGAGGATCGGGATGCCGGCTTCCGCCAAGGCTTGCGCGAGCTTCAGCGGGGTCTGGCCGCCGAACTGGACGATCACGCCCACAAGCTCGCCCTTCGACATTTCGACGTGCAGGATTTCGAGCACATCTTCTGCCGTGAGCGGTTCGAAATAGAGACGGTCCGACGTGTCATAATCGGTCGACACCGTCTCCGGGTTGCAGTTGATCATGATCGTTTCATAGCCCGCCTCTTCGAGCGCGAAGCAGGCGTGGCAGCAGCAATAGTCGAACTCGATCCCCTGCCCGATCCGGTTCGGACCGCCGCCAAGGATAACGACTTTCTTGCGGTCGCTCGGGTTCGCCTCATTCTCGGGCTCGCCGAAGGTCGGCGCTTCGTAGGTCGAATAGAGATAGGGTGTCTGCGCCTGAAACTCCGCGGCGCAGGTGTCGATCGTCTTGAACACCGGCCGCACGCCGAGTTTATGGCGCAGCGCGCGCACTTCGGCTTCGGTCACGCCGCCGGTCATCGCCTTCACCGCTTCGTGAATCAGCCCGCTGCCGCGCGCAGTCGCCTGCTTCGATCCGGGGCGGAGGTTCGCCGACTGGAGCGCGAGATAGGCAAGACGCTTGTCCGAAAAGCCCATGGCTTTCAGCTTGCGCAGCCCTTCAGCATCTCGCGGCAGGCCGTTGGCGCAGACTTCTTCCTCGGCTGCGACGATCTCGGCGATGCGTTCGAGGAACCACATGTCGTAACCCGCAACGCGGTTGATCTCGGCGAGCGGCAAGCCTTCGCGGATCGCCTGCGCGGCGTTGAGCAGCCGGTCGGGGGTGCGCTGCGCCAGTTCGTTGCGCAGCTGGTCGTGCGTCGCGCCCTTGAGGCGGTCGACGAAGTTGAAGCCCGAAAGCCCCGTCTCCAACCCGCGCAGCGCCTTTTGGAGGCTTTCATGGATCGTGCGGCCGATCGCCATCACCTCGCCCACCGACTTCATCGCGGTCGACAGCGTCGCCTCGGCGCCCTTGAACTTTTCAAAGGCGAAGCGCGGGATCTTGGTGACTACATAATCGATCGTCGGCTCGAACGACGCCGGGGTCACCCCGGTGATGTCGTTCATGATCTCGTCGAGCGTGTAACCGACCGCGAGCTTCGCCGCGACCTTGGCGATCGGGAATCCCGTCGCCTTCGACGCGAGCGCCGACGAGCGCGACACGCGCGGGTTCATCTCGATGACGATCAGGCGGCCGTCCTTGGGATTCACCGCGAACTGGACGTTCGACCCGCCCGTCTCGACCCCGATCTCGCGCAGCACCGCGATGCTCGCGTTGCGCATGATCTGATATTCCTTGTCGGTCAGCGTCAGCGCGGGGGCGACGGTGATGCTGTCGCCCGTGTGCACGCCCATCGGATCGACATTCTCGATCGAACAGATGATGATGCAATTGTCCTTGCGGTCGCGCACCACCTCCATCTCATATTCTTTCCAGCCGAGGAGCGATTCCTCGATCAGGACCTCGGTGGTCGGCGAGGCGATCAGGCCGCCGCGGACGATATGCTCGAATTCCTCGCGGTTATACGCGATGCCGCCGCCGGTGCCGCCCATGGTAAAGCTGGGGCGGATGATCGACGGCAGGCCGGTGCGTTCGAGCACCGCAAACGCCTCGTCGAGCGTGTGCGCGATACCCGAGCGCGCGCTTTCCAGCCCGATCTTGTCCATCGCGTCGCGGAACTTGATGCGGTCCTCGGCCTTGTCGATCGCCTCGGCATCGGCGCCGATCATCTCGACGCCATATTTCTCTAGCGTCCCGTCGTTGAACAGCGCCAGCGCGGTGTTGAGCGCGGTCTGCCCGCCCATCGTCGGCAGCACCGCGTCGGGGCGCTCCTTCGCGATGATCTTCGCGACGATCTCGGGGGTGATCGGCTCGACATAGGTCGCGTCGGCGAGGTCGGGATCGGTCATGATCGTCGCCGGGTTGGAGTTGACGAGGACGATGCGATAGCCCTCCTCCTTCAGCGCCTTGATCGCCTGTGTCCCCGAATAGTCGAACTCGCACGCCTGACCGATAACGATCGGGCCGGCGCCGATGACGAGGATGGATTGGATGTCGGTTCTTTTGGGCATTTATCGGGTCACCAGTAAATTTTGAGCGTTCAGGTCGTCGTAGATACAATCTTCTTTTTGCTTAGCGCCCGGCACGGACGGCTTCACATATGCGGCCCACGCGCTCCCAGCCTCCGTCGGTTCAAATCCATCGATCCCGCAACGCGCCGCGGCTTCAACGATCTGTTCTCGACTGGCCCAATTGTCTTCATCACCCACAAAACAAGATGAGAGAGGCAATATTAAGAGGGCACTGAGCAAGCGCTTCCTCACTTCAATCCACCAACGAACTTCTCGAACAGATAGAAGCTATCCTGCGGCCCGGGGCTCGCCTCGGGGTGATATTGCACGCTGAATGCGTTCTTCCCCGTGATCGCGATGCCGCAGTTCGATCCGTCGAACAGGCTCTTGTGCGTCTCGACTACGCCTGCGGGCAAGGTCGAGGCGTCGACCGCGAAGCCGTGGTTCATGCTCGTGATCTCGACCACGCCGTCCTCGGCACGCTGCACCGGATGGTTCGCGCCGCGGTGGCCCTGATGCATTTTCACCGTCTTCGCGCCCGCTGCGATGCCCAGCATCTGGTGGCCAAGGCAGATGCCGAAGATCGGCACGTCGCGTTCGAGCAGCCCCTGGATCACCGGCACCGCATAATCGCCCGTCGCCGCGGGGTCGCCGGGACCGTTCGAGAGGAACACGCCCGCGGGATTATGCCCCAGCACCTCGTCGAGGCTCGCGGTCGCGGGCACCACGGTGACGCGCGCGCCGGCTTTGACGAGGTTGCGGAAGATATTGTCCTTCGCACCATAGTCGATCGCGACGACATGCGGCCGCTCGCCGCCCGCTTCGGTCGCATAGCCATGCCCCAGCGTCCACGCGCCGCCGGTCCAGTCGCCGGTGTCGGTACGGCTGACCGCCTTCGCAAGGTCCATTCCCTCGAGCCCCGCCCAGCCGCGCGCCTTGGCGAGCAGCTCGTCGATATCGAACTGGCCGTCGGGACTGTGCGCGATCACCCCGTTCGGCGCGCCCGCATCGCGGATACGGCGCGTGAGCGCGCGTGTGTCGATCCCGGCGAGCCCGATCACGCCCTGTTCGATCATCCATTCGGCCAGCGTCTGCACGCTGCGGAAGTTGCTGGGCTGCGTCGGCAGCTCGCGCGTGATCGCGCCGAGGGCGCCGTGCACGCCACGTTCCATATCTTCCGGGTTCGCGCCGACATTACCGATGTGCGGGAAGGTGAAGGTGACGACCTGCCCCGCATAGCTGGGGTCGGTCAGGATTTCCTGATAGCCCGTCATCGACGTATTGAAACAAATCTCGCCTACCGCAGCGCCGCTCGCGCCGTAACCCACGCCCCACAGGATCGTGCCATCGGCAAGGACAAGGACGCCGGTGGCGCCCGAAGGCTGGGCCGCAGGCGCGGCAGAGGGGTTGGCAGGTGCCATTCAACATGCTCCGGACGGGGGGCTAAACGGCCGACCAAGTAGGCGCCAAAAAAGTGATTCACAAGCTATCGGATTTGGAATCTTGCCGCTAGAGAGGGCCTTTCCGAAATTTGCAGCGCATGGGGACACGTATGATTCGTGACGACATCAAGGCTGCGCAGGTGGCCGCGATGAAAAGCGGCGACAAGGCGCGGCTCGGCACCATCCGGCTGATGCTGGCCAAGATCAAGGACAAGGACATCGAGCTCCGCACCGGCACCGCGCCGGCCGACGACGATGTGCTCGTCACCGACGTGCTGCAGAAAATGGTCAAGCAGCGCCGCGAATCGATCACCATGTACGAACAGGGCGGCCGCCAGGAGCTTGCCGATATCGAGGCGGCCGAGGTCGTCGTGATCGAGGATTTCCTGCCCGCGCAGCTCTCCGACGACGAAGCGGCCGCAGCGATCAAGGCCATCGTGGTCGAGCTTGGGGCCGAGAGCCTGAAGGACATGGGCAAGGTGATGGCCGCGGTGAAAGACCGGCTCGGCTCGCAGCTCGATATGAGCAAGGCGAGCGGGTGGGTTAAGGCGGCGCTCTCCTGAGACACGCCCTCCCCGCCTGCTTGCGGGCGGGTGCTGGCAGAGGCATATCGAAGATATGACCCTCACCCCGCAATGGCTGGACGAATTGCGATCGCGCGTCACGCTGTCGACCCTCATCGGGCGGACGGTGAAGGTCACGCGTGCGGGCCGCGAATACAAGGCCTGCTGCCCCTTCCATAACGAAAAGACGCCCAGCTTCACGATCAACGACGAAAAGGGCTTCTACCACTGCTTCGGTTGCTCGGCGCACGGCGATGCGATCCGCTGGATGACCGACCAGCGCGGGCTGTCGTTCATGGATGCGGTGAAGGAACTCGCCGCCGAGGCCGGGATGGAGGTTCCTGCCGCCGACCCGCGCGCCGCGAAAAAGGCCGAAGAGCAGGCGAGCCTGCGCGATGTCGTGCAGGGCGCGGCCGACTGGTTCACACAGCAGCTTGGCAGCAGCAATGGTGCGCCGGCACGCGAATATCTGGCGAAGCGCGGCATTTCGGAGGCGACCTGCAAGGCCTTCGGCTTCGGCCTCGCCCCCGAGAGCCGGAGTGCACTGAAAGAAGCGCTCAAGAAATTCCCGACCGCGATGCTCGTCGAATCGGGCATGCTGATCGCAGTCGAAGACAAGGAACCCTACGACCGGTTCCGCGGCCGGCTGATGATCCCGATCCGCGATGCGCGCGGGCGGGTGATCGCGTTCGGCGGGCGCATCCTCGGCGACGGCGAGCCCAAATATCTGAACTCACCCGACACGCCGCTCTTCGACAAGGGCCGCGTCCTCTACAATCTCGACAAGGCAAGCCCGGCGTCGCGGCAGACGAACCGGATCATCGTCGTCGAAGGCTATATGGACGTCATCGCGCTCGCCGAAGCGGGGATCGCCGATGCGGTCGCGCCGCTCGGCACCGCGCTGACCGAGGCGCAGCTCGGGCTGATCTGGCGGATGGTTCCCGTGCCGGTGCTCTGCTTCGACGGCGATGCCGCGGGACAGAAAGCCGCGATGCGCGCCGCGATGCGCGCGCTTCCCCTGCTCCGCCCTGGCTTCAGCCTCGCTTTCGCAACGCTACCCGCGGGACAGGATCCCGACGATATCGTGCGGGCGCGAGGGGCGGCGGGCTTCGCCGAAATCGTCGAAGACACGCAGCCGCTGGTTGAACGCCTCTGGGCGCACGAGGTCGCGGCGGGGCCGCTCGCGACCCCCGAAGAGCGCGCCGCATTGAAGACGCGCCTGCTCGCGCACGCCGACGCGATCGAGGATGCCGACGTCCGCCACCATTATCGCGAGGCGTTTCGCGAGCGGCTCGACGCGCTGTTCGCGCGCAAGCAGCCCGAGCGCGCGCAGCGCCAGCCGTGGACGCCGAACCCGCCGCGGGGAGGCGGCAATCGCCGCTTCGGCCCCGACCCGCGGTTGCAACCTCCGGCCGATGAAACGCGTTCCATCGGGCAGGCCGGGATTTCGGCGCCCTATGTCGCGGCGCTGATCGGCGGATTGCTGCGTTTTCCCGAAGCGCTCCGGCGCAACGAGGAGGCGCTGACGCGGCTGCCGGTGAGCGATTCAAGCGACGCCGAACTCCTCGGCGTAATGCTTGACAGCGCGATGCGTCAGGAAGGGCTTGATTGCGAGGGGTTGCTTGCCATATTGGAGCCAATGAAAGTGTATAATAGGGCGACGACATTGCTCAGAGCCGACGGAATGCACTTCTCGTTCAATCGCAGGCTTGAAGGCGAAGAGGTCGATGCAGCACGGGAAACCGCTCTGCGCGACCTTGACGAATATATCGGCGTGCTGGTCACCCAGCCCGAAATCCGCACCCGGCTTGCCGAAGCCACCGCGGATTTTCAGCGCACGATGGATGACGAAGGCCTGGCGCGTCAGCAAAAGCTGCGTGCGATGGACGAGGAACTGACCCGCCGACTGGCCGCGCTGTCCGAGAGCAGCAGCCAGTGAAGACAACTTATTGCCCCTAGGCAGGAACAAATATGGCCACCAAAAGCACCGCCGCCGATACCGATACCGACGCTCCGCTGATCGACCTTAACGAGGCTGACGTCAAAAAGCTGATCGCGCGCGGCAAGAAGCGCGGTTACCTGACCTATGACGAGCTGAATGCGGCGCTGCCGCAGGACGAGATGTCGTCGGAGCAGATCGAGGATATCATGTCGGCGATTTCCGACATGGGCATCAACATCGTCGAAAGCGACGAGGATGTGCAGGAAGAGGCCGACCAGGAAACCGACGACGATGTCGACGTCAGCGCCGGCACGGGTTCGGTGTCGAACCCCGCGATCGAAAAGAAGAAGGAAACGGTCGATCGCACCGACGATCCCGTTCGCATGTACCTGCGCGAAATGGGCGCGGTCGAGCTGCTCAGCCGCGAGGGCGAAATCGCGATCGCGAAGCGCATCGAGGCGGGCCGCGACACGATGATCCTCGGGCTGTGCGAAAGCCCGCTGACCTTCAACGCGATCATCGACTGGTCGACCGCACTCAACAATGGCGACATGCAGCTGCGCGAGATCGTCGACCTCGAAGCGATGCTGTCGAAGGACCCGGCGCCCGAAAACCTCGACGAGGAAGGCGCCGAGGACGACGGCGAGATCAGCGAAAAAACCGCTGGCGTCTCTTTCAAGGACGAAGACGAGGTCGAGGAAGAACCTTCGGCTGACGGCGACGACGAGGACGGCGAAGGATCGTCGGGCAAGCGCGAGAATTTCGAGGAAGACGAGGAAGACAACACCCTCAGCCTCGCGGCGATGGAAGAGCTGCTGAAGCCCGACGCGCTCGAGAAGTTCGCGAACATCACCAAGAGCTTCAAGGCTTTCTCGAAGCTGCAGGAAGCGCGCCTCGAATCGCTCTCGGGCGGCGAGGAATTCCCCGCGGCCTCGGAAAAGAAGTATCACAAGCTGCGCGAGGAACTCACCGCGCAGGTCGAAAGCGTGCAGTTTCACGGCACCAAGATCGAATATCTTGTCGACCAGCTCTACAGCTATAACCGCCGCCTGACGGCGCTCGGTGGCCAGATGCTGCGCCTTGCCGAGCGCCACAAGGTGCCGCGCAAGTCGTTCCTCGACAATTATGTCGGGCGCGAGCTCGAAGAGAATTGGCTCGACGAAGTTTCGGGGCTCGACAAGAAATGGGCCGCCTTCGCCGAGAATGAAGCCGGCGCGGTCGACCGCATCCGCATCGAGATCAGCGAAATCGCGCAGGCGGCGGGCATGAGCCTCGTCGAATTCCGCCGCGTCGTGAACATGGTCCAGAAGGGTGAGCGCGAAGCGCGCATCGCCAAGAAGGAAATGGTCGAGGCGAACCTGCGCCTCGTGATCTCGATCGCCAAGAAATACACCAACCGCGGCCTGCAGTTCCTCGACCTGATCCAGGAAGGCAATATCGGCCTGATGAAGGCGGTCGACAAATTCGAATATCGCCGCGGCTACAAGTTCTCGACCTATGCGACCTGGTGGATCCGGCAGGCGATCACCCGTTCGATCGCTGACCAGGCGCGCACGATCCGCATCCCGGTCCATATGATCGAGACGATCAACAAGCTCGTGCGCTGCAGCCGTCAGTTCCTTCACGAAAGCGGCCGCGAGCCGACACCCGAGGAAATGGCCGAGCGTCTGTCGATGCCGCTCGAAAAGGTTCGCAAGGTGATGAAGATCGCCAAGGAGCCGATCAGCCTTGAAACGCCGATCGGCGACGAGGAAGACAGCCACCTCGGCGATTTCATCGAAGACAAGAATGCCGTCATCCCGGTCGATGCCGCGGTGCAGTCGAACCTCAAGGAAACGGTCACGCGGGTCCTTGCATCGCTTACCCCGCGCGAGGAGCGCGTGCTGCGCATGCGCTTTGGCATCGGCATGAACACCGACCATACCCTCGAAGAGGTGGGCCAGCAGTTCAGCGTGACGCGCGAACGTATTCGCCAGATCGAGGCGAAGGCGCTCCGCAAGCTGAAACACCCGAGCCGCAGCCGCAAGATGCGCAGCTTCCTCGACCAGTAAGTCCTTCGGGTCTTTCGGACATCAGACACCCCGCCCTTACCGGCGGGGTGTTTTGTTTTGCGCTTTGGATCAAAGTGTTGCCCCAATGCTGCACCGCACAATTTTTTTCCCGGACTTCTTTAAATCTTCACATCCCTGTCCCAGATAGCCCTCGCCATCGCGGCGGAAGACTTCATGACCGGTTCAGACGCCACCCGCCAGATGGCAAATATTCCCACTCGATGGGAACGAATTCAGGATCACGGGCAGACTGCAAAGCGCGGTCAAAAAGAAAAAGCCCGGAAATTGAAGGATTGCGAAAAATGGCACGGCCTTTGCGATGCATTCGGCATCGGCGCGGGGCAGTGCTCGCAGCCCAAGGGAAAGACAAAAAAATGGACAATGAAACCACCAACCTCTTCCGCCGCCGCGACACCTTTTTCGGTATCTGCGAGGCCGTGGGCCAGGATTTCGGCTTCAACCCGCTCTATCTCCGCCTGGCATTCATCGCCCCGCTCTTCTTCTTCCCGGTCCAGACCTTCGCCGGCTATTTCGGCCTCGGGATCGTGGTGCTCGCGTCGCGCCTGATCTTCCCGGCAAAGAGCGCCGCAGCCGCCCAGCCCGTACTCAGCGTGACCGAAGGTTCCGCGCCGCAGGCCGACAAGGTCGAGGACCTCGCACTCGCAGCATAAGCGAAACCAGCAGGACACCCTCTCCCCAAAGTCCTGCACCCCCTTTTGGCGCCCCGGCGCCAAGGAAGGGGCCGGCAAGCTCTCCCCGGTGCTTGCCGGCCCCTTATCTTTCCCGTCCCCGTCCTTTCCGCTCCATTGTCCCTTACTGGAACAGCTTGCCGGGCAAATCAGCCGCCGCTTATAAACGCGACGTTTACGACGTTGTCCTATGACTGATCGCTGCAATTCCATCGGCTTGGGTCGCGCACGGCCCGCCGCAGCGAGGATCAAGCGTTGAGCCCATCGACCCAGCCCAAGACGCAGACGCGCGGCGCCGCCGAACTGCTCGACTCGCTGGTTGCCAACGACGGCACCGGCGCGCACCCGCACGTCCGTTCGGGCGCGCTGTCGAGCGGGCCGGAGGCGATGCGCAACCTTGCCGACGCCGTCCATTTCCTTTGCCTGCTCCACGGCCGCTATCCGGGCGTGATCGACAACGCCGCGCGAAAGGCGGTCGACCCCGCTTCGCGCCAGTGGATGGCCGAAGCCGCCGACGCCTTCGCCGAGGAACGCGCCTTCCTGTCGAAGATCGCTTCGGCAGTCGGCCCGGTCCCGAGCACGCAGGGCCAGGCGCAATGCGAGGCTGCGGTCGCCGCACAGCGCAAGGCGATCGACATGCTCGCGGAATCGGACCGCCACGGCTGCGCCGTGGGCGCCGCGATCGCGCTGACGCTCGACTGGCGGACGATCCGCGTGCTGCTCGACATCAGCGCCCAACGGCTCGACCTGACGCCACCGACCTGCACCCTGCCCGACCTGCGTGAAACGGCCCGGCTGGCCGCGACCGTCGCGGATACACCCGCGGTCGAACGCGCGATGATATTCGGTGCCCAGCAGCTGATCATGCAGCACAGCGGCTTGTGGGACCTGATGGCGGCGCGCGCCGCCAGCCGCGCGCACCCGTGATCTTCCCGCCGGCGGGAGGGACATCTCTCCCTTCGGCTTGCACCCTCCCGCCGCTATCGCTATGCCCGCTTGACGTTCACGTTAAGGGAAAGAGCCGATGCGTTTCGAAGGCACCAGCGCCTATATCGCCACCGACGACCTGAAGGTCGCGGTCAACGCCGCAACGCTGCTGCGCCGCCCTTTGCTCGTGAAGGGCGAACCGGGCACCGGCAAGACCGTCCTGGCCGAGGAAATCGCGAAAGCGTTCGACGCGCCGCTGATCACCTGGAACATCAAGTCGACGACGAAGGCGCAACAGGGCCTTTACGAATATGACGCGGTCGCGCGCCTGCGCGATGGCCAGCTTGGCGAAGAGCGCGTCCACGACATCCGCAACTATATCCGCAAGGGCAAATTGTGGGAGGCCTTCACCTCGCCCAAGCTGCCCGTGCTGCTGATCGACGAGATCGACAAGGCCGATATCGAATTCCCGAACGACCTGCTCCAGGAACTCGATCGCATGGCCTTCCATGTCTACGAGACCGACGAGACGGTGACCGCGAAGGAACGCCCGATCGTCGTCATCACCTCGAACAATGAAAAGGAACTGCCCGACGCCTTCCTGCGCCGCTGTTTCTTCCACTATATCAAATTTCCCGATCGCGACACGATGGCCGAGATCGTCGAGGTCCACTTCCCGGGTATCCAGAAGACGCTGGTCAGCCGCGCGATGGACATCTTCTACGAGGTTCGCGACGTTCCGGGGCTCAAGAAGAAGCCGTCGACGAGCGAACTCATCGACTGGCTGAAGCTGCTCCTCAACGAGGACATGCCGCTCGAAGTCCTGCAGAACCGCGACGTCGGCAAGGCGATCCCGCCGCTCCACGGCGCGCTGCTCAAGAATGAGCAGGATGTGATGCTGTTCGAAAAGCTTGCCTTCATGGCGCGGCGCCAAGGTAGCTGATGGGATACGCCGGTCGATGTGCATGCGGTGCGGTCGAGGTACGCATCGATGGTGAAGCGCTCGGGGTGCGCCAATGCTGGTGCCGACGCTGTCGGAAAATCGCAGCAGGCGGGCCGACGCACAACGCCATTTTCCTGACCGCCGACATTTGGATCGATGGCGTCACCGCCTCGGACAGCTATGTCGCCGACAGCGGCAATACCCTGACCCGGTCGCATTGCCCGGCATGCGGCACCCCGATCCTCGGCGGCTCATCGGCCCGACCGCAGATGCGCGTCGTCCGTCTCGGCATACTCGACGACCCCCACGGGCTGAAACCAACGATGGCAATCTGGGCAAGTGAGGCGCCCGATTGGGCGATTATCGACCCCGCGATCGAGACCTTCCCGGCACAGCCGCCCATTCCGCCTCAGAGCTGATAGGCAACCTCGACATCGCCCCAGCGGCGGCCGTTGATAATCGCTGGCATATAAACGTTGCGCACGGTCACGTAATTGATGCCGTCGCCTTCCTGACGATAGACCGTCATGAAAAAGGGCGCGGTGCTGCGCTTTGCCGCAGCGTCGGTCGCGTCATAGAGGATGCGGCCGTTGCGGCAGTGCGCGGTGTCATGTTCGAGGTCGCCGGTCGGCGCACGCGAGCAATCGGTGATATGCGTCGGGAGGAAGCCGTTCATGTCGCCCGCCGAGGACATCTTGATCTCCGGATGCTGGGCGACGATGCGATCGAACAGCGGACGCCAGTGCGTGTCGGCCCAGTCGCATAATGTGGTGCGGAAGCGTTCGGGGTTCGAACCCGGCACGCGGATATAATCGGTGTCGAAAATCTGTTCCATCGACAACTCGCCGTGCGCAACGGCGCGTTCGGCCAGCCCGACAAATTCGTCGCGCACGCGCGCGGCCAGTTCGACGATCGCAGAATCCTGCGGACTGACGCCCGCCGAAATGACCGCGTTGAACATGCGGTTCGACACATGCTCCATCGACAGGATCGAATCGCGTGTGCCGACGAGCGTCGAACTATTGTCGCGCACCGAGGTCACCACGCTGTCGAGCGCCTCGCGCACTTTGGCGCCGTTCGCATGGACCATCGCGCTCGATTGCGCGATGCGGTCGCTCTGATCGTCGAGCAGGGCGACGAGATGCGTCGCGTCGTGGAGCGCGTCGGTAATCGTTTCGAACTGCGCCTCGGCGCGGCTCGACTGTTCGACCCCCGACTGAATCTCGGCGACCAGCCCGCTAGCCTCGGTCGCAAGGCTGCCGATGCTGCGGCGGATCTCGTCGGTCGCACCGCGGGTGTTCTGCGCGAGCTTCTTCACTTCGGCGGCGACGACGGCAAAGGTGCGACCGGCGTCGCCCGCGCGCTCGGCCTCGATCGCGGCATTGAGCGCTAGCATGTTCGTCGTCTTGGCGATCGACTCGATCAACTGGCTGACCTGCTGCACCTGCTCCATCACCGCAGCGAAATTGGTAACGTGCGTGCCGAGCCGCGCGATCAGGTCGATCACCGAACGGAACTCGCTGACCGCGGCGTTGACGCGTTCGGCACCGCTATCGAGCTGTTCGCACGCGCGCGCCGAGAGCAATTTTGCCTCGTCGGTCGAATCGGCGATCTGGCGCTGGTCGGCCTCGAGGCTCACGACATATTCTTCGAGCCGGCCAAGTTCGCCGATCTGGCGGTCCATCTGATCGGTCGCGCGCTTGATCCGCCCCGCGGCATCGCTGCACCCAACGGCCAGCTCGCCGCAGTCGCTCGCGACCGACTGGTCGAGGATCGGTGCCGCCGGATTGATCGGATCATATTTCATTGATTTGCCCGCGTCCCTGAATGATCGAGGAGATATGCCGGACATTGGTTAACGGCGCGTCAATTCCGCGGGCCGGTCGCGGGGATCGGAGGCGCATTGCACGCCCGCCGCCAACGCGTTACGCCTTCGAACAGACGATCGATGTGAGGGGGAAATATCATGCGTCTCTGGCCGATTCTGGCGGCGGTCACCGCAATCTTCGCGCTGCCCGCAGGGGCGCAGGAAATGGTCGGCGGCCATCGCATCATCCGCACCGCGGACCCGGCGATCTGGTCGGGGAGCGAAACGAAGGGGCCGATCACCCATATCGCCACCGGCACGGTCTTTCCCGAGAGCATCGACGGCTTTCAGCGCACCAGCCTGATGGCCGTCGATAATGGCAATGACGTCATGCTGCATTACCGGCTGAAGCGCGACGCAGCTTCGACCGACATTTCGGCGTTCCTGTTCCAGCGCGGCGCACTGGCCGAACATCGGCTGAAGGGCGCGATCACCTCGCTGGGCTTTGGCCGCAAGGAGATGACCTTCCTGTGGGCCGACGGTCCCTTCGACATCGACGCGCCGCAAAAGCTGCGCGGCTACAAGGCGACCTACAAGGTCGGCATCGGCGGCGACACCCTGCTCGAATATCTCTATTTCATCGAATTGGGGACATGGACCGCGAAAGTGAGGGCGACGCTGCCCGCTTCGAAGGAACCCGCCGAGGAAGGCCAGATCGACGCCTTCGTCCGCGCGCTCCCCTGGGCGTCGATCTTGGCCGCGAACGGCGCTTGCAGCGGTTCGGCGTGCGATGGCGAGCGGGCGATGCCGTTCAACAATCATATGGCAGAGATGTTCCTGACGAAGATCGTGGTGAGCGGTCAGGGCAAGGCGCTCTTGGGCGACGCGGCACAGCCCGTCTATGCACGCGAAGCGGGCGGCAAACGCTGGACGCTCTACCCGCTCGATGAAAAGATAGCGCCATTGTTCGCGGAAGCCTTCGGACGGATTTCCGCGCACGCACCGCTATACAGCCTGTCTTGGTCGGCGAAGAAAGAGAGCGGTGTGACCCGCTTCTTTGCCGGCAAGCCCAGCGAAGAAGCCTTTGCCGCGACGGTCGACGGCCTCGTCGCGCATCCCGAAACATCGGCTTTCATCGCACCGGGTGATGCGGCCGTTTACGCACCCGATTGACGTTGGGGTCGATAGTCATCGGCGGAGCCAGCTTTACGTTCACGTAAAGTGATTGCGCGCGCGGCGCGAACGCGATACGCCTGCCCCATGTTTTTCGGCTTTCTCGACGAGCTTCGCGCCGCAGGCATTCCCGCCAGCCTGAAAGAGCATCTGATGCTGCTGGAGGCGCTCGACCGCGAGGTGATCGACCGCAGCCCCGAGCAATTCTATTACCTGTCCCGCGCGATTTACGTGAAGGATGAGGGCCTGCTCGACCGTTTCGACCAGGTGTTCAACAAGGTCTTCAAGGGCATTATTTCGGATTACGGCCAGAACCCGGTCGACGTCCCCGCCGACTGGTTGAAGGCGGTTGCCGAGAAATTCCTGACGCCCGACGAAATGGCAGCGATCGAGTCGCTCGGCGACTGGGACAAGATCATGGAGACGCTGAAAGAGCGGCTTGAGGAACAGCAGAAACGCCACGAGGGCGGCAACAAGTGGATCGGCACCGGCGGCACCTCGCCCTTCGGCAATTCGGGCTATAACCCCGAAGGCGTACGCATCGGCGGCGAGAGCAAGCACAAGCGCGCGCTGAAGGTCTGGGAAAAGCGCGAGTTCCAGAATCTCGACAACACCAAGGAACTCGGCACCCGCAACATCAAGATCGCGCTCCGCCGTCTGCGCAAGTTCGCGCGCGAGGGCGCGGCGGACGAGCTCGACATTCCGGGCACGATCGACGGCACCGCGCGGCAGGGCTGGCTCGACATCAAGATGCGCCCCGAACGGCGCAATGCGGTGAAGCTGCTCCTGTTCCTCGACGTCGGCGGATCGATGGACCCGTTCATCAAGCTGTGCGAAGAGCTCTTCAGCGCCGCGACGACCGAGTTCAAGAATCTCGAATTCTTCTATTTCCACAATTGCCCGTACGAAGGCGTGTGGAAGGACAATAAGCGCCGCTGGTCCGAACGCCACCAGATGTGGGACATCCTCCACAAATATGGCCATGATTATAAGGTGATCTTCGTAGGCGACGCATCGATGAGCGCCTATGAAATCACCCATCCGGGCGGCAGCGTCGAGCATTTCAACGAGGAATCGGGCGCGGTCTGGCTGCAGCGGATCACGCATGTCTATCCCGCCGCGGTGTGGCTCAATCCGGTGCCCGAGGCGCATTGGGGCTACACCCAGTCGGTTAAGCTGATCAAACAGCTGATGAACGACCGCATGTACCCGCTGACGCTCGCCGGGCTGGACGACGCGATGCGCGAGTTGACGCGCAAGCATTGATCCACAGTTTCATTTAATCGTCATTGCGAGGGCCGAAGGCCCGTGGCAATCCAGAGCGCGCGCAAACCGCTCTGGATTGCTTCCCCCGGCTTTCGCCGGGGTCGCAATGACGAGAAATTAGGCCCCAAATGATCGACCTCCCCCTCGTCACCATCCTGCTGCTCACCGGTTTCATCAACCTGATCGGCGCGCTCGCCTATGCGGCGCGCATCGCCGGGGTACGGACGCGGCGCATCGCGATGTCGTTCGCGCTGTTCAACATCCTCGTGCTCTTCTCGCGCACGTCGAACAGTTTCCTCGGCCCCTTCCTCGCCAAGCGGATCGAGACGCGCATCCACGACGGCAGCGGCGCGTCGCTGTTCATCGACATGCAGCTCGTGCTCGCCGCGGCGAGCGTTGCGACGCTGATCGGCATCCTGCTCGTCCCCACCGGACAGCGCATGTTCGCCGCCGCGATCGGCTGGTACCAGAACAACCGCTCGACGACGAAGCTCGCGCTCAAGGCCGCAAGCCCAAGCGGCCTCAGGACATTGGGCCGCTCGCTGACCTTCCCCAGCCTGTCGCATCTAAAAAGCTGGAAGATGCCGAAGGGGATCGGCTGGGGCGTGTTGATCGCGAACTGTCTTGCGCAATCCCTGCTCGCCGTCGGCGTCGTCGCCTCCCTCTATGCCGGCTATCTTGCCCCCGAATTCCGTGTCACCGCGTCGCAGCTCTCGGCGCTGATCAACGGTTTTGCGACGATTCTGCTCTTCGCCTTCATCGACCCGCAACTGTCGGTGATGACCGACGACGCGGTCGAGGGCAAAGTCGACGAGGCCGATTTCCGCCGCGCGATCACCTTCATCTCGCTGAGCCGCCTCGCCGGCACCGTCCTCGCGCAGGCGCTGCTCCTGCCCGCCGCCGCGCTGATCGCTTACGTCGCCGTCTATGTCTGAGACCGGCGGCGGTCACAGCCGCTTCCACGCCGTCCGCGCGCGGCTGGAGGCGATGGCGATCACGCCGGGGCCGCGCGGCTGGTTTCTCGAATTTCTCGTCTTCGGCTTCAAGCAGGGCTGGGCGTGCCTGTTCGGCGGCCTGATGCTCGCGCTGCTTCTCGGAACGCATCTTTTCTGGCCCGACGACGCGCCGCTTCACCGCTATGATGCGATCACGATCGGCGCGGTGCTGATCCAGCTTGGCATGCTCGCTTTCCGCCTCGAGACGCCGAAAGAAGCGCTCGTCATCCTGATCTTCCACATCGTCGGCACGGTGATGGAGCTGTTCAAGACCTCCGCCGGATCGTGGCAATACCCCGAAGCGAGCCTGCTCCACATCGGCGCCGTGCCCCTCTTCTCGGGCTTCATGTATGCCGCGGTCGGCAGCTATATCGCCCGCGTGTGGCGCATCTTCGACTTCCGCTACACCGGCTATCCGCCCGTCTGGATGAGCTACGTTCTCGCCGCCGCCATCTATGTCAATTTCTTCGCTCACCACTGGCTTCCCGACATCCGCTGGGTCCTTTTCGCCGCGACCGCGCTGCTGTTCTGGCGCTGTCAGGTGTGGTTCCGCCCGCTGCACATCCACCGCCGCATGCCGCTGCTCGTCGGCTGGGGCCTCGTCGCCTTGTTCATCTGGTTCGCCGAAAATATCGGCACCTTCGCGCGCGCATGGACCTATCCGAGCCAGAACGACGGCTGGCACATGGTCGGGCTCGAAAAGCTTGGCAGCTGGTATCTGCTGATGATCATCTCGTTCGTGCTGGTCAGTCTGGTCCAGCGGCCGAAGGCGAGATTGCCGATGGGAGATGGAGGCCAATGAGCCCCCTGCCCCGCCTCTTCGCCGAACCTGCCGGCATCGCGCGATACACGGGACAGGTGGCTGTCCTGATGCACCACGTCAAAGGCGACCGGGGATGAGCAATGGAGCGATATTCGGGCGGCGGACCTTGCTGGCCGGATCGGCTGCGCTGATCGCTGTCGGCCCGGCGTCGGCTCGCTCCCGCACGGAAGCCCGATATTCGGAGGGCAATCCCACCTGGATTCCGTCCGGCGAACTGGTTCGCGATCTTCCGCGCCTGATGCGGATCGCCGGAGTGCCCGGCGCCGCCATCGCGGTGGTGGATCGTGGGAAGCTCGCCTGGAGCGGGAGCTTCGGCGTGAAAAACATTCTCACCCGCGACCCGGTGCGAGAGGACACGTTGTTCGAGGCCGCCTCGATGACCAAACCTGTCTTCGCCTATGTAGTGATGCGGCTGGTCGACGAGAAGCGCCTCGACCTCGACAGGCCGCTCGTCCTGTATCGCCGGCCGGCGAATTTGGGCACCGACCCGAATCTGGAGCGCATCACGGCCCGGCATGTGCTTGAGCATTCGACGGGCCTGCCCAACTGGGCTTCTGGACCGCTCGTCACGAGCAGCGCGCCCGGGTCGGTCTACAGCTATTCCGGCGAAGCCTTCATCTGGCTCCAGCTGGTCGTCGAGACAATCATGGGAATGAGCCTCGGCAGCGTGATGCAGGCGAAGCTGTTCGGCCCCGCCGGAATGACGCACAGCAGCTTCGGCTGGGACGAGGAGATCGCAAGGTCGGCGGTCTTCGGCCATTCCGAACCGCCGGAAGGCGAGCAGAAGCTTCCTCCCCAGCCGACGCGCGAGCTCGGCAACCGGCTGCTTCGGGTCGCTACGAAGCGACGCAAACCGATCGCGTCCTGGACCTACGAAGATTCGGTCGAAGCGATGCGCGAGACCGATCCGAAGACGCCCCCATCCACCCACGACCTCCTCGTCAATTCGGCAGGAGGGCTGCTGATGACCGCGTCCGACTATGCGAAGTTCATGGCGCTCATGATGGAACGGCCGGAGCCGGCAGCTTGGGAGATCAGCGATGCGGCCCGGCAGGCAATGCTCACCCCCCGGCTGGAGATACGCGGGCGCGACATCTCGCGGGGGCTGGGCTGGGAAATCGAGCAGTCCCCGGCAGGCCCGCTGTTCCAGCACAGCGGCAGCAATTACGGGATTTTCAAGACGCTGGGCGTGGGCGATGCCCGGCACGGACGGGCGATCGTCGTGTTCACCAATGCCGCGAACGGTAATGCGCTCGCGGCCCGGATCGTCCGGCAGGCAACCGGAATCGACCGGTTGAAGTCGCTGGTCTGACCATCGCCACAAGCGGATCGAGCGAAACCTAAGCGAACGGCCGGTCGATCGACGGCGGCGGCTCGCTGAACCATTTCGGGCCGCTGTCGGTCATGTAGAAACAATCCTCGAGCCTGATGCCGAATTCGCCGGGAATATAGATGCCGGGTTCGTTCGAGAAGCACATCCCGGGTGCCAGCTTCGTCATTTCGCCGCGGACGAGGTTGACCGGCTCGTGGCCGTCGAGCCCAATGCCATGGCCGGTCCGGTGCGAGGTGCCGGGAAGCTTGTATCCGGGGCCCCAACCGAGGCTCTCATAATAGGCGCGCACCGCGTCGTCGACCTTGCCCGCCGGCGTGCCAAGCTTGGCTGCGGCGAAGGCGACGTCCTGCCCCTTGCGCATCTGGTCCCAGACCTGCCGCTGGCGCGCGCTCGCCTTGCCGTAAACGAAGGTCCGCGAAATGTCGGATTGATAGCCATGCACCGTCGCGCCGCAATCCATCAGCACGACCTCGCCGTCCTTCACCGCCTGCGGCTTGCCGGACCCATGCGGATAGGCGCTCGCCTCGCCGAGCAGGATCAGTTCGAACTCGCTGCGCCCGCCGAGTGCGGTCGTCGTCGCCTTCATGATCGCACCAATATCGGCGGGTGTCATCCCTGCCTCGACCCGCGGTGCGGTGTGGCGATAGGCGGCGAGCGTGATGTCGGCGGCGATCTGCATCAACGCGATTTCGGCGGGTGATTTGTGCATCCGGCAACCGCGCACGACGGGCGCGCCGTTGACCACCGTCGCCTGCGGCATTGCCTTTTCGAGGCCGTCGACGGCGAAATAGCGCACCGTTTCCTCGACCCCGATCTTGCCTTTCGAGAGTCCGCGCTTGCCGAGCCACGCCGCGACGGCTGCGAGCGGGTTCTCGTCCTCGTTCCACGTCAGCACCTCGGCGTCGACGCCCAGGCTCTCGCGCACCGACGGTTCCTCGAAGAACGGCGTGACGATCGCGACTTCGCCCTCGCGCGTCAGTACCGCGGCGGTCAGCCGCTCGCTCCGCGACCAGCGCACCCCGGTGAAATAGATGAGGCTCGATCCCGGTTCGATCAGCAGTGCACCGATATCGTTCGCGCGCATCAGCTCTTTCGCCTGAGCGATGCGTGCCATGCGTTCGGCCTTGCCGATCGGGACGGCTTTGGCGGCGAGGTTCGGGAGGCCAGAGGTTTCCGCGGCCAGCACCGGCACGGGCAAGGCCGCGGCGAGGCCAGCGATAGTCGCAGTGCCGAGAAATTGCCTCCGGTGCATCATCGTCCCCTTTGTCAGTAAATGAGCAGGTCCGCGATTTCCTCGCGCCACCCCGCCTCGTCGGGCTGCGCCAGCGCATCGAGATCGCCCGCCGTCGCACCCACGTCGTCGACCCACTCGCGCAGCCCCGGCCCGCCGTTGATCACGTCGATCGCGAGCACATCGTCGGTGTACTCATATTTAAAATCCTTGCCGCGCCAGATCGGATAGTCCGGATAGAGGCTGCGGATCGCCTTGAAGCCCAGCGCCTGCACGCGCCAAGGCTGGAACGCCTCGTCGTCATACCACGGCCCGTCGGCATGGATATGGACGCCGCTGTTGAGCTGGCCGACATGCTTGTGAAAGGTCGGCTGGAACCAGATATCGCGTAACTTGCATCCGCCGAGCCATTGCGGCGCGAGACGCTGCATCTCGGCGATCACCGCCTTGGCGTCGATATCGGGGGCACCGAACAGTTCGAGCGGGCGCGTCGTACCCCGACCCTCGCTGAGCGTGGCGCCTTCGACCATCACCGTGCCGGCATAGGCCCGCGCCATATTGACGTTCGCCGCGTTCGGACTGGGGTTGATCCACGCGCGATCCGTGGGCCAGCCGAAGCCCGGGCCTTTCGGGTCCCAGCCCTCCATCTCGATCACGCGATAATCGACGTCGAGGCCGAAGTGACGGATGAACCAGTGCCCCATCTCGCCCATCGTAAGGCCATGGCGCATCACCATCGGTCCCGCACCGACGAAGCTTTCCCAGCCGGGCAAAAGCCGCGTGCCCTCGACCGGGCGGCCCGCGGGGTTCGGCCGGTCGAGCACCCACACCGCCTTGCCATGCTGCGCCGCGGCCTCGAGGATGTAGAGCAACGTCGTCACATAGGTGTAGATGCGGCAGCCAAGGTCCTGCAGGTCGACGAGCATCACGTCGAATGTGTGCATCGACTGGCCCGACGGGCGGCGCACCTCGCCATAAAGGCTGAACACCGGCATGCCATAGGTCGGATCGGTGAAGTCCGGCGACTCCATCATATTGTCCTGAAGGTCGCCGCGCACGCCATGCTGCGGCCCGAACACCGCGGTGATGTCCAGCCCGGAAGCGACGAGCGCATCGAGGCTGTGCGTCAGGTCGGCGGTGACCGAAGCGGGGTGCGCGAGCAACGCGACGCGCTTTCCTTCGAGCGGTTTGCGAAGCGCCGGATCGGCGAGCAGGCGGTCGATACCGAAGTGAACAGTCATGCCGCGTCGGGTGCCCCAAGCGTGAGCGCAAAGCAATCGGGATGATGGAAGTCCGGCTTGCCCGGCGGATGCGCGAGCGCCCAATAGCTTTTGGTGCCGTCGAGCTCCTCGATTACCGCCGACAGTGCGAGCTTGGCACCATTGTCGGGGAAAATCCCGGGCTCGACGCGCAGCGAATAGCTTTGATCAGCCTTCTCCGCCGCCATTTCCCATGGCGCGAGGTCATCGGTGCGGAGGAGCGAGCGGTAGTCGTCGAACTGGTAGCAGGCCCAGCGGCCGTCGGGCGAATAGTTGAACTCGGTGTAATCGGGCTGGCCCTCTTCGGTCAGGAAAGCCTCGAAGCAGGTGCTTTCCCACAGGCCGTCGGTCGCGCTGTCGGCGATGACAAGCTCGCCCTGCCCGTCGGGCAGCACCAGCGCCGCGATCGCGCCGTCGACGATGAAGCGCAGCGCAAAACCGTCCTCGAACGACAGGCTGACCTCGACCGCGACCGCCCGCACAGCCTTGCCCGGTGTAGCAGGGTGGCAGATCAGTTCCTTGCGCATGCTATCCAAATATCAAACCCCATGCTAAGCGCCCGCCCGCTATGACCAGTTACAAATCCGACCTGCTGCGCCTGCTCGACGAGCGAGGCTATATCCACCAGACGACCGACGCGGAAGGGCTCGATGCGCTCGCGGCGAAACAGGTCGTCCCCGGATATATCGGTTTCGACGCAACTGCGCCGTCGTTGCACGTCGGCAGCCTCGTCCAGATCATGATGCTGCGCCGCCTGCAACAGATGGGGCACAAGCCTGTCGTGCTGATGGGCGGCGGAACGACGCGGATCGGCGACCCGACAGGGCGCGACGAGAGCCGCAAGATGTTGTCGGACGAGACGATCGCCGCGAACATCGCCTCGATCTTCAGCATCTTCCAGCAATTCCTCACTTTCGGCGATGGGCCGACCGACGCGGTGATGGTCGACAATCAGGACTGGCTCGGCCAGCTCGGCTATATCGAGCTGCTGCAGGAAGTCGGCACCCACTTCACGATCAATCGCATGATGACGTTCGATTCGGTCAAACTGCGGCTGGAACGCGAACAGCCGATGACGTTCCTCGAATTCAACTACATGATCCTCCAGGGCTATGATTTCCGCCATCTGTCGAAAGAGCGCGGCGTGCGGCTCCAGATGGGTGGATCGGACCAGTGGGGCAATATCGTCAATGGCATGGAACTCGGTCGCCGCATGGACGGTGCCGACCTTTACGGCCTCACGACTCCGCTGCTCACCACCGCGGCCGGCGCCAAAATGGGTAAAACCGCCGCCGGTGCGGTCTGGCTTAATCCCGAACAACTGTCCCATTTTGACTATTGGCAATATTGGCGCAACTGCGACGACCGCGACGTCGGCAAATTCCTGAAGCTGTTCACTGACCTGCCGATGGACGAGATCGCGCGGCTCGAAGCGCTCGAGGGCGCAGAGATCAACGAGGCGAAGAAAATCCTCGCGAACGAAGCGACCGCGATGTGCCGCGGCGCGGATGCCGCGCGCATCGCGTCGGAGACCGCCGCGCAAACCTTTGAAAAGGGACAGATTGGCGGCGACCTTCCGCAGGCGGTTGCGCCCGCCGAAGGGATCAGCATTGTCGATGCACTGCGCGAACTCGGCTTCGCCACGTCGAACAAGGAAGCACGTCGCAAGCTCGACGAGGGCGCGGTGAAGGTCGACGGCGTCGTCGTTCGCGATCCGCAGCACCTGATCCAGCCCGGCGAAAACCCTGTTCCGCTGAGCCTCGGGTCAAAAAAGCATGGCCTTGTGACCCGCTAGGGCGCAGACCAGCGTTTACGACTTCTTCAGCAATCGGGTGGATCGTCATGGCCAAATCAACAAGGTCCACGAAAATGCGCAAGATCGACACCAGCAAGGCCCACTACGTCGGCCTCGACCAGCGGATCGCCCCGCGTAGCGACGTCTATTGCCGCCTGCCCTTCGTCATGCCCGACGGGGGGCAGGAAATGTGCACCTGCGTCAACATCAGCGCCGACGGCATGCTGATGCGCTTCGAGCGCGGACTGGAAATCGGCGACCTTGTCGTCCTCCGCATGCCGATCATCGGCCGTACCTCGGCGAAGGTCATCTGGTCGCTCGGCGGCAAGACCGGTTTGCAGTTCGAAAAATCGATCTCGGTCGAAGATTATCTGCCGATGATTCGCGCCATGGGTGCGCGCGGCGACGTCAACTAACCGCTTCTGAGCAGCGGCACCGCCGCGTCGCGTTCGAACAGGTAGAGGCAGAGCCGCACCGCCTCGGCGCGCGCGCCGTCCATCCCGCCATCGCGTTCGATGAACAGCCGCGCGTCGTCATGCGCCACCGGAAGCAGGCGCACGAGCTGTTCGGGTGTCGCGAGCCGGTAATCGGCGTCACCCGACTGTTTGAGCCCGAGCAACTCCCCACCGCCGCGCAGTTCGAGATCCTTCTCGGCGATCACGAAACCGTCGTTCGTGTCGCGCATCAGCGCGAGCCGCTCGCGCGCGGTTTCGGAAAGATTCTGCGAACGGAGCAGCAGGCAGACCGACTTCGCCGCACCGCGACCGACGCGGCCGCGCAGCTGGTGAAGCTGGGCAAGCCCGAAATTCTCGGCATGCTCGATGACCATGAGGCTGGCGGCGGGAACATCGACCCCGACCTCGATCACCGTGGTCGCGACGAGCACGCCGATCTCGCCCGCCTGGAAGCGCGCCATGACGCCATCCTTTTCGGGCCCCTTCATCCGCCCGTGCACCAACCCGACACGGTTTTCGCCGAGCCGCGCGCGGAGCAAGGCCGCGCGATCTTCGGCGGCGGCGAGTTCGCTCCCTTCGCTTTCCGCGACGAGCGGGCACACCCAATAGGCCTGCGCGCCCGTCGCAAGGTGCCGGTCGAGCGAGTCCACGACATCGTCGAGCCGGTCGAGCGAGATGACCCGCGTATCGACCGGGGTGCGCCCCGGCGGCATCTCGTCGATCTGCGACACGTCCATCTCGCCGTGATTGGCGAGTTGCAGGGTGCGCGGGATCGGCGTCGCGGTCATCACGAGCAAATGCGGCGGACGCGCCGCCTTTTGAGTGAGCATCAAGCGCTGCGCAACGCCGAAGCGATGCTGCTCGTCGACGACGACGAGCACGAGGTCCTTATATTTCACCGCCTGCTGGAAAATCGCGTGGGTGCCGACAAGGATATCGATGCTGCCGTCGGCGAGCCCCATCAGTGTCGATTCGCGGGCCTTACCCTTGTCGCGTCCGGTGAGGATCGCGAGGTTGACAGGCAAGCCGCCGAGCATGCGTTGCAGTGTCGCATAATGCTGGCGCGCCAGAATCTCGGTCGGCGCGAGCAGCGCCGCCTGCGTTCCCGCCTCGACCGCCGCGAGCATCGCGCGCAGCGCGACGAGCGTCTTGCCCGACCCGACATCGCCCTGCAGCATCCGCAGCATCGGCGTGTCCTGCGCCATATCGCCGGCAATCTCGCGGCCGACACGTTCCTGCGCCCCGGTGAGTCCGAAGGGCAGCTTCAGCGCGTCGGTCAACCGGCTGTCGCCGACGATCGCCCTGCCCTTGCGCGTCCTGAGGCCCTGCCGGATGAGCATCAGCGCGACCTGGCTTGCGAAAATCTCGTCATAGGCGAGCCGGTCGCGCGCCGGCTCGTCGCGCGGGCTCGCGTGCGCACGCGCCATCGCCTCGTTCCAGGCGGGCCAATTCCGGTTCGCGAGCAGCGGCGCGTCGATCCACTCTGCAAGCTCGGGACGCCGTTCGAGCGCAACCTGCCCCAACTGCGACAGCCGCGCGTTGGTAAGTCCTTCGGTGAGCGGATAGACGGGTTCATGTTCGGCAATCCCGCTCTCGTCGCCCGGCTCGGCAACATGGTCGGGATGCACGATCTGCCGCATGTCGCCATAAAGATCGAGCCGACCCGACACGCGGCGCTTCTCGCCCAGGGGAAACAGCTTGCGCGCGAGCCCCGATGTGCGGCCGAAATAGACGAGCCGGACATGATCACCCGCATCGTCGAACGCCTCGACCCCGAAGGGCGCGCGAGGACTGCGGCCCGGCCGATAATCCTGCGCGGTCAGCTCGACGATGATCGTTTGCCCGGCCTGCGCCTGATCGAGCCGTTCGACCGGAAAGCGCGAAATGAGGCCCGTCGGCAAATGGAACAGCACATCGACCACGCGCTCCAGCCCCAGCCGCGTCAGCGGCTTGGCAAGCTGCGGCCCGACACCCTTCAGGTCGGTGAGCGCAGCAAAGAGCGGATTGAGTATCTCGGGTCGCATGACTATCTGGGCTGACTATAGAGATTGTTCCCCGTGCGCCACACCCAGCCGCATGGGCCATCAGGATTCTTCCCGTGCCGCACACTGACCGCCTGAAACGCCTGAAATTCCGTGCCTGGCACCGCGGCACGCGCGAGGCCGACTATATGATCGGCGGCTTTTTCGACCGTTACTCGGCGGGCTGGAGCGAGGAAGAGATCGCCTGGTACGAGATCGTAGTCGAAGAGGATGACGTCGATATCATGGCGTGGGCACTCGGCACCGGCGAGCCGCCCGCGCATCTCGATCGCCCCGACATGATCGCGGCGATGCGCCGGCTGGACTATATCCCGCTGCCATGACCCGAAGCGCCGCCGACATTTTTGCCGCGATCGGATCGGCGTCGGCGCCGCTGACGCTGGCGCGCGCCGCCGACGGCTTCCTGCCGCTGCTGCTCGCCGACCTTGCGCGTGCCAGTGATAAACGCGTCCTCTATGTCGCGACCGACGATACGGCGATGCAGGCGATCGCCGACGCCGCGCCCTTCTTCGCGCCCGATCTGATCGTCCATCGCTTTCCGGCGTGGGATTGCCTTTCCTACGACCGCGCCGGGCCGTCGATGCGCGTCAGCGCCGACCGGCTCGCGACGCTGTCGGCGCTCCAACTTCCCGCCAAGCGCAGCGAACTGATTCTGACCACCGTCGCCGCGATCACGCAGCGCACGCTGACACCGTTCCGTATCCGCCAGCTCGCGACGACGCTCGCCGCGGGGCAGCGGATCGATCGCGACGCGCTCGCCGAACTGCTCGTCGCGAACGGCTTCAGCCGCGTCGACACCGTCGCCGATCAGGGCGAGTTCGCGGTACGTGGCGGCATCCTCGACCTGTTCCCTGCGGGCGAAGAAACCGGCCTGCGCGTCGATTTTTTCGGCGACGAGATCGAAAGCATCCGCCGTTTCGACCCCGCCGACCAGCGCAGCCTTGGCCCAGCCAAGGCGCTGCAGCTGCTCCCGGCGTCCGAAACCTTGCTCGACGAGGCGACGATCAAGCGCTTCCGCTCGGCCTATCGCGACCTGTTCGGCGGCCAGTCGACCGGCGACCCGCTCTATCAGGCGGTGAGCGACGGACGGCGGCAGGCGGGCATGGACCATTGGCTGCCGTTGTTCGAGGAACGCCTCGCGACGCTGTTCGACCATATCGATCCCGCAACCCCGGTGCTCCGCGGCCATCGCACCGAGGCGACCGCCGAAACGCGCTTTGCCGCGATTGCCGATTACCATGCGAACCGCGTCGCGGCTGAACGCGAGTCGCCAGGAAGCTATCGCCCGCTCGCGCCCGAGACGCTCTATCTGACCGAGACCGAATGGGCCGGAGCCTCGTCTGATCGCCCGATCCATATCATCACGCCGTTCGACGTTCCCCCGGCTGCGACCGTCGTCGACCTCGAAACCTTCGCCGCCCGCGATTTCACCCCCGAACGCACTGCCGACCTCAACGTCTACGACAAAGTCGCCGACCACCTCAGCGATGAGCGGCGCAAGGGACGGCGCACGATCATCGCCAGCTATTCGGGCGGCGCGCGCGACCGCCTGTCGGGGCTGCTTCGCGACCATGGCGTTACCTCGCTCGCCCCCGCCGATAGCTGGCAGGATGCGCTCGGCACCGCCTCGGCGGAAAGCGGCGGCGCGACCGCGATGGTCGTCCTCCCGCTCGATCATGGCTTTGCCTCCGACGCGATCAGCCTGCTCACCGAACAGGACATCCTCGGCGAGCGCCTCGTGCGCCGCCAGAAACGCCGCAAGAGCGCCGACGCATTCCTCGCCGAACTCGCGACGCTCAGCGTCGGCGATCTCGTCGTCCATCTCGACCATGGCATCGGCCGCTACGAGGGGCTGACCCAGATCCCCGTCGGAAGCAGCCCGCACGATTGCGTCGCGCTGACATATTCGGGCGGCGACAAGCTCTACGTTCCGGTCGAGAATCTCGACGTCCTTTCGCGTTACGGCGGCGAGAGCGAGGGCGTCGGCCTCGACAAGCTCGGCGGCGAAGCCTGGCAGCGCCGCAAGGCGCGGATGAAGGAGCGCATCCGCGAAATCGCGGGCGAGCTGCTCGCAACCGCGGCGCAGCGCGCGCTGCGCTCGGGCGAATTGCTCGCGCAGGACGCCGCCTATCCCGCTTTTGCCGACCGCTTCCCCTATCAGGAAACCGACGATCAGGACCGCGCGATCGGCGACGTCCTTGCCGATATGGCGTCGGGTCGCCCGATGGACCGCCTTGTCTGCGGCGACGTCGGTTTCGGCAAGACCGAGGTCGCTCTGCGTGCCGCCTTCGTCGCGGCGATGGCGGGCGTGCAGGTCGCGGTGGTCGTGCCGACGACTTTGCTCGCACGCCAGCACTACACGAATTTTGTCGAGCGCTTCAAAGGCTTCCCGATCAATATCGGCCGCCTCTCGCGGCTCGTTCCGGCGAGCGAAGCGCAAAAGACGCGCGATGGCTTGTCCGCCGGGACGATCGACATCGTCGTCGGCACGCACGCCGTCATCGCGAAATCGGTCGAATTCAAGAACCTCGGTCTTGTCATCGTCGACGAGGAACAGCGTTTCGGCGTCGTCCACAAGGAACGGCTGAAACAGCTCAAGACCGACGTCCATGTGCTGACCCTGACTGCCACCCCGATCCCGCGCACCTTGCAGATGGCGATGTCGGGCCTCCGCGAACTCAGCGTCATCCAGACCCCGCCGGTCGACCGTCTCGCGGTGCGGACTTACGTCGCGCCTTGGGATCCCGTCGTGATCCGCGAAGCGCTGCTGCGCGAGCACGACCGCGGCGGGCAGAGCTTCTTCGTCACCCCGCGGATCAAGGACCTTCCCGACATCGAGGAATTCCTGCGCACGCGCGTGCCCGAGATCAAATATGTCGTCGCGCACGGCCAGATGGCGCCGGGCGAGGTCGAGGAGCGGATGAGCGCCTTCTACGACCGCAAATATGATGTGCTCGTGTCGACCACCATCGTCGAAAGCGGGCTCGACATTCCGAGCGCGAACACGCTGATCGTCCACCGCGCCGACCGCTTCGGCCTTGCCCAGCTCTACCAGCTCCGCGGGCGCGTCGGGCGCTCGAAGACGCGTGCTTATGCGTACCTCACGACGCTCGAAGGAGGTGCGATCACCGACACCGCCGAAAAGCGGCTCAAGCTGCTCGGCGATCTCGATACACTCGGCGCGGGGTTCCAGCTTGCGAGCCACGATCTCGATATTCGCGGCGCGGGCAATCTCGTCGGCGATGAGCAGTCGGGGCATATCCGCGAGGTCGGTTTCGAACTTTATCAGTCGATGCTCGAAGAGGCGATTTTGGTCGCCAAAGCCGAGGGCGCCGGAAAACTGCCGCCACGCGAAGCGCTGTCGCCGGTGATCACCGTCGACGCGCCGATCCTGATCCCCGAGGATTATGTCCCCGATCTGCCGCTGCGTATGGCGCTCTACCGCCGCCTCAACGACGCACAGGACCGCCCGGCGCTCGACGCCTTCGCGGCCGAGATGATCGACCGTTTTGGGCCGCTGCCGCCCGAAACTGCGAACCTCGTCCAGCTGATGGAGATCAAGGCAAATGCCAAGCTCGCGGGCATTGCGAAGCTCGACGTCGGCACCAAGGGCGCGCTCGTGAGCTTCCACGGCGACGCGTTCGCGAACGTCCCCGGGCTGATTGCCTATGTCGAACGGCTGAAAGGCCGCGCGCGCATTCGCCCGGACAATAAGCTGTCGATCAGCGGCGACTGGATGAGCACCGGCGCGCGCCTCAACGGGGCGCTGCAATTGTCGAAGGGATTGGGCAAACTGGCGAAGCAGGCCGGCTAGCTGCCGCACCAGCCGACCTCCCAGACTTGCCCCGTCCCCTCCCCGTCCCTAAATCCCCTGTATGACCACCGCGCCGATCACCGAACTCACCACGCGCGCGCGCGACGTGTTCCGGCTGGTCGTCGATGCCTATCTCGAGACCGGACAGCCCGTCGGTTCGCGCACGCTGTCGAAGCTCGCGGCGCTCAACCTGTCGCCCGCGTCGATCCGCAACGTGATGCAGGACCTTGAGGAATATGGCCTGCTCGCCAGCCCGCACACCAGCGCGGGGCGGCTGCCGACCGAACAGGGCCTCCGCCTCTTCGTCGACGGCATGATGCAGGTTGCCGAACCTTCGGCCGAGGACCGTGCGCAGATCGAGGCGAGCCTGGCCGACGCCGGGCCGATTGAAAGCGCGCTCGCGCAGGCAACCTCGGCGCTGTCGGGGCTGTCGGCGTGCGCGGGCCTCGTCCTCGTCCCCAAGCATGAACGCGTGCTCAAACAGCTCGCCTTCGTGCCGCTGTCGTCGAACCAGTCGCTCGTCGTGCTCGTCGCGGGCGACGGCGCGGTCGAGAATCGCGTCATCGACTTGCCCCCGGGACTCAACCCCTCGGCGCTCGTCGAGGCGGGCAATTATATCAGCGCGACGCTCAGCGGCCTGACGCTGACCGAAGCGATGGCCCGCGTGCGCCGCGAGATCGAGGCCGAGCGGATCGCGATCGACCGCGCCGCGCAGGATCTGGTGTCGCGCGGCCTCGCCGTCTGGTCGTCCGACGGCGCCGACCGTCCGGTCCTGATCGTGCGCGGGCAGGCGAACCTGCTCGACGAGAGCGCGGTCGGCGACCTCGACCGCGTACGGCAATTGCTCGACGAGCTCGAAACCAAGCAGGAAATTGCCGGATTGCTCGACAGCGCGCGCGAGGGCGCCGCGACACGGATTTTCATCGGGTCGGAGAATAAATTATTCTCGCTTTCGGGCTCGTCCGTGATAGCGGCGCCCTATCGCGGATCGGACGGGCGCGTCGTTGGCGTGGTCGGGGTTATCGGCCCCACACGCTTGAACTATGCCCGCATCGTTCCCATGGTGGATTTCACCGCACAATCGCTCTCCAGACTGATACGATAGGTTTATGACGAACATTGAAAACGACACGCCGGTCAACGACGGCCAAGCTCCCGAGACTGATGGCCCCGAAGCTGAAACCGCCGAAGCGACGAATCCCGCGCAGGGCGAGAATGAAGAGCTGGCGCAGCTCGCCGAACAGGTCGCCGCGCTTCAGCAGGACCTGCTCTACGCGCGTGCCGAGACGCAGAATGTCACGCGCCGCAAGGACAAGGAAATCGCCGACGCGCACGCCTATGCCGCGACCAAGTTCGCGCGCGACATATTGTCGGTTGCCGACAATCTCGGCCGCGCGCTCGCCGCATTGAGCGACGAACAGCGCGCCGACGAAGGCATCAAGCCGCTGATCACCGGCCTCGAGGCGACCGAGCGCGAATTACTCAGCGTGTTCGAACGCAACGGCATCACGCGCATCGCGGCGATCGGCCTGCCGCTCGACCCGAACCAGCATCAGGCGATGCTCGAAATCCCGAGCGACAAGACGCCGGGCACGATCGTGCAGGAAATGCAGGCGGGTTATATGCTCAAGGACCGGCTGCTGCGCCCCGCGATGGTGGGTGTGGCGAAGGCGGGGTAACCGCCGAAGCGATATCGCAGACAAAAAGAAACCCCGGTGAAAGCCGGGGTTTCTTTTTGTCGCTTGTCCGGCGGTCAGGCCGCCTTGCGGAGCTTTGCGAGCTTCTTCAGCACCATCTCGCGCTTCAGCCGCGACAGATGGTCGATGAAGAGGATGCCTTCGAGATGGTCGTGCTCGTGCTGGATGCACGTCGCCATCAGCCCGGTCATGCGTTCCTGATGATGCTTGCCGTCCTCGTCCTGCCAGTCGACGGTCACCTCGGCGGGGCGCGTGACATCGGCATATTGTTCAGGGACCGACAGGCAGCCCTCCTGATAGACGCTATGCTCCTCGCTCTCGTCCGAAAAGACGGGATTGATGAAGACGCGCGGCTCGCGGATCACCTTCTTGCCCTCTTCGTCGTCGGGATCGGGTTCCTGCAGGTCGATGACGAGGATGCGCTTCGGCACCCCGACCTGGATCGCCGCCAGCCCGATGCCGGGGGCGTCGTACATCGTCTCGAACATGTCGGCGACCAGCGTCTTGAGCTCGGCGTCGAACTTTTCGACGGGCTTCGAAATGACACGCAGCCGGGGATCCGGGGTCTCTATGATAGGGAGTAAGGCCATGGCGTGCAGGTATGAACTCGAATGCCCGACGTCAACCCACCGGACGCCGCGCCCTGAGCGCCTGCGCGAGCGTCCCCTCGTCGAGATAATCGAGTTCGCCGCCCACCGGCAGACCGTGCGCGAGCTGGGTCAGCCGCACCGGATAACCTTCCAGCCGCTCGGCGAGATAATGCGCGGTCGTCTGCCCCTCAAGCGTCGCGTTCATCGCCAGCACGACCTCGTCAATACCGCCCGCGGCGACGCGCGCCACCAATGCATCGATGCTGAGATCCTGCGGGCGCACGCCTTCGAGCGCCGATAACCGCCCGCCGAGGACGTGATATTTGCCCGGAAAGAGCCGAGACTTGTCGAGCGCCCACAGGTCGGAGACTTCCTCGACGACGCAGAGGCTGCGCGCATCGCGGCGCGGGTCGGCGCAGATCGCACACGGGTCCTGCGTGTCGACATTGCCGCAAATGGTGCAGGTTACGAGCCGTTCGGACACCATCTGGAGCGCCGCGAGCAGCGGGGCGAACGCGCTCTCGCGCTTCTTCATCAGGTGCAGCACGGCGCGCCGCGCCGAGCGCGGGCCGAGGCCCGGCAGGCGGGCGAGTTGCTGGACGAGCGCTTCAATCTCTTGCGATGCCATGACGGATGGTCTTAAGCGGCGCGCGAGAAATGACAATGCGCATCGCCTTTATGGGAACGCCGCCCTTTGCGGTGCCGACGCTCGCCGCGCTCCACGCGGCGGGGCACGAAATCGTGGCCGTCTATACGCAGCCACCGCGCCCGGCGCAGCGCGGCAAGAAATTGCAGAAGAGCCCGGTGCAGGTGTGGGCCGAAGAACATGGCCTGCCCGTTCGCACGCCGAAGAGGCTGAAGAATGAGGAGGCGCAGGCCGAATTCGCCGCGCTCGACCTCGATATCGCGGTGGTCGCGGCCTATGGCCTGATCCTGCCGCAGGCGGTGCTCGACGCCCCGCGCGAAGGCTGCCTCAACGTCCATGGCTCGATCCTGCCGCGCTGGCGCGGCGCAGCGCCGGTGCAGCGCGCGATCCTTTCCGGCGATGCCGAAACGGGCGTGACGATCATGCAAATGGATATCGGCCTCGACACCGGTGCGATGCGGCTGATCGAAGCGACGCCGACAGGGCGGAAGAGCGCCGGCGTGCTAACCCACGAACTCGCCGAAATGGGCGCGCTGATGATGCGGCGCGTGCTGAGCGACCTCCACGCCTTTCCCCCGACGCCGCAGCCCGATGAAGGCGTCACCTATGCCGCGAAGATCGACAAGAGCGAGGCCCGGCTCGATTTCCTGACCAGCGCGGTGCAGGTCGAACGGCAAATCCGCGCCTTCAACCCGGTACCGGGCGCCTTCTTCGAACTCGAAGGCGAGCGTTACAAGATCCTCGCCGCCGACGTCGTCCATCCGTCGGACACGGTCGCGGGCGCAGCACCGGGCATGGCCCTCGACGAGTGCCTGACCATCGCCTGCAACCCTGGTGCGATCCGCGCAACGCGCGTCCAGCGGGCCGGGAAGCCGCCGATGGACGCTGCCGAGCTGCTGCGCGGGCGCGCGATCCCGGCGGGCACGCGGCTCGCATGACCCGCTTCGCGCTCACCATCGAATATGACGGCCGTCCGTTCATGGGCTGGCAGCGGCAGGCGCATGGCCCGAGCGTGCAGCAGGCGATCGAGGAAGCGATCCACCGCTTCACCGCCGAAGAGGTGCAAGTGTTCAGCGCGGGACGCACCGACGCCGGGGTGCATGCCATCGCGATGCGCGCGCATGTCGATATCGAAAAGCCGCTGACCCCGTTCAAGCTGACCGAGGCGCTCAATGCGCAGCTACGTCCCTCCCCGGTAGCGGTAGTGGCGTGCGAGATCGTCCCCGACGACTGGCACGCGCGCTTTGCCTGCATCGGCCGGTCGTACGAATATCGCATCGTCAATCGCCGTGCGCCGTTGACGTGGGACAAGGGACTGTCCTGGCAGGTAGCCCGCCCGCTCGATGCCGATGCGATGCACGCCGCGGCGCAGCAGTTGATCGGCCTCCACGATTTCACGACCTTCCGCTCGGCGCATTGCCAGTCGCAAAGCCCGGTCAAGACGCTCGATAAATTGTCGGTCAGTCGCCACGGTGAGGAGCTGATCGTCGAGGCCGCAGCGCGCAGCTTCCTGCACCATCAGGTTCGCTCGATGGTCGGCTGTCTCGCGCTGGTCGGCTATGGCAAATGGTCGGCGCGCGATCTGAAAGCGGCGCTCGATGCCGCGGATCGGAACGCCTTGGGGCTGAATGCGCCGCCCGACGGGCTCTATTTCGTGAGCGCGACCTATCCCTGAATCGAAAAGGGCAGCCCTACCAGACCGCCCTTTCCTTCATCGCAGTGGACGCGATTACACCTTTTCGGCGTAGTACAGCGGCGCATGCTCGTTGAGGATCTGGAGGATCTTAGCCTGCGCGGTCTTTTCGTCGCTTTCTTCCATCGCGCCGAGTTCGCGCGCGAGGCGGCTCGACGCCGCTTCGAAGATCTGGCGCTCCGAATAGCTCTGTTCGGGCTGGTCGTCGGCGCGGAACAGGTCGCGCGTCACTTCGGCGATCGACACGAGGTCGCCCGAATTGATCTTCGCTTCATATTCCTGCGCGCGGCGCGACCACATGGTGCGCTTCACCTTGGGCTTGGTGGTCAGGACCTGAAGCGCTTCCTTCAGCGTCTTGTCCGACGACAGCTTGCGCATGCCCACGCCTTCAGCCTTGTTCGTCGGCACGCGAAGCGTCATTTTTTCCTTTTCGAAGCGCAGCACATAAAGTTCGAGCTGCATCCCGGCGATCTCCGACCGCTGCAACTCGATGACGCGCCCCACGCCATGTTTGGGATAAACGACATAATCACCGACTTCGAACAAGAGCGTGTTCACGGACATGCAAATTCCTTTTCTTGTGCCTTGACCCCGATCTGAAAGTGCGACAACACCGGCGCATCCCGCCCTCTCGTGGAGGGGGATTTGCATTCGGGCGGCGCTAGCCAGTCAGAGTGACAAGGGATATGGCTCCATCGGAACGCCGGAAAGCGCCCCAGCCCAGTGACGGGAAGAGGCAGAGTGTCGGCGCGTTGATATTTATTATAACAGATTCGCAACAAAATTGCCACCCCTGCGCGGAAATCCGCGGCTAGGCGCCTTGACGCGTTTCAAACGACGTTTCACGCTGGGACAAAAGCACAGATGGGGATGACGATATGAAGGATCAAGTCTGGTGGATTACTGGGGCTTCGTCGGGAATCGGCGCGGCATTGGCGCGGGCGCTGGGCGCACGCGGGGCAAAGCTGATCCTCTCGGGCCGCAACGTCGCGGCGCTCGAAGCCGTCGCCGCCGATTGCGCCACCGAGACCTTGATCCTGCCGTTCGAGGCGACCGATTATGATGCCCTCCCCGCGATTGCCGATCGGGCATGGGGATGGAACGGCCGTATCGACGGGCTCGTCAACAACGCCGGCATCTCGCAGCGCAGCCTCGCGATCGAAACCGGTTTCGCAGTCTATCAGCAGATTATCGCGGTCGACCTGCTCGCCCCGATCGCGCTGACGCAAGCCTTGCTACCCCGCATGGTCGGCGCGGGCGGCGGCCAGATCATCGCCATATCGAGCGTTGCGGGCATTGCCGGGGTACCGCTACGCAGCGCCTATTCGGCGGCGAAGCACGGCATCATCGGCTATCATGACGCGGTGCGCGCCGAAAACGAGCATCTCGGGCTGAAAGTGCTCGTCGTCGCGCCCGGATCGGTGCGCACCAATGTCAGCCGCAATGCGCTCAACGCCGACGGCAGCGTGCGCGGTGAAAGCGATGCCGCGATCGACAATGGGCTGTCGCCCGACGACGCAGCAGCGCAGATGCTTGCGGCGGTCGATACGGGGACGCGCGAACTGGTGGTTGCCGAGGGCGCCGAAGCGATGATCGCAAGGCTACGCCGCAGTGACCCCGACGCCTTGTTCGACCGGATGAACGCGATGATCCAGGCGGGCTACGCACAGCAGATGAAGACGGGTCAGGAAAACTAAGCTTAGTCGCCTTTGTCTCTCACGACGAGAGAACAGAAGAAGAAAAAGCCCCGCCGGATCGCTCCGGCGGGGCCTTTCTTTGCCCGCAAGGGCGACAAAGCTTACGCCGCGCCGTGCGCCAGCGCCGCGAGGAGCAGGATCGCCACGATATTGGTGATCTTGATCATCGGGTTGACCGCTGGACCCGCGGTATCCTTGTACGGATCGCCAACGGTGTCGCCGGTCACCGCGGCCTTGTGGGCCTCGCTGCCCTTGCCACCATGGTTGCCGTCCTCGATGTACTTCTTGGCGTTATCCCACGCACCGCCGCCCGAGGTCATCGAGATGGCGACGAACAGCCCGCCGACGATCACGCCGAGCAGGAGCGCGCCGAGCGCCTCCAATGCGGCCGCCGGGCCCGCGACCGCACGGATCACGAAGAAGACGACGATCGGCGCGAGCACAGGGAGTAGCGACGGAATGATCATTTCCTTGATCGCCGCCTTGGTGACGAGGTCGACCGTGCGCGCATAGTCGGGCTTCGATTCATAGGTCATGATGCCCGGGTTGTTCTTGAACTGGTCGCGAACATCCTTGACGACCTCGCCCGCCGCGCGGCCCACCGCGGTCATGCCCATCGCACCGAAGAGGTACGGCAAGAGCGCGCCGAGCAGCAGCCCGACGATGACGTAGGGCGACGACAGCGAGAAGGTCAGCGGCGCGTCGATACCGAGCTTCGCGGAATATTCGGCGATGTCGGCAGTATAGGTACCGAACAGCACCAGCGCCGCGAGACCCGCCGAACCGATGGCATAGCCTTTGGTCACGGCCTTGGTCGTATTGCCTACCGCGTCGAGCAGGTCGGTCTTTTCCCGAACCGAATCGTCGAGGCCCGCCATTTCGGCGATACCGCCGGCGTTGTCGGTGACGGGACCATAAGCGTCGAGCGCGACGACCATGCCCGCGAGCGCGAGCATCGCGGTAGCGCCGAAGGCGATGCCGATGATACCCGCAGTCTGGTAAGCGACGATGATACCGACGCAGATGACGAGCGTCGGCAGCGCGGTCGATTCAAGGCTGATGGCGAGACCCTGGATCACGTTGGTGCCATGGCCCGTTTCCGACGCCTTGGCGATGCTGCGCACCGGGCGATAATTCGTACCGGTGTAATATTCGGTGATCCAGATGATCAGCCCGGTGATGACGAGGCCGAGCAGCGAGCAGAAGAACAGGTCTTCGCCGTTGAATTCGGTGCCGGTGATGTTCGTGCTCATGTCGCCGAGCGCATATTGGGTCGAGAACCAGATCGCCGGGATCGACAGGACCGCGGTGACGAGGAAACCCTTGTACATCGCGCCCATGACATTCTTCGACGAACCGAGACGCACGAAATAGGTGCCGATGATCGAGGTGATGATGCAGACGCCGCCCATCAACAGCGGCAGCGTCATCAGCGGCAGGAGCTGGTCGCCCGCACCCTTGAGCAGCAGTGCGATCAAGACCATCGTCGCACCGACGGTGACGACATAGGTCTCGAACAGGTCGGCGGCCATGCCGGCACAGTCGCCAACATTATCACCGACGTTATCGGCGATAACCGCGGGGTTGCGCGGATCGTCCTCGGGGATTCCGGCCTCGACCTTGCCGACAAGATCGGCGCCGACGTCGGCGGCCTTGGTGAAGATACCGCCGCCAAGGCGCGCGAAGATCGAGATCAGCGAGGCACCGAAGGCGAGCGCGACAAGCGCATCGACGACGGTACGATCCTCACCGCCGACGGTGAATCCGCCGGGGCCGACCAGGTACCAGAAGAAGACCGAGATCGCGAGCAAAGCGAGGCCGGCCACCAGCATGCCGGTGATCGCGCCGGCGCGAAACGCCATGGTCAGGCCCGCCTGCAATCCGGTCTGCGCCGCGGCCGCGGTGCGAACGTTGGCTTTCACCGAAATGTTCATACCGACGAAGCCGGCGACGCCCGACAGGACGGCACCGATGACGAAGCCCGTCGCCGAGATCGGGCCGAGGAACAGGCCGACAAGGATGGCGACGACGACGCCCACGATGGCGATGGTGCGATATTGGCGGCCGAGATAGGCCTTGGCGCCTTCCTGGATGGCGGCGGCAATTTCCTGCATCTTTTCGTTACCCGCCGATGCGCTGAGCACCTGCCGCGAGGTAATAAATCCATAGAGTACGGCCACCAGGCCGCACGCTATCGCGATCAAAACCGGATTCATGCGTGTTGCTTCCTTCCCCATGAGAAGGGCGACGCAGAAGATAGCAGTCGAGCACGTCCGACTTATTGATGCCGGTTCGCTCTCTCCCCTGATGCGACCGCCCCAAATTTGGACGCCGAGTTATGGGAAGAAAGAAAGCCAAGGGCAACCCCGGTAATTCTGGCGGGTTTTCGCGGCTTTGGCCTTAATGCATGAAACCGAGGCGGTCGGGCAACGCGATGCGCTGGGCGCGGTGGGTCAGCATGATTCCCTCGCCGACCCCGGCATGGCCGAGCGGGGTGACGGCGACATTCAGCCCCGTCGCGATCTCGCGGATCGCCCCGGCTTCGCCCGGATCCGCGGCAAACAGAAGCTGGTAATCGTCGCCCGCCGTCGCCGCGGCGAGCCGCGTGTCGACCACGTCGGGGCGCACCGCGAGCAGGGCCGCCGACAGCGGGATCGCCTCCAGCATGATGCCCAGCTCGCACCCGCTCGCCTCGGCCATGCGCTGCGCGTCGATCAACAGGCCGTCGGACACGTCCATCATCGCGTGAACGTGCGGTGCAACGGCCTGGCCAAAGGTCAGCTGCGGCTGCGGCCGCTTGTAGGCGGAAAGACAGGTCTCGTTCGGATCGACCTGCCCCAGCCGCATCGCGAGGCCGAGGCCGGCATTGCCGATCGTGCCCGTGACCCATAGCTGGTCGCCCGGCCGCGCGCCGCTGCGCGTCGGCGCGCCGCCCGGCGGCGCGCGGCCGATCGCGGTCAGCCCGAAGCTGCGTGGCGCCCCCGCAGGCGCACGCACCGTATCGCCGCCAAGCAGGATGACGCCGAACCTGCGCAGCACAAGGTCGAGCCCCTCGGCAAAGGCGGCGTCCCATTGTTCGTCGCCGAGGCTGTAGCCGACAAGTACGCCGACGGGCGCCGCGCCTTTCGCCGCGAGGTCGGACAGATTCACCGCGACGAGCTTCCACGCGACATCCTGCGGCGTGTCATCGGGAAGGAAATGAATGCCCTCCACGATCATGTCGTGGGTGAGGACCAGCCCCTCCCACTCCGCCGCGTCGTCGGCAAGCCCGCGCGCGGCAGGGTCGGTCGCAATGCTGCGCAGACGCGCGATGAAATCGGCTTCGCTCATACGCAAATCGTAGCGAATACCGCTACGGTATAAAAGATACCGAACCATGCGCCCCTATGAAGGTGGGGGGCCAGAGCGCATTTGCGCAACGGTTGGACTTACTTCCGTACATCCTTGCCGATCGCGTCGAGCAGGCCATTCGCGAACCCGGCCTCACGCGCATCGAAAAACGCCTTGGCGACATCGACATATTCGCTGACCACCGCACCGACGGGCACGTCGCTGCGCGCCATCAGCTCGTACGAACCCGCGCGCAGGATCGCCTTCATCGTGCGGTCGAGCCGGTCCATCGACCAGCCGCTCGCGAGCCGCGCGACGATCGCCGCATCGATTTCGTCCGCCCGCGCGAGCGTGCCCTTGACGATGTCGTCGAAGAAGGCGGTGTCGGCGTCGGCATATTCCGCATCCTCGATCGTCGCGCCGATGCGATGCTGGTGGAATTCGTGGATCAGCTTGGCGACGGGCGTCGCCTCCATCTCGTGCTGATAGAGCGCCTGGACGGCGGCGAGACGGGCGGCGGAGCGGGACTGGGAGCGTTTGTTCATGGCTTTTCTACTTTAGGCGGTTCTGGACGCTGAGCGCGTGCGCGGGAAGCCCCTCGGCACCGGCAAGCGCGACCGCCGCCGGACCGATGGCGGCAAGGCTCGTGTCATCGAGCGCGAGGAAGCTCGTGCGCTTCATGAAGTCGGTGACCGACAGCCCGCTCGAAAAGCGCGCGCGGCGCCCGGTCGGGAGGACATGGTTGGGGCCGGCGACATAATCGCCAATCGCTTCGGGGGTCTGGCGGCCGAGGAAGACCGAGCCCGCGTGGCGCACCTTGGCGAACAGCGCATCTGCTTCCGCGGGATCGACGGCGAGTTCGAGATGTTCGGGCGCAAGCCGGTCGCACAAGGGGATCGCGTCGGCCAGCGCCGGTACGACGATCACCGCGCCATTGTCGGCCCAGCTCGCCTGCATCGTCGGTGCGGTGCTCAGCGTCGGGATGACATGCGCGACCGCGGCGGCGACCGCATCGGCGAAATCGCCGTCGTCGGTGAAGAGGATCGACTGGCTGGTCGGGTCGTGCTCGGCCTGACTCAGGAGATCGGCGGCGATGACATGCGGTTCGTTCTGCGCATCGGCGACGACGACGATCTCGCTCGGACCCGCAACCATGTCGATTCCGACGACACCGTAAAGCTGGCGCTTCGCCTCGGCGACCCACGCATTTCCGGGGCCGGTGACGACGTCGACCGGCGCGATGCGGCTCGTGCCATAGGCGAGCGCAGCGACCGCCTGCGCGCCGCCGACGCGCCAGATTTCATCGACCCCGCCGATATGCGCGGCAGCCATCACCACTGGGTTGGTTTCGCCGCCCGGCGTGGGGGTCATCATCACGATGCGTTCGACCCCCGCGACCTTCGCGGGAATGATGTTCATGAGCACCGAAGAGGGATAGGCCGCCCTCCCGCCCGGGACATAGACCCCCGCCGCATCGACCCCGCGCCAGCGCGCGCCGAGCCGGGCGCCCGTTGCGTCGCGATAGTCGCGGTCCTCGGGAAGCTGTGCGGCATGATAGGCGCGGATTCGGTCCGCGGCGAGGTTGAGGGCGTCGCGCAGCTCGGGCGCCAGCGCCGCATAAGCCGCAGCGCATGCGTCCTTCGAGATGCTCCAGCCGCTGGCGTCGAGGTCGAAACGGTCAAATTTCGTGGTATAGTCGGCTAGCGCGGCGTCGCCCTCGGCCTTCACCCGTGCGATGATCGCCGCGACGTCGACCGATACGTCAGACGCGCTCTCGCGCCGATCATTGACCAGCGCGTCGAACTCGGCCGCAAAGCCGGGCGCGGAGGCGTCAAGCCGCCGCATCGCCCACCGCCTGCCGGAATTTCTCGACGAGCGCCGGCACCTCGGCCGAGCGCAGCTTGAACGCAGCGCGATTGACGATCAGCCGCGCCGACACTTCGCTGATAATGGTCTGTTCGGCGAGCGCATTCTCGACGAGCGTCCGCCCGGTCGAGACAAGGTCGACGATGTGCGAGGCGAGTCCGAGCTTCGGCGCAATCTCCATCGCGCCATTGAGCTTGATGCACTCGGCCTGGATGCCCTGCGCCTCGAACCAGCGGCGCGTCGTCCCGGGATATTTGGTCGCGACGCGAATGTGGCTTTCACCAAGTCCCGGCGGCGCGCTGCCCTCCGGCCCGGCGAGCGACAGGCGGCAATGGCCGATGCCGAGGTCGACGGGGGCGTAGAGTTCGCTGTAGTCGAACTCGTCGACGACGTCCGACCCGACGATGCCGAGCTGCGCTGCGCCATGCGCCACGAAGGTCGCGACGTCGAACGCGCGCACGCGGATCAGCGAGATATGCGGCTGGTTGGTCCCGAACACCAGCGCGCGGCTCTTCTTGTCGAAGAAATCCGCCGCGGGCTCGATACCGACGGCCGCGAGCAGCGGCAACGCCTCGTCGAGGATGCGCCCTTTCGGGATGGCAAAGATGATCGGTTCGGGCATAAGCTTGCGCGCCCATAAGCGGCGAGAGGAAAAAGGGCAATGAGCGAGCGTTACAAGCCGATCGACATGGCCGAAACCGGCCCCGGGGCCGTGCGTACCGCTTTCGCCAATCAGGTTGCCTATTGCCGCGCCAACGATGCGCGCGTCACCGCCCGCGTGGTCGCCGCGCTGGCGACCTTGCTCGACGATCCGGCAAGCGAATTCGCGCGGCGCATCGCCGGCTGGGAGGGCGCCCCGCTCGCCGACGCGCTGCCGCTGCGCGCTGCCGGCGGTCTCCATGCGCTGCACCTGTCGGGAATCGCCGACGAACTCGCGCCGATCTATGCCGACGCCGAGGATATCAACGACGCCGCGATCATCGCGGGCGCCGTCCACCGGCACGAGGCGGCGCTGCTCCCCTGGCTCGACGGCCCGCCGCAGACCAACGAGGCGGGTCGGTCGTCGAACTTCATCGCGGCGATGCTCTGGCTCGCGGATCAGGGATTACCGCCGCTGTTCGACTGCCTCGAAATCGGGTCGAGCGCCGGGATCAACCTGATGATCGACCGCTATCATTATGACCTCGGCGGCGTGCAGGTCGGCCCGCGGCCCGGCGCGATGGCCTTTGCGCCCGATTGGCGCGGCAACCATCCGCCGATCCACGATATTGCCTTTGACGGATTGAAAGGATGCGACGTCGCGCCCGTCGACCTGACCGACCCGGCGCAGGCGCTGCGGCTAAAGGCCTATATCTGGCCCGAGCATCATATCCGCTTTGCACGCATGGAAGCGGCGATCGCCGCCGCGACCGAAGAACCGCCGCAGCTGATCCGTGCCAATGCTGCCGATTTCGTCGAAGCCGAACTCGCGCGGCCGCAGACGGAGGGCGCGACGCGCGTGCTGATGCATTCGATCGTCTGGCAATATGTTCCCGCCGACCAGCAGGCCCGCGTCACCGCAGCGATCGAAGCCGCGGGCGCACGCGCGACCGCCGGGCGGCCGCTGGCATGGATCGCGCTCGAAGCCAATCGCACGGTGCATCATCACGAACTGGTCGTGCGATACTGGCCGGACGGCGGCGCGCCGCGGATGCTTGGCCGCTCCCACGCCCATGGCGCGTGGGTCGAATGGCTGGGTTCCCGACAATGACGTCTTTTCCCCGCCCCGGAGATCGATCGATGCGCCCCGCCATCGCCCTGTACGCACTCACCGCGCTGCTCTGTTCACCCCAGCGGGCTTCGGCGGCGCCGACCGCGTCCGAGGTGCCGTGGAGCGCTCCGGCAACGACCGTCGTTGCGACCGAGGACCACCGGTTCACCAGCGGTGACGCCGAGCTTTCGGGAACGCTTTACCTGCCGCGCAGCAGCAAGCCGGTCGCTGCGATCGTGGTCACGCACAGCGCATCCTCGCCGCTCGGCAATGCGTCGCTCTACGATCATCTGAAAACGGCGTTGCCCGCGCTCGGGATTGCCGTCTTCACCTATGACCGGCGCGGGTCGGGACGGTCGGGGACGAAAGACGCAGGAGGAAATTTCACGACCCTCGCCGACGACGCGATCGCCGCAGTCAAAAGCCTGAAAGCGGATCCCCGCATCGATCCCAGGCGCATCGGCACATGGGGATTGAGCCAGGGCGGATGGATTTCGCCGCTCGCCGCGTCGCGCAGCCCCGACATCGCGTTCGTGATTTCGGTATCCGCGCCCGTCGTCACCGCCGACGTCCAGATGATCTTCTCGTCGACCAATCATCTGCGGGCCAATGGCTATTCCCAGGCCGATATCGACCAGATGGTCGCAACCCGGAAAGCGGTCGACGATTACATGCGCGGCACCGCGAGCAAGGACGCCGCCCAGCGCATGATCGACGGCGCCAAGACCAGGCCCTGGTTCAAATATCTCTATATGGGCGAGACGGTGCGCGACCGCGAGGTTTCGGGATGGCGCAAGGAGATCGAGAATGATCCGCTGACCAATCTGACCGCCGTCACCATACCGATGCTCGTCCTGTACGGCACCAACGACGCGGTCGTGCCGGTCACCAGATCGGTCGAGCGACTGAAGGCCGTGGCCACGCGTATGCCCCAGTTGAAAGTCCATGTCGTTGCGGGCGCCGATCACGCGATGCAGGTGTCGGTCGACGAAAAGATTGCGCTCGACCCGAAATATGACGGGACCGAGCAGGCCGACTCACCCGAATATCTGGCCGTCATGGCAAGCTGGCTTGCCGCCCGGGGCCTGGTGACGAACTGACCGATCCCGCAGGCGGGGCGACGGGTTACAGCCGCGCCTCCAGCCGCGCGAGCAGCTGCTGCACGGGGGTGACGGGCGGCGCTTCCCACCCCGCCTCGATCGTCGCGATGCGTTCGAACAGCCGTTCGCTGGCGGCGACCATGCGACGGACAGGATCTTCGAAACCGGCGCACACATCCCAGTCGGCCGCGACCGGCCCACCGATGCGCGCCGCGCTGTCGTTCGGTCCCGCGCCGGGATCGCCCGCGAACATCGCCCGGCGGTGAAGCAACCACGCGATGATGTGCATCAGCCGCGTCGTGGTCTTCAGCGATTCGCACGCGAGGCCGATCTGCGACAGCGCGTCGCCGCCGAGCGTACCCAGATCGCGCTGCGCGGCAAAGGCGGCGTGCGCCTCGTCGGCGAGCAGCATCGCTTCGACATAAAGATTTTCGACCTGTGCCCGCTGCACGGGGATGTCGATTGCCGCCATATTCGTTCGCCCGCCGACCATGACGGCGGGGATGCCATGCCCCCGGCCAGCTCGGCAATGGCGGTAACCATGAAATCTGGTCATCCGGCCGTCCCGTTTTGATTCAGGCGACCGGAACCGATCCCTACGCGATGATGTCGGGGAGTAGCTGGTCCTCGCACCAGGCGATCTCGTCGCGCAGGCGCAACTTGCGTTTCTTGAGCCGTGCGAGCTGCAACTGGTCGGGAACCGCCGCGGTGCCGAGCGCGATGATCGCCGCGTCGAGATCGCGATGCTCGACGCGAAGCAGTTCCAGGCGCTGGGTAATTTCCTCCGGGTTCACACGGCCTCCCTGCCACGTTCACCACTGGTCCGCAACGGGGACCGCTTGGCCGAATCGCCACGACATTGCGGCCGTTTCATGTTTTACTTCGCCCTGCCCATCGAGTCGAAAAGGAGAATGCCAATGAGCACGTCGCACCTTTCCACCCTGAAGTCCCGCCACGCGGACCTCGATGTGAAAATTGCGAATGAAGAGCGTCGCCCCGCCCCCGATACCGGTGTGCTTGCCCAGCTCAAAAAGCAGAAACTGAAACTCAAGGAAGAGATGCTCGCGATCGCCTGATCGCCAGCGCTATCGCCCCGCTGATGCTACCCTGTGAAAGGACGCATCAGCGCCGGCGATAGAAGGGGCCTTTTTCGAGGCCCGTACGCCGCAGATGCGGCGGCAAATCGGAAGGCGAAACCACCTGACGGCGAACGGCCTGCGGATCGACCGGCCGGTCGAACGCGATCCCGAACTTGCCCTCACCCGCCCAGATAACACGGCCCGCAACCGGGCCTACATTGCGAAGGTCGACCTGAACCGCTTCGCCCTGCGCAACATTCACGCTCGCTTCGGCAAGCATCCCGCCGGGCGACAGGTTGCGCACGCGCACGGTGACCGGATTGGCCCCGGGCAGGATCAGGCTGGCCTGCAGGAACAGGCTGTCGCGATCGGCACCGCGTGACAGTGCCGCGACTTCCTCGTCCACCGATGCCGGTCGTTGCGAATCCATTTGCGCCCCATTCCTCAACTTATCGAGGCGGCGAATCTAGGACCCGGTCGTTGCGGAATCGTAAATGGGGCGCCGCGACGCCACACGATCAATCTTCGCGCGAAATCCGTTCGTTGCGCTCGTGGCGCTCTTGCGCCTCCAGCGTCATCGTCGCGATCGGGCGCGCCTGCAGGCGCGCGAGCGAAATCGGCTCGCCGGTCACCGCGCAATAGCCATATTCGCCTTCGTCGATGCGGCGGATCGCCGAATCGATCTTGGCGATCAGCTTGCGCTGGCGGTCGCGGGTGCGCAGTTCGATGGCCCAGTCGGTTTCGCTCGATGCGCGGTCGGCGAGGTCGGGTTCGCGCAGCGGTCCGTCCTGAAGGTGCGCCAGCGTCGATTCGGATTCGGAGAGGATCGACTTTTTCCAGGCGAGGAGCAGGCCGCGGAAATAATCCTGCTGCCGCTCGTTCATGAACTCTTCGTCGTCGCTGGGGACATAATCCGAATCGAGATTGGATTTGGCTTCGCGAAGCGCGTCAGCGCCAACGTCGGCAATCTTGGTCGGCATGAGGGGCTCTCGCGTCCTTTCCTGTCACCCCGCGGGCCGCCGAGCGGTGCGGGGAGTGGCGCGCCTATAACCAGCCGCTGGCGACGATACAAGCGCCGAAGCAGCGGATAGCGACGACCCGTGAAGCAGGGATGAACCAGCAGGGCTGCAAGCGCGATTCTGCGACCCGACCGCGATCGGGCGATGCCCTCCGTGCGGCGGCAATTTAGGTCCGAAGGTTAACCAATCGCATAGAATTGTTGCAGAATCCGTTCTGTTTTGGGACAGATACAGTGATTTTTGTTGATTCCGCGTCGCGTTTCCCGCTCTCGGACAGGCAAACGCGGTTAACGCAATTGCCGCGTTCACAAAGCTTTGGCCTTTTCGGTTATAGCGAAGGTGAATTGGGTGTCGGTCGGTGGCGCTTTGCACCTGCAACGGGAAAGAAAGAGAAACCTATGTCTGTCCGAATGGCCCTTGCCAAGCTTTGCGCCTGCACCTGCGGCGGCGCAATCATCGGTAGCGGCGCGATGCAGATTGCGGATGTTCCGAAGGCGCGCGCCCAGACGGTCCAATCGTGCACGCCCTGCGTCGGCAAGAAGGTTGTGCGCAAGCGCCATGCCGCGCGCAAGCCGGTCAAGCGCGTGCGCCGCGTCGTCACGACGAAGCGCGTCATTCGCACCGCGACGCCGCAGACCCAGGTTGTCACGCAGACGATCCCCCTGCCCCCGATCCCCTATGCGCCTTTCCCGCAGACGGGGTTCGAAGGCGGCGGCGGTGGCGGCGGCGTCACCGTGATCGGGGGCGGTTTTGGTGGTGGCTTCGGCGGCGGCTTCTTCGGCGGCTTCTTTGGCGGCAGCTCGGGCGGCGGCAGCAGCGGGAGCATCGTCGTCACCTCGACGACCACCGGCGGCGTGAGCACGTCGAGCAGCACCTCATCGGGCGTTTCGACTTCGACCGGTAGCGTTTCGACATCAACGGGCGGCGTTTCGACCTCCACCGGCGGCGTCTCGACCTCGACCGGAAGCGTCTCCACTTCCACCGGCGGCGTTTCGACTTCGACGGGCAGCGTCTCGACAACGACCTCGACCGGCGGCGTCTCGACCTCGACCGGCAGTGTCAGCACCTCATCGTCGAGCAGCAGTTCGTCCTCGAGTTCTTCGTCCTCTTCATCTTCGTCGTCGTCGAGTTCCTCGTCGTCGGGCGGCAGTTCGTCGAAGGGCAGCTCGGGTTGGGGCAGCTCCTCGCACGGCAGCTCGTCGCACGGCAGTTCGGGCGGGTCGAGCAGCAGCTCGTCCTCGAGCTCGTCGTCTTCGTCGTCGAGCAGCAGCACATCGAGCGGCGCTACGGGCGGCAGCAGCAGCTTCGGGTCGACCGGCAGCACCAGTTCCTCGTCCTCGTCGAGCAGCTCGTCGTCGAGTTCGTCCTCGTCGTCGAGCTCGGGCGGCAGCACCAGCAGTTCCTCGGGCGACCCGACCCCTGTTCCTGCACCGCCGATGATGCTATTGTTCGGCGCAGCAGCAGCCGCGCTCGTCGCGCGCCGCCGCGCGGCGAACCGCAACGACGACGATGCCGACGCGGCTTGAAAGAGATCCACTGGCGGTTTGGGGGGCTAACCCGGACCACCGAACTAAGGGCTGCCCTTCGGGGTAGCCCTTTTTTATGCGGGAAGGACACGCCGGACGCATCAGCTGGACTGCGTCACAACAGCCGAAGTGGCACGACGGACTTGCGCGGGGCGGGCGGCAACGCCATAGCGCCGCCATGCACGATATCCGCCTGATCCGGGACAATCCCGAAGCGTTCGACGCCGGCCTCGCGCGCCGCGGCCTCGAACCCCTGTCCGCCCGCATCGTGGCGGCCGATGCGTCGCTGCGCGCGCTGCAGACCGAGATCCAGGGGTCGCTCGCGCGCCGCAACGAGGCGTCGAAGCTGATCGGCCAGGCGATGGCGCAGGGCGACAAGGACAAGGCCGAAGCGCTGAAAGCCGAGGTCGCCGACCTCAAGACCGCGCTTCCCGCCAAGGAAGACGCCGAGCGCGAACAGCTTGCCGCGCTGCAGGACCTGCTTTCCGCGCTGCCGAATATCCCCGCTGCGGACGTTCCGGATGGCGAGGATGAAGAAAGCAATGTCGAGATTGCACGTTGGGGCACGCCGCGCAGCTTCGACTTCGCGCCGCAGGAACATGCCGACTTCGCACCCGCGCTCGGCCTCGATTTCGAGACCGCGGCCAAGATGTCGGGCGCGCGCTTCGCCTTCCTGAAGGGCCAGATGGCGCGGCTCGAACGTGCGCTCGGCCAGTATATGATCGACAGGCAGACGATCGACGCGGGCTATACCGAATGCGCGACCCCGTTGATGGTCCGCGACGAGGCGGCTTACGGGACGACGCAGCTCCCGAAATTCCGCGAGGATTTGTTCCAGACCACCGACGGGCGCTGGCTGATCTCGACCTCCGAGATGAGCCTGACCAACGCCGTGCGCGAGGAAATCCTGCCCGAAGCCGAACTGCCGATCCGCATGACCGCGCTCACTCCCTGCTTCCGCTCCGAAGCCGGGTCGGCGGGGCGCGACACGCGCGGCTATATCCGCCAGCACCAGTTCTGGAAGGTCGAGCTCGTCTCGATCGTCCGCCCCGAGGACAGCGACGCCGAACTCGAACGCAAGACGCGCGCCGCCGAGGCGATCCTCGAAGCGCTCGAACTTCCGTACCGCAAGATGCTGTTGTGCAGCGGCGACATGGGCTTTGCCGCGCGCAAGACCTATGACCTCGAAGTCTGGTTGCCGGGTCAGAACGCCTATCGCGAGATTTCGAGCTGCTCGAACTGCGGCGACTTCCAGGCGCGGCGCATGAACACCCGCTTTCGCCGTGAAGACGTGAAGGGCAACGAGTTCGTCCATACGCTCAACGGATCGGGCCTTGCGGTCGGCCGCACGCTCGTTGCGATCCTCGAAAATTATCAGCAGGCCGACGGCAGCGTCGATATCCCGGCGGCGCTGTTGCCCTATATGGGCGGGATTACCAAACTCACCCCGGCCACCTAAACCGTCGTCACCCCGGACTTGATCCGGGGTCCATAAAGCAGCCGCCGAATGGATGCCGGATCAAGTCCGGCATGACGAAGAGAGAAAGATCAAAACAGTGCGCATCCTCCTCACCAACGACGACGGCTATCACGCCCCCGGCATGGCGGTGCTCGAAGCGATCGCGCGCCAGCTTTCGGACGATATCTGGGTCTGTGCGCCCGCCGAGGAACAGTCGGGTGCGGGCCACTCGCTCACCCTGTCGCGTCCGGTGCGTATCCGCCAACACGACGAACGGCGCTGGTCGTGCAGCGGCACCCCGACCGATTCGGTGATGATGGCGATCGGCAAGCTGATGCCCGAAAAGCCCGACCTGATCCTCTCCGGCGTCAACCGCGGCGCCAACCTCGGCGACGACATCACCTATTCGGGCACCGTCTCGGCGGCGATCGAGGGCGCGCTGGCCGGCATCCCCGCGATCGCGCTGAGCCAAGTTTATGCCAAGGAAGGCATGGGCGACAGCGTGCCGTTCGAGGCCGCCGAAATCTGGGGCGCAAAGGTGCTGTGCCCGCTGCTCGACATGGAGATGGCGCCGCGCACGCTGATCAACATCAACTTCCCCGCGATCCCCGCCGCCGAAGTCCGCGGCATTCGCGTTACCCGCCAGGGCTTCCACGATTATGGCCGCGGCTCGATCGTCGAAGGCACCGACCCGCGCGGCTATCGCTATTACTGGTTCGGCCTCCACGGCATCGAACACAGCCTTGGTCACGACAGCGACCTTGAGGCGATCGACGACAATTATATCTCGGTCACCCCGCTCCAGCTCGACCTGACCCACGACGCCTCGCTCGCCGCGCTGCGCGGCGCTTATGGCGGCTAGCGTTCCGCGCGCGGCTTTGGCACAAGGGCCGCGATGAGCAAGCGGCCGAACCCCAAGCTCCATATCCAGAGCGGCTTCCACCTGCTGAAGCGCGCGAGCAAATGGCCAATCTGGGCCGACGTGATCACGCGCCTCAGCGTCGCCTTCTTCCTGATCGCGATCGTCGTGCTCGTTCACTGGATCGACCGCGCCGGGCTGAAGGACAGCCACGACGGCCACATCAGCTTCCTCGACGTGGTCTATTTCACGATGATCTCGGTCACCACGACCGGGTTCGGCGACATCGCACCGGTATCCGACCGCTCGCGATTGATCGAGGCGGTGATCGTCACCCCGATCCGCATCATGGTGCTCTTTATCTTCGTCGGCACCGCCTATAATTTCGTCCTCAAGCGCACATGGGAAAAATGGCGTATGGCCCGCATCCAGGCAAAGCTCACCAACCATATCGTCGTATTGGGTTATGGCGTCAGCGGCGCCGAGGCGGTGCGCGAACTGATCGCGCGCGGCACCGACCCCGCGTGCATCGTCGTGATCGACAGCAACCGGGGGCGCGTCAACGCCGCGGAAAACGCGGGCTGCAACGTGCTCGAAGGTGACGCGTCGAGCGATGAGACCTTGCTCGACGTCCGGATTGCCGAAGCGCAGTCGGTGCTCGTGTCGGCGGGGCGCGACGACACGTCGATCCTGATCGTGCTGACGGTGCGCCACCTTGCGCCGCATGTGCCGATCAGCGTCGTCATCCGCACACAGGACAATGAACTGCTCGCGCGGCAGGCGGGCGCCAGCAATGTCATCAACCCGGTCAGCTTCACCGGCCTGCTGCTCGCCGGATCGGCGCAGGGGGCGCATGTTGCCGACTATATGGCCGATCTCGCCGCGGTGGGCGGCAAGGTACAGCTGCGCGAACGCCCGGTCAGCGGCGAGGAAATCGGCAGCAGCCTCGATCGGCTGGCGAGCGGCGGGCGCGGCCTGCGTATCTATCGTGGCGGCAAGCCCTATGGCTTTTGGGAAGCCGAGACCAACAAGCTCGAACCCGGCGACATGATCGTCGAGGTTATCCAGTGCGAGGCGTGCGAAGCCGACTAGCCGCGCCAGTAGAGCCCGCCGGCCCACAGCCAGCCGATAATCAGCAGCATGCCGCCAATCGGCGTGACCGCACCCAGCCAGCGCGGCCCGCCGAGCGCCATCGCATAGAGGGTGATCGCGAACAGCGCGCCCCCGGCCAGCAGCATGATCGCCGGCCCGCGCGCGAAGCCCATAATCGCGAGCGCCGCGACCGCATGAACAAGCTGGTACAGCCCGCCGGTGCGCAACCATTCGGCTTCTTGCGGCCCCGACGCACCATGTGCCCCGAACGCCCCCGCCACCACGGCCATCGCCGCCGAAACCGCTGCAAACGCGCCGATCGCCATCGCCTTTGTCCTTTCGTCAAAACCGCACGCCCCATGCCCCGACGCACTGCGCGTGACAAGGGCCGCAAAATCGACTAAAGGCGCCGCCAATCATGACAGTCAAAACGCTCCCCACCCAGCCGAAGGTCGGCATGGTTTCGCTCGGCTGCCCCAAGGCGCTCGTCGACAGCGAACGGATTCTGACCAAGCTCCGCGCCGACGGTTACGGCCTGTCGCCCGACTATGCGGGCGCCGACGTCGTGCTCGTCAACACCTGCGGTTTCCTCGACTCGGCGAAGGAAGAAAGCCTCGAGGCGATCGGCGAAGCGATGGCCGAGAACGGCCGCGTCATCGTCACCGGCTGCATGGGCAATGAGGCAGAGGTCATCCGCGCGCGCTTTCCCAACGTGCTCGCGGTCACCGGCGCGCATCAGTATGAGCAGGTCGTCGATGCCGTCCACGACGCCGCGCCGCCGACGCAGGGCCCCTTCATCGATCTCGTCCCCGAGGGCGGGCTGAAGCTGACCCCGCGCCACTACAGCTATCTCAAGATTTCGGAAGGCTGCAATCACAGCTGCTCCTTCTGCATCATCCCCGACCTGCGCGGCAAACTCGTCAGCCGCCGCATCGACGCGGTGTTGCGCGAGGCCGAAAAGCTCGTCGCCGCGGGCACCAAGGAACTGCTGGTGATCAGTCAGGACACCTCGGCCTATGGCGTCGACATCCGCCACGACCCGCGTCAGTGGCACGGCCGCGAGGTGCGCGCGCATATGACCGACCTCGCGCGCGAACTCGGGCAATTGAAGACGAGCGAAGGCCGCGCCCCGTGGGTGCGCCTCCATTACGTCTACCCCTATCCGCACGTCGATGCGGTCATCCCGCTGATGGCCGAGGGGCTGCTGACGCCCTATCTCGACATCCCCTTCCAGCACGCGAGCCCGAGCGTTCTCAAGCGCATGAAGCGCCCCGCGAACGAGGCGAAGGTGCTCGAACGGCTGAAGAGCTGGCGCCAGGTCGCCCCCGACATTTCGATTCGCTCTAGCTTCGTCGTCGGCTTCCCCGGCGAGACCGAAGAGGATTTCCAATATCTCCTCGACTGGCTCGACGAAGCGCAGCTGGACCGTGTCGGCGCTTTCCGCTTCGAACCGGTCGCCGGCGCGCGAGCCAACGCGCTCGACGATCAGGTGCCCGAAGAGGTCAAGGAAGAGCGCTACCAGCGGATTATGGACAAAACCGCCGCGATCAGTGCCGCGAAGCTCGAAGCCAAGATCGGCCGCACGTTACCGGTGATCATCGACGAGGTCGGCGAGGCGGACGAGGACGGCAGCATCGGCGCGACCGGCCGCTCACAGGCCGACGCGCCCGAGATCGACGGTCATGTCTACCTCCGCGACGTCGCGGCAAGCCTGAAGGCCGGCGATATCGTCGATGTCGAGATCGAGGACGCCGACGAGCATGATCTGTTCGGGGTGGTCACGGGCTAGCGGCCTCAGTGGCCCCCGCCGAAGCGGAGCCTGAACCCCGCGTTCGCGACAAAGCCGTCGGTCGGCCCCCACGCATCGACCGTCCAGCGCCCGTCGGGCGCACGCGCGGGCAGCACGATCGGGTCGTGCCGCGTCTGGCGGACGTCGAGGATATTCTCCAGATTGACGAACAGGCTGACCTTGCCGAAAGTCATCTCGCCAAGTGCGCCGAGCTCGACATAACGGCGGCTTTCGGTGCGGTACGGATTGCCGTCGAGGCTCTGCCGCCCCGTGCAATAAGCCTCGATCCCGATACGCCCGCGCCCATGCTTTTCCCACATCGCGACGAGCCCGCCGGTATGTTTCGGCGTACGCGGCGTAGCGCGACGTCCCGAACCCGACGGGTCGGGCTCACTCGCGTCGACATAGACATAGCTGCCGCGCACGACGAAATCATTCCAGCGATAGCGCGCTGTCAGTTCGGCACCGCGCGCCCGCGTCGTGCCGTCGGCGTTGACGATCCGCACGCGGTCGGCCGCGACCTCGCGCAGTTGCAGTCCATGATCGACGTTCGAGCCGAACAGCGTCAGATTGGCCTCGAACGGACCGTTTGAATAGCCGATGTCGAGCGAAGCGGTGTCGGCAACCTCTGCCTTCAGCGCGCCCGGCGGATCGAGCCGCGACAGGCCAGCCTCGTCGATCGCATCGACAAAGGGCGTCGGTGCATAGAAGCCGCGTCCAACCGATGCCCGCACCGTCCAGCGATCGGGACGGACCAGCAAGGACAGCCGCGGGCTCAACCGCGTACCGAAATCGCTGTGATCGTCGAGCCGCGCGCTGCCCGCGAGCACGAACAGATCGCCGAATTCCTGCTCGGCCTGCACGAATAGCGCGGGCACCGTGTAACGATAGTCGAAGACCTCGAACGCCGCGTTGCGGTAGCGATCCCGTTGCACCGCCGCCCCCGCAAGCCAGCTCGTATCGCCAGCCCGGCCGCCCAGCGACAGCTCGGCGAACAAGGTGTCGTGCCGGTTGTCCTCGCGGCTTGCCCCGTATAGATGGTCGTGTTTCTGCGATGTGCCCGAGGCGCGGAATTGCAGCTTGCCGACGCCTTCGACCGGCAGTTCGGCAACGATGCCACCGTCGACCCGCCGGCTGTTCTGGTCGAGCGGGAAAGCCGTGCCATCGGGCACCGTCGCGTCCGGCATCGTGCCGCCGCGACGCCGCTCGTCCATCACGCCCAGCGTGACAAGCGCGTTCGCGCCGTCGCCGCGGTCCCAGAACAGCCGCGGGCGCACCGTCCAGCGCTCATAACGCGCCATGTCGGTCCAGCCATCGCCGTCGAGGTCCTTGCGCGACTGGCGATGGAAACCGCCGGTCACCGACGCGCTCCAGTCGTCGCCGAGCGGCGTCGCAGCATAGGCGGTCGCGTCCTGCCCGCCCCGCGTCGTCGCGTTAAGCATCATCTCGGCCTCGGGATCGGCCCGAGGGCGGCGCGACACGAGGTTGATGACGCCTGCGAGCGCCGACGGGCCGTACAGCGCCGACGCCGCCCCCTTGATCACCTCGACCTGCCCGAGGTCGGTCGGAGGAATCTGCAAGAGGCCGATCGACGAATTGCCGCCATAGATCGGAAGGCCATCGCTGAGGAGCTGTGTATAGCGACCCGACATGCCCTGCATTCGCACATTCGACGCGCCAAGCCCCGGCGAGGTGACCTGCACCCGCACCCCCGGCGTCTCGGCCACCAGCATCGAGACATTGCCCGGTGTCATCAGCATTTTCTCTTCGATTTCCTCCCGCCCGATCACGTCGACGCGGATCGCCTCGTCCTCAACGCGGCGCCCCGACCGCGTCGCCTGGACCAGAATCTCTTCCTCTTCTTCCTCGGCTTCCTCTCCCGTGACTTCGGGATTGGCCACATCCTGCGCCCGAGCCTCCGCCGCAGCAAAGGGCGCAAGCGCAGTGAGGCCCGCCGCGAGCAGCGATGAACGAAGGAACGGGAATAACGACATGAAAACAGCTCCGGGATTCGAATGACTGGCGGCCCGTCCTCGTCGAGAGCCGGCTACCCCGGATGGCCCATACGGCCTGTAGCAACTGCAGGGTCAAGCGAAAAAGAGCGCTGGCCTTTTCCGTCAGGAACGGCTTCCTTCCGCCGATGTTATAAACCCGACGGATTGCATCAGAGGCACGCCATGCGCTTTATCCAACTGCCGATCGCTGCGTTGCTGACCGTCACGACGCTCGCCGCCTGCGACCGCCGGACCGACGTCGAAGCGCCGCCCCGCGCGACCGACAAGGCACCCTCCCCGACACAGAAATCGCTGATCGCGGTTCCGATCAACGCCAATACCGCCTCGCTCAAGCAGGCGCTCGAACGCGCGGTGCCGAAGACGCTGTGGACGATCAACCGCCACGAGCGCGCGTGCGTGAAGCCGCAGCAGGTCAAGGTCTTCGGCAAGAAGGTCAAGGTCACCCCGCCGATCGCCTGCACGATCGTCGGGCAGGTCACGCGCGGGCCGCTGCGGCTGCGCGGTGAAGGGGCAGAGATCGTGGTCGATGTCCCGCTGAACGCCCGGATCGCCGCGCGCGACGTCGGCGGGCTATTGAAAGGTGAGACCGCAACCGGCGCCGCGATGGCGCACGCGCGCATCCGCGTCGAACTCACGCCCGACTGGCGCACCCAGGGCAAGGCGCGCATCACCTATGGCTGGACCAAGGCGCCGGGAATCGACTTTCTCGGCAAACGCATCACCTTCACCGACGAGGCCGATGCCAAGCTGAAACCCGTGATAGCGGGCGTCGAGCGCGAGGTGACCCGCGAGATCGCGAAGCTCGATATCCGCAAACAGGCGGCCGACGTGTGGCGACAAAGCTTCACATCGCTCGAACTCAACCGCGAAAACCCGCCGGTCTGGATGCGCGTCACTCCGCAGCGCATCCTTTACGGCGGCTACCGGATCGAGGGACACCGGCTGAACCTCAATCTCGGGATGGAAGCGATCACCGAAACCTTCGTTTCGGGGCGCCCCGCCGATCCTGCGCCGACCCCGTTGCCGCGCCTCGTCCGCGAAATCCCCAAACCGCATCTCGACGTCCGCGTGCCGGTGATCGCCGACTATGCGCAGCTCCAGCCCGTCGTCGACCGCGCCCTCGCCAGACGGTCGAAGCGGCCCTTCGTGCTGCCGAAACTCGGTCCGATGATGGTAATCTTCGGAAAATCGACCATCTATGGCGCCGAGGGCGGCCGGATCGCAGTCGGGGTAGACGTCGATGCGAAACTGGAAATGCGGTCGGGCGAACCCACGCACGGCCGCATCTGGATGACCGCGGTCCCGGCCAACAAGCCGGGTTCGGCCGAGGTCCATTTTACCGACCTCGTCATCAACGGCGACACCGACGGCGTCGGCGGCGACCTGCTCATCCTGCTCGGCCGCAGCGAAGGTTTTGCACCGTTGATCGCCGATGCGCTGACGCAGAATTTCACGAAGGATCTGGACGAACTGCAAGGCAAAATACGCCGCGCGGTCGACCAGCGGCGCGAAGGCGCCTTTGTTATCCGCACCCACGTCGACCGCTTCGAAACGGGCGAGATCAAGGCCTATGGCAACGGCTTCTATCTCCCCGTGCGATTGGTCGGCGGAGCGAGCGTCGATTATCGCCCGGCGAAATGATCAGAACAGGCGCGTAATCCCGTAAAAGGCCGCCGCGACGACCGCGCTCGCCGGGATGGTGATGAACCATGCGGCGACGACATTGCCCGCGACGCCCCAGCGCACGGCACTGGCACGGCGCGCGACGCCCGCGCCGATGATGCTGCCCGTGATCGTATGCGTCGTCGACACCGGGATGCCGAGCAGGCTCGCCGTGAAGACCATGATCGAGCCGCCGGTCGAGGCCGCAAAGCCCTGATGATGCGACAGCTTGGTGATGCGGCCGCCCATCGTTTCGATGATCTTCCACCCGCCCGACAGCGTGCCGAGCGCGATGGCGACATAGCAGCTGAACGCGACCCAGTGCGGGATATGGAATTCGCCGCCGAGATAGCCTGTCGAATAGAGGAGGACGGTGATGATACCCATCGTCTTTTGCGCATCGTTCAGCCCGTGACTGATCGAATAGGCGGCCGACGACAGGAGGTGGAGGCGACGGAAGGTGGTTTCGGCAAATTTCGCGGTCGCGCGGCGCAGCGCCCAACTGCTGAGCAGCATCACGAGCATCGCGAGCATCATGCCGAGCAGAGGCGACAGGAAGATCGCGATGACGGTCTTGTTGAGGCCCGTCCACTCGATCCCCTCAAACCCGGCATGCGCGACGCCCGCGCCGACGATCCCGCCGACGAGCGCGTGGCTCGACGACGACGGAATGCCCTTGAGCCAGGTCACGACATTCCAGAACATCGCGCCAACGAGCGCGCCGAACACGACCGCCGGGGTTACGAGATCCTTATCGATAATCCCTTTGCCGATCGTCTCCGCAACCTTGTGCAGTTCGGGGAAGATGATCGACAGGAAATAGGCAGCGAAATTGAAGAAGGCGGCGAACAGCACCGCCTGCACCGGCCGCAGCAGCCGCGTCGCGACGACGGTCGCGATGCTGTTCGCGGCGTCGTGCAGGCCATTGAGGAAGTCGAACGCCAGCGCGAGGAGGACGAGGCCGACGAGGAGCGGGAAAGCGAGTTCGTGCATGGTGGGCGCCCCCGCTTATGCGTGGTCGATGACCAGACCGTCGATTTCGTTCGCGACATCCTCGAAGCTGTCGGTGACGCGCTCGAGATGGCGGAAGAGTTCGCGCGTGATCAGGAAACGGGTCGGATTCGATTCGCCATGCTCGCGGAACAGGCGCTTGAGCCCGGCGGCATGGATCTCGTCGGCATGACCTTCCATCCGCACCAGCCGCTCGGTGAGCTCGTGGAGCCGCGGGCCGTTGGCGCCGATGTTGCGGAGCAGCGGCAACGCTTCGGCTGTCAGCCGCGCGGCATCGACGATGATCCCCGCGATATCGCGCATCTCGGGCTCGAATTCGGTAACATCGTACAGGTCGACCGCGCCCGCGGTCTTCTGCATCTCGTCGATCGCATCGTCCATCGAGGCGATCAGGTCGGTGATCGCGCTGCGGTCGAACGGGGTCAGGAAGGTGCGGCGGACCGTCTGGAGGACTTCGCGGGTGATCGCGTCGGCGTCATGTTCGCGTTCGATGATTTCCTGGACATGGTCGGCCATGCCCTCGCCGCCCTGCAGCATGCGGGACAAGGCGTTCGCCCCCGCGACGAGCGTCGCGGCGTGGCTTTCGAACAATTCAAAGAAATTTCCCTGTCGCGGCAGCAAACGCTGAAACCATGCGAACATCCAGCTAACCCCTGTCTTGTCTGCTACATTTTCGACGACCCCGCGCGGCTGGGCGACGGCGCGGAAACCGCCATCGCCGAACGAGCGGATCAGCGCCTGCAAATCGGGCTCCTCGACCGCCGACGCAGCGTCGCGGAACGAGAACCATTTGCGGTCGCGTTCGTCCATTTCTTTCCAGTCTTCGAGCTCGTTCGTCACCGCGAGCGGGAAGACTTCGACATTATACATGATCGACGCGCCGTTAGCGCGGCGCTTCCGATATTCATAGCTGCCGATCGGGGTCGGACAGACCGCACCGATCACGCCCGCCTCTTCCTCGGCTTCGACCGCCGCCGCGGCGTGGCGCGTCATGCCGGTCAACGGATTGCCCTTCGGCACCACCCAGCGCTTCGTCTCGCGCGACGTGATCAGCAGGATTTCGGTCGGCCCGTCCTGTGCGGGGCCGCCGAATCGATAGGGAAGGACGGCGATCTGACGCATGAGGCTTTCATCCTTTCCGCTGAATTTCGGGCGCGCGAGCCCATGGCTGACAAAGTGGCTACGCCCCTATGACAATAATGTGACAGCGACAAGGACGCTTCATCGCCGCCGCACTTTCCGTAAACGTCAATTCGATTGCAAAATGAAACGCGGTGCGTAATCTACCCATCAAACATAGTCGGGAGACAGGATGATGGCAGGCACGGCGACGATGGAACGCCCCGCGGATGCGAAAGCTGCACCGGTCGATCAGGATGTGCTGATCGTCGGCGCGGGCATTTCCGGAATCGGCATGGCGGTGCATCTCCAGATGAATTGCCCCGACCGCAGCTTCGCGCTTGTCGAGCGCCGCGAACAGCTAGGCGGCACCTGGGATCTGTTCCGCTACCCCGGCATTCGTTCGGACAGCGACATGCACACGCTCGGCTTTGTGTTCGAGCCGTGGAAGCATGAGAAGTCGATCGCCGACGGCCCGTCGATCCTCGAATATCTCAACCGCATCGTCGACGAACGCCATATTCGCGAGCGCATCCGCCTCGACAGCAAGGTCGTCGGCGCCGATTGGGACAGCGCCGCCGCACGCTGGACGGTGACGATGGAGGACAGCAAGGGCGCGACCTCGACCACGACCGCGCGCTGGCTCTATCTCGGCTCTGGCTATTATGATTACGACGAACCTTTCGACGCCCAGTTTGCAGGCCGCGAGGATTTCCAGGGCCAGATCATCCATCCGCAATTCTGGCCTAAAGATCTCGACTACAAGGACAAGAAGGTCGTCGTGATCGGATCGGGCGCGACCGCGGTCACCATCGTCCCGTCGATGAAGGAAGCCGCGCACGTCACGATGCTGCAACGCACGCCGACCTGGTATTTCATCCGTCCGGCGAAGGATGGCTTCGCGAACTTCCTGCGCAAATTCCTGCCCGAAGAGCTCGCATACAAGATCACCCGCTTCAAGAATGTCCGGCTGCAGGACCTCGCCTTCCGCCGTGCGCGCGAGAAGCCCGAGAAGGTCAAGGAGTTCCTGACCAAGAAGCTGCAGGAGAGCCTGGGCGACCGTTACGACGCCGAAGCCTTCACCCCGCCCTATAATCCGTGGGACCAGCGGCTGTGCCTCGTCCCCGACGCCGATTTCTTCGAGGCGATGAAGGCCGACAAGGCGTCGGTGGTGACCGATCATATCGAGAAATTCGACGCGACGGGCATACAGCTCAAATCGGGCAAGCATCTCGACGCCGATATCATCGTCACGGCGACGGGCCTCAAGCTCGCGGTCGCCGGCAAGATCCCGGTGCGCGTCGACGGCGCGCCCGTCGATTGGCACGATCATTTCTATTACAAGGCGTGCATGTTCTCGAACGTGCCGAACTTCTCGGCGGTGTTCGGTTATCTCAACGCGAGCTGGACGCTGCGCGCCGACATCGTGTCCGAATATGTATGCCGCGTGCTCAACCATATGCGCGATACCGGGACGACCGTCGCGACCCCCGCGCTCGCCGACCCGTCGAGCCTCGAAGAGGAAAATGTCTTCGACTTCTCGTCGGGCTATATCCAGCGTTCACTGCATATCATGCCGAAGAGCACGGTCGCGCTGCCCTGGCGGCTCAGCCAGAATTATGTGCAGGACCGGGTCGACATGCGCACCGGCGCGATCGCCGACGGGGTGCTGACCTTCACCAACGCGCAGGCGAAAGCGGCGGCGGCTCCGGCGGAGCTCGAAGCCGCGGAGTAAACCTAGTCGACGTGTTCGGGCTTGCCCTTGGTCGAGCCCTTCGCGAAGTCTTCGAGCTGTTTTTCGGTCATGCTCTCGGCCATCTCTTTCGATGCGCCTTTGAGTTTCGACTTGGGCGTGTCGCCGCGCTTGGCGCTGAGCGCGGCGCCGGCGGCTTTCTGCTGGGCTTTCGATTTGGCTGGCATGGATATTCTCCTTGCCCGCCCCGCTAGCCATTAACGATCGTGCCGCCATTGGGATGCAACACCTGGCCCGACATATAGCTGCTGTCGTCGCACGCGAGGAAGAGGAAGGCGGGCGCGACTTCATTGGGTTCGCCCGGGCGCTTCATCGGCGTGCCCTCACCAAAGGTCGCGACCTTATTCGCCGGCGCGCCGCCGCGCGGGTTGAGCGGGGTCCAGATCGGCCCCGGCGCGACCGCGTTCACGCGGATGCCCTTGCCTACCAGATTTTCGCTGAGCGAGCGGGTGAATGCGGTGATCGCCCCTTTGGTGGCGCTGTAATCGAGCAGTGCCTTTGACCCCTGATACATGGTGACGCTGGTGCAATTTACGATGGCCGCACCCTTTTTCAGGTGCGGCAACGCCGCCTGAACGAGGTAGAACATGCCGAAGATGTTGGTCGCGAAAGTCTGCTGAAGCTGCTCGGGGCTGATATCGCGAATATCCTCCGCCGGATGTTGTTCGCCGGCATTGTTGACGAGGATGTCGAGACGGCCAAGCTTGTCGACAGTTTGCGCGACGATCTTTTCGCCCGCCTTCGCCTTGCCGACGTCGGCCTTGAACGCGATCGCGCGGCGCCCCTCGGCTTCGACGATCGCGGCGGTTTCGGCGGCGTCGGCGCGGTTCTCGAGATGGACGATCGCGATATCGGCGCCTTCGCGCGCGAAGAGCGCACACACCGCGCGGCCGATCCCGCTGTCGCCGCCGGTGACGATCGCAACCTTGCCGTCAAGGCGCCCCGATCCCGGATAGCGCGGCTGCCATCTGGGCGCGCGGTCGAGGTCGGCTTCGCGGTCGGATGGCGGTTTCGCAATCGTCTTGCCCGACCCCACGGCGCGGCGCAGCTTCGCCGCGGCGCTCCGCTTGCCCTTCTTCTCTTTCGCGCTTTCGCCAACCTTGCCAGCTTTGGGCTGCTTCGCCATGACCTTGTCCTTCGGCTTAGTTGATGGGGAGAAAATCGCGCGCATATTCGTCCTTCAATGCGCGGACGAGCGCGCCGGTCACGGGCACGTTGATCTTGTAGCTGCCCTCGGCAAAGGCGCCGACTTCATAAGGCGCGATCGCAATCGTCATCCGGTCGAGATAGCGCCCGTCGGTGGAGCCGAGCCACACCGTCTGCGCCGAAGCGGGCGGGCATTTGGCAAAGACACTGTCGGGCGCCTCGTCGGCGACGATGCCTTTTGCCGCCTTTGCGCGCTTGATGCCGTCGCAGAAGCTATCCCTTATCGCCGCGTCGAACGCTTCCCCGCTCGTGAACAAATCGAGCGGCTTGAGCTGCTTGCGCCGGTTGCGGTCCCACAGCAAAGTGTCGAAATTCGTCATGCCGTGCGCGCCGCCCGTATAAGTTCCGATCTCCGCCGACAGGCTGAGGAAGCGCGGTGTGCTCGTGACCCGCTGCCACGCCTGCAGATGGCTATGCGCACGATAGGGAAATCCGCCCTTCTCGGCCGCCGCCTGGTCACGCTGCGCCGCGGCGATCAGCGCGTCGCGTTTCGTCGCGCGATCGCCGTCGAGCCACGCGGCCAATTCGGGGATCGCCGCCGCATCGCGCGGATAGGAGTAGGCAAACTCGATCAGGTCGTTGCTTTCCTTGACGTTCGATGCGGGCGCATTTTTCGCGGCGACATCGGCCGCGCCGCCGGGCGGGGCGCCGGGAACGGCCGCCGCCGCCGCCTTCTCCGCCGGTGTCGGCTTGTCCTCGGAACACCCTGCAAGCAGCAAGGCTGCGGCAAGGATCGGGATGGCTTCACGCCGGGAATTTGCAGTCATCATTCAGGCATAACGCCGGGAATCGACAAAATATCCCAAGCGGCCTAGCACGGCCGCATGACCGACTATTCCGACCTGATCCAGCCCGACAAGGGACAGGATGCCCGCACGATCCATCTCGTCGACAAGCAAGGCTATGACGAATGGCTCAAGGGTCGAAACGCGCGCGAGCGCGCGCATCTCGCCGCGGTCGGCTTCAAACCCGACGCCTTCGTCCACGCGATCCTGCCCGGCGACGACCCCGAAAAATGGGCCGTCGTCACGACGGTCGCCAGGGTCGACAGCCTGTCGGCATGGTGTCTCGCCAAGCTGGGGCAGATCCTGCCCGAGGGCCGCTACCGCCTCGAAGGCCAGCAGCCGGGCAAGGCGCTGTTCGGCTGGATGAGCGCGCAGTATCGCTTCGACACCTATAAATCGAACCCGCCGACCAAGGGCCCGCGCGTCCTGTTGACCAGCGACGTCGGCGCCATCGCGCCGCTGGTCGCCGAAATGCGCGCGGTCGCGCTCGTCCGCGACCTCGTCAACACGCCGGCAGCCGACATGGGACCCGCGGCGATCGAGAAAGCCGCCGAACGCATCGCGAAGGCGCATGGCGGCAGGCTCAGCGTCACCAAGGGCGAGGCGCTCGAACAGGGCTATCCGATGATCCACGCGGTCGGCCGCGCGGCCGCGAAGCATCACGCGCCGCGCCTGATCGAGATCGAGTGGGGCAAGGACGACCATCCCCGCGTCGCGCTGGTCGGCAAAGGGATCAGCTTCGACAGCGGCGGGCTCGACATCAAGCCCGCGGCGGGAATGCGGCTGATGAAGAAAGATATGGGCGGCGCCGCACATGTCCTCGCGCTCGCCGAGCTGGTGATGGCGAGCGGGCTGCCCGTGCGATTGCACTGTCTTGTCGCCGCCGCCGAAAACGCCATCTCGGCCGACGCCTTTCGTCCTGGCGACGTGCTCAAGAGCCGCCTCGGCCTGACGGTCGAGATCGGCAACACCGACGCCGAAGGCCGTCTGGTGCTCGGCGATGCGCTGGCGAGGGCCGGCGAGGACAAGCCCGAACTGATCGTCGATTTCGCGACGCTGACGGGCGCCGCACGCGTGGCGCTCGGCCCCGACCTGCCGCCGCTTTTCGCAAACGACGATGCGCTCGCCGACGCGATGCTGACGGGCGGGATCGAGCGTGACGACCCGCTGTGGCGGATGCCCTTGTGGGATGGCTATGCCGACCTGCTCGAAACCGACATCGCCGACCTTGGCAATGCGGGCAGTTCGCCCTTCGCCGGGACGATTACGGCGGCACTGTTCCTGAAGCGCTTCGTGCCCGAGGGCGCGCTGTGGGCGCATGTCGACACCTTCGCCTGGCGCCCTGCGGCCAAGCACGGGCGCCCGAAAGGCGGCGCCGCGCTGGGGCTGCGCGCGGCATGGGCGATGCTCCAGTCGCGCTACGACCGGCGCGGGAAAAACTGAACATTCTTGATAAAGCGGGGCCTGCTGGTCTAATGGCGCGCGATTGTCCGCGGCGCGCGGATGTCGGGTTTACACAGGACGGCAAGTGACAGCAAAAAGCGGTGAAAATTCAGGGGCCAATCGCGTGCGCATGGGGCGTCCCGGCGTCGTCGGCGCGGGCCGTGATCGCTTTGGCCTGACGGGTACGTCGCAGGCGTTCGACCCACGCGTCGTCGCGATCCGCCCCGACCTTGCCGATATCGCCGTCGCCGGAACGCATTTCGCGCCGCATTATGCCGCGCCGATGATGCGCAGCGGCGTGCTCCCCGCCGCATCGCTGCGCGCATCGCCGTCGGTCGACGCCGACCAGACGAGCGAATTGCTGTTCGGCGAAGGCTTTGCGCTGCTCGACCTCACCGGCGGCTGGGCGTGGGGTTATTGCCTTGCGGACCATTATGTCGGCTATCTCGCCGCCGAGGCGCTCGCCGCGCCGATCGCACCGACCCATCGCGTCGCAATGATCGAGGCGATGCTCCACAGCGCCCCCGACGCCGCGAGCGGCGGCCCTGCCGTCCTGCCGCGCGGCGCGCTGGTGATGGGCGAGCCCGAGGGTGAATGGCTCGCGACGTCGCACGGCTATCTGCCGCTCGCCGCGCTTGCCGAAGTCGGGACGGAGGGTAACGATCCCGCGGGGCTCGCGGAAGAGATGATCGGAACGCCCTATGCGTGGGGCGGCCGCACCGCCAAGGGCATCGATTGTTCGGGCCTCGTCCAGCTTGCGTGGGCCGGGGCCGGCATCCAGTTGCCGCGCGACAGCGACCTGCAACTGGCCGCGCTCGGCGCCGACAAGGATGTCGACCCCGCGGCGCTCGCGCGCGGGGACCTCGTCTTCTTCCCCGGCCATGTCGGCATCATGGCCGACGACCGCAACATCATCCATGCCAGCCGACGATGGATGGCGGTGAAGGCCGAGCCGCTGGCCGACGTCATCGCGCGTTCGGCTGCAAAGGATCATGATCCGCCGGTGAGCGGATATAAAAGACTGCGATAAGATATGACAAAGACGGTTTTCATCGACGGCGCGGCGGGTACGACGGGCCTCGAAATCGCCGAGCGCCTTGCGGGGCGGAACGAATTCGCGCTGATCACGCTCGACGACGCGCGCCGCAAGGATGCTGCGGCGCGGCGCGAGGCGCTGAACGACGCCGATTTTGTGATCCTCTGCCTTCCCGACGATGCGGCGCGCGAAGCGGTCGCGATGATCGGCAATGACCGCACGCGCGTCATCGACGCATCGACCGCGCATCGCGTCGCGCCGGGCTGGATCTATGGCTTTCCCGAAGTCAGCGGGCACGATGCCGTTGGCGCCGCCCCGCGCGTGTCGAACCCCGGCTGCTATTCGACCGGCTTTATCGCGCTGGTCGCGCCGCTCGTGCAGGCGGGCCTGCTTCCTGCCGACTGGCCCTATATCTGCCACGCGGTCAGTGGCTATTCGGGCGGCGGCAAGGCGCTGATCGAACGTTTCGAAGCGGATACCGACATCGCATGGCGCGGCTATGCGCTCGCCCTCGGCCACAAGCATGTGCCCGAAATGCAGGCGCGGTGCGGCCTGTCGATCGGCCCGCTGTTTTCGCCCGCGGTGATCGCCGCGCACCGGGGGATGGTGGTCGAGGTTCCGCTGCCGCTGAATGCCATGCCCGGTGCCGCATCGCCCGACGCGCTGCGCGCCGCGCTCGCCGATTTCTATGGCGCGAGCCCCGTCGTCGTCATGGGCGAGGCGCCGGCGGACGGCGAAATGCTGCTTCGCGCGTCGGATGCGGGCGACGACCGGATCGAACTGTTCGTCTTTGCCAATGGTGATGCCAGCCAGGCGCGCCTCGTCGCGCGGCTCGACAATCTGGGCAAGGGTGCCAGCGGCGCCTGCGTCCAGAACCTCAACATCATGGCGGGATTGCCCGAAACGGCTGGCCTGCGCCTGTAACGCCTAGTGCACGGTGTCGAGGACGTCCTCGACCGAGAGATAGGTGATCAGCCGTTCGATCTGGCGCCAGCGCGCGAAATGGACATGATTGCCGAGCACGCGATATTGCTCGGCGCGCGCTGCGGCGGCGAAACCCGCTTCCTCGCCATGCATGTTGATGAGCGCATGGGCATCTTCGACCGCGGTGCGATCGGTCATAAAAGGGGCTGGGAGGTGCATCGAATTCCTAGTCCGTTACGTGGACGGTCGTCTTACGCCTCGCCCCTCACCGTGCCGTTCCCAACCGTAATGAACAACCGGGTAAGGTTAATCGAAGCGCCTCCGCGGTTAACCTTGTCGCGCGCGCGCAACCCCCTTTGACGCCGCGCGTCGCCCGTGTAGACAGGGCGCCATGCGCAAGATCCTGAAATATGCCCTGCTCGCCCTGCTCCTACTGCTGATCGCCGGCGGCATCACCTTCTACGTCATGTCGCGCCCCGACGTGGCGCGCTTCTCGACCGCCGAACTCAGCGGCCGGGTGCCCGTCATGGCATCGCAGCGCACCGAGAGCTTCCCGACGGTCAACGTGCCCGAAGCGACGAACTGGCCCGCAGGACAGTCACCGCGCGCCGCGCAAGGCCTCGCCGTCGCGCGCTTTGCCGAAGGGCTCGATCACCCGCGCACGATCCTCGTCCTTCCGAACGGCGACGTGCTCGTCGCGGAATCGCAAAGTCCGCCGCGCAAGGACGGCGGCGTGCAGGGCGCGGTGATGAAGAATCTGATGGGCAAGGGCGGAGCAGGCCGCAAGCCGTCGGCAAACCGCATCACCCTGCTCCGCGACGCCGATGGCGACGGCAAGGCCGAGATGAAGACCGCCTATATCACGGGGCTCAATTCGCCCTATGGCATGGCGCTGGTCGGCACGACGCTCTATGTCGCCAACACCGACGCGCTGCTCGCCTTCCCCTATGTGGCGGGCGAGACGAAGATGAGCGGCAAGGGCGCGAAAATCGTCGACCTGCCCGCGAAGGGCACCAATCGCCACTGGACCAAGAGCCTCGTCGCCGCACCCAATGGCTGGCTCTATATCGGCGTCGGCGCCGACTCCAATATCGGCGAAGCCGGGATGAACCGCGAATTCCGCCGCGCCAGCGTGCTCGAGGTGCGGCCCGAGAATAAATATATGCGCACCTTTGCCGCGGGGATCCGCAATCCCGTCGGGCTCGGCTTCTACCCCGGCACCGACCGGCTGTGGACCGTGGTGAATGAACGCGACATGCTCGGCAGCGACCTTGTCCCCGATTATCTGACCGACATCACCGAAGGCGATTTCTATGGCTGGCCCTGGTATTATTGGGGCGGCTACATCGATCCGCGCGTCGAGCCCGAAGCCGAGGATCGTCGGCAATATGTGAAGCGCCCCGAATATGGCCTCGGCGCCCACACCGCGCCGCTCGGCATGACCTTCACGCAGGGTCTCGACCTCGGCGAGCGCTGGGCGAACGGCGTGCTCGTCGCGCGCCACGGGTCGTGGAACCGCGAACCCGTCACGGGATATGACGTTGTGTTCGTCAAGTTCGGCGCGAACGGCAAGCCCGCCGACGCATTGCCCGTCACCCTGCTCGACCAGTTCCTCGGCAAGGACGGCAAGACCACCCGCGGCCGCCCGGCCGATGTGAAGGTCGCAAAGGATGGCAGCGCGCTGATCGCCGACGACACCGGCGGGGTGATCTGGCGGGTCGCGAAGGCCGGATAAGAAAAGGCCCCGCAAGTGCGGGGCCTTTTTTTTTGTTTTGGGCTTTAGCGGGTCGTCAGACCCGCATCGGCATCAGCACATAGAGCGCCGGGCTCTTTTCGCTTTCGCGGATCAGCGTCGGCGCATTCGCGTCGGCGAGGTGCAGTTCGACGCTGTCGCCGTCGACCTGGCCGAGGATGTCGCTGAGGTAGCGGGCGTTGAAGCCGATCTCCATCGCGTCGCTGTCATAGGCGGCCGCGACCTCTTCGGCGGCGGTGCCGTTTTCGGGGCTGGTGACCGACAGCGTGATGCGGTCCTTGTCGAGCCCGACCTTGACCGCACGGGTCTTTTCGCTGGCGATCGTCGAGACGCGGTCGACGCCCTGATAGAGGCTCTTCGGATCGACCTTGAGCAGCTTGTCGTTCGCGGTCGGGATGACGCGGCTATAGTCGGGGAAGGTGCCGTCGATCAGCTTCGAGGTCAGGATCGCGTTGCCGAGCTGGAAGCGGACCTTCGACGCCGACAGGCTGATTTCGACATTGCCTTCGGCCTCGTCGAGCAGCTTGCGGATTTCGGTGACGCATTTGCGCGGCACGATGACGTCGGGCATCGACGACGCGCCGTCGGGGCGCGTCACGGTGTAGCGCGCGAGGCGGTGACCGTCGGTCGCCGCGGCCTTGAGCACCGGACCCGACGCATCCTCGGCGACATGCAGGAAGATGCCGTTGAGGTAATAGCGCGTTTCCTCGGTCGAGATCGCGAAGCGCGTCTTGTCGATGATCTGGATCAGCTCGGCGACGGGCAGCTCGAAATTGGTCGGCAGGTCACCCTCGGCGATCACCGGGAAATCGTCGCGCGGCAGCGTCGGCAGGTTGAAGTTCGAGCGGCCGGCCTTGACCTGCATCTTGCCCTCAGCCGCGGCAAGGCTGACTTCCGAACCCTCGGGAAGCTTGCGTGCGATCTCGAAAAGCGTGTGCGCCGACACGGTCGTCGTACCCGGCGTCTCGACCTTTGCCGCGATCGTTTCGACGACCTGCAGGTCGAGGTCGGTCGCCATCAATTTGAGCTGGCCCGACGCATCGGCTTCGATCAGCACGTTCGAGAGGATCGGGATGGTATTGCGCCGTTCGACCACCGACTGGACGTGGCCGAGGCTCTTCAACAACACTGCGCGTTCGATCGTCGCTTTCATTCTAATCCGCCATCCTGCGTGCTTCTCGGGAAAAGTCCCTGAGGGACAGACCATCGGAGGCGATTCGTACCCCGATTCTGGCCCCTGAAAATGTTCACCTTCCTTAACGCACGGGACGATGCGTGCAAGCCATGCTTGCAAAGCATCCCCAATCGCGCGAACGAGGCGCGATGCGGCGCTGGGCCTCCCTTTTCATGATAGCGGCGGCGATGCCCGTCACCGCGCTGGCCGCTGGCCCGACGGCGCTCGGCATTTTCGATGGCTGGGGTGCGTTCCGCGATCCCGCGGCCCCGCGCTGCTACGCTCTCGCCGCGCCGTCGGCAACGATCGGCACACCGCAGGTCAAGGCCTATGCCAGCATCGGATATTGGCCGAAATCGCGCATTCGCGGGCAATTCTATGTCCGCCTATCGAAAGCGCGCGCGCCGGATCGCGAGCTGCGCCTGACGATCGGCAGCCGCCGCTTCATCCTGACCGGCAATGGCGCGCACGGCTGGGCGAGCGATCCGCGGATGGACGCCGCCATCGTCGCCGCGATGCGATCGGCGCCGAGCATGAGCGTCGAGAGCGGCACCGCCACCGGCGGTGCGATCGCCGACACTTACCGGCTGCGCGGCGCCGCGACCGCGATCGACGCGGCGGCGCTGGGATGCGCGAAGCTTCGCTGAGGCGCTTCTGCGGAACGGCATATTTCTGCGTAACTTCACGCGCAAATGGCATTTCGTCGCGCATGTCGAGGGGCGCTGAAGGGCGTCTGTAGCGGTTAGGAGGAAAGCTGCGTCGCACGTCATTGTCGGTCAGGCTAGATCTGCACCATATTGTAGGACAGTCATTTCGGAACGGACGGACGCGATGAAGACAATCGGCCTGATCGGCGGCCTGAGCTGGGAAAGCTCGGCGCAATATTACCGGCTGCTCAACGAAGGCGTGCGGGCGCGGCTGGGCGGGCTGCATTCGGCACGCATCCTGTTGTTGTCGCTCGATTTCGCGCCCATCGCCGAATTGCAGGCGAGCGGCGACTGGGACGTGCTCGATCGCCAGATGGCCGACGCCGCCCGGTCCCTGACGGCGGGCGGAGCCGAACTGCTCCTGATCTGCGCGAACACGATGCATCTGTGCGCCGAGGCGGTCGAGGCGGCAACGCCGGCGCCGCTGCTTCACATCGCCGACCCCGCCATCGCCGCGGTCAAGGCCGCGGGCTTTTCGCGCGTCGGGCTGCTCGGCACCGCCTTCACGATGGAAAAGCCCTTCTACACCGCGCGCATGGCGGCAGCGGGAATCGAGGCGATGATCCCCGGCGATGCCGACCGCAGGGTCGTCCACGGCATCATTTACGACGAGCTGGTGCAGGGGGTGATCCGCAACGCATCGCGCGCCGAATATCGGCGGATCATCGCCGCGCTGATCGCCGACGGCGCCGAGGCGATCGTCCTTGGGTGCACCGAAATCATGCTGCTCGTCGGCGAAGCCGATAGCGCGGTGCCGCTGTTCGACACGCTGGCGCTGCACGTCGATGCGGCGGTGGAGGCGGCGCTCGCCTAGCCGCGCGCGAGCTTCGTCAGTTCTGCCGCGAGAAAATCGAGGACGAGGCGCACGCGCGGGACGTGGCGCAGCCGTTCGTGGGTCAGCAGCCACAGCCCCGTGGTGTCTTCGGTCTTCGGCGGAATGCAGCGGATCAGGTCGGGTTCGCGATCGGCGATGAAGGCGGGCAGGATGGTGAGGCCCATACCCGAGCGCACGCCCGCGAGCAGCCCCGACCCCGTGTCATATTGCATCACCACCGATTCCTCGAGTCCATGCTGGCGCAGCCACGCCTGATAGGGTTCCCAGACCCCGCCGCCGCCGCCGATGAAGGGGTGGGTGGCAAGCTCGGCGCGGCCGTGCGGGATGCCGTGCAGATCGGCATAGGCGCGGCTGCAATAGACGGTCCAGGGATTGTCGGCGATGCGCCGCCCGACGAGCCCCGCGCCCGCAGGTTGCTTGCTGCTGCGGATCGCAATGTCCGCGGCGCCCGCTCCGAGGTCGCGCGGTTCGTCCGAGGTGTCGAGATGGATGTGGATGCCGGGATGCGCGGCGCGAAGATCGCGCAGGATCGGCGGCAGGACGGTGACCGCGAAGATTTCCATCGTCGTCAGGCTGACCGTGCCGCCCGCATCGCGCGAGCGTGCACCCGCCGCGTCGCCGAAGCGGTCGGCGGCATCGCGCACCGCAACCGCGCTCGCCACCATCGCTTCGCCCACCGGGGTCAGCGCATAACCCGCCTGCCGCCGCTCGAACAGGTTGAGGCCGGTCGCTTCCTCGAGCGCGGCGATGCGCCGCGCGACGGTCGTCTGGCTGACGCGCATCGCCTGCGCCGCCGACAGGGTGCTGCCGGTCTCGGCAACGGCCAGAAAGGCCTTCAGGTCGTTCCAATCATACATGACGCCTTGTGCGACATAATGGCCCCGCCCTCATTCTGCAATTTTGCAGAATGGCCGCGCAACATCGTTGCTCCCGTCGCTCCGGGCGATCGATTATTTCTGTCTTACCGGCTTCCTCCCCTCCTCCCTAGCCGGCCGATGGAGACTCAAGATGCAAAAGCTTCTGATCCTCGCCGCCCTCGCTGCCGTATCGATCGGCCAGCCCGTATCGGCACAAACCGAACCCGCGAACCCGAGCGTCGCGGTCGCACACAAAGACCTCGACCTTCGGACTGCGGACGGCGCGAAGGCGCTGGACCGCCGCATCTGGCGCGCCGTCGTCACCGTGTGCGGCACCGCGCCCGATTTCGACATCGCGGGCAAGAATGACGTGCGGCAATGCCGCCGCGACACAAAGCGCGTCGCCTCGGCGCACGCCGATGTCGTGGTCGCCAATGCTTCGCGCGACGAGCCGATCCGGGTCAGTTCAATCCGCAACTGACCGGCGGACCCAAGTTGCAGGGCCCGTCAAAGCCGGGGCCATGATTCGGGCACGATCATGGTCCCGGCTTTCCTTATGGGTTTCGCACCGTCCGGAGGTTGGAAGGTCCGTTCGTGACGAACGGCCGTCGTGCGATGAACCGCGTCGTTTGACGTATCCCGGCCGCTTGCTATTTGGAGCCATGATAATATTCGGCTTACTCTTGGCCGCAGCCTCGAACGAGATGGTTCTGCACTGTCGGTCGGAGCAGGCGGATCCGGCTGCCTCATTTGCTACAGGACCATTCACTCTCGTCGAAAGCGAGGGAAAGGTGAGATACCCCGTTCCGACAGGAACGAGGGAGGTCGGCGCCAATTTCATTGGGGACAATGTAGCGTTCCCCGACAATTGGCCGGACACGTTCAAGGGGGGCTATGTCATAAATCGCCGGTCGCTAACCTATCGACGGTTGGTCACTTACAACGAAAAGACCATAATCGACGAACGCGGCAGCTGTAGCGTTTTCGTTCCTCCGCCTAGCGCGCCCGACTGGATGCGAGGCGCCAGGCCTCCCCAAAATTGATGTTGGCTCACCGGCCGGAGGCTCGCGGAGAGCATATCCGCAATCATTAGCGGAAAACGCAAATTTACCGGCCTCAATCCCGCGCGTCGAACGCCATCCGCGCCCTTGCCACCTTTTCCAGATTGGCCTCCGCCCAGACCCAGACGCCGCAGAAGGCCTCACCCAGACTGTGGCCGAGCTCTGTCAGGCAATATTCGACCTTGGGCGGGACGACCGGATGCACTGTCCGCACGAGCAGCCCGTCACGCTCCATCTGGCGCAGCGTCTGCGTCAGCATCTTCTGGCTGATGCCGGGAACGCGCCGCCCCAATTCGGTGAACCGGCAGGTGCCATGATCCTCCAGCTCTTCGAGAACGAGCAGCGTCCATTTGTCGGCGACTCGGCCGATCAGTTCGTTGACGAGCGTTTCGACGCGCGGATCGACCGGCGCATCCGGATCATAGGCATTTTTCTGAGGGGCAGGCATGGCAGAAAATCCAAATCTCTCTTTTCGGTAACTATCGCACTTTTGGGTGCCTACTTTCTTTTAGAGAGTATAGGGATATCTAAATCTCCTCACCACCCCCGAAGGAGACCCTCATGAAAACCACAGGCAACACCATCCTCGTCACCGGCGGAGGTTCGGGCATCGGGCTGGCGCTCGCGCAGCGCTGGCACGACGCCGGCAACACGGTGATCATAACCGGGCGCAACGCCGACAAGCTGGCGGCAGCGACCATCGGCCGTCCGAACATGCACGCGGTATCGCTCGACGTCACCGACCCGGATGCCATCGCGGCCTTTGCCGTTGCGGTGGTGGCGCGCTTCCCCTCGCTCAACGTGCTGGTCAACAATGCCGGTATCATGAACGCCGAGGACGTAAGCGCGAAGCGCGACCTCGCGCAGGCCGAAGCGACCGTCGTCACCAACATCCTCGGGCCGATCCGGCTGACCGACGCGCTAGTCGACCATCTGGCGGCGCAGGCGGACAGCGCGATCGTCAATGTGACGTCGGGCCTCGCCTTTGTCCCCTTCCCCAAGGCGCCGACCTATTCGGCGACGAAGGCGGCGATGCACAGCTATACGGTCGCGCTGCGCATCCAGCTCGAAGGCAAGGTCGAGGTGATCGAGCTCGCCCCGCCCGCAGTGCGTACCGACCTCACCCCCGGCCAGTCGACGCGCGAGGGCTATATGCCGCTCGACGACTTCGCCGACGAGGTGATGGCGCTGTTTGCGGCCGAGCCGACGCCCGCAGAGATCCTGGTGCAGAATGTCCTCCCGCTGCGCAATGCCGAGGCGAGCGGGACGGTGCCGCAGGTGCTGGCCATGCTGAAGTCGCTGTAACGGTAAGGAAAGGGCCGTTTGCAGCCGGGGCTGGCGCAAACGGCGCTTTGCCACTATATGGCCGCGCATCATGCAGATTCCCGGCCATATCGACCCCGTCACGACGGGCACCGTTCCCTTGCGCGGCGGCAACCGCATCGACCTCGTCGGGCTGACGCGCGACGCGATCGGTGGGGTGCTGGTCGAAGCCGGGCTCGACGCCAAGGGTGCGAAGCTGCGCGCCAAGCAGATCTGGCACTGGATCTATCACCGCGGCGTCACCGATTTCGAGGCAATGACCGACATCGCCAAGACGATGCGCCCCTGGCTGACCGACCGCTTCATCATCGGCCGCCCGACGGTACGCGAAGCGCAGGTGTCGAACGACGGCACGCGCAAGTGGCTGCTCGCCGCCGCCGACGGCCAGGAATATGAAATGGTCTTCATTCCCGACGCCGACCGGGGAACCTTGTGCGTGTCGAGCCAGGTCGGCTGCACATTGAACTGCCGTTTCTGCCACACCGGCACGATGCGCCTCGTCCGCAACCTCGGCGCAGGCGAGATCGTCGGGCAGGTGCTGCTCGCGCGCGATGCGCTCGGCGAATGGCCGAAGGGAACGATGGCGGGCTTCGGCGCCGATCCCGAGGACGAGGACTATGACGACGAGGCCGGGCATTATACCGCCGACGGCCGGATGCTCACCAACATCGTGATGATGGGCATGGGCGAACCGCTGTATAATTTCGACGAGGTCAAGGGCGCCCTCAAGATCGTGATGGACGGCGACGGGCTGGCGCTGTCGAAGCGCCGCATCACCCTGTCGACGAGCGGCGTCGTCCCGATGATGGCGCGCGCGGGCGAAGAGATCGGCGTCAACCTTGCCGTGTCGCTGCACGCGGTGTCGAAGGAAATCCGCGACGAGATCGTGCCGCTCAACCGCAAATATGGCATCGAGGAGCTGCTGCAGGCGTGCGCCGATTATCCCGGCGCGAACAATGCGCGGCGCATCACCTTTGAATATGTGATGCTCAAGGACAAGAATGACAGTGACGAGGACGCGCGCGAGCTCGTCCGGCTGATCAAGCAATACAAGCTGCCCGCGAAGGTCAATCTGATCCCCTTCAACCCCTGGCCGGGCGCGCCCTATGAATGCTCGACGCCCGAGCGCGTGCGTGCGTTCAGCAACCTGATCTTCAAGGCCGGCATCTCGGCGCCGGTGCGCACCCCGCGCGGGCGCGACATCATGGCCGCGTGCGGGCAATTGAAGAGCGCGGCGACCAAGCCGACGCGCGCCGAGCTCGACCGCATCGCCGAGGAAAAGCAGGCCGCGCTCGGCTGATAATTGCGCGCGCGGCGGCGATTCGCCCCCTTAGCCATCACGAAATTTCCGTCCGCAATGCGTTTCGAGGCGCCGGCGCATACCTATGCCGTGTTGCAAAAACAACACAGGTAAGAAAATTGTCATATTCTGAACGATCCATTCATTGCAGCGACAGCAGCGAACCCCAATTTGAGGACAGGTCGCGACCCAAAGGGCGTGTCCGAACTTGAAAGAAGGAATAACAAAATGAAGAAATTCGCAGTTGCAGCCGCTCTCCTGACGGCCATCGTTGCAACCCCCGCCATGGCACAGGGCGAAGGCCGCGTCGAAGTTCGCGGCGGCTATGTCACGGGCAGCGGCCTCGACGACGCCACGCTTGGCGCCGCGGCCGGCTATGATTTCGACCTGGGCTCGACGGCATTCGCTGGCGCCGAAATCGCAGGCGACAAGGTGCTGATCGACGGCGCCAAGGTCCAGTTCTCGTCGGGTGCCCGCCTCGGTGCCAAGGTCGGCGCCAACGGCCAGGCCTATGTCAACGGCGGCTACACCTTCGGCCAGATCGACGATCCCTATGTCGGTGCCGGCTACCAGCACAAGCTGGGCCAGAACCTGTACGCCAAGGCCGAATATCGCCACCAGTTCATCGAGAACTTCAGCGACTTCGACACCTTCGCGGTCGGCGTCGGCTTCGCTTTCTGATTTTTCGGACAGCGATGAAACAGGAAGGGGCGGCCTCGCGGTCGCCCCTTTTCTTTTGTGTGCGATCCCGCCACGGTGAACCGATGACGGCATGGGCATATATCGGCGCGGCGCTCGCTGAAATCGCAGGCTGCTTCGCTTTCTGGGCGTGGCTGCGGATGGACAAGCCGGTGTGGTGGCTCGCCCCCGGAATGGCATCGCTGGCGCTGTTCGCTTATCTGCTCACGCTCGTCGACGCCGAACATGCCGGGCGCACTTACGCGGCCTATGGCGGCGTTTATATCGTGGCGGCGCTGGCATGGCTGTGGGCAGTCGAGGGTGCGAAACCCGACCGCTGGGACCTGATCGGCGTCGCCGTGTGCCTCGGCGGCGCGGCGATCATCCTGTTCGGACCGCGCGCGAGCTAGCCCGTATTCGGCAGCGCCTGTTCGACCAGCGGCGCCAGTCCCTCTGCAACGATCTTCACCCCCTTGGCATTGGGATGCATGTTGTCGCCGAGCATCAGCGCCTTGTCGGTGACGACATTGTCGAGGATGAAGGGATAGAAGCTCACGCCGTATTTCGCCGCGAGCTCGGGATAGATGGGGTTGAACTTCTTCGCATAGTCGCTGCCGAGATTGGGCGCGGCCATCATGCCGGTAAGCAGCACCGAGATTGCGCGCTTTTTGAGTTCGGCGAGCATCGCGTCGAGATTGGCGCGCGTCTGGTCGGGCCCGATGCCACGCAACATGTCGTTGCCGCCGAGCCCGAGGATGACGAGCGCGGGCTTCGCCTTCGCATTGTCGAGCACATAGGTCAGCCGCTGGCGCCCCGCGGCGGTGGTATCGCCCGAAACGCCCGCATTCTGGACGCGCGCGACGACGCCATCGTCGGCGAGCGCGGCCTGCAATTGTGGTGCAAGCCCTTCCTTTGGGCCGAGCTGGTAGCCCGCGTAGAGGCTGTCGCCGAATGCGATCACGAGCGGCGCATCGGCGGGGATCGCGGGCGCCGCCTTCGCCGCGACCTTGTCGTTGGTCGAAGCCGGCGGGTTTTCCGCCGATCCGCACCCGGCGAGCGGTTGGCAAAGCGCGATTGCGCAACCATATATCAGGAAAGAGCGCCATCCGGCCGTTCTCATTTCAAAGGGTCCTTTCCTTGCCCGACGCCCAACGACAATCGCCAAGCGTGGCGATCGCCGCCCACAATGTGACGCTCACGCTCGGAAGCGACAAGGCCCCGGTTGAAATTTTACGCGGCGTCGACCTCGAGGTCGAAGCCGGAACCTCGGTCGCGCTGCTCGGCCCGTCGGGGTCGGGCAAAAGCTCGCTGATGGCGGTTCTCGCCGGGCTCGAACGCGCGAACGGCGGCAGCATCAACGTTGCCGGACTCGACTTTGCGACGATGGACGAGGACGACCTCGCCCGCGCACGCCGCGGCCGGATCGGCATCGTGTTGCAGGCGTTCCACCTGCTCCCGACGATGACCGCGCTCGAAAATGTCGCCGTGCCGCTCGAACTCGCAGGAATAGCCGACCCGTTCGGACGCGCCGCCGCCGAACTCGAAGCCGTCGGCCTCGGTCATCGCCTCACCCATTATCCCGCGCAGCTGTCGGGCGGCGAGCAACAGCGCGTCGCCATCGCGCGCGCGATGGCGAGTTCGCCCGCGATCATCTTTGCCGACGAGCCGACGGGCAATCTCGACACCGCGACCGGCCACGCGATCATCGACCTGATCTTCGCGCGCAGCGCCGCACTCGGTGCGACCTTGCTGATCATCACCCACGATCCCGAACTCGCCGAACATTGCGACCGCGTCGTCGTGATGCACGACGGCAAGATCGAAGAGCGGGCCGCCTAGGTGCTCCCGCTCGCCGCGCTCTGGCGGATCGCGCGCCGCGACCTCGCGACGCGCATCCGGGGCCTGCGCCTCCTCGCCGTCTGTCTGTTCCTCGGCGTGGCGACGCTCGCCGCGATCGGCAGCCTGACGAGCGGCATCACCTCCGAACTCGAAGTGCGCGGGCAGACGATCCTCGGCGGAGACGTCGAATTCAGCCTGCCGCAGCGTGAAGCGACCGCCGACGAAATGGCGGGCTTCCGCCGCGTAGGCACGCCGTCGGCGACGATCCGGATGCGCGCGATGGCGAATGCGCCGGGCGGCGATGCGCTACTGTCCGAATTGAAGGCGGTCGACGCCGCCTATCCGCTCTATGGCACGATGCGGCTGGAGAGCGGCGCGCGCAAAGGCCCGCCGCCGCCGGGCGGAATCTGGATCGGGAAGGATCTCGCGTCGCGGCTCGACCTCAAGGTCGGTGGCGGCGTGAAGTTCGGCGACAAGATTTTCCGCATCGACGGGATTATCGCCGAGGAACCCGACCGGCTCGGCGAAGGATTCACCCTTGGCCCCGTCGCGATCATCGGCCTCGCCGACCTGCCCGCGACGCAGCTCGTCCAGCCGGGCAGCCTGTACGAAAGCAAATATCGCGTCCGCCTGCCGGACAGCGCGAACCCCGAAGCGGTCGGCAAGGCGCTGACCGCCGAATTCCCCGACGCCGGCTGGGACATCACCGACAGCAGCAACGGAGCCCCCGGAACGCGACGTTTCATCGAACGCATGGGGCAATTCCTGTCGCTCGTCGGCCTTGCCGCGCTGGTGATCGCGGGCATCGGCGTCGGCAACGGCGTCGCGAGCTATCTCGCGGGCAAGCGCCCCGGCCTCGCGACGCTGAAGGTGCTTGGCGCCGACAGCGCCGCGGTGCTGCGCATCTATGGCTTGCAGATACTGGCGGTCGCCGCGGTATCGATCCTCGCCGGGCTGATCGTCGGCGCGATTGCGCCCGTAGCGATCGGCGCGATCGCGGGCGACGTGCTGCCGGTGCGGCCGGGCTTCGCGCTCTATCCGCTGCCGCTCGCCGTCAGTGCAGCCTATGGCCTGCTCATCGCCATCGCCTTTGCGCTCCCGCCGCTCGCGGCGACGAAACATGTGCCCGCTGCGGGGCTCTACCGCGCGACCGTCGACCGCGCAGCACGGATCGACCGGCCGGCGTTGGCCGCCGTCGCCGCTGCTTTCCTCGCGATCGTTGCGCTCGCGGTCGGCACCGCGCGCGAACCCTTGTTCGCTTTGGGCTTCATCGGCGCGGCGGTCGGCCTGTTGCTGATCCTCGTCGGGCTCGGCTGGCTGGTGCGCCGCACCGCGAGCCGCCTGCCGCGGCCGAAACGTCCCTTGTTCCGCCTTGCCCTCGCAAACCTGCACCGGCCGGGCGCAGCAACCGGGGCGCTGGTCGTGGCGCTGGGGCTCGGCCTGACGCTGTTCGTCACGCTTGCCGCGATCCAGACGAGCATCACCGCCGAGATTGCGCGCACCGTGCCGCAACGCGCGCCGAGCTTTTTCGTGCTCGACGTGCCGCGCGATGATGCGGCCGGGTTCCGTTCGCTGGTGACCAAGGCCGCGCCCGACGCGCAGATCAACATGATCCCCGCGCTGCGCGGCAGCGTCACCGAATTTCGCGGGCAACGCGTCGACGAACTTGCCGAACTGCCCGAGGGCGCGTGGGTGCTGCGCGGCGACCGCGGGCTGACCTATAGCCCCGTCCTGCCCAACGGCAGCGAACTAGTCAGCGGGAAATGGTGGGCGGCCGATTACAAGGGCCCGCCGCTGGTCAGCGTCGAAGAGGAAGTCGCAGCGTCGCTGGGGCTGAAGATCGGCGATACCCTGTCGGTCAACGTGCTGGGGGTCGAGGTGCAGGCGAAGGTCGCATCCACGCGTACCGTGAGCTGGGACAATTTCGGGCTCAACTATGTGCTCGTCTTCTCGCCCGGCACCTTCGACGCCGCGCCGCACAATATGGTCGCGACGGTTGCGGTCGGGCCCGAGGCCGAGGTCGAACTCGCGCGCAGCATCCCGCGCGCCTTACCGTCGGCGTCGCTGATCGCGGTGCGCGATGTCGTGAGCCAGGTGACGACCCTGCTCACCCAGATGAGCCAGGCGATCGCCGCGGCGGCGAGCATCGCGATCCTCGCCGGCATCGCGGTGCTGATCGGCGCGATCGCCGCAAGCCGTGAGCGGCGCGTCTACGACAGCGTTATCCTGAAGCTGCTCGGCGCGACGCGCGGGCAGATACTGGGCGCACAGGCGATGGAATATGCCGTGCTCGCGGCGATCCTCGCCATACTCGCGCTCGGGCTCGGGCTGATTGCGGCGCGCTATGTCGTCGTCAGCCTGTTCGACTTCACCTTCGCGCCCGATCCGTTCATCGTCGGCGCGACGTTGGTCGGCGGCGCGGGGCTCGCCTTCCTGATCGGGATCGCGGGAAGTTGGCCGTTGCTGTCGGCGAAGCCCGCGCAAGCGCTCCGCAGCCTCTAGTTCAGGAGACGGACGACCGCCGACACCGCGGCGACGCCGAGCACGACCGCGACCATCGCCTGCCAGATATGCGGCGGCACGCGGCCGAAGGCGCGCGCGCCGAAATAATTGCCGAACCACATCGGCAGGAAGAGCAGGGCCGCGAGCAGGAAGAGCCGCCAGGTCGCGATCCCGACCCAGAGCGCGGCGAGCGTGCCTGCAATCGCGGTGCCGAAGAAAATGAGCAGCATCGACGCCCGCGCGACTTTCGGTTCGAGGTGGCGGCGCAGGTAAAAGGGCACGACCGGCGGGCCCGGCATCGCGGCGAAGCCGGTAAGGATGCCGGACGAAATGCCCGTGACCGCCACTGCGGCGCGCCCGGGGCGATGCCCCTCGGGCTGCTTGGGCAGCAGCACTGCAACGAACGCCCCGACCGCGACGAGCGTGATCAGCAACCGCGCGACATCGGGCGTCGTCGCGTCGAGTGCGACCATGCCGAGCGGCGTCGTCACCATCGCAAGCAGCGCGATCGGCACCGCGGTCGCGCGGTCGGCGTCGGCCATGATGATGCGAATGCCGACCGGCCCGATGAGCAACTGCAGCAGGATGCCGAGCACCACCGCCTCGCCGGGTGCAATGATCAGCCCGAGCAGGGGCACAAGAATGATCGCCATGCCGAAGCCGGTGAGCCCGCGCACATAGGCAGCGCCAAAGGTCATCGCCGCCGCGCCCGCAATGGTGAGCGGCGCGAGGCCGACCAGCTGTTGCAGCCCGTTCACCCGGCGCGCAAATCGGGCGGGGTCGCCTCACCCTTCAGCATCGCGATCGCTTCGGCGAGCGGCATGATGCGCTGGCCGTCCTGCCCGAGCGTGCGGATCGCGACGGTGCCTTCCTCGGCCTCGCGATTGCCGACGACAAGCAGGTAGGGGACCTTGGCGAGGCTGTGTTCGCGCACCTTGTAGTTGATCTTTTCGTTGCGAACGTCGCTTTCGGCGCGGATGCCCGCCGCGACAAGCTGCGCCACTGCGTCCTTCGCATAATCGTCGGCGTCGCTGACGATCGTCGCGACAACCGCCTGCACCGGCGCCAGCCACGTCGGGAAGCGGCCCGCGAAATGCTCGATCAAAATGCCGATGAAGCGCTCGTAGGTACCGAGGATCGCGCGGTGGAGCATCACCGGACGGTGGCGCTCGCCGTCCTCGCCGATATAGCTCGCATCGAGGCGTTCGGGCATCACGCGGTCGGACTGGATCGTCCCGCATTGCCACGTCCGGCCGATCGCATCGGTCAGGTGGAATTCGAGCTTGGGCGCATAGAAGGCGCCCTCGCCCGGCAGTTCTTCCCAGCCATAATCGTCGTTCGCCATGCCCGCGCGTTCGACGGCTTCGCGGAGCTCGGCCTCGGCCTTGTCCCACATCTCGTCGGTGCCGAAGCGCATGTCGGGGCGCAGCGCGAGCTTCACCGCATATTTTTCGAAGCCGAGCTGCTTGTAGACGCGGTCGAGCAGCGCGCAGAAATCGCGTACCTCCTCGACGATCTGGTCCTCGCGGCAGAAGATATGGCCGTCGTCCTGTGTGAACTGGCGCACGCGCATGATGCCGTGCAGCGCGCCGTGCGGCTCGTTGCGGTGACAGCAGCCCATTTCGGCCATGCGCAGCGGCAGGTCGCGGTACGACTTCATGCCCTGACGGAAGATCAGGACGTGTGCGGGGCAGTTCATCGGCTTCAGCGCCATCCACTCGGCGTCGTCGGAAACGATCGGGCCTTCGTCCTCGATATTCGGCACCTCGTCTGGGATGACGAACATATTCTCACGATATTTGCCCCAGTGACCCGACTGCTCCCACTGGCGCGCGTCCATCACCTGCGGGGTCTTGACCTCCTGATAGCCCGAACCGTCGATCGCGCGGCGCATATAGGCTTCGAGCTCGCGATAGATGCGATAGCCCTTGGGATGCCAGAAGACGCTGCCATGCGCCTCTTCCTGCAGGTGGAACAGGTCCATCTCGCGCCCGATCTTGCGGTGGTCGCGCTTCGCGGCTTCCTCCAGCCGGACGAGATGTTCGGCGAGCTGCTTCTTGTTGAGCCAGCCGGTGCCGTAGATGCGGCTGAGCTGCGCATTTTTCTGGTCGCCGCGCCAATAGGCGCCCGACACGCGCGTCAGCTTGAACGCCGCGGGGTCGAGCTTGCCCGTCGAGGCGAGGTGCGGGCCGCGGCACATGTCCATCCACCCTTCGCCGCTGCGATAGACGGTGAGTTCCTCGCCCTGCGGCAGTTCGGCGGCCCACTCGGCCTTGAAGCTCTCGCCCTCGGCAGCCCATTTGGCGATCAGCTTGTCGCGCTCCCAGACCTCGCGCGTCAGCGGCAGGTCGGCGGCGATGATCTTGCGCATCTCCTCCTCGATCAGCGGCAGTTCGTCGTCGCGGAACGGACCATGCTCGGCGGTCGGCGCGAAGTCGTAATAGAAGCCGTCGTTCGTCGACGGACCGAAGGTGATCTGCGTGCCCGGGAAGAGGTTCTGCACCGCCTCGGCGAGGACGTGGGCATAGTCGTGGCGAAAGAGTTCGAGCGCGTCGGCCTCGTCGCGGCTCGTCACCAGCGCGAGGTTCGTGTCTTCCTCGAGCGGGCGCATGATATCGCGCAGCTCGCCGTCGATCTTTGCGGCAAGCGCGGCCTTCGCAAGGCCGGGTCCGATGTCGGCCGCGATCTGCGCCGCGGTAGTGCCGCGCACGACTTCACGGGCAGAGCCATCGGGAAGGGTGACGCGGATCATCTGGGACATCGAAAAACTGGCCTTTCTGGCGGGGTAAAACAGCGCCCCTTTGCCAGCATGCGATATGGGCGGCAAGGGGCGGATTCACAACAGGACTTGCAATGATATAATGTATCATTATCTGGCATGCGAGCCCCTCCCGCGAAAGAAACCCTATGTGCCTCCCCGCCGCGCGCCCGCGCCTTGCCGACCTGACGGGGCTTGCCCTGTCCTTTACCTGCCTGCTCCACTGCCTCGCGCTGCCGCTCGTCCTCCTGCTCGCGCCCGCGCTGAGCCGATGGATCGCGCTGCCCGAGGGGGTTCATGCGGCGATATTGCTGCTGGCCTTGCCCGCAGCCGCGATCGCGATGCGCGATGGGTGGAGACAGCATCGGCGGATCGCGCCCGCAGCGCTCGCGACCATCGGGCTGGGCCTCCTCGCACTGGGCCTGTCCGCGCACGAGGGGTGGATCGCCGCCGCCGATCCCGAGGCCGCCGACCGCCTGCTGACCTCGGTCGGCGCGCTGACGCTCGCCGCCGCGCATCTCGTCAACTGGCGCTGGCGTCACCGGAGCGGCGGGCATAAGCTGCCGGCATGACCGACGCCCCGCCCCACCACATCGCCGCGATCCTGCCGTGCAGCGACCTCGAAGCCAGTACCGCCTTTTATGAACGGCTCGGCCTGTCGGTCGTCAGCGACTATGGTACGTACCGCCTGCTCGAAGACGGTAAGGGATGGCAGCTTCACCTGACCAATGAATTGGGCCCGACCTGGCCCGAACGCGATCAGAATCCCTTCGGCCTCTATCTTTACAGCGAACAGGTCGACGAACTGGCCGAGCGCGTGCGCGACGCGATCCTCGGCCCGGTGAAGGCACCGACGCACAAGCCATGGGGCATGTACGAGTTCGCGCTCTCCGATCCCGACGAAACGCTCGTCCGCATCGGATGGCCGAGCCGCCGATAGCCAAAACAGCACCCTTGTCATTATGTAAATGAAACTTGACTCTACCGCCGGAAGCAATGTAAAGCTCCCTTGTCTTTTAGATGAGGAAGTTTGACATGCCCGAAAAGGCTGCAAAAGTTGAAACCGGCTTCGCGGGTCGCCAGCCGGGGTTGTGGGCGGGCGCCTTCGCGCTGGCGTTGTGCGCGATCGCCTATTTCGAACATCGCGGCTTTCTGGGCGGCTGGAGTTCGCTACCCTTTGTCGCAGCGGCGACGCTGCTTCTCTTTCCCCTCACGAAGGCGGCGAACAATCGGCAGGCCGCTGCAGGCGCGCTATCGCCGGCGACGCGGCGATATAATCGGCGCATGCTGATCTGGTCCCTCAGCTATGTCCTGTGCCTGGGCATAGCTATGACCGTTCGCAACTACCTCCACCCGCAAGGCGCGCTGCTATGGGGGATCGCCGTGCTGCCATCGGCACCGATGCTCTTCTTCGTGTGGGTGCTGGCGCGTTATGTCGTCGAGGAAGAGGATGAATATCTGCGCTATCGCCAGACGAGCGCCGCCCTGATCGGACTCGCACTCGTCCTTCTGGCCGGAACGCTGTGGGGCTTTCTGGAAACGTTCGGCGTCGCCCCGCATGTGCCCGCATGGTGGGTCGTGCCGGTCTGGGCGATCGGCCTGGGGCTGGGCCAGATGATCATGGCGTCGGCCGAACGGCGCGCCGACCGGACATGAAGAACCGCCTGAAAGTCCTGCGCGCCGAACGCGACTGGAGCCAGGGCGATCTTGCCGAGCGGCTGCAGGTGTCGCGCCAGTCGGTCAATGCGATCGAGACGGGCAAATACGACCCGTCGCTGCCGCTCGCCTTCCGTATCGCGGATGTCTTTGGCCTGCCGATCGAGGACATCTTCCTGCGAGAGCAATAATCGGACGGATCGGCGCGCCGGTCTTGCGGCAACGGACCTCGCCCGCTAGGGCGACGGCCAGCCGGAAAGGAGCCGTCCCCATGTTCAAGCGCCTGTTTGTCGACCACCCGAAGAGCGTCGATGAAAATTACATCGAGCATTTCGGCGTCGCGTCGAAATTCGGCGTCACGATGATCTATGGCGGCCTTTGCGCGCTCGTCCACGCGGTCGTCCCCGGCTGGTGCATCACGACGGGCAGTGACACGATCCAGCGACTCAACCACATCATGGTCGAAAAGCGGCGCGCCAAGGGGCAGGCCGTGATGCAGATGAGCACGATCGACTGGGTCATCTGATCCCGGTGGAGACCGTCCCCGATTACCTCGACCGTTCGGGCCGTCCGCGGCTCGCCCATCGTCATACGCCGGGCGCAGGGCCGACGATCGTCTTCCTGCCCGGTTACATGTCCGACATGGCAGGCGGCAAGGCGACCGCGCTGTTCGATTGGGCAGCCGCGGAAGGCCACGCCTGCCTGCTCCTCGACTACGCAGGATGCGGGCTGTCGGATGGACTCTTCGCCGAACAGACCTTGCTCGACTGGCGCGGCGACGTGCTCGACCTGATCGATGCGAAGGTCGAAGGGCCGGCCCTGATCGTCGGATCGTCAATGGGCGGGTGGCTGATGCTGCTCACCGCGCTGGCGCTTGTACAGCGCGACGGGCCGGGCCGCGTCGCGGGACTCGTCGGGATCGCGGCAGCGCCCGATTTCACCGACTGGGGCTTCAGCGAAGCCGAGAAGGCGATCATCCTTGCCGAGGGCGCGCTGGTCGAGGAAACGCCGTACAGCGACCAGCCCTATATGACGACGCGCGGTTTCTTCCAGTCGGGCGAAGCGAACCGCCTGCTGACAAGCGAAATCCCCCTCGCCTGCCCCGTCCGCCTGCTCCACGGCGACGAGGATGGCGACGTGCCGCCCGCCATCAGCCTCCGGCTTTCTGCCGCGCTGGCGAGCGCGGATGTACAGGTCACGCTCGTCAAAGGCGGCGACCACCGCCTGTCGCGCGACACCGATATCGCGCTGCTGATCGATACCGTCGCGCGGCTCGCGACGAACTAGGGGAACACCATGGCTCGCAGCGATTTCAAATTCAGCGTCAAGAAGCGCGTCCGTTATGCCGAGATCGATGCGCAGGCCGTTGTGTTCAACAGCCGTTATCTTGAATATTTCGACATCGGGATCACCGAATATTGGCGCGCCGCGGGCGTTTACGAACGGTGGCAGGCCAATAGCAGCCCCGAGTTTCACGTCGCGCGCGCCGAAGTCGATTACAAGGTCCCGATCCTGCTCGACGAAGAGATCGACATTTGCGTGCGCGCCGCGCGCGTCGGCAAAAGCTCGATGACGTTCCTGTTCGAACTGCACGGCGCGGGGAAAGACGACCTGCGCGCCAGCGGGCAGCTCATCAACGTCCATGTCGCCGAGGCGCAGGGCGCACCGGCGCCGGTGCCGGACGAATTCCTATTCCTGTTCGAAGCGTTTGAAGGACGCGCCCTTCGCGCCTAATATAGGCGGATGATCAAATATCTTCACACGATGATCCGCGTGTCGGATCCCGAAGCCACCGTCGCCTTCTTCAAGCTGATCGGGCTCGAAGAAACGCGCCGTTTCGACAGCGAGCAGGGACGCTTCACCCTCATCTTCCTCGCCGCCCCCGGACAGGGTGACGTGGCCGAGGTCGAGCTGACCTATAACTGGCCGCCCGCCGACGGCAGCGCGCCCGAGGAATATGCGGGCGGGCGCAATTTCGGACATCTCGCGTACCGCGTCGACGACATCTATGCGACGTGCCAGCGGCTGATGGACGCCGGGGTGACGATCAACCGCCCGCCGCGCGACGGCCATATGGCGTTCGTACGCTCGCCCGACGGCATTTCGGTCGAACTGTTGCAGGAAGGCAATCTGCCGCCACAGGAACCCTGGGCATCAATGCCCAACACGGGCGCCTGGTAGGAGCCGCACGATGCCGGGCCTGTTGATCAACATCGACGTGCCCGACCTTGCCAAGGCCGAGCATTTTTACACCGCGGCGCTGGACCTGACCGTCGGGCGCCGTTTCGACGACGACATCGTCGAACTGCTCGGCAGCGACGTTCCCATCTATCTGATCCGCAAGCCCGCGGGGTCGGCGATCGGCCCCGGGGGCGACGATTTTCGCCGGTATAACCGCCACTGGACGCCGGTGCATCCCGACTTTTCGGTCACCGGCCTCGATACCGCGATCGCGAGAGCCGTCGCCGCGGGCGCGGTGCAGGAGGGCGAGACATTGGACCTCGCCTATGGCAGACAGGCGATGTTCGCCGACCCGTTCGGCAATGGATTCTGCCTGATCGAGTTCAACGCACAGGGTTATGACGCCCTTCTGAGCTGAGCAGGCGGATCAAGGCCCCGGCGCCTCCGCTCCGTCTTGAAAGGGCGAGACGCTGGAAAGGAGATATCATGGCTGCGCTGGACATCATCCGTATTCCCGTTCTCAGCGACAATTATGTCTGGCTGGTCCATGACCCCGAAAGCAAGGCGACGATGGTCGTCGATCCGGCAGTCGCCGAGCCCGTGCTCGAAGCCGCTACGGCGCGCGGCTGGACGATCACCGATATCTGGAACACCCACTGGCACCCCGACCACACCGGGGGCAATGCGGCGATCAAGGAAGCGACCGGCTGCACGATCACCGGCCCCGCCGCCGAGTTCGCACGCATCCCGACGCTCGATGTGCAGGTGAAGGGCGGCGATACGGTCCGGCTCGGCGCGCATGTCGCGGATGTCTGGGACATGCCCGCACATACCGCGGGGCATATCGCCTATCATTTTGCGGCCGATGCCGCGATCTTCGTCGGCGACACGATGTTCGCGATGGGCTGCGGCCGCCTGTTCGAAGGCACTGCCGAACAGATGTTCGCGAACATGCAGAAGCTCGGCACGCTCAACGATGCGACGCGCGTCTACTGTGCGCACGAATATACGCTGTCGAACGCGCGCTTCGCGGTGACGGTCGACCCGCAGAACGACGCGCTCGCGGCGCGGCTGGCGGCGGTCGAGGCGGCGCGCGCCGCGGGCGAGGCGACGGTGCCGACGAGCATCGGCGAAGAACGCGCGACGAACCCCTTTCTCCGCGCGCCTAACGCGGCCGAACTCGGCCGTATCCGCGCGCTCAAGGATGCGGCATAATGCCGCTTCAGCGCCCATTCATCTGTCCCGGCCATATTGGCCGATCACAAGGAGCATTTTCATGGCGAAGCTGAACCTGATGGCCGCCGCGCTGTTGACCGCGGCCGTGCCGCTGGTCGCCGGCTGCGCGCCCGCCGGATCGGGTGAGCCCGGCGCGGCGGCGCTGACCCCGAAACAGGCTGAACAGCTCGACAAGCAGCTCGCGGGCAAGGTCCCCGGCGAGCCGGTCAAATGCCTGCCCAATTATCGCAGCAGCGACACGATCCGCGTGTCGGACAATATCCTGCTGTACCGGTCGGGCGGCAACCTCGTTTACCGCAACGACCTCCGGAGCAGCTGCCCGGGCCTTGCGCGCGACAGCGACATCATGGTCGTGCGCCAGTTCGGGTCGTCGACCTGCGCCGGCGATTTCTTCCATCTCGTCGACCGGTCGAGCGGCATTCGCGGACCGACATGCGTTTTCGGTGAATTCGTCCCCTATCGCAAACCGGCGGGGGACAAAGGCTGAGCCATTGGTTCAGTCGCAGGCGGGGTCCGGTTTGCGCCGAGCTCTTCGGGTCGCACCCCCGCCTGCTCTGATGATCACGCCCTGTAAAGCGCGGCGATCTTGTCTGCGTAGACCTGCCGCAGGATATGGCGGCGAATCTTCATCGACGGCGTCATCTGTTCATTCTCGATCGTGAAGGGCTCGTCGGCGAAGTCGAACTTGCGGACCTTTTCGATCACCGAAAGCTGGCCGTTGACGCGGTCGACCGCAGCGCGCAGCGCGGCGCGGAATTTTTCATGCTCGCGGAGGCGCTCGAGATCCTTGGGCAAGCCTTCGGCCTCGGCCCATTCAGCCATCCATTCGGGATCGGGGACGAGGATGCCGACGAGATGCGGGCGCTTGTCGCCATAGACCATCGCCTGCAAAATCTCGGGCTGGAGCGTCAGCATGCCCTCGACGCGCTGCGGCGAGACATTGTCGCCCTTGTCGTTGACGATCAGGTCCTTCTTGCGGTCGGTGATGACGATGCGGCCCTTGTCGTCGATATGCCCGATATCGCCCGTGTGCAGCCACCCATCGACGAGCACGCGCTCGGTCTCGGCCTTGTTGCGCCAATAGCCCTTCATCACCAGTTCGCCGCGCACGAGGATTTCGCCGTCGTCGGCGATCTTGACCTCTGTGTTCATCAGCGGCGGGCCGACGGTGTCCATTTTGATCCCGGCGCTGGGGCGATTGCAGCTGATCACCGGTCCGGCCTCGGTCTGGCCATAGCCTTGCAGCAGGGTCAGCCCGATCGAGTGGAAAAAGACGCCGATTTCGGGGTTGAGCGGCGCGCCGCCCGACACCAGCGCCTTCATCCGCCCGCCGAAGCGCTTGCCGATCTTGGGCCGGAACAATTTGTCGAGAATCAGGTCGACGGGGCGGTCGAGGATGCCCATCCGCCGCTCATAATCCTTTTCGCCGACGCGCAGCGCCTGGTTCAGCATCCAGTTGGCGAGCTTGCCCTGCTTCTCGACCGACTTGATCATCCGCGCCCGGATCACCTCGAACAGGCGCGGCACGACGACCATGATCGTCGGGCGGGTTTCCTCGATGTTCGAGACGAGCTTTTCGAGGCCTTCGCTGTAATAGATTTGCGCGCCCACCATGATCGGCAAAAACTGGCCGCCCGAATGTTCATAGGCGTGGCTCAATGGCAGGAAGGAGAGGAACACCTCTTCGTCGCCGATGCCGAAATCGTTGACGAGCACTTCCGCCGCGCCCGCGGCATTGTGCAGGATCGCGCCATGATGCTGCATCACGCCGCGCGGTGCGCCGCCGGTGCCGCTGGTGTAGATGAGGCACGCGGTATCTTCGCGCTTCATTGCGGCGCCGCGTGCTTTCGTTTCCTCAAGCCACGCCTCGCCGCCCTGCACGAGCGGATCCCAATCGTGGACCGCGACCTCGCCCTGCTGGCCGACGCGCAGGCTTTCCATGCTGATCACGATATGCGCCTCGGAGCGCATCACCGCGGGCATCAGCGTGCGCGCAAGCTTCGCAGTCGAAACGATCACCGCCTTGGCGCCGCTGTTGTCGAGGATGTGCTGATGGTCGCGCTCGGTGTTGGTCGTATAAGTCGGGACGGTGATGCAGCCCGCGGCCATGATGCCGAGGTCGGCGATGCACCATTCGGGACGGTTCTCGCTGACGAGCACCACCCGGTCGCCGTCCTTGAGCCCGAGTTCGCGCAAATTGTGCGCGAGCGCCGCCACCTGGTTGGCGACCTGCCGCCAGCTGAGCGGGTGCCAGGCGCGATCGGCCTTGCGCCACAGGAAGGGATCTTCGCCGCCGCGCCCCGCACGGTCGAAGAACATCGCGACCAAGCTCGAAAAATGGTCGAGATGGGGATTTGCAAGCTTCATTCTGCCTCTCTCCAGGGAGATTTCATTGCTTCTGTTTTGTTATCGTTGATCAATTCTGCGCCGGTGCGCCGTCGATCGAGGAGCTGCCGGGGCCGCGCGGATCGGCAGCGCCGCGCCAGCCAGCCGTCGTGTGCTCGATCGCGTTGAGCTTCGAGCCGAGGCTGGTTGCGGTGAAGCTGTAACCGAACGGTTTCATCTTTGCGGCAATCGCCTTGCCCGCGTCATTATTCTCGATCAGCACGCCGTCCTTCCCGAAGAAGAGGTTCGGCAGCTCCATCGCCTGTTTCGCATCGAGCCCCCAGTCGAGCACGCCGACGAGCACCTTGGTCACATGCATGATGATGCGCTTGCCACCCGCCGAGCCGACCGCGAGCACGACCTTGCCGTCGGGGCCGTAGACGACCGTCGGCGACATCGACGAGAGCGGACGCTTGCCCGCTTCGACCCGGTTCGCCGTCGGCACGCCGCCCTCGGTCGGTGCGAGATCGAAATCGGTGAGTTCGTTGTTGAGGAAATAGCCGTTCGCCATCAGCTGGCTGCCGAAGATGCTCTCGATCGTCGAGGTCATCGACACGAGATTGCCGCCCTTGTCGACGGTCACGAAATGCGTCGTTCCCTGCTCCGCGACCGGCGGCGCGGCCGCGCGCGGCTTCGCGCCCGGCGGGGTGCCGGGTTCATATTTTCCGGCGGCGCCATAGGGCGAGATGAGCTGGCGGCGCTCGGCGAGATAGCTCTTGTCGAGCAGGCCCTTCACCGGCACGTCGACGAAATCGCCGTCGCCGAGATAGGCCGCACGGTCGGCGTAGGAGAGCTGCATCGCTTCCGCGAGCAAATGCCAGCTCATCGGATTGTCCTTGCCCATCGTCTTCATGTCCCAGCCCTCGATCATGCCGAGGATGCCGAAGACAGTGGTCGCGCCCGACGAGGGCGGGCCCATGCCGCACACCTTGTAGATGCGATAGGTGGTGCAGACCGCGGGGCGTTCCTTCGCCTTGTAGGCAGCGATATCCTTGACGGTCAGCTGGCTCGGATGGCGCGGCGCCTTGGCGACCGCATCGCTGATCGCCTTGGCATTGGCGCCGGTGTAGAAGGCGTCAGGCCCGCGCGCCGCAATCTCGCGGAGCAGCTTGGCATAAGCGGGGTTCTTGATCCGCGTGCCCACCGGCGCGGGCTTGCCGTCGACATAATAGATCGCCTGCGGCGCGGGAAACTCTTTCCACATCGGTTCGAACTGGACGAGCCAGGTGTTGAGCGCGGGGGTGACGATGAAGCCTTCTTCGGCAAGCCTGATCGCGGGCTGGAACAGCGCCTTCCATTCGAGCTTGCCCCATTTCTTGTGCGCCATTTCCATCAGCCGCACATTGCCGGGAACGCCAACCGACAGCCCGCCCGGAATGACGTCCATATAGCCGCGCGCCTTGCCGTCGGGGCCGAGGAAGCGATCGGGCTTCGCCGCCGCGGGCGCCATTTCGCGTCCGTCGATCGTCGAGATGCTGCCATCCTTGGCATTGTGATGGATCATGAAGCCGCCGCCGCCGATACCGCTCGACTGCGGTTCGACGAGCGTCAGCACCGCAACCATCGCGATCGCGGCGTCGGCGGCGGTGCCACCCTGATGCAGAATCTCGCGCCCCGCCTCGGTCGCGCGCGGATCGGCGGACGAGGTGACGCCTTGTGCGAGCACGGGCGCGCTGACGGTGACGGAAAGGAGGACGGCGAGCGGGAGGAATCTTTTCAACATGCGCGCGACATTGGCGTGCACCTCGGGTCAAGGCAACCCTTGTTCCCCTCCCGCGTGCGGGAGGGGGAGAACCGCTTATTCCGTCCCCACCGCGTCCGACACACGCGCGAAACCGTCGCGAGCCGCCAGCTTTTCGAGGCCATGCGCGATCCGGGCAGCGAGGCCGGGGCCTTCATAGACCATCGCCGAATAGATCTGGACGAGACTGGCGCCCGCACGGATGCGTTCCCACGCCTGTTCGGGCGAGGCAATGCCCCCCGCCGCGACGATGGGCAGCTTGCCCCCGCTCGCGCTGTGAAAGTCCCTGACCCGCTGCAGTGCCAGTCCGGCGAGCGGCGCCCCCGACAGGCCGCCCGCCTCCTCCGCATGGCGTGAGGCGAGCGCGGGGCGCACGATCGTCGTATTCGACACGATCACCGCGGCGAGCCCCTTATCGAACGCGACGGCGACGATGTCGTCGATATCGGCGGGTTCGAGATCGGGTGCGACTTTGAGGAACACCGGCTTCGCCGCGCCCGCGGGCTGCGCCGCGGCAACGCCGTCGAGCAAAGCCTCGAGCGAACCCTTGTCCTGCAAGGCACGCAGCCCCGGCGTGTTGGGCGAGCTGATATTGACCGTCAGATAGTCGGCAAGCGGCGCCATCGCCGCAGTCCCCTTCGCATAATCGGCGATGCGGTCGGCGCTGTCCTTATTCGCGCCGATGTTGATCCCGAGCGGCACGGGCAGGCCATAGCGGCGGAGGCACCGGATTCGTTCGGCCGCCTTTTCCTGCCCGCCGTTGTTGAAGCCCATGCGGTTGATCACCGCTCGATCCTCGACGAGCCGGAACAGGCGCGGCCGCGGATTGCCGTCCTGCGGCAGTGGGGTAAGCGTGCCGACCTCGACAAAACCGAAACCGAAATGCGGCATGACGTGCGCGACGCGCGCATCCTTGTCGAAGCCTGGCGCGAGGCCGACGGGGTTCGGGAATTTCAATCCCGCGAGTTCGGTCGCGAGCGCGGGGCTGGTCAGCGCATGCCGCGCACGCGGGAGCGGCTGGAGCGCGCTGAGCGTCAGATTGTGCGCCGCCTCGCCATCGGTGGCGTGGACGATCGGGCGGACGAGCGCATAGGCGCTATCGGTGAGCGAGGCGAAGAGCGACATGGCCCCCGCCATTGCGCGCACGGTGACGCTATGGCAAGTCCCCAGCACATCGGAAAAACCGGGAGAAATTCGTGTCGCACCTCAAGATTATCGCTCGCCTGTCCACCGGCCTCGCGCTGTTCGCCGTGGCGGGCTGTGCGCCGTCCGCAGTGCAGGAAGCACCCGCCGTCGCCGCACCGGCACCCGTTTCCGATGCCGCGCCCGCGGGCGCGAACCTCGCGCAATTCTTCGACAATTATGACGCGGCGCAGCTTTCGCTCACCCCGCAAGGCAAGGCCTATCGCGGCATTCGCGATGCCGATTATGGCAAGTGGAACGACGTCAGCGACGAGGCTGCAGTCGCGTCGCACAAGCTGCAACAGGCGACGGCCGAGGCGATGCGCGGCAGCTTCGATCCGAAGACGATGTCTGCCGACGATGCGCTGTCGTTCGAACTGTTCAATGCGCAGGCCGCGCGCGCCGACCGCCTGTTCCCCTATCGCAGCCATGGCTATGTCTTCGACCAGATGAACGGCGCGCAGAGCCAGCTTCCTGCCTTCCTCATTAACATCCACCGCGTCGCAAACGTCGCCGAGGCCGAAGCCTATGTGTCGCGCATCCGAGGCCTCGGCCCCGTGCTCGACGCGCTGTCGGCGCAGTCGGCCGAACGCGCAACGAAAGGTGTCCAGCCGCCGAAGTGGGTCTATGCCTATCTGATTTCCGACATCGGCAACCTGCAGAAGCCCGACAATGCGGTGGTCGAGGATATCACGGCGAAGGTCGGCAAGCTTGCCATCGACGCCGCCGAAAAGGCGCGGCTGATCGCGGCCGCGAGGGCGGCGTGGAACGAAAGCGCCGGCCCCGCCTATGGCCGCCTGCTGACCGAAATGAAGCGCCAGCAGGCGATCGCGCCGACGCAGGACGGCGTGTGGCGCCTGCCCGACGGCAAGGCCTATTATGAGGCGCTGCTCGCCAATTACACGACGACCGACATGACCGCGGCCGAAATCCATGACCTCGGCCTCGCCGAAGTCGCGCGCATCCATGGCGAGATGAAGAAGATCATGGCGAAGGTCGGCTTCAAGGGCACGCTCCAGCAATTCTTCGTGCACCTGCGCACCAGCCCGCAATATTATTACACGACCCGCGAGGCCTATCTGGCCGAGGTCGACGCGAAGGTGAAGGCGATGGAGGCGCGCCTGCCCGCTTTCTTCAACACGCTGCCGAAAGCGCATCTGCAGGTGAAGGCGGTCGAGGCGTTCCGCGAGAAATCGGCGGGCAAGGCCTTTTACCAGTCGCCCTCGCCCGACGGATCGCGGCCGGGCACCTATTATGTGAACCTCTATGACCTGCGCGACATGTCGAAGACCGAACTTGAGGCGCTCGCCTATCACGAGGGCGTTCCGGGGCATCACCTCCAGCGCGCGGTGCAGACCGAGCTCACCGGCCTGCCACCCTTCCGCCGCTTCGGCGGCTTCACCGCCTATACCGAAGGCTGGGGCCTCTATACCGAGGAACTCGGCAAGGACATGGGCTTCTACACCGATCCCTACAGCGATTTCGGACGGCTCGGCATGGAGTTGTGGCGTGCGTGCCGCCTCGTCGTCGACACCGGCATCCACGACAAACGCTGGACCCGCGAACAGGCCATCCAGTACCTCAAGGACAACACCCCCAACCCCGATGGCGACATCGAAAAGGCGATCGAGCGCTATATCGTCTATCCGGGACAGGCGACCGCTTACCTCATCGGCAAGCTCAAGATCATGGAGTTGCGCGGCCGGGCGCAGGCGGCGCTGGGCGACAAGTTCGATTTCCGCACCTTCCACGACGTCGTGCTCGAATCGGGGCCGGTGCCGCTCGACGTCCTCGAACGGCGTATCGACGGCTGGATCGCGGCCCAGAAAGGTTAAGCAAATTGACGATTGCCGCTTGACGCGCGAGCCCGAAACGCAAATGATTTGACCCAGAAAATAAGGCGGCCGGATCACGGTTGCCAAAGGTCTGGGTCTTCATGTCGGATATTTCTTCCTCGCCTGGGGGCGTGGACGGCACCGCGCCGTTCGAGCTGCACTATTTCCCGCCCGATCCCGATCTGGCGGAGATGGTGTCGAGCTTTTATTTCGCGCGCATCAACATGCCGCGTTTCGACGAATATGAACGCGCCGACCGCCCGCAGTTCCGCTTTGTGACCGCCGCCGACGGCGAATATGTCTTCGCTGACGATCACCGCGCGCCGGTCTGCAAGGCGAACATCGTCGGACCGACGAGCGGGCGCGTCCGCGCGATCAGCCATTGCCCGACCCAGATGTTCGGATTCGGCATGTTGCCCGCGGGCTGGGCGGCGCTGATAGGCGACGATGCCGACAAGCTGACCGACCGCGCGATGAACGCCGCCGACCTGTTCGGCCCCTGGATCGATGAGGTCGCCGCCGCGCTGGAAACGGCGACGAGCATCGAGGACAAGCTGGTCATCGGCAACAATTTCGCACGCGAGGTGCTGACGCGGGGCGAGACCGCACCGATGTGGTTCATCCGCACCGTCGACGGATGGCTTACCGAATCGCCCTCGCCGCAAGTTACCGAACTCGTCGAGGCAACGGGCATGTCGATCCGCTCGGTCGAACGGATGACGAAGCATTATTATGGCCTGTCGCCGCGAATGCTCGCGCGCAAATATCGCGCGGTGCGCGCCGCATCGGCGCTCGCACGCGGCGAGGGGCTCGACTCCGCGCAGCTCGGCGATGCTTTTTACGACCAGTCGCACCTGATCCGCGAGATCAAGCGCTTCGCCGGCGCGACCCCCGGCCAGCTCGGCAAGCCCACCAGCTATACCGAAGCGACGACGAGGGGCCGCAAGCAACTCGCGGGCAAGGTCAGCCCGCTCGTGTCCGAGACCTGACGCGGGTTAACCATCAAAAGCGCAGGCCGCGTCGATTTGGCGTTTTCATCCAATCACGAATCATCGCGCGGGCATAATCCCCCGTTGCGACCCAGAAGAGCTCATCCTCTGACGAGGACTTGAGACCTTCATCTTGGCACTCATTTGGCTTCGGCCGGATGGGTGCCTTTTTTTTGGCGCAACTTTTCTATCATCGCGCACATCCGCGATTGCTTGCGCTCGCGGGACCGCGCGCCTATGTAAGTGGAGTAATTTACTCCAGTTAAGAATCGTTCGCAACTGCGACGGAAAAGAGCATGCGCCTGTCCAATCTTGCCGACTATGCCGTGGTGCTGATGAGCGCCGCCGCCCGCCAGTGCGGGTCGGTGCCGATTCACGCCGGCATGCTCGCCGAGCAGACGGGCATCCCGGGACCGACCGCGCAGAAGCTGGTGAGCCAGCTCGCGCGCGCGGGCCTGCTCGTCGCCTCGCGCGGCAGCGGCGGCGGGGTAAGGCTCGCGCGGCCCGCGGCGGCGATCAACGTCGCCGAGATCATCGAAGCGGTCGAAGGACCGATCGCGCTGACTGCCTGCGTCGCCGAAGGGCGCCACGATTGCTCGCTCGAGGGCAGTTGCAAGGTGCAGCCGCATTGGGGCGTCGTGAACGGCGCGGTACGTGGCGCGCTGGCGGAAATCAGCCTCGCGAGCCTGTCCGTTGCACCGAAAACTCCCTTTCCGATTCCGGCGATGGCCGGCGACGAGATCAGATTATGACCGATAACACCGAACTCCCCGTCAAGGATCAGGCCGCGCATGACGCCGCAGCGAAGGTCGCCGATTATGAGCATGGCTGGTCCTCGGCCATCGAGACCGACTTCGCGCCCAAGGGGCTGACCGAGGATACGGTCCGCTTCATCAGCGCCAAGAAGAACGAGCCCGAATGGATGCTCGACTGGCGGCTGAAGGCGTTTCGCCACTGGCAGACGATGGAGACGCCCGACTGGGCGAAGCTCAACGTCCCGCCGATCGATTATCAGGACGCCTATTATTATGCGGCGCCCAAGGCGAAGCCGAAGCTTTCGAGCCTCGACGAGGTCGATCCCGAAATCCTCGAAGTCTACAAGAAGCTCGGCATCCCGATCGAGGAGCAGAAGGTGCTCGCGGGCGTCGAGGGCGCACGCAAGGTCGCGGTCGACGCGGTGTTCGACAGCGTCAGCGTCGCGACGACCTTCCGCGAGGAACTGAAGCGCGCGGGCGTGATCTTCCTCTCGATCTCCGAAGCGATCCGCGAATATCCCGAGCTGGTGAAGAAGTGGCTCGGCAAGGTCGTGCCGATGCACGACAATTATTTCGCGACGCTCAATTGCGCGGTCTTCTCCGACGGGACGTTCGTTTACGTGCCCGAGGGTGTGCGCTGCCCGATGGAGCTCAGCACCTATTTCCGCATCAATGCCGAGAATACGGGGCAATTCGAGCGCACGCTGATCATCGCCGACAAGGGCGCTTACGTCTCGTACCTCGAAGGCTGCACCGCGCCGATGCGCGACGAGAACCAGCTCCACGCCGCGGTGGTCGAACTGGTGACGCTCGACGATGCCGAGATCAAATATTCGACGGTGCAGAACTGGTACCCCGGCAACGCCGAGGGTCTGGGCGGTATCTATAATTTCGTGACCAAGCGCGCGCTGTGTCAGGGCAAGCGCAGCAAGGTATCGTGGACGCAGGTCGAAACCGGCAGCGCGATCACGTGGAAATATCCGAGCTGCGTACTCAACGGCGATGACAGCGTCGGCGAATTCTATTCGGTCGCGGTCACCAACAACTACCAGCAGGCCGACACCGGCACCAAGATGATCCACAATGGCAAGCGCACGCGTTCGACCATCGTTTCGAAGGGCATCAGCGCGGGCAAGTCGAACAACACCTATCGCGGCATCGTCCGCGTCGCGCCGAATGCCGAGGGCGTGCGCAACTTCACCCAGTGCGACAGCCTGCTTCTGGGCAGCACGTGCGGTGCGCACACCGTCCCCTATATCGAGGTCCGCAACCCGACCGCGACGGTCGAGCATGAAGCGACGACGAGCAAGATCAGCGACGACCAGCTTTTCTACGCGATGCAGCGCGGGCTGGGGCAGGAAGAGGCGGTGGCGCTGATCGTCAACGGCTTTGCCAAGGAAGTGCTGCAGCAACTGCCGATGGAGTTTGCGGTCGAGGCGCAGAAATTGCTTGGGATCAGTTTGGAAGGATCGGTTGGATAATGCAGATGCTCGTCAAATCAGTGTTGCTCGGAGCAGGCCTGCTGGCTTTCACCGGTGGCGCTCACGCCGCTGCGCCGGCCAAAACGCTGCCGGAAGAGTTGCGCGGCAATTGGTTTGAGGACGACAATCACATCATCCCGGTCTGTTCAAATGAAGATTCCGGTTTGCTTCAGGTCGAAGCGACCGAGTTCACCTTTCCCATGGAAATCGGCACCGTCATTGACGTGACCGAGGTAGAAATGAACCGCTACCGCGTCCGGTTTTGGGAGCAATCCGCATCGGATGGACCACAGCCGCCATCGCCCGTGGAGCGCTCTCAGTTTTGGTCGCTCAGTCACGACGCCGAACATCTTTACATTAGCGGCAATGGCATGTCGCTCGACCTTTTCCGCTGCCGCCCCCAGCCCACCGAATGATGACGCCCGCCAGGCGCATGAATCGATACGGACAAGACAAAACATGCTGACGATTGAAAACCTCCACGCCACCGTCGCCGACAAGCCGATCCTGAAGGGCCTGTCGCTCGCCATCAATGCGGGCGAGATCCATGCGATCATGGGGCCCAATGGCGCGGGCAAGTCGACTTTGTCTTATGTCCTCGGCGGACGGCCCGGTTATGAGGTCACCGACGGGTCGGCCACCTTCGACGGGCAGGATTTGCTCGACATGGACCCGCACGAGCGCGCCGCGGCGGGGCTGTTTCTGGGGTTCCAATATCCGGTCGAAATCCCCGGCGTGTCGAACGTCCAGTTCCTGCGCGAAAGCCTCAACGCCCAGCGCAAGGCGCGTGGGCAAGAGCCGCTGTCGGGCGGCGATTTCCTGAAGCTCGCGCGCGAGAAGGCGGGGCTGCTCAAGATGGACATGGACATGCTCAAGCGTCCGGTGAACGTCGGCTTTTCGGGCGGCGAGAAGAAGCGCAACGAGATGGTGCAGATGGGGATCCTCGACCCCAAGCTCGCGATCCTCGACGAGACGGACTCCGGCCTCGACATCGATGCGCTGCGCACCGTCGGCGACGGGATCAACGCGATCATGCGGCGCCCCGACAAGGCGGTGTTGCTGATCACGCACTATCAGCGCCTGCTCGACTATGTGCAGCCCGATTTTGTGCATGTCCTTGCCGCCGGCCGGATCGTGAAGTCGGGCGGGCCCGAGTTGGCGCGCGAACTGGAAGAACATGGTTATGCGGAGATCGCGGCTTGACCACGCGCGACCTCCCCTCGCGCCGCGACGAAGCGTGGCGCTATAGCGACATCGACGCGGTGACCGCGGCGTGGCCGCTGCCTGCGCCCGAGAGCATCATCGTGCCCGCGGGCGGCGATTTCCGCCGCGCGATCATGCAGGACACGGGTGCAATCCAACAAATCGAAATGAGCATCGGCAAGGGCGCGGCTGCGTCGTTGCATGTGCTCAACATCGGCGGCGCCTACGGCCGCATCGAACTCGCCGTTACGTTGCATGAAGGCGCCGATTTCCACTTCGGCGCGGCGCAGATCGGCGGTGGTCAGCAGAATCTGGAGATCATCACCACCGTTACCCATGCCGAACCCGGCGCGACGTCGCGGCAGGTTGTGCGCTCGGTGCTCGGCGGCACGGCGACCGGCACCTATCTCGGCAAGGTTGCGGTCGCGCGCGATGCACAGCAGACCGACAGCGAGCAGGATGTGAAGGCGATGCTGCTCGACCGCAGCGCGACCGCCAATGCCAAGCCTGAACTCGAAATCTTCGCCGACGATGTGAAGTGCGCGCATGGCTGCGCGATCGGCGAACTCGACGCCATGGCGCTCTATTATCTCCAGTCGCGCGGGCTGCCGCCGGGCGAGGCGAAGAAGCTGATGCTGCAGGCGTTCGTCGCCGGCGTGTTCGATGGCGCAGAGGACGAGGAACAATTGCAGGCGCTCGCGCTGGCGAAGCTGGGGGAACTGGTGTGAGCACCGCGACCGCCCTCCGCACCTTCCCCGACGTCCGCGCCGACTTCCCGGGCCTCACCCCCGGCTGGCACTATCTCGATACCGCCGCGACCGCACAGAAGCCGCAAGCGGTGATCGACGCGACGGTGAACGCGATGGGCCGCGATTATGCGACGGTGCACCGGGGTGTCTATGCACGCTCGGCCGACATGACACTCGCCTATGAGGCGGCGCGGCGGCGCATCGCGGGCTTTATCGGGGCGAAGGAAGAACAGATCGCGTTCGTGCGCGGCGCGACCGAGGCGATCAACCTCGTCGCTTATTCGCATCCGAACAAGGGCCGCGTACTGATGTCGGTGCTCGAACATCACAGCAATATTGTGCCCTGGCAGCTTGCGGGGTGGCAGGTCGACGTCTGCCCGCTGACCGAAGACGGCTGCATCGACCTCGATGCCGCCGAAAAGCTGCTCACCCCCGAACACACGATGGTCGCCTTCGCGCATGTCTCGAACGTGCTCGGCAGCCCGCTCGATGTCGCACGCGCGGCAGACCTCGCGCACCGCGTCGGCGCCGAACTGCTGATCGACGGCTGTCAGGCGGTGCCGCGCCTGCCCGTCGATGTCGCCGCGCTCGGCTGCGACTATTATGCCTTCTCGGGGCACAAGCTCTATGGCCCCACCGGGATCGGCGTGCTGTGGAGCGACAAGCTCGATCGCCTGCCGCCGTGGCAGGGCGGCGGATCGATGATCGACCGCGTGACTTTCGAAAAGACGACCTACGCCCCGGCACCGACACGGTTCGAGGCGGGCACCCCCGCGATTATCGAGGCGATCGGACTCGCGGCGGCGGTCGAATATGTCGAGGCGATCGGGATCGATGCGATCCACGCGCATGAGGTCGCGCTGGTAGCAAGTCTGCGCGAACAGCTTTCGCGCAAGAACAGCATCACGCTCTTTGGCCGCGAAAACAGCGCCGGGATCGTCAGTTTTGCGATGGCGGGGGTTCATCCGCACGACATCGGCACTATCTTGGACGAAAGCGGGGTCGCGATCCGCGCCGGGCACCATTGCGCACAACCGCTGATGGAGCATCTGGGAGTGCCCGCGACCGCACGCGCGAGTTTTGGCGTTTACAGCAATGACGACGATGTGGCGGCGCTGATCGACGGCCTCGCCCGCGTCGAGAGGATTTTCGGATGAGCGAGGACCGGATGAGCGATAACGGAATTCGGGTTGAGGAAGTCACGAGCGTCGAGGCGCCGCCGAAAGCGCGCGTCGCGGATGCCGAGACCGCGCCAGAAAAGCTGGAGCGCAAGCGCGACTATCTCGAAGGTTTCCTGGCGGCCAAGCCTGCGGCGGTCGAACCGGGCGCGGTCGGCGGCGACCTGTATGAAGCCGTGGTCAATGCGCTGAAGGATATCTTCGACCCCGAAATCCCCGTGAATATCTACGACCTCGGGCTCATCTACAATGTCGAGATCGACGAAGGCCATGTGCTCGTGACGATGACGCTGACGACGCCGCATTGCCCGGTCGCCGAATCGATGCCCGCCGAAGTCGAATTGCGCGTCGGCGCGGTGCCCGGCGTCGGCGATGCCGAAGTCAACCTCGTATGGGATCCGCCGTGGTCGCCGCAGAATATGAGCGACGAAGCGCGGCTCGAACTGGGAATGCTGTAATGACCGAAACGAAAACCCGCGCGCGCCCGGCCGCTGTCACGCTGACGCCGAACGCCGAGGAGCGTGTTGCGAAGCTGATGGCGTCGGCGCCCGAGGGCGCGATCGGCGTCCGCCTGTCGACCCCGCGCCGCGGCTGTTCGGGGCTTGCCTACTCGGTCGATTATGTCACCGAAGAGGTGAAGTTCGACGAGAAGATCGAAACCCCCGGCGGCACCTTCTACATCGACGGCGCGTCGGTGCTCTACCTGATCGGCAGCGTCATGGACTGGGTCGAGGATGATTTCGCCGCGGGCTTCGTGTTCGAGAATCCGAACGCCAAGGGCGCGTGCGGCTGCGGCGAGAGCTTCACCGTCTAAAGCGCGCTTTTCCGCGGAAAATATGCTATATTGGCCCCGAAATAGCAGGGGCTGTCATGATGCGTGCGCTCTATTTGCTTTATGCCGCAGTGGCTTATGCGATCTTTTTCGCGACCTTCTTGTACCTGATCGCCTTTGCCGGCAATTTCCCGATCGTGCCGGTGACGGTCGACTTCGCGCGCGTTGCGACGCCCGGGAAAGCGGCGCTGATCGACGCGGCGCTGATCGCGCTGTTCGGCATCCAGCATAGCGTGATGGCGCGGCCGGGTTTCAAGACGGGCTGGACGCGCATCGTCCCCGCGCCGATCGAGCGCAGCACCTATGTGCTGTTCGCCAGCGTGGCATTGATCGTGCTGATGGCATTCTGGCATCAACTGACGACGCCGGTGTGGACTATTACGCACGGCTTGGGCGCCGCGATCCTGTGGGTCCTGTTCGCGAGCGGCTGGGCGATCGTGCTGACCAGCACCTTCCTGATCAACCATTTCGAACTGTTCGGGCTGCAGCAGGCGTGGTTCGCGCTGCGCGAAAGGGCGGCCGCGCCGCCGGTGTTGCGCCAGCCCTTTTTCTACCGCTTCGTCCGCCACCCGCTCTACGCCGGCTTCTTCATCGCCTTCTGGGCGACGCCGGTGATGACTATGGGGCATCTGCTGCTCGCGGCGGGCATGTCGATCTATATGCTGATCGCGATCCGGTTCGAGGAACGCGATCTGATCGACATCTTCGGCGAGGCCTATGCCGGTTACCGCAGGCGTGTCGGTATGCTCTTCCCGCGCTTCGGCCGCCGCTAGTGGCAGACGGTCCAGCCCGCCGTCCGCGCCGCCATGTCGAGATGGAAATGATCGGCGTGCGCGCGGTTATAGTCGGGTGAGAGGGTCGTGCTGAACAGCCCGCAGGTCTCGTCGCGAACCGCGTGCAGGAATTCGCTGCGCTTGTCGCCCGGCGCCCAGTCGTTGATCAGCGTGATGCGCGTACCGTCGGCCAGGATGAAGGCCGAGATATCGATCGCGTTGGCGGTCGAATGCTGGCTCTGCGCCTGCTCGCCCGCAATCTTGCGGCAATTATAGCTGCCGAGATTCTCGAGTTCGACCACCTTTTGCCCGAAATATTTCCGCGCGAGGGGCTGGACCACGTCGCGGTTCCACAGCGCCATCGCCGCGGTAACCGCGCAGCCCGGCGCGGCGCGCGCGGGGCGCATCGTCGGCACGAAGCTGTCGCCCGTCAGGATCATGCGCTGGCTTGCACGGCACGCATCGGTGCCGATCGCGGGGCGCCGGAGATAGCCCGCGCCGGCGCGGTCGAAGGCAGCGAAGCAGGCGCTGTCGTCGCTTGCCAGTGCCACAAGCTTTCGGTGCGTCGCCCACCCCGGCGGCTGCGCAAGTTCGAAACGCGCGGCCGGATTATGCTGGGGATGATCGCGCACCCATTGCATGCCAAGGATCGCGCCGAGGGTGACCAGCAGCGCGGCGCCGAACCAGAGCAGATAGGGGCGAAGAGTCTTCATCTTGTCCGTTGCTGCGTGCCGCAAATTACCGCTTGTTGAAAGCGCTTTGCGGCTCGATAGCGTTCCGGGTGGCAAAACGCTCGATCCTGATTGTCGGCGGCGGCGCCGCGGGGTGGCTGACCGCTGCCTATCTCGCGCGTTTTTTCGACCTGCCGCGCAATCCGCGCCTGTCGATCACGCTGATCGCGTCGGACGAGATCGGCAGCATCGGGGTCGGCGAAGGCGCCTTCCCGACGATCCGCAGCACGCTGCAGTTCATCGGCATCGACGAGAGCGAATTTGTCCGCGCGACGTCGGCGACTTTCAAGCAGGGCATCCGGTTCGACAACTGGGTCCATACGCCGACGGAAGGGCAGTCGAGCCATTTCCTCCACCCGTTCGAGGCGCCCTATCATGGCGACGGGCATAGTCTCGTCTCCTACTGGCTGCTCCAGGACGAAAAGCTGCGGCGGCCGTTCGCCGAGGCGATGACGATCCAGAACCGCGTCGCCGAGGCGCGCCGCGCGCCCAAACGCCGCGGCGAAGGCGAGTTCACCGGTCCGCTGAACTATGCCTATCATTTCGACGCAAAGCGGCTGGCCGACGTCCTGTCGGAACGCGCGCGCGCGATGGGGGTCGTCCAACTGCACGGCACGCTGACCGGCGTCGAACTCGACGGGGCGAGCGGCGCAATCGACCATGTCGTGACCCCCGAGCATGGCACGCTGTCCGCCGACCTCTATATCGACTGTTCGGGTTTCCGTGCCGAGCTGATCCGTGGCGCGATGCAGGCGCCGTTCCGCAGCGTGAAGGACATGTTGTTCACCGACCGCGCGCTCGCGTGCAAGATTCCTTACGACCGGCCCGAGGCCCCGCTCGAAAGCTATACGATCGCCGCGGCGCACGAAGCGGGATGGACATGGGATATCGGCCTTGCGGGCGCGCGCGGCATCGGCTGCGTCTATTCGAGCAATCATCTGAGCGACGACCGCGCGGCGGACATCCTCGCCGCTTATACCGGCGGGCGCAGCCTCGACTTCGAGCCGCGGCGCATCCCGTTCGAGGCGGGCTACCTCACCACGCCATGGGTCGGGAATTGCGTCGCCGTCGGCCTGTCGGGCGGCTTCCTCGAACCGCTCGAATCAACCGGCCTCGTGACCATCGAAACCGCCGCGGCGATGATCGCCGAGATGTTCCCGCTCGGCGGCCCGATGCACGCCCCCGCACGACGCTTCAATGAGCTGATGACCGCACGCTACGCCAATATCGTCAACTTCCTGAAGCTCCATTATTGCCTGAGCCGCCGCGACGAACCCTTCTGGCGCGACAATGCCGACCCGGCGTCGATCCCGGAGCGGCTGAAGGAGCTGCTCGAACAATGGCGCTATCGCCCGCCGGGGCGCTTCGATTTCATCCTCGACCTCGAAAGCTTCGCCTTCTTCAATTACCAATATATCCTCTATGGCATGGAATATCGCACCGACCTGTCGCCGGTGCGCGAGGAATATCCCGATGTCGCCGAGGCCGAACGCATCTTTGCGCGCATCCGCAGTTTCGGCGACCAGGCGGCGCACGACCTGCCCGCGCACCGCGCGCTGATCGACCAGATCAACGCGGGTGCGGCCGCCGCCTGAAATCAGGCGGGTTTGGCGGACAGCCGTTCGGTAGGCTGCGTTTCGTCCGCCCCGTCGGTGCCGAGCGCCCCCAGCTCGCCGGTCTCGCGCGCCTTGCGCCCGTAGACCACCTCGAACAGCGGCCCCGCCATCACCGTCGTGATGATCGCCATCAGCACCATCATCGAAAACAAGGTCGGCCCTATGATGCCCTTTTGCAGCCCGATGTTGATGATGATGAGTTCCATCAGCCCGCGCGCATTCATCAACGCGCCAATGCCGAGCGCGGTGCGGTTGTCCTCGCCCGCGAGCCGCGCCGCGAGCCAGCAGGCGCCGAACTTCGCCGCGATCGACACGAGCAATATGCCGAGCGCGAGCGCGAGCAAGGTCAGGCTGTTCACCGTATCGAGCCGCGTGTTGAGCCCCGAATAGGTGAAGAAGACCGGCACGAGCAGGATCGTGATCGGCCCGACCTTGCGCTTGATCTCTTCGGTCAGCTTTCCGCGCGGCATGCAGACGCCGAGGATGAAGCCGCCGAACACCGCGTGGATGCCCGCCGCGTCCATGACGAAGGCGCAGAGCGCGAAAAGCATGAGGACGATCGAGAGGACCGTGTCGCTCATTTCGCCGCGTGCCTCAACGATCCGGCCGAGCGGTTCCAGCAGCCGGCGTCCGATAAGGAACATGAAGAGCGCGAAGGACAGCCCGCCGACGATCGCGATCAGGGCGACACCGGGCCCGCCGCCAAAGGTCGCGAGCACGATCGCGAGAACGCACCACGACACGGCATCGTCGAACGCGCCGGCGGTCAGCGTGAGCGTCCCGAGCGCGGTGTTGGCGAGGCCGCGCTCGTTGATGATGCGCGCGAGCATCGGGAAAGCGGTGAGCGCGATACACGCGCCCATGAACAAGGTCGCGCTGCCCTGGCTCAACCCCTCGGTGAACAGGCCGGGGACGTCGAGCAGGAAGGGCGTGATCAGCGCAGCGAACAGGAAGGGCGCGACGATGCCCGCGGCGGACACGCCCATCGCGCTTTTCGCTTTCGACTGGAAATGATCGAGCCGCAGCGTCGTACCGACGAGGAACATGTAAAGCCCGACGCCGACCTGTGCGCAGACATAGAGGATGTTGCGCGTTTCCTTCGGAAACAGCGCCGCCTGAAATTCGGGGAAAAAGAGTCCGAAGAGCGATGGCCCGAGGAGGACGCCCGCGATCATCTCTCCCACCACCTGCGGTTGCCCGAGGAATGTCTTCGCGACCCAGCCGACAGCGCGGCAGACGAGCAGGATCACCGCGATCTGGAGGAAGAAATGGATGCTGAAATCGGTCGGCGTATAGCTTTGCGCCGCGGTGACCGCAGGACCGTGCGCGCCGAGCACATCGCCGATGGCGCGCATCAGTTCACCGAACATATCTGATACCAATTCCGCTCTCCCCCTTCTGGCGAAGCCGCGACTCATATCGACGCTTACTTGCCAACTTCCCGCGAAGAGGAGGCCATGAAGCTTTGGCCAACGCAATACCACATCGGGAATTGGGCTCGGCACACATCGCGATTCTCGCGCCAGCCTCCATTTTTGTTGCGGACCGGTCACAGTGTAGTAACATACCTACATGTGAACGCTATCAATATTGCCTTGTTTTTGCATAAGGAGGGCTGCGCACGATGAAACGGGTCACCAGCCGCGAGCTCAATCAGGACGTCAGCCGCGCGAAGCGCTTCGCGCTCGTCGAGCCCGTGTTCGTCACCGACCGCGGGCGCGCCACCCATGTCCTGATCAGCATCGACGCCTGGCGGCAGTTGAGCGGCGAGCGCGAGACGATGGCGCAACTGCTCGCCGCCGCGCCCGGCGACATGCCGCTCGACCGCACCCTCCTGTACCGGGCGCTGGACCGGAACGGGCGCGGCTGATGTTCCTCATCGATTCAGAAGTCTTGCTCGACCTGCGCCATGCACGCACCGACGGCGATGGCGCGGTGCTGGCAGGCTGGGCACAGCGGACATCGCGGCAATCGATGTTCCTGTCGGCGCTGTCGCTTGTCGAGCTGGAAAAGGCCGCTGCGCTGGCGGCGAAGCAGGGCAAGGCGGCGGGTGCCGCATGGCGGGGCTGGATCGACGGCCAGCTGCTACCCGCGTTCGAGGGTCGCGTGTTGCCCGTCGACCTCGCAATCGCGCAGCGCCGCGCGGCGCTGCCCTTCGATCACGACCGCGACGCGCTGCTCGCCGCGACCGCGCTCGAACATGGATTGACGCTCGTCACCTATCGCACCGCGGCGTTTCGCGGCGCGCGGCTGAAGCTGCTCGACCCCAGCCGCCTCGCTCCCGATGCGGGCGAGGACGGCGACTGGCGCGAAGCGACACGGACGCAGGCGCCGTGGATCCGGAACCTGTTCATCCGCGGCTGACGCTTAGGCGGCCATCAACGCCGGCCATGGATCATCGTCGTTGGCGGCGGGTTTGTGCGTATCGGAGCGGAGCGGACGGATGCGCCGCGCCCGCGCGCGAAGCCGCCGGAACGGCGCCAGCAACGCCGCCATGCGGACGGCGACCCACGCCTTCATTGACTGGATGCGCGCAAAGGTCGACAGGGCCCATGTCGCGATCATCGCATCGACATAGGCGGTCATGTCCCACGCCAGCGCCACGGCAAGCTCGGCGGGAAGGACAGCGGCGTACGCCTGGATGGCGAACAGGCCGACAACAAGGAACAGGATATGCTTGCGTTCGAGCCGTTCGAAGAGGCGGAGCGGCTCCTCGACCGTCGTGCGGTGCAGCCAGCGCGCGGCATCGGTGTCGCGCGCGAACAGCATCACGGCGACCAGACCTGCCAGAAAAAGCGCAAAAACTATCCCCGCCCCCTATCATCCCGAAAGTCAGGAGATAGGTCGGCGCCCCGCGCATACAAGCGCGAGAAGTTCGGGCCTAACCCAGCGGGACGAAGCTCACCGTCAGCCCGTCCTTCGGCCGCGGGATCGGCAGCACCTGCCATTCGGGTGCATAACCCTCGGCGACGACGATACGGTGCGTCGTGATGACATGGTGGAAAAAGATCTTCGCCTGCATGTAGGCGAAGTGCAGCCCGAGGCACATGTGCGCTCCGCCGCCGAAGGGCACCCACGCATATTTGTGCCGCTCGCGCGCAACCTCGGGCGAAAAGCGCATCGGGTCGAACTTGTGCGGTTCGGGCCAATGCTCCTCCATCATATGCGTATAGGCGGGGCTGACGCCGACCGAGGTGCCCGCGGGGATGCGGTAGCCGCCATATTCGAAATCCTTGAGCGCGCGGCGCGGGAAGCTCGGCACCGGGGGTACGAGCCGCAGCGCTTCCTTGAACGCCCATTCGGTCATTTCGAGCTGGCCGAGGCTGTTGTGCCCGACACCCTCGCCCGCGGGGGCGACAGCGAGCATCTCTTCGCGCAGCTTGTCCTGCCATTCGGGGTTACGCGCGAGTTCCCAAACCAAAGTCGTGATCGAACTGGTGATCGTGTCGTGCGCCGCCATCATCAGGAAGTTCATATGGTCGACGATCGCCTCGACCGACATGTAATTGCCGTCATCGTCGCGCGTGCGGCAGATTTGGCTGAACATGTCCTCGCCCGCGCCGTCGCGCCGTTCGGGCACCATCTTGCCGAAATAATCGACCAGATAGGCGCGCCCCTTCGCGCCGCGGCCCATCGCAGTGAAGGGCAAGGGCACGCGCACGACGCCGATCGACGCCTGTACCATGTCGACGAACGCCTTGTTGACCTTGTCCGCCTCGGGACCCCAGGGGATGCCGAGGAAGCTCGTCGCGGCGAGGTCGAGCGTGAGTTCCTTGATCGCCGGATAGAATTTGAAGGTCTTGCCGCTCCACTGGCCGATGCGGTCCCTGATCCCCTCGTTCAGCGAATCAGCATAGTGGCGCATCGGTTCGGGCTTGAACGCGACCGAGAGAATCTTGCGGTCGGCGCGATGTTTTTCGAAATCCATCAGCATCAGGCCGCGCGGGAAAAGCAGATTGAGCACCGGCCCCCATCCCTGTTCGGACGAAAAGATTTTCTCGCGGTCGAACATGACGAGCTCGTTCGCTTCGGGGCCGTGCAGCGCGACGCTGCGCCCGCCGAAGCTGTTGTTGCGATAGACGCGGCCATATTTGGCGACCATGCGGTTCGCAAAGGCCGGATAGTCGCGAAGCTGGTCGAGCGTGTTGCCGAGCACCGGCATGCCGTCCTCGCCCGGGATATGGTCGATCGCGCTGTCGGCGTTACGCGGCAGCCAATGCCGCGTGTCGGGGCCAAAGCGCTTTTCGGACCATTGGCCGGGCGCGGGCTGGATATTCGTCGGCGCGTTCATCGGGTCGAATCCTCATCCATTATCGTTGGCGCCATGGGTAACGAACTACTGACACTGATGCAAGTAACGCATCCGGCGGGCCTTTTCACCATTCACCGCAAATTCAACTCGACTCGTGCAGTTCGATAACCAAGGTGACGGGTCGCATCCGTTGGACCCTAAAGGACAAGGCTATGGCGAAGCGTTTCAGGCGGCCCCTATCCATCGCGCTCGGCGCACTCGCGACGACGATGCTCAGCGGCTGCTATTATGGCGATGTCTATGGCGCGAGCTATGCGTCGGGCGGCGATTGCGCCGCGCGCTATGGCGACGCCTATTATGATTATGACGGCTATGCCTATGACGATGGCTATGGCTACGACTGCTACGACGCGTCGGACTATGGCAGCGGCTTTGCCCAGATCGGCTTCGGCGGCGGCTGGTACGACAGCTATTATTACCCCGGTTACGGCATGTGGATGTTCGACAATTACCGGAACCGCTATCCGCTGCGCGACCGCTATCTGAACTATTGGGGCGGACGCCGCGCCTGGTGGAAACATCATGGCGGGCGCAACGACTGGAAGCCGGGGCGTCCCGGCGGATGGAATCGCGGCGACGGCGACGGCGACGGTCGTCCGGGCGATGGCCGCCCCGGCCGCCCCGGCGGCTGGAACCGCCCCGACCGCGACAATGACGGCCCGCGCGGCACGCGTCCGGGCCGCGGCCCCGGCGATGGCGCGACCGGAACGCCGCCGGTCACGGGCAATCCGGGGCGCCCCGACCGCGGCGACCGCCCGGGCCGTGGCGGCTGGAACCGTGGCGATCGCGACCGTGACGGCCCGCGCGGCACGTGGCCCGGCCGCAATCCGGCCAACCCGGGGACGCCGCCCGCCACGGGCAACCCCGGCCGTCCCGACTGGAGCGGAGGGCGCCCGGGTCGCCCCGACCGCGAACCGGGTGCCGGCCGTTCGCGCCAGATCCGCGATGTGATCGCGCCGCGCGACGGCGGAGCAAACCGCCCCCCGCGCACCGAACGGCCCGCGCCGGCCTATCGCCCGTCCGCGCCGCAACCGGCGCCAGCGGTGCGCAGCGCGCCCGAACCGCGGCCGGCTCCGGCGGCGGGGCGCGCACGCAGCGACCGCGGCAACGACGCCCGGCCCGACTAGGTTATCAGGCCGGCGGCGCCGCTTTCGTCGCCGGCGCATCCTTCAGCCCCGCCGACACGACAGTCGCGGCGACGAGGTCGCCGATGACGTTGAGCGTCGTGCGGCACATGTCGAGGAAGCGGTCGACGCCGAGGATCAGCCCGATGCCTTCGGGCGGCACGCCGACCGACGCGAGGATCAACGCGATCACCGGGAGCGATCCCGCAGGAACCCCGGCAGTACCGATCCCGCCCAATATGCACACGAGCATCACGACGACCTGCTGCTGGAGCGTCAGGTCGATGCCGAAAAATTGCGCGAGGAAGATCACCGTCACCCCCTCGAACATCGCGGTGCCGTTCTGGTTCGCCGTCGCGCCGATGGTGAGCACGAAGCGCGCGACCTTGTCAGGCAGGCGCAGCCGGTCGTGCGCGACGCGGAGCGCCGTGGGCAATGTCGCGTTCGACGAGGCAGTCGCGAACGCCATGACGAAGGCCTCCTGCGTTTCGCGAAAGAAGGCAGCGGGTGACTTCCCCGCAAGCGTTTTCAGCAGCACCGGGAAGACGATGAACATCTGGAGCGCGAGCGCGAGCAGGACGACGCCGACAAAGGCCGACAGGCGGATGATCAGGTCCCAGCCGAATTGCGCGGCGAGGTTGAACATGAAACAGAAGACCGCGATCGGCGCGAGCTGGATTACGAGGCCGATCAGCTTCATCACCACCTCGAACACCCCTTCGACCACCGTCTTCAGCGCGTCGGTCTGCGGCGTGCGAACGAGCATCAGGCCGATACCGAAAAAGAGCGCGAAGAACATCACCGCGAGCACGTCGTTCGCACCCATCGCGGCGAAGACATTGTCGGGGACGATCGCGACCACCGCGTCCATCCCCGTCTTCGCCTCGCCCGCACGATCGGCGATCGCCTGCGCGCCCGCCGCGCCCTCGGCCATCAGCGACCGCGCGAGCGCAGGATCGACCCCGGCGCCGGGCTGGAGCAGATTGACGAGGACAAGGCTGATGACGACCGAGATCGCCGAGACGATTACGGTATAGACGAGCGTGCGAACGCCGACCGTTTTCAGCGCGCGCATCTCGCCCATTTCGGCCACGCCGACGATCAGCGCCGACACGAGCAGCGGGATGACGAGCATGAACAGCAGGCGAAGGAATATCTGCCCGAGCGGGCCGGTGACATAAGTCGTCACCGTCCCGACCCAGGCCGCATCTGGCGCGCCATAATGGACGGCGAGCCCGATAATCAGCCCGGCAAGAAAGCCCGCGAGCATCCGCCATCGCAGCCGCCGGGCGCGGATTTCATCCCGCGCCGCCCGATCGATTGCCGCTGCTTCGGCCATGGTCAGCTCCTTGCTCGCCCCCATGGGAGCGGCCCGAAGCTCGCGCGTTACGCGTTATCGGCCGCCGGCTTATTTTCCCCTGCGTCCTCTGTATCACGAAGATCGAGCCCGCGGGTTCCATGATGCGGTGTATGCGATGGCGCATGCGGCCGTTCGAGATCGGCGGGTTCGGGCGCTTCGAGCATGCCCTCCCACTTCGTGATCACGCTCGTCGCCACGGCATTGCCGACGACATTGGTCGCGGTGCGGCCCATGTCGAGGAACTGGTCGATGGCGAAGATCAGCGCGACACCCTCGACCGGCAGGTCGAACATCGCGAGCGTCGCGGTGATCACGACGAGGCTGGCGCGCGGCACCGCGGCGATCCCCTTCGACGAAACCATCAAGGTCAGCAGGATCAGGATCTGCTGCGTAATCGACAGCTCGATCCCATACGCCTGCGCGATGAAGATCGTCGCGAAGCTCGCATACATCATCGATCCGTCAAGATTGAAGCTGTAGCCGAGCGGCAACACAAAGCCCGAAATACGGCGCGGCACGCCGAAACGGTCGAGCTGTTCGAACAGCTTGGGCATCGCCGCCTCGGACGAGGCGGTTGAAAAAGCGATCAGGAGCGGCTGGCGGATATAGCGGATCAGCGAGAATATCCGGCGGCCGAGGAAGATCGCGCCCGCGCCGAGCAGGATGACCCACAGCACGACGAGCGAGAGATAGAATTCGGTGACCAGCTCGGCATAGGTGCCGAGGATGCCGAGGCCATATTTGGCGACGACCCCGGCCAGCGCGCCGAACACCGCGATCGGCGCAAGGCGCATCACATAGCCGGTGATCTGAAGCATCAGTTCGGCGAGTGACTCGGCACCGCGCAGCAGCGGCTTGCCCTTTTCGCCGATGGCGGTGAGGCCCACCCCCGCGAACAGTGCGAAAACGAGGATCTGGAGGACGTTGTTGTCCGCCATCGCCTGAAAGATATTCTTCGGGAAGACATGCTCGATAAACTCGAACAGATCGAGCTTCTTGACCTCACCGACCTCGGCGATCGAGTGCGCCCCGACGGTGAGGTTGAGCCCCGCGCCGGGCTGGAAAAAATTGACCATGATCAGGCCGAGGCTGATCGAAATCAGGCTGGCGAGGATGAACCAGGCGATCGCTCGCGTACCGATGCGGCCGAGCGCCGAGCTGTCGCCCATATGCCCGATACCCGCGATCAGCGTGCCCAGAATGAGCGGTGCAACGACCAGTTTGATCAGGTTGAGAAAGATCGTCGAAAGCGTGCTGAAGCTGCGTAGCCAGTAGGTGAAGGCTTCGCTGTCGGCGGGGACATATACCCGCACCAGATAGCCGGTGATGACCCCCAGGATCATCCCGATCAGAATATACAAAGTCAGGCGGTGCCCCATAAATTACTCCCTGTTCCGCCTTGGGCGGATCTTTATGCGAGCGGAGGTAACAGGGTGATGCGCTGCGGGCAATCGCTGCCGGGCCTGCCGCGCGGTCAAGGCGCCCAAAAGGCGAGCGCGGCGCAGCCCCCGATGCCCGTCAGGATATTGAGCGGGACGCCGATGCGCACGAAATCCATGAAACGATAGTCGCCCGCGGCATAGACAAGCGTGTTCGTCTGATAACCCACCGGGGTCGCGAAACAGGCCGATGCGCCGAGCATCAGCGCGATCAGCAGCGGTTGCGGCGCGACGCCGGTCGCCTGGGCAATCCCGATCACGAGCGGCCCCATCAGCGCCGCGACGGCATTGTTGCTGAGCAGTTCGGAAAGCAACAACGCCGAAAAATAGACGATCGCGATCACCCCCCATTGCGGCGCGTCCGTCAGGATCGGGTCAAGCGCGCCGACCATCAGCGCGACCGACCCCGATTGTTCGAGCGCCGCGCCGACGGCGAGCATCGCGAAGATCAGGATCAGCACGTCACCGTCAATACTGCCCCACGCCTCCGACGCGTCGATGCAGCGCGTCAGGAGCACGATCGCGACACCGATGAACGCCGCGATCCCGATCGACATGATACCAGTCGCCGACAGGAGCACGGCGCTCGCCATCACGAGCATCGCGATCCACGCCCGGCGGCGGCGAAAAGCGGTCGCCGACGCCATCGCAACCCCGATCAGCCCGGTATTGTCGCGAAGCTGCGCGATATTCGCCTCATCGGCGTCGACCAGCAGCCGGTCGGCGGCGCGAATGCGATTTTCGGACAGCGTGGGTCCGGGAAGGTGACGAAAGCGGCTGACGCCGAGGATGCGGACGCGCTGGCGCTGGAGGAAAGGGATTTCGGCAAGCGGCCGGTCGATCGAGCGATGGTTGGGCGATACGGTGACTTCGACGACGGTCGATTCGGCGTCGGGGCTTTCGCCGATGCCCATCGCAAAGCGCTTTTCGCTGCGGATCGTCATCAGCGCTGCACCGTCGAGCCGCGCCACGATCCGGTTGCCCGCGGCAAGCCGATGGTTCTGCGCATCGCTGCCCGTAAGCAGCCGTCCGCCCGCAATCACGCCGACGACCTGCGACGGCGCGACGCCCAGATTGGCAGCATCGAGCGCCATGTCGATCGCCGGATCATCGTCGCCGAGGCCGAGTTCGGTGAGGTAAAGCTGTTCGGTGCCGTCGGCCTTTTCGGCGATGCGCGGATAGTCCGACGGCAGGAAGCGCGCCATGATCAGCAGCCCGACCACGCCCGCCGCCGCGACCGCGAGACCATAAGGCGTGATGCTGAACAGCCCGAAACGTTCGATCCCCGCCTGTTCGGCGATCCCGGCGACGACAAGGTTGGTCGAGGTGCCGATCAAGGTCAGGCAGCCGCCGAGCACCGCGATCACCGACAACGGCATCAGCAATTTCTTGGGCGAGACGCCAAGCGCCTCGGCGAGCCGGAAGCAGACAGGCATCATCACGACGACGAAGGGCGTGCTGTTGATGAAGCCCGAGACGAGCAGCCCGCCGCCGAACACTTCGAGCACCGCGAGCCGCGGGTGCCGTTTGGCGCGATCGACAACATAATTGCCGACCTTGTCGATCACCCCGGTCCGGATCAATGCGCCCGACAGGATGAACATCGCGCCGACGGTCAGCGGCGCGCTGTTCGAGAAAACGGCAAAGGCGCCTTTTTCGTCGAGCAGGCCGAGCGCGAGCATCGTGCCCGCCCCCGCGACCGCGACGACCGAGGGTGAGAAGCGTTCCCACACGAAGGCCGCGAACATGCCTGCGAGCACGAACAGGCCGATCACTGCCTTTTGCTCCGCAATAAATGCGGTCACGGCCTCCACTAGGCCATCAGCCGTTTTGTGCCCTGTGCAGCAATTTATGATCGGCGAGGACGAGTGCCATCATCGCCTCGACGACCGGCGCGCCGCGGATGCCCACGCACGGATCGTGGCGGCCCTTGGTGACGATGTCGGTCGCCTCGCCCGCCTTGTTGACGGTCGGCACGGGGGTAAGGATCGAGCTTGTCGGCTTGAACGCGACGCGCACGACGACGGGCTGGCCGGTCGAGATGCCGCCCGCGATGCCGCCGGCGTTGTTCGACAGGAAATCGGGGCGATTGCTGCCGTCGGCCGCGGGGCGCATCGGATCGGCATTTTCCTCACCGCGGAGGCGCGCGGCGTTGAAGCCCGCACCGATTTCGACGCCCTTGACTGCGTTGATGCCCATCATCGCGGCGGCGAGGTCGCTGTCGAGCTTGGCATAGATCGGCGCGCCCCAGCCGGCGGGGACACCGCTCGCGGCGCATTCGATCACCGCGCCCAGGGAACTGCCCGACTTGCGCGCGGCGTCCATCAGCCCTTCCCAGCGCTGCGCCGCGGCGGGATCGGGGCAGAAGAAGGGGTTGCGGTCGATTTCGTCGAGGTCGAAGTTGGCGGGATCGATCGCGTCGCCGCCGATTTCGGCGACCCAAGCGTGGATCTGGACCTCGGGGATCACCAATCGGGCGACGCCGCCCGCGGCGACGCGCGCCGCGGTTTCGCGCGCGCTCGACCGGCCGCCGCCGCGATAGTCGCGGATGCCGTATTTGGCGTCATAGGCATAGTCGGCGTGGCCGGGGCGATAGGCCTGCGCGATCTCGCCATAATCCTTCGACCTTTGGTCGACATTCTCGATCATCAGGCTGATCGGCGTGCCCGTCGTCTTGCCCTCGAAAGTCCCCGACAGGATACGCACCTGATCGGGCTCCTGCCGCTGCGTCGTGTGGCGCGACTGGCCGGGGCGGCGCTTGTCGAGGAAAGGCTGGATATCGGCTTCGGACAGCGAGAGGCGCGGCGGGCAACCATCGACGACCGCGCCGAGCGCGGGGCCATGGCTTTCACCCCACGTCGTGAAGCGAAGAACGCGTCCGAAGCTGTTGAAACTCATCGCCCTATCCCATCCGGCCAAATGCGGGAGCATAATCCGCGCGCCCGCCTAGCGGCCAAGCCGCGTCCGAGTCCAGCATCATCGCCATGAAATGCGGCCCCGCAAAGGGCGACGCGAAGCGCGCGGCGAGTTCGGGCGAATAGCCGAAGCGCGGGTAATAGCCCTCGTGGCCGAGGACGAAACTGATCGCCACGCCTTGTTCGCGCAAGGCATCGAGCCCGGCGCGGATCAGGGCATCGCCGATCCCCTGCCCCTGGCTGCCGGGCACGACCGAGACGGGCGCCAGGCCCGCGCCCGGAAGTGCGGCACCATCGGCCTCGACGTCCATCCGGCTGAACAACACATGCCCGACGACGTCGCCGTCACGCTCGGCGACGAGCGAGGCCAGCGCATCGCCGTCGGCTTCGATCATGCGCACCAGTTCGGCTTCGCCCTGATGGCCGAAGTCCGTCCCGGCGAAGGCCGCGCGAATGACGCTGTCGATCGCCTCCGCATCCGCCGCCGTCGCGGGGCGGATGACGAGGGCATCAGACAAGCGAGATGTCCGGAGCGTCTTCCTGTTTCATTCCGACGGTATGGTAACCGGCATCGACATGATGCGTTTCGCCGGTGACGCCCGACGACAGGTCGCTCAGGAGATAGAGCGCCGAACCGCCGACATCGTCGATCGTGACGTTGCGGCGCAGCGGCGCGTTATGCTCGTTCCATTTGAGGATCAGGCGGAAATCGCCGATGCCCGACGCGGCGAGCGTCTTGATCGGGCCGGCCGAGATCGCGTTCACGCGAACGCCCTGCGGCCCGTAATCATTGGCGAGATATTTGACGCTCGTTTCGAGCGCCGACTTCGCCACGCCCATGACGTTATAGTGGGGAATCACCTTCTCGGCGCCATAATAGCTCAAGGTCAGCAGCGAGCCGCCTCCGTTGCCCGTCTCCGGATCGAACGGCGTCATCATCGCCGCGGCGCGCTTGGCGACCGCGGTGAAGCTGTAGACGCTGATGTTCATCGTCATCAGGAAGTCGTCGAGCGTGACGTCGGCATAATGGCCGCGGAGTGCTTCCTTGTTCGTATAGCCGATCGCGTGGACGACGAAGTCGATCGTCGGCCAGCGCGCCGAAAGCGTCGCGAACGCGGCATCGAGATTGTCCATGTCGGCGACATCGCAATCGATCAGGAAATCGCAGCCGAGCTCGTCGGCGAGCGGCTTCACCCGCTTCAGCATCACATCGCCCTGATACGAAATCGCGAGCTCGGCGCCGTGCGCGTGGAGCGCCTTGGCAATGCCCCACGCAAGCGACTTATCGTTCGCGAGGCCCATGATCAACCCGCGCTTGCCCTTCATCAGACCCGTCATTTTTCTACTCCAGCCTTTTTGGCTTCAATAACCACATCGTCGACGCGCCCAATAGCGTCGTGGCCCAAATCCTCAACCTCTACCAAAGCGGCATTGAGTTCGGCGCCCATCACCATACCCAATCCGACGAGGTAGAAAAAGAAGAGCGCGACCATGACACCCGCGAGGCTGCCGTAAGTTGCGTCGTAGGAGAGCAGGCTGGCGAGCAACGGTGGCAGCGCGAGCGTGACGGCGATCCACCACAAGGTCGTGAACAGCGCGCCCGGCCATTTGGGGAACTGCCGCCGCCGGTATTTCGACGGTGTGAGGCTGTAGAACAGCATATAGATCGCAAGGAACAGGCCGAGCCCCGACACGCCGCGCGAGATCGCGACGACGCCGACCGACTGATATTGTTCGGGCAGCACACGCGTGACGAACTGTTCGATGCCAACGATCAGCACCTGCATGCTGAACGACAGCAGCATCAGCACGACCGCGCCGGTGATGATGCCGATCGACAGCAACCGGTAGTGGAAAAAGCCCTTGGAAAAATGCGTGCCATAGGCTCTGCGAAGGATGTCGCGCACCGTCTCGATCAGGCTGCCGACGGTCCAGAGCGCGACGAGCGCGCCGAGCCACAGGAAAATGCCCGTGCGCGCGGTCATCACCTCGCGGATCGGCCCCGACAACGCCTTGGCGACCGTCGGCGGCATCGTCGAGAAGACCGCCTCGATCGCCGCCTCGCCGCCGCTGCTGCCGCCGAAAAGTGACAGTGCCGCCGCGAGCAGGATGAAAAAGGGAAAGAGCGCGATCAGCGCCAGATAGGCCAGATTGCCGGCGTGGATGAAGCCGTCGGTGTAGGTGCCTACAACAACGCGGCGGGCGACGCGATAAGCGCGCGTCCCCGGCCCGAGCTGTTCGCGGCTGCGGTCGATGATCCCTTGCGCCCGCGCGCGCAGCTTGACGCGCTTCGCGCGCTCGGCGCGTGCCTCGGGCGAGTGCGGCGAATGGCCCTCGGCCAGAAATTCCTTGCCGACCTCGTCGGCAACCTCGCGCTCGAGCGCGGCGACGATCCTTTTCTCGCTGGCGTCAGCCACGCATCACACGCCAAGCTCCGCCCGCACGGCGCGGTCGTCGGTCCATTCGCTGAGCAGCGTCACCAGCGCATCGTCGTCGGCGGGCAGATCGACCATCAGCCGCACGAGCTGGTCGCCGCGGCCGCCGCCTTTCTGGCTGAACCCCTTGCCCTTGAGGCGCATCACCTTGCCCGACGACGATCCCGCGGGGATCGACAGCATCACCGGGCCGTCGACGGTCGGCACCTTGATCTTCGCGCCCTTGACCGCCTCGTTGAGCGTCACCGGCAGGTCGAGACGGATGTTCGCGCCGTCGCGTTCGTAAAAGGGGTGATCCTTGACCGTGATCGTCACGATGCCGTCGCCGTTGCCGCCCGGCCCCGGCTGCCCCTTGCCGGAGAGGCGCATCTGTGTGCCGGTTTCGACCCCGGCGGGCAGCTTCAGGTCGATCGTGCCGCCGTCCGCCAGCGTGATCCGCTGCGGCGCCTGCGTCGCGGCGTCGATGAAGGAGACCGACAGGCGATAGGCGAAATTAGCGCCTTTCTGCGGCGGCGCGCTGCGCCCGCCGAAGCCGCCGAACGGGCCGCCGGCGTTGCCGCCGCCGCGACCGAACAGCCCTTCGAAGATATCGCCAAAGTCGGCGCTTTCGTTTCCGAAGCCGCTGAAACCGCCGGGTCCGGTGCGCTGGTCGCCGCGGAATCCGCCGCCACCATAGCCGAACGGCATGGCAGGATTGCCCTCGCCGTCGATCTCGCCGCGGTCGAACTGCGCGCGCTTCGTCTTGTCGGACAAGATGTCATACGCCTTGGTCACGTCGGAGAATTTCTCCGACGCCTTCGGGTTGTCCTTGTTCTTGTCGGGGTGCAGTTCCTTGGCGAGCTTGCGGTAAGCGGACTTGATCTCCGCTTCGCTTGCACTCTTCGCAACGCCCAGGGTGGAATAGGGATCGGCCATCATGCTCCTGTAGCCCGATAAGTGACTGGCCGTGAAGGCCCGATTGCGCGTCGATGTGGGAATGCGCCGCAAGAGATCAAGTTTCGCACATGCCGCTCGACCATGCGCGCGCGGCACATTATGACCGCGCGCATGACGGACGATCCCTTTGCCCTGTTCGACAGCTGGTTCGCCGAAGCGCGCACCAGCGAACCCAACGACTCCAACGCGATGGCACTCGCAACGACGACGCCGGACGGCCACCCGTCGCTGCGCATGGTGCTGCTGAAGGGGCATGGGCCCGATGGATTCATCTTCTACACCAACCTCGACAGCCGCAAGGGCGGCGAGCTTGCGGCGAACCCGCACGTCGCGCTGCTGTTTCACTGGAAATCGCTGCGGCGGCAGATCCGCATCGAAGGAAGCGTCACCCCCGTCGACGACGCCGTCGCCGATGCCTATTTCGCGACGCGGAGCCGCGACAGCCAGCTCGGCGCGTGGGCAAGCGACCAGTCGCGCCCGCTCGACAGCCGCGAGACGTTCGAGACGCGCTTCGAGGAGATGCAGGCGCGGTTCGACGGACAGGACGTGCCGCGCCCGCCGCGCTGGTCGGGCTGGCGCGTGACGCCGACCGCCATCGAATTCTGGCAGGACCGCGCGCACCGGCTGCACGAGCGCACGCGCTTCGTACGATCCGGCGACGGGTGGACCAGCGGATTGCTCTATCCATGAGCGCGCCGCGCCGCCTTCCGATCAGCCAGGTCGACGCCTTTGCCGACCGCCCGTTCACCGGCAATCCGGCCGCAGTAATGCCGCTCGAAGAATGGCTTCCCGATGCCGTGCTGCAGGCGATCGCAGCCGAGAATAATCTCGCCGAGACCGCCTTCCTGATCCCCGACGAGAGCGGCGAGGCCGATTATGAGCTGCGCTGGTTCACGCCGGGGGTGGAGGTCGCGCTGTGCGGCCATGCAACGCTCGCGAGCGGGCATGTGCTGCTCTCGGCCGCCCAGTGGCGGAACGACATGACGTTCCGCACACGCAAGGCCGGCATCCTGCGCGTCGCGCGCAACGGCGAGGACGAAGGCTACAAGATGGCGCTGCCCGCCTATCCCCCCGCGGCGAAGGCGATGCCCGATATCGTGCGTGCGATGGGCGGCGATGTCGTCGAAACGCTGTGGCACGAGGGCGGCTATGCGCTGATCGTCTACCCCGACGCGGCGAGCGTTCGCGCGCTCGAACCCGACCTGCGCGCGCTCAAGAAGGGCGGCGACATTTTATATATCGCGACCGCGCCGGGCGCGGGGGATCCGTCCGGCGCCGACGTCGTCAGCCGCGCCTTTGCGCCGGGCGCGGGGATCGACGAGGACCCGGTGACCGGATCGGCACACAGCGTGCTGACCCCCTATTGGGCAACGCGGCTGGGACGCGACCGGTTCGCCGCCTATCAGGCGAGCGCGCGCGGTGGCCATGTCGGCTGCCGCCTCGACGGCGCGATGGTCGAACTCACCGGCACCTGCGTCACGACGCTGGTCGGCGATTTCCTGCTCTGAAAATCCCTCCCCCTTGATGGGGAAGGCGGCGAGACTTGCCAGCTTGCTGGCTAGTCGCAGCGGTGGGGGTGCGGTTTCGGTATGACGCGGCGGTGCTTGGGTGCTCCATCACCCTCATCCAACTCCGCCTAATCGCTTCGCGATAAGGCTTCATATCCTTCTCCCATCAAGGGAGAAGGGATTAGAGCGCTTCGGTCAGGTCGGCGAGATGCCGGCGCAACGCCGGGAATTGCTCGTCGGTCGTCACGCCGAGCCGCACGATCGTCAGCCGCTGCGACGGCGAGACGATGATATATTGCCCCTGATGGCCGATGCAGGCGAACAGGTCATTGGGGCCACGGTCGGGCCATAGCGCCGGGGTCACCCCCGCGGGGCGCTTGCGATTGAGCCAGATATGCCCGCCATAGCCCGCGTCATTCTTCGACGGGGTGAGCATGAAGCGCATCCAGGTTTCGGGGAGCAGCCGCTGGCCGTTCACCACGCCATGGTTACGCAGGAACTCGCCGAACTTCGCATAGTCGCGCGCGGTCGCGTGCATGATCGACCCGCCGATCATCGTGCCGCGCGCGTCATATTCGGGCGTCAGGCTGGTCATTCCCAGCGGCTCGACAAGCCGCCCGCCGATGAAATCGCGCATCGCGTCGCGGCGCGCGTCGGGGTTCTGCGACGGGGTCAGCGTGTCGGCGATGATGTCGGCGAGGATGACGCTGGTCGCCGAACTGTAGTTGAAGACCTCGTCGGGCTGCGCGGCCGCGGGCTTCGCTTCGGCAAAGCCCGCCATGTCGCCCGCACCGCCGCCGAACAGCATCGCGACCGTATCGCCCTGCCAGACCGGATCGCCCGTCTCGACATGCTCGAGCCCCGACGACATGTGGAGCAGGCTGCGGAGCGTGATCGCACCGCGCGGATCGCCGCTGCGCTGCCACGCATCGACCGGCGCGGGACCGTCGAGCGACAATTGCCCGTCGGCGACGAGGAAGCCGGTGAGCACCGCGGTGATGCTTTTTGCCATCGACCAGCTGATGAGTTTCGATTCGGGGCCGAACCCGGCGGCATAACGTTCATAGATCGGCTCGCCGTCGCGCAGCACATAGAGCGCACGCGTCTGTCCGACATCGTCGGCGTCGGTGAAGAGGGCGTCGGCGCGCGCGCGGACCGCGGCGGGCAAGACAGGAAGCGGCTGCGGCGCATCGACCGCGGCGACGCCGTCGAGCGACGCGCCGAATTTCGGCGCCGGCGAGGCGGGCGCCATATTGCCCTGCCCCGCCGCCTGCGTCAGCGACCAGGCGCCGAGCATCGCGAGGGCCGCACTTGCCAGAAGCCGTTTTTTCGTGATCATGGCGCGGGTGAATAACATCAATCCGACCGGGCCGACAACGGGCGAGACGCCGCCACACGCCGCGCCACCGCCCGCCGACCCGATCCCCGCCGCGCGGTCCCGGAAGGCGAGCCGCTGGGGCGGCTGCCTGCCATGGGCGATCGGACTCGCCGTGCTGTTCACAGTCTTCGCGATCTGGAAATTCCCGTCGTTCAAGGCGCAGGCCGAACTGGGGTCGGCCTATGCCGCACGCGTCGGCTGTTCGTGCCGCTATGTCCAGGGCCGCAGCCTCGAAAGCTGCCAGAGCGATTTCGAACCCGGCATGGACATGGTTTCGCTGAGCGAGGACACGGCAACGAAGACGATCACCGGCAGCGTCCCGCTGCTCGCGTCGCGCAGCGCGCGTTACGCTGGCGCCAGCGGCTGCCTGCTACACCCCGACAATTAACGCCGGAAACGAAGCGCCACGAGCGCAACCGCCGCGGGCACGCCGAAGACAAACAGCCCGATCGCCGCCTCCTCCGCCCAGCCATAGCCGGCATGGAACACCCCGACGAGCAGGTTGCCGATCGACACAGCCAGCCACAGCATAAGGAACAGCCGCGTCGCCCGCGCGCCGTCCCGTATCGCGAGGCGCAGCGCCACCAGTAACGCCAATCCGGCGAGAAGCATGATCGCCGTGTGCGACATCCTATTCCACTCCTTCCACGGATAGGGTCGCCGATCGATGGCGCCGCCGCCACTCGCCGGGCGACATGCCGAGCTTGCGGCGAAAGATCGCGCAAAGATGGGCATGGCTGGAAAAGCCGGTGGCAAAAGCAATCTCGGCAATCGTCAGCGGCCGGTTCATCAGGAACCAGCAGGCATGGCGCAGCCGCTGGCGCAGCACATATTGCGCGGGCGTGCGCCCGGTCGCGCGCGTGAAGTGGACGATCAGGCTGTTCACCGACATGCCGACCTCGGCCGCCATATCCTCGACCGTCAACGGCAGTTCGAGCTGCGTCTGGATATACGCCATCAGATCATTGATGCGCTGGACGATGGCGGGAGAGTCGGGGCGGCCGGCCATCGCCGCGAGCGTCTCGTCAAGGATCGCCAGTAGCGGGCCGGCCGCCGACGCATCGCCAGCGAGCAACGCGCGGACCAGCGCCGCGAGCGCCATGTCGTGATGCGCCGCCAGCGCGCGCGTGCCCGGCGCCACCGTCAGCATCGCTGCCGGGATTTCGACCTCGATCGTGCGAACCGCGCCTCCCTTTGCCGCGGCGCGATAACGACGGCGGGCCGGCACCAGCCACATTTCGCCGGGCAGCGGATCGCCAAGCGACGTCCGTTGATCGTCCTGCCAGGTTTCGAGCCAGTGATAGCTTCCCGCCTCATACAGGATCAGCGCATGGACATCGCGTTCGATCGTCCAGCTCGACGGGCCATCGATCCGGTCAACGATCGAGGCGACCCTGAGTCCTCCCACTTCCATTACTTGAGTATGCCAAGAATGGGAAAATGTGAAAGCCTGCTATATTTGCCAATTCTATGGTTAAATCGCGCCAACCAATACTTCGGCTGACTTGTTCAGCCGGAGGAAAAACGAGCGCGAACAAGATCCTTTCGCGTGCCCCAGACACGTCGATACAGACCCCCCCAAGGCGGGCGACACGATTGTCGCCCGCCGCCTTTTTAGGGGCGAGTACAGGGCCTTGATTCAGGTCGCGGCGAGGAAGTCGTCCATCGCCAGATTGACCGCGTCGGGTGCGTCCCACGGCACGAAATGACCGCAGTCGGGAACTTCGACGATCGTCACGTCGGGGACAAGTTCCTCTATCCCGTCGAGATTGCACGGCGGCAGCGCGACATCGTCGAGCGCCCAGATGACGAGCGTCGGGATATTGAGCTTGGGGAACGGGACCGCCGGCGGTTCGGCATAGGGTTCCTCCATCGCGGGCACATCGATCGTCGAACCGCGATACCAGTTGATCATCGCGCGGCAGGTGTCGCGATCCTCCCAATCCTTGAGCAGCCGGCCGATCTCGTCGGCGGGCTGGAGTCCGCCGCTCGGCACCCGCCCTTCAAAGGCATGGGCGAGAATGCCCGCAATGCCATGTTCTTCGATGATCACATCACTCGCGGGGTCGCGGAAGGTGCGGATATACTGGCTCGCGGCGCGCTGGTCGGCGTTGACCGCGAGCAGCCGCTGGAAGATGCCGGGATGCGGCGCATTCGCGATGACGGCGCGGGTCACGCGGCCCGCCCACGCCGGATGCAGCCCGCCCGGCTGACCGCCAAGCGCAACACCCCACGCGATCGCGCCGCCCCAGTCGTGCCCGACGACCGTGAATTCACCGACGCCGAGCGCATCGGCGAGCGCGAAGATGTCGGCGATCAGCTTGTCGGGCGTGTAGGATTCGACGTCCTGCGGCTTCGACGAGCCGCGATAGCCGCGCTGGTCGGGCGCGATGCAGCGGAAGCGCGTCGCGAAATGCGGCAACTGATGGCGCCAGGTGCGGTGCGATTCGGGAAAGCCGTGGAGAAACATCAGAACCGGCGCGCCCCGCGGCCCCATATCGACGACGTCGAGCTCGACCCCGGTTGAAAGCTTCACACGCTGCTGCTCGAAATCGCCGATCATCGACACCGCTCCTTTGGTTTCTTTTCAAAACCAATCTGGCGGGGATCGATGCGACTGGCAAGCTGCAACACATGTCGGGGTATCGGGTGAAGGAGACCGGAAGTCCGCCGTGTCCGCTAGGGGGTGGATTTAAGACGTTCCCGCCCATCTCGTCATCCCCGCGAAGGCGGGGATCCCGCTTGGCGACGGTGAAGAAGAAAGCGGGATCCCCGCCTTCGCGGGAATGACGGGATTCGGTCGAAACCGGGCCTAGGGATAGCTCACCGTCTTGGGCATTCCGGGAAGCGGGATGAATTCTTCGCTGTCGCCGGGGACGAGCGGGAATTTGCGCTCTTTCCACTCCTGCTTCGCGTCGTTGATGCGGTCGCGGCTGGAGCTCACGAAATTCCACCACAGATGGCGCGGCGTCGTGAACGCCTCTCCGCCGAGCAGCATCACGCGCGCGTCGCTTTCGGCGCGCAGCGTCATCGCCTGCCCCGGCTTCAGGATATAGAGGCTGTACCGTTCGAGCGCCTCGCCATCGAGGCTCGCATCGCCGAGCGCGACCAGCACCGCACGTTCGTCCGCTTCGGCATCGATCGGGATCGTCGCGCCGGCGTTCATCAAGATATCGGCGTAGATGGTCGCGCTATGCTGCGTCGTCGGCGCGGTCGCGCCCCACAGGCTGCCCATGATCACGCGCGCCGAAACATGGCCGTCCTCGACGAGCGGCAACTGATCGGCGGGGACATGCTCGAACGCGGGATCGGTCTCTTCCTTGCCGTCGGGCAGCGCGAGCCAGGTCTGCATCCCCGAGATGCCCGATCCGGTCGCGCGCTCGCCCTGCGGCGTGCGTTCCGAATGGACGATCCCGCGTCCGGCGGTCATCAGGTTGCACGCGCCCGGCCGGATCGTCGCATAAGTGCCGAGGCTGTCGCGATGGTCGATCGCGCCTTCGAACAAATAGGTCAGCGTCGACAGGTTGATATGCGGGTGCGGGCGCACGTCCATGCCCTGACCGATGTCGAAATGCGCGGGGCCGAACTGGTCGACGAAGATGAAGGGGCCGACCATCGTCCGTTCCTTGTTGGGCAAGGTACGCCGCACGTCGAATGCCCCGATGTCATGGGTCGAAGGGGTGATGATAGTGAACATCAGCCGAGCCTTTCCAGTGTCTTTCGGGTCTTGTCGGTTTCGACATTGCCCGTGTTGCGCGTCGTGCCGGGTTCGAGCAGGACAACATGGCATTCGCCGCCCAGCGCCTCGGGACAATGTTCGACGCCGTGCGGGACGATGATGAACTCGCCGGGCTCGACGATCACGTCGCGGTCGCGAAACGCCATCTTCATCCGGCCGGCGACGACGAGGAAGAGTTCGTCCTCATGGTCATGATGATGCCAGTCGAACTTGCCGTCGAGCTTGACCAGCTTGACCTGAAAATCATTGATGTCGCCCGCGACACGCGGGTTCCAGTGATCATTGAAGGTCGCGAAAGCTTCGGCAAGGTTCACCTTGTCGGGCATCGTCATTCTCCCGGGGCGGTCGCCTTGATCGCGAGCGCATGGACGCGCTGACCCGGCAGGTCGCCGAGCGCCTTGTTCACCGCGCGCTGGCGCGCGACGCGGTTCTGGCCGGCGAATCCCGCCCATTCGATGTTCAGGCTGAAATGCGACTCGCCGCTGCCATCGTCGCCCATATGGCCGTGGTGGCTGGCGCTGTCGTTGTTCACGACAAAATTTGCGTCGGGAAAGGCTGCGCTGAGCAGGCTTTCCATCTCTTGCTGTACGGGGCCTTTGCTGCTCATGGGTTGACCATAAGCGCTTCGTCGCCAAATTATAAGACCTCCAACGCCTCTCGAAAGTCCCTTGTGCCTTCTTCTGCACGCCCTTCCCGTTTTCATGGCCGCGTCCCGCGCGAAGCCCCCTGCGCCGCGCCCGGATGCCGCGAACCCGGCGAGTTCCGCGCGCCGATGGCGTGGACGCGCTCGCCCGACGGCCCGCCGCAATATCGCTGGCTGTGCCTCGACCATGTGCGCGAATTCAACGCGGGCTATAATTTCTTCGAGGGTATGACCGCCGACCAGATCATGGAGGCGCAGTCGCCGACCGCCGGCTGGGAAACCGAGAGCCGCACCTTCCGCCCCGCGGGCAGCGCCGATTTGCCGCCACGCTGGGCCGACTTCAGGGACCCGATCGACGCGCTCGGTGCACGCTTTCGCCAGCGGATGGACGAGGCGCGGCGGGAGGCCGCCAATCCCGGCATTTCGCGCGAGGAACATGCCGCGATGCAGTTGCTCGGCCTGCCCGCGGGTGCGGACCGCGCGGCGCTGCGGCGGCGCTACAGCGAACTGGTCCGCAAATATCATCCCGACCGCAATGGCGGCGATCGCAGTTTCGAGACGAGACTCGGCGAAGTCGTTGCGGCATATCAGTTGCTGAGAAAAACGAAGGCATTCGCATAGGAGAGGCGCGATGACCGACCTGAACGAAGCACGGATCGAGGTCGTGCGCCGGCACATGGCGCTCGAGATCACGCACGACTGGGACGGCGTTCTCGCGACCTTCGACCATCCGCGCTACGAATTGATGGGCCCCGGCACGATCTTCGACGGCGAAGCGGCGGTGCGGTCCTATTTCGCCGCGTCGCGTGAGCCCTTTCCCGATCAGGCGAACGAGGTGATCGCGATCGCCGCCGATGAAACGACGAACACGGTGCTCGTCGAATTCTGGCTGACGGGCACGCACACCGGCCCGCTGAAGCTGGGCCTGCGCACGATCGAACCGACCGGCAAGGCCTTCCGCATTCGCATGGCCGCCAGTTTCGAATTCGCGCCCGGCGGCGACAAGATCGTCTGCGAACGTCCCTATTACGACCAGTCGGCAGTGATGAAGGCGCTTGGCCTGCTCTGAAAAGGCGTTGCAAGCTGAAACCGAGGCCTATACCGCGCTAGCCGAAGCGCCGTCCGCGGCGACTCTCCCCATTATCGTTTCGCTGGACCTTGTGACATGACCGATATTCCGAACAGCCTTCCCGATCACCACGGCTCGACGCTGCTTGCGGCGCCCGATACCGAGGTCGATGCGCGCGAGGTCTTCGGGGTCAATATCGACATGAAGGTGCCGGCGTTCAGCGAGGCGGACGAACGCGTCCCCGATCTCGACCCCGCCTATGTCTTCGACGGCGACACGACGCTCGCGATCCTCGCCGGCTTCAAATATAACCGCCGCGTGATGGTGCAGGGCTATCACGGCACCGGCAAGTCGACGCATATCGAACAGGTCGCGGCGCGCCTTAAATGGCCGTGCATCCGCGTCAACCTCGACGCGCATATCAGCCGTATCGACCTCGTCGGCCGCGACGCGATCGTGCTGCGCGACGGCCAGCAGGTCACCGAATTCCGCGAAGGCCTGCTCCCGTGGGCGCTGCAGACACCGACCGCGCTCGTGTTCGACGAATATGATGCCGGGCGCCCCGACGTGATGTTCGTGATCCAGCGCGTCCTCGAGACCGAGGGCAAGCTGACGCTGCTCGACCAGAACCGCGTGATCCGCCCGAACCCGCATTTCCGCCTTTTCTCGACCGCGAACACCGTCGGGCTCGGCGACACGAGCGGGCTGTATCACGGCACGCAGCAGATCAACCAGGGCCAGATGGACCGCTGGAACATCGTCGTCACGCTGAATTATCTGCCCGCCGCGACCGAAAGCGCGATCATCCTCGCGAAGGTGCCCGACACCGACGAGACGACCGTCGCCAATATGGTGAAGGTCGCGGACCTGACGCGTCAAGGCTTCATCAACGGCGACATCTCGACCGTGATGTCGCCGCGCACAGTGATCAGCTGGGCGCAGAACACCGCGATCTTCAACAATATCGGCTTCGCCTTCCGCCTCTCTTTCCTCAACAAGTGCGACGAAGCCGAGCGGATGATCGTCGCCGAATATTATCAGCGCGTGTTCGGCGAGGACCTGCCCGAAAGCGTCGTCGGCAAATAGCCGATGATGCAGGGCCGCCTGAAATTAGACCCGTTCGCTGTGTCGTCTCCCTTTGGGGACCGGAGAACGTCGAGACACAAGGCCCTAGAGAAATGGATGATAGAATCCGCGAAGCTTCGAAGACGCTTCTTTCTAGAAATGGAAGACGACCCTTTTCATTATAATGAAACCGCTACAGTTAGCTTCTTAACAGGCAGCGCCTATGCTGCCGGCGGCGTTGCTCTCGCAGAATATTATGCCGTAAAACGTCGAAAAGACAGATTGATTGAGAACTCTCGAGGCCGAGATGATCTCTATGTGGCATTTGGCGAACTCGACTGGATTTGCGAGTTCAAGCAAATCTGGACTCCCACACCCAGCGTTTTGAAAAATACTTTCGTTGATGCACAAAGATGTGCTCGACAAACTAAGACCGATGACAAAAGCCCGGGAACTGCCGTTAACGTGGCAAGAATATGGGAAAAACATTCCGAAAAATTGAAAATTAAATACAGAGAAAACATCGATAATTTCATATATTTTAATAGAAATTATATTGAGTCTTCTTTCTATTTTTCTAACAGTTCCGGAGAAGTTGATCTTTTTATAATTTTTTCTGACGCCCACAAGGAAAGACAGAAACCAATTCCCATTCGATAGACCCAAAAACGAGAGTGGAATTTAGCACCAAACCCCGACATTCTCCTTCGCCTGTGTCGAGGATCACGAATTATAGAACCTTCGCCTATCAAGAGAGATTACAGGAAATGTCGTGAGCAGGCTCGCCGCCATCCTTACCGCAACGCTCGTCGCCATCATCCTCGCTGGATGCAGCATCGCGGCGGTCGATTATGGCAAGGTCCGCCATGCCGAATATGTCGCCGATCCGCGCTGCTCAGCGCAGGCGGGCGCCGTCGTCGACGGCGAGGCGCTGCCCTATTTCTTCGCGACGAGCCGCCTGCCCGACTGCCGGACGAGCGAGATCGAGCTGCTCCATCACCGCGGCGACCAGATGCGATACGGCCGTTTCAACGCGCCGCGCGACGTCGTGATCGGCAAGAAGAAAAAGCTGCTCGCGCCGCTGGCTTTCCAGACCTCGGCCGACTGGTGGCGCGCGCTGCAGGCCGAGACCGACCGCAAGCAGGGGCGCGTGCTGCTCTATGTCCACGGCTATCGCGAGAATTTCTCGACGACGTCGAAGGACGCGGCGCAGATCGCGCGCATGACCGGCTTCGACGGCCCGATCATCGAATATAGCTGGCCGTCGCAGGGCAAGGTCCTGAGCTATGTCGTCGACGAGACGAACATGTATCACGACGTCCGCAATTTCCGCGACTTCCTGAAATCGCTCGCCGAACAGAGCTGGGTGAAGGAGGTTGTGGTCGTGTCGCACTCGCTCGGCGCGCGGCTCGTGATCCCCGCGATTGCCTATGTCGATCGCACGTCGAGCAACGCCGACAGCAGCAATATCTCGAACGTCATCCTCGCCTCACCCGACATCGACCGCGAGACGTTTGAGCGCGATATCGAGGAAGAGGTGCTCTCGGCGCGGCGGGTCGCCAACAATCGGCGGATCACCGTCTATACCTCGCGTGCCGACAAGGCGCTCGCCGCGTCGCGCGCGATCCACGGCTATCCGCGGCTCGGCTCGCCCTATTGCTTCAATCCGTTCGAGGCGGCCGACCTGAAGGCCAAGGGGCTGCCCGAGCGTTGCTACCCGGCCTCGCGCGCCGGGTTGACGGTGATCGACACCACCGATGTGTCGCGCGGATCGACGGGGCACAGCAATTTCCTGCGCAGCGGCGTGGTGTGCTGGGACTTTATCGATGTCGTCGCGAACAAGCGCACACGGCCCGAACGCGTCGCAACGCCATGGGCGCACGTGTTCCGCCTGCTTCCCGATCCCGTGATACCCAAGAATGGCGACGATGCGATCTGTCAGCGGACGCCCGAGGTCGAAGAACCGCAGTGAGGGCCTAGAAGCCGCACATGATCGCAAAATTGGTGAGCCAGACGACCGGTCCCTCGCCGGTCCACAGCCACAGACCGCCCGCCGCGATCAGGACAAAAAGCGCGAGCGCGATCCAGTCCTGCCGCGCGATCTTCACGCCGGTTCCAGCCGTTTGACCGGCGCGTCGGCGATCGGCAGGTGGACGAGCCCCGCGAACAGCCCGAGCGCGATCGAAAAGCCCCACGCGATATTGTAGCTGCCGGTGGCGTCGAAGATGAGTCCGGCGGTGTAAGCGCCGAAAAAGCTGCCGAGCTGGTGGCTGAGGAACACGATGCCATAGAGCATCGAGAGATAGCGGATGCCGAAGATGCGCCCGACGATGCCGCTGGTCAGCGGAACGGTACCGAGCCAGAGAAAGCCCATCGCGGCCGCGAAGACGAGCGCGCTCGCATGGCTCAAGGGCAGGAAGAGGAAGAGCGCGATCACCGCCGAGCGCGCAGTGTAGAGTGCGGACAGGACATATTTCTGGCGCATCAAATCGCCCGCACGGCCGAAGACATAAGAGCCGAGGATGTTGAACAGCCCGACGAGCGCGAGCACCTGCGCGCCGATCTCGATCCCCAGCCCCTTATCGTCGAGATAGGCAGGCAAGTGCGTCGCGATGAAGGCGATGTGGAACCCGCACACAAAGAAGCCCGCGTTGAGCAGCCAGTAACCGCGATGGACCGCCGCCTCGCGCAGCGCCTCACGCGCGGTCTGTTCTTCGGCGACGAGCGTCCCGGGCGTGTCGGTGCGGCCGGAAACGCCGATCGCGAGCAGGCCGCAGAGCGCGACGAGCCCCGCCATGATCCACAAGGTCTGATGATAACCGATATCGCCGAGCAGCGTCGAGGCGAGCGGCACGACGAGAAACTGGCCGAGCGAGCCGCCCGCGGTCACGATACCGAACGCGCTACTGCGCTTTTCGGGGCTGACGACGCGGCCAACCGCGCCGAGCACGACGACGAAGGTCGTCGCCGACTGCGCCATGCCGATCAGCAGCCCGAAGCTGATGTGCAGCCCGATCGCATCGGTCGCAAACGCCGCCCCGATCAGCCCAAGCGCGTAGAGCAGCGCGCCGCCGAGCACGACACGCCCCGCGCCATGTTTGTCGGCGAGCGCGCCGACGAAGGGCTGGACGAGTCCGAAGAGCAGGTTCTGCAGCGCCATCGCGAGCCCGAAGTCGGAACGGCTGATCCCGATATCGACACTCATCTGCGGCAGGAACAGGCCGAACGACTGGCGCACACCCATCGCCAGCGTGACGATGAACGCGGCGCAGAGGATGACGACCCAAGGCTTTTTCATGGGGGAGAGTCTGGGGGAAGACATGAGCGGCGGATGCGCCTGCCCCGGCGTGAGGTCAAGCGAGCTTAGCTATATTCCCCCGAAGCCCAAAGCTGTTTACGGCTCCAATCATGGCGCCGTTTTGCTCTTGCGCGGTCGTGAGCCGCCATTTTCCCCTCCCCCTTGATGGGGGAGGCAGCGAGACTTGCCAGCTTGCTGGCTTAGTCGCAGCGGTGGGGGTGCGGTCTCGGCCCGAAGCGAGGGTCGAAGGACGCACCATCACCCCCATCCAACTCCGCCTAGCGCCTACGGCGCAAGGCTTCGTATCCTTCCCCCATCGAGGGGGAAGGCGGGCAGACTGCAGCTTCCATGACAATGGAGGACGCTAGCCATGAAACGAACGCCGCCGGATGGCTCGACTCAGCGAGCGCGGCGATTGCGCAACGAAATGACCGATGCCGAGCGCAAAGTCTGGGAGCTGTTGCGCACCGCCTTTCCCGATTGGCGCTTTCGCCGCCAGGTTCCTATCCGCCAGTATATCGCCGACTTTGCCAGCCATCGGGCGCGATTGGTAATCGAGATCGATGGCGGACAGCATAGTGATGAAGTTGACGCCCCGCGCACGGCGACAATCGAAAATGACGGCTATCGCGTGATCCGTTTCTGGAACAATGATGTGCTCGCTAATATTGACGGTGTCGCCACCCTTCTGACAAAGGCTTTGGACGAGACATCACCCCCACCCAACCCTCCCCCATCAAGGGGGAGGGCTTTAGAAGACCGCCCCGCACGATGACCGCCCAATCTCCCCTCGACGATTTCAAGGCCGCGCTGTCGAGCGTCGCGCGCGCGGTGACCCGCGATACCGAGGTCGAGGTCGGTTTTACCGCCGACGCGCCAGCGCAGATCGGCAAGGCGATCAAGGTGCCGACCCCGTCGCGCACTCTGCCCGCCGACCAGGTCGCCGAGGCGCGCGGCTTTGCCGACAGCTACGCGCTGCGCATGAAGCACCACAGCGAGAAATTGCACGCCGCGGCGCGCCCTTCCGAACCGCTCGCCGCAGCCGCGTTCGACGCGATGGAGCGCGCGCGGATCGAGGCGCTGGGCGCGCGCCACATGAACGGCATGCGGAGCAACCTGTCGGCAAGCCTCGCGATGCGGATGCGCAGCGACCCGATCAGCCGCGCGCAAGGCCGCGAGGATGTGCCGATTTCGAGCGCGCTCGAACTGATGTTGCGCGAGGCGCTGACCGGCGAGCAGGCACCGCAAGGGACCGAGACCGGCCTGTCGCTGGTGCGCGAATGGATCACGGGCGAGGCGGGCGGCGACCTCACCGCCTTGTCGATGCTGCTCGACGATCAGGCCGCCTTTGCCGAAACCGCGAAGCTCGCGCTCCGCCACCTCGACCTCATCCAGAGCGACGAGCGGCTGGAGGAAGGCGCGGAGGATGGCGGCGAGCAGGACGAGACCGAAGCCGAGGACTCGCCGGAAGAACAGGAAAGCGAAGACGGCGGCGCGGGTGAAAGCCAGGTCGACGCGCGCGCCGAAATGGCGGGCGATCAGGCCGACGACGGCGACAGCGACCCCGACGCGCAGGAGATGGAAGCCGACGGCGAGCCCGAAATGGGCGGCGAAGGCGACGAGGGCATGCTCCCCGTGCGGCCCAACCGCCTGCCGAGCGACATTCCCGATTTCAACTATCTGCGCTTCACCGAAAAGCATGACGAGATCATCCTCGCGACCGAGCTCTGCGATGCCGACGAGCTGACGCGGCTGCGCGCCTATCTCGACCAGCAGATGACGCATCTGCAAGGCGCGGTGACCAAGCTCGCCAACCGGCTCCAGCGCCGCCTGATGGCGCAGCAGAACCGCGCGTGGGATTTCGACCAGGAGGAAGGCCAGCTCGACGCCGCCCGCCTCGCGCGCGTCATCGTCTCGCCTGGCCAGTCGCTGTCGTACAAAATCGAGCGCGATACCGATTTCCGCGACACCGTCGTGACCTTGCTGATCGACAATAGTGGCTCGATGCGCGGCCGCCCGATCAGCATCGCCGCGATCAGCGCCGACATCCTCGCGCGCACACTCGAACGCTGCGGCGTGAAGACCGAAATTTTGGGCTTCACGACGCGGACATGGAAGGGCGGGCAAAGCCGTGAGGACTGGCTCGCCGCGGGTCGACCCGCACACCCCGGCCGTCTCAACGACCTCCGCCACATCATCTACAAGCCCGCCGACGAACCCTATCGCCGCGCGCGCAAGTCGCTCGGGCTGATGATGCGGGAAGGGCTGCTGAAAGAGAATATCGACGGCGAGGCACTGATGTGGGCGCACCAGCGCATCATCGGCCGCCCCGAAGAGCGCAAGATCCTAATGGTGATTTCGGACGGCGCGCCGGTCGACGACAGCACGCTGTCGGTCAACCATGGCGCCTATCTCGACCAGCATTTGCGGCAGGTGATCCAATGGATCGAGAACCGCTCGCCGGTCGAATTGTGCGCAATCGGCATCGGCCATGACGTGACGCGCTACTACAGCCGCGCCGTCACGATCATGGATGCCGAGCAATTGGGCGGCACGATGGTCGAACAGCTCGCGGGCCTGTTCGACATCGATTGACCGGATAGCAAAAGGGGAACGGCAACGCCGCTCCCCTTCGTGTTTCTCCAGGCCATGCGGCCAGCGCTTATTTCTTCTTGCCGGTCCAGGCTTCGGGATCGAAGCCTTCGAGCGTGTCGCCCTTTGCCCCGGCGGCAATCTCTTCGGCGGTCAGGAACTTGATCGCGACGCCGCCGGCCTTGGTGCTGCCCCAGCTCATCGCCGTGATGCGGCTGTCGCCATATTTTGCGCCAATCACGGCATCGGCACCCAGCTTTTCGCCGCGTTCCCAGATCTCGTTGTAGATCTTCTGCTGCGATGCTTCCTTGCTGAAAATCGTCGCCTTGCGCACCCCCGCAGTCACCACACCGATGATCTTGTACGGCTTGTCGGTGATGTCATGGGGAAAGACGGGCACACCCATTTCCTCATTGACCATCACATAGGTGGCGTCCTTCTTCTTCGCCATGGCAGGCGTCGACACCGCCATTGCGGCAATAGTGATGCCGGCAATCATCCCGATGAATTTCATTGTCTGCTCCCCCTTTGTTGGTCCGCGACAATTCCCTCTCCTTTCCAAGCGGGTCAACAAGATTCTGGCTTGGCAATTTCGTCTATTCATGGCCTATCTGGCGCGGGGTTGCAGGGGGCAGGTAATGACGCTGATATTGGGCGCGGCGATGGCCGTTTTACTTTCGGGAGCGGCGCAATCGGGGGCGATCGTCGAACCGGCGGCAGCGCCGGATTCCGTCCCGGCGGTGCCAGCCGAACCCGCGATTGGTCCGCTCGTTCTGAAACGCGATACGCCCATTCATTTCATGGTGATCTCGGAAGTCACGACCAAGACGCATATGCCCGGGCATCGCTTCAGGCTGCGCGTCGACAAGCCGGTTTTCGTCGATGGCGTCCTCGCGCTTCCGGTCGGGACGATCGCGTGGGGCGAAGTGCTCGCGGCGAAGAAGAGCGGCAATGTCGGCAAGTCGGGATCGCTGGAGGCGCGGCTCCTTTATGTCGACGTCAACGGATATCGCGTCCCGATCAGCGGCAGCAACACCGCCAAGGGCGCGGGCGGTGGCGCCGAAACGGCGCTCGGCGTCCTCGCGCTGGGGCCGCTCGGCCTGCTCGCCAAGGGCAATAATGCGAAGATCAAGGCGGGCGAGTTGATGACCGGCTTCGTCGAACAGGACACCGAGATTCCGCGCCCGCAAGCAGCAGCGCCGTGACGGGCGGCCGCGCGCTTCTTGCCGCGGCCGGGCTGATGCTGGCCGGTCCGGCTGCCGGCGGAGAGCCCGCTTCCGCCGATCGCGCTGCGGCACCAGCGGCGGGGCTGTTATTGCCTGCGGGGACGCGGATCGACCTGGTCACGCGCGATGCCGTGTCGACGAAGAAAAACGAAAAGGGCGACCTGCTTTACCTGAAGGTCGCGACGCCCGTGATCGTGGACGGCGTGGTCGCGATTCCCGCCGGCACCATCGTCGTCGCGCAGCTGACGCGCGCCGAAAAGCGCGGCGCCTTCGGACGGTCGGGCAAACTCGACGTCCAGTTGCTCTATGCCGAACTTCCCGGCGGCCCCCTGCGCGTCAGCGGCACATTGGAAGCGCGCGGCAAGAAGGACGCGGGCGATGGTGCCGCGACCGCTGCCGCCTTCCTCGTCCTGCCCTTCCTTTCTACGGGCCGCAGCGCCGAAATCCCTGCGGGGTCGGAGGTTTCCGCCCGGCTCGACCGCGATCTGCGGGTCGACCCGCGATAATCGCGGCCGGAATCGCCTCTTCCGCACGCAGGGTGACAAGCCCTTTGCCCCTCGTTACAACCCCTTCCCGATGCAGCAGGGACTCGCGGCCTGACGACGAGAGCCGCTGTATCGACATATGTGCTGAGGGGTCGCCGGCATGACTTGGGGCCGCACCGGGGTGGTGCGTGGCTGAGGGGGCGACTGACACATGAAAAAAGCATCCGACCTGTTCATCGAATGTCTCGAAGAAGAAGGCGTCGAGTATATTTTCGGCGTTCCGGGCGAGGAAAATCTTGATTTCCTCGACAGCCTGTCGCGATCGAAGAAGATCAAGCTGATCCTGACCCGCCATGAACAGGGCGCGGGCTTCATGGCCGCCACCTATGGCCGCCACACCGGCAAGACCGGCGTCTGCCTCGCCACGCTCGGCCCCGGCGCCACCAATTTCGTGACGGCGGCGGCCTACGCCCAGCTTGGCGGCATGCCGATGATGATGATCACGGGCCAGAAGCCGATCAAGAAATCGAAACAGGGCCGCTTCCAGATCCTCGACGTTGTCGCGATGATGGGGCCGATCACCAAATATACGCACCAGATGGCGTCGTCGGACAATATCCCGAGCCGCGTGCGCGAAGCCTTCCGCCTCGCCGAAGAGGAAAAGCCGGGCGCGGTGCATATCGAGCTGCCCGAGGATATCGCCGACGAGCATACCGACAGCCTGCCGTTGAAGCGCAGCCACAGCCGCCGCCCGACCGCCGACGTCAAATCGATCCGCGAGGCGGTCAAGGCGCTCGAGGAAGCGACCTCCCCCGTCCTTGTCATCGGCGCGGGCGCGAACCGCACGATGACCAGCCGCATGTTGCTCCAGTTCATCGAAAAGACCGGAATCCCCTTCCTCACGACGCAGCTCGGCAAGGGCGTGATCGACGAGCGCCACCCGAAGTTCCTCGGCTGCGCCGCGCTGTCGGCCGGCGATTTCGTCCACCGGGCGGTCGAGGCGTCGGATTGCATCGTTAACCTCGGCCACGACGTGATCGAGAAGCCGCCCTTCTTCATGCAGCGCGGCGGCCCGACCGTGATCCATGTGTCGACGAAGACCGCCGAGGTCGACCCCGTCTATTTCCCCGACATCGAGGTGATCGGCGATATCGCCAACGCCGTGTGGCAGATGAAGGAAGACATCGTCCCCAACGGCGGGTGGAAATTCGATCACCTGCTCGCCTATCGCAAGGCCGAGGTCGAGCATACCGCTCCACTCGCGAAGGACGAGCGCTTCCCGATCTTCCCGCCGCACCTCGTCCAGTCGGTGCGCGATGCGATGCCCGACGACGGGATCATCTGCCTCGACAATGGCGTCTACAAGATCTGGTTCGCGCGCGGCTATACCGCGTGCAAGCCGAACACCGTGCTGCTCGACAATGCGCTGGCGACGATGGGTGCGGGGCTGCCGTCTGCGATGATGTCGGCGATGGTCTATCCGGGGCGCAAGGTCATGGCGATCTGCGGCGACGGCGGCTTCATGATGAACAGCCAGGAGATGGAGACCGCGGTGCGCCTCGGCCTCAACATCACCGTGCTGATCCTGAACGACAACAGCTATGGCATGATCCGCTGGAAACAGGCGAATATGGGCTTCAAGGATTGGGGGCTGACCTATGGCAACCCCGACTTCGTCAAATATGCGGAAGCCTATGGCGCGTACGGCCACCGCGTCGAGAGCGCGGCGCATCTGAAGGAACTGCTCGCGCATACGCGCGATACGCCGGGCGTCCACCTGATCGACTGCCCGGTCGATTATTCGGAGAATGACCAGATCCTCAATATCGACATCAAGAAATTGTCGAAGGAACTGTAATCTTTGGCATCCCTACCCCGGCGAAAGCCGGGGACCTATATCCCGCACTGGGTCTCGGCCTTCGCCGGGATACGGAGACCGGCCGCATGAAACTCAAGGACGTCTACCCACTCTACCTCAACAACAAGGCGGTGCAGCCGAACACCGACCTCGAGGTGATCGACAAGTTCACCGGCGAGATCGCATTCCGCACAGCGCTGGCGACCCCGGACATCATCGACGAGGCGATCGCGGGCGCCGTCCGCGCCGCCGAACCGATGGCGCGGCTCGCGAGTTTCGAGAAGCGCGATGTGCTGTTGCACTGCGTGACGCGCTTTCAGGAACGGTTCGACGAACTGGCCTATGCACTGTGCGTCGAGGCGGGCAAGCCGATCGCCGACAGCGAAGGCGAAGTCACGCGCCTGATCGACACCTTTCGCATCGCCGCCGAGGAAGCGACCCGCAACTATGGTGAGGTCCAGCCACTCGACATCTCGGCGCGCGCCAAGGGCTATATGGGGATGTGGAAGCGCGTGCCGATCGGGCCGTGCAGCTTCATCTCGCCGTTCAACTTCCCGCTGAACCTCGCCGCGCACAAGATCGCCCCCGCGATCGCGATCGGCTGCCCCTTCGTGATGAAGCCCGCGTCGCTGACGCCGCTCGGGGCGATCATCATGGGCGAGGTGCTCGCCGAATGCGATATCCTGCCCGAGGGCGCGTTCAGCATCCTGCCTGCGACGCGCGCGGGCGCCGACCTGTTCACCACCGACGAACGGCTGAAACTGCTGTCCTTCACCGGCTCGCCGGGCGTCGGTTGGGACCTCAAGGCGAAGGCCGGCAAGAAGAAGGTCGTGCTCGAACTCGGCGGCAACGCCGCGGTCGTCGTCGACAAGGACGCCGACCTCGACCATGCGCTCGCGCGGATCATCTTCGGCGGCTATTACCAGTCGGGCCAGAGCTGCATCCACGTCCAGCGCGTGATCATTCACGAGGATATCTACGACCGCTTCCGCGACATGCTCGCCGCGAAGGTCAAGACGCTGAAATCGGGCGATCCGAAGCTGCGCGATACGTTCATCGGCCCGATGATCTCGGTCAAGGAAGCGCAGCGCCTGAAAGGCTGGATCGACGATGCAGTTGCTGCGGGCGCGACGCTGCTCGCGGGCGGCGGGTGCGAGGGCAATATGCTCGAAGCCGCGCTGCTCGAAAACGTCCCTGGCGACACCGACGTCGTGCGCGAGGAAGCCTTCGGCCCCGTCGTCATCCTGTCCAAATTCGCGAAATGGGACGAGGCGCTCGCCGAGGTCAACGACAGCAAGTTCGGGCTGCAGGCGGGCCTGTTCACCAGCGATATCCACAAAGTGCTCGAGGCGTGGGATCATCTCGACGTCGGCGGTGTCGTCGTCAATGACGTGTCGTCCTATCGCGTCGACAATATGCCTTACGGCGGGGTGAAAGATTCGGGCCTCGGCCGCGAGGGCGTGCGCTTCGCGATCGAAGATATGAGCGAAATCAGGAATTTGGTGATCCGGCGAACCTGATTGGATCATGGTTAACCCGATATGTGTCAAATAGGCAACGTCACCAAAGCGTCTTCGAACTTTCTTCATACTGTCGCGAGTTTGAATCGCACGCTGTAACAAAACTCCTGTCTACGCCGGGGACAGCTAAAGGCTGTTTCCGGAGTGTGACATGGCATCGATTTCGACCCTGCCGATCCCCGCCCGCTTTCCCGACCCCTTCACGACCGATCCGCACGTTCCCGAACGGCTGATCGGCGAGCGGCGGAGCTATCGCAGCGTGTGGGTCAGCGACATCCACCTCGGCACGCGCGGCTGCAACGCCGCGATGCTGATCGACTTTTTCGACCATGTCGATTGCGAGACGCTCTACCTCGTTGGTGATATCATCGACGGCTGGCGGCTCAAGAAACGTCATTTCTGGCCCCCCGAACATAATGACGTCGTGTGGCGCGTGCTGAAGCGCGCGAAGCGCGGCACGCGCGTCGTCTATGTCCCCGGCAACCATGACGAGATGGTGAAGCCGTTCGACGGCTTCGATTTCGGCGGGGTCGAGATCCGCCGCGAGGCGATCCACGAGACCGCCGACGGGCGCAAACTGCTCGTCGTCCACGGCGACGAGTTCGACGCGGTGATGCTCGCGCACCGCTGGCTCGCCTTCGTCGGCGACGCCGCTTACACCGCGCTGATGAAGTGCAACGTCGTCGTCAACGCGGTGCGCAGCAAGTTCGGCCTGCCCTATTGGTCGCTGTCGATGGTCGCCAAGCACAAGGTCAAGAACGCCGTCCAGTTCATCGGCCGCTATGAAGAAGTCGTCGCGCACGCCGCGCGCTCGCGCGGGGTCGACGGGGTCGTGTGCGGCCATATCCATAGCGCCGAGATGCGTGAGATCGAGGGCACCGAATATTATAACGACGGCGACTGGGTCGAAGGCTGCACCGCGCTCGTCGAGCACCACGATGGCACGATGGAAATATTGCACTGGGCCGAAGAGGTCGCGGCGCGCAGCGCCCCTACGAAACTCGCGCTGTCGGCGGCCGCATGAGGATCCTCATCGTCACCGACGCGTGGGAGCCCCAGATCAACGGCGTCGTGCGCACGTTGCAGGCGACGATCGGCGAATTGCGCGGCGCAGGCCATGAGGTCGGGGTCGTCTCGCCCGACCTGTTCCGTTCGGTCCCCTGTCCTTCCTATCCCGAAATCCGCCTCGCCTTTGCCGGATGGCGCAAGGTCGGGCGGCATATCCGCGCTTTTTCCCCGCAAGCGATCCATATTTCGACCGAGGGTCCGCTCGGACTTGCGGCGCGGCGCTGGTGCCTGAAGAACGGTTTTCCCTTCACCACCGCCTATCACACGCGCTTTCCCGAATATGTCGCGGCGCGTTTCCCGATCTCGCCCGATGTCGTCTGGCGTTTCATCCGCTGGTTCCACCGCCCGGCGCGGCACATCATGGTCGCGACGCGCAGCCTCGCGCGCGAGCTCGCCGAACAAGGCCTTGGCCAGACGATGATGTGGGAACGCGGGGTCGACCACGCGCTATTCCGCCCCGACCGTGCGGCCCACCCGGCCTATGATGGCCTGCCGCGACCGATCCAGCTCTATGTCGGCCGTGTCGCGGTCGAGAAGAATATCGGCGCGTTCCTCGGCTGCGACCGGCCGGGCACGAAGATCATCGTCGGTGACGGACCCGCGCTCGCCGAGCTGAAAGCGCAGCATCCGCAGGCACTTTTCCTCGGCAAGCTCGGCGGCGAAACGCTCGCCGCGGCCTACGCGGGCGCCGATGTCTTCGTTTTCCCGAGCCGCACCGACACCTTCGGCCTCGTGGTGATCGAGGCGCTCAGTTGCGGCACCCCCGTCGCGGCCTTTCCGGTGCCCGGCCCCGGCGACATCGTGACCGACGGCGCCGGGGCGCTCGATGAAGACCTCGGCCGCGCGATCGACGTGGCGCTGACGTGCGACCGCGCCGACGCCGCGGCGCTCGGCGCGCGCTACAGCTGGTCGAGCTGCACCGCGCAGTTCGCGAAGGCGCTGACGTTCGTCCCGTCGGAGCCCGCGCCCGGCGCGCCCAGCGGCGCGGCAAGCCTCGCAGCCTAGAAGGTCTTGCGCCACTCCAGCTCGATATAGCGGCCGAGGGGGTCGATATAGCCAGGCTGGTAGTTGAGCGGCACGACACCGTTCGCATTGGTGATCTTGCGCTGCGCGTCGAAGATATTGTCGACCGCAAGGCGCACGCGCGATCCCTTCAGGAAAGGCAGCTTCTCGGTCAGCTTCGGCTTCTGGTTCAGGTCGACGAAGAAGCGAAGGTTGAACGTCGCAAGATCGCCGAACTTGAGGTCGCCCGCGGTGCTGCCGGTCACCGTGCTGCCGCTGTCATATTTGGCGCTGAGCCGCACCCCCATGCCCTTGTTGAACAGCCCGCCGTCGAGTTCGAACAAATGCCGGTTGCTGCCGCCGTTGCTGCCCGTCGCCGACCCGTTGAGCATGTCGAGTTCGGGGACGCCGGGACGGATCAGCACCGTGTCGGTCAGCTTGATCGTATGATAGAGCGAGACCTGCCAGCGCCCGCCCTGCGGCCCGCCGAACATGCCGCCGGGACCGCCCTGCCCGCGGCCGCCGCCCATGCGCGGGCCACCGCCGCCGCCGCGCGGACGATCGGCGCCACCACCCTGGCGGCCACCCGGACGTGCGCTTTCGCCCCCCGGCGCGCCACCGGGGCCGCCCGCGCCGGGACCGCGCTGTTGCTGCTGGCCAAAGCTCTTGCCGAAGTTGAGCCCCCAGCGGATCTGCGAATTTTCGGCGCGGTCGAAATTGACCGGCCGCTGGTCGATCGCGAGCAGCACGCCGTTCGGATCGCGTATCACGCGGTCGGGGAATGCCGCCTCGATCTCGGGCGTCAGCAACGGGAAGCTGTTCGTCGTGTCATAGCTTTTGTTGCGGTTGTAATTGACCGAGACATTCAGCCCCTCGACCATCGGCGGCGACCAGTTGAGCCCGAGCTTGAGGTCGCGGCGCTGTTCGGCGAGCAGGAAGGGATTGCCGCCCGTCGTCGTCGTGATCTGAACCGTCTGGCCGGTCCGGATGTCGTAATAGGTGACGCCGTCGGTCACCAGCGGCGCGGCGCCGAGCTGCTGGATGCCGGGCGCCGCCTCGTCCTGGTTGAAGCTCGCGATTAGCGACAGATTGTCGGTCACACCCCAGTTGAGGTTGGCACCCCAGCTCTTGAGCGCCGAAAAATCGCTGGGATTCTGCACCTGTCCGCTCAGCGTCAGCGACACGCGGCCGATGTTGCCGACCTCATATTCGGGGTCGAGCAGCGGCACGGTCAGCGAGCCGAAAACCCCCGGGAGGTCGCGGGCAAGGTCGGTGTTGGTGATGCCATTGCTGTTTTCGGAACGGCTGTCGAAACGCAGCCCCGAATAGCTTCCCGTCATCGACAGGCGGATCGGCCCTGCCCAACCCTCCGTCACCGTGCCCGACAGGTTGGCGTTGCCGCCGAAAGTCTGCTGGCTGCTCTCGAACCGGTCGCGCGCGCCGCTGATGCGGTCGGTAAAGGTCAGTTGATCGGCGTCGGCATAATTGCCCGACACCGACCAGCGCCAGTCACCGAGCATGCCGTTGACGCTCGCGGTGGTGGTGAGGTTGCGGCTGCGGCTGTCGCGTTCGAGCGGATCGGAAACCCCGCCAACGCCGGGGCCGAGCAGCGAGAGGCTGTCGGTCTGGTCGAAGCGCACGTTGACCGATGCGTCGGTCACCTTGTTGAGGCTACGCTGGATCGTCGCGTCGATCAGATACTGGTCGGATGCCGACAGCAGGCTGCGCGCGGGCGCCTCGGCCGCCTGCGCGGGATCGTCGTAGACGAGGTCGCGCTCGCTTTCGAGCAGCATCGTCTTGTGTTCCCAGCCCGCGTTGACGTTCAGCCGGCCGTTTTCGCCGATCATCAGGAAGCTCGGTTCGATCTCGCTCTGGAAACGGCCGCCCTGCGTCGGGATGCCGCCCTCGCCCTCGACCGCGATCTGGCGGAAATTGGGCTTGAGCACCATGTTGACGACGCGTTCGTCGGCCGAATAGCCATATTGCAGCGCGACCTCTTCGGGGAAAACCTCGACCTTCGCGATCGCCTCGGGAGGCAGGTTGCGCACTTCGCCGAAGCCGCCGATGCGGCGGCCGTTCACGAGGATGATCGGCCGGCCGCCACCACGTCCGCGACCCGAGCGCGTCTGCGGCGCGAGCGCATCGAGCAGTTCGGACACGTTCGACACGCCATAGCTCGCGATCGCCGCTTCATCGAGTTCGGCCTCGGCCTTGATGTCGGTGTCGAGCTGCCCCGCGAGGCGCGGGGCGGTGACGATGATTTCGTCCTCGCTATAATCGTCATAGGCGTCCTCGACCGTTTCGGGCGCGGCGGGAACGGATTCGGCCGGTTGTTCGGCCACGGCGCCGGCGACGGGCTGGCCGATCGGCGCCTGCGCCATCGCGGGCAGCGCGAGCGACGCCCCGGCGGCAAGCAGCGCGGCACGTGCGGAAAGGGGCAGGCGGACATTATTCATCGGGGAAAGCCTTTGTTTCTTTTCTGTCTTGGTTTTTTCTTTGCATGACGGCGCTTAACGCCCGCTGACGCCGCCCTTTGTTCGGCGTTCATTTATGTCGCAATTGTCGCAACAATGTGTCGGGGCTATCGCTGTTCGACGGGCGCCCGATATCGACCGCTGGACAGCATGGGCCTTCGCCCTTATCGGCCACCCATGCCGACTCCAGACTCTTCCGCTCCGCCCGAATCCATCCTGATCATCGACTTCGGATCGCAGGTGACCCAGCTCATCGCCCGCCGCGTCCGCGAAGCCGGGGTGTATAGCGAGATCGTCCCGTTCAGCGCGGCCGAAGCCGCGCTCGAACGGATGCAGCCGAAGGGCGTGATCCTGTCGGGCTCGCCCGCCTCGGTCCCCGCGAGCGGCAGCCCGCGCGCGCCGCAATCGGTGTTCGACAGCGGCCTCCCCATCCTCGGTATCTGCTACGGCCAGCAGGTGATGAGCCAGCAGCTCGGCGGGCAGGTCGAACCCGGGGGCGCCGATGGCGAGCGCGACGGCGAATTCGGCCGCGCCTTCCTGACCGTCACCGAACCCTGCGTGCTGTTCGACGGCCTGTGGGAGGTCAGCGAACGCCATCAGGTGTGGATGAGCCACGGCGACCGCGTCACAAAGTTCGCCCCCGGCTTCCGCATCGTCGCGATCAGCGACGGCGCGCCCTTCGCGCTGATCGCCGACGACGAGCGCCGCTATTACGGCACGCAGTTCCACCCCGAAGTCGTCCACACCCCCGACGGCGCCAAGCTGATCGCCAATTTCGTCCGCCATGTCTGCGGCTGCTCGGGCGACTGGACGATGGCAGAATTCCGCGCCACGAAGATCGCCGAAATCCGCGCACAGGTCGGCGACCAGCGCGTGCTGTGCGGCCTGTCGGGCGGCGTCGACAGTGCGGTCGCCGCGGTACTGATCCACGAGGCGATCGGCGAACAGCTCACCTGCGTCTTCGTCGACCACGGGCTGCTCCGCATGAACGAGCGCGAACAGGTCGAACGCCTGTTCCGCGACCATTATAATATTCCGCTCGTCGTCGTTGACGCCGAGGAGCGTTTCATGAGCGGCCTCGCCGGGGTCACCGACCCCGAGAAGAAGCGCAAGTTCATCGGCGCCGAATTCATCAACGTCTTCGAGGAAGAGGCGAAGAAGATCGGCGGCGCCGATTTCCTCGCGCAGGGCACGCTCTACCCCGACGTGATTGAATCGGTTTCGTTCACCGGCGGACCGAGCGTGACGATCAAGAGCCACCACAATGTCGGCGGCCTCCCCGAGCGGATGAACATGAAGCTCGTCGAGCCGCTGCGCGAGCTGTTCAAGGACGAAGTCCGCCTGCTCGGCAAGGAGCTCGGCCTGCCCGACATTTTCGTCGGGCGCCACCCCTTCCCCGGCCCCGGCCTCGCGATCCGCATCCCCGGCGAAGTGTCGAAGGAGCGCTGCGACATCCTGCGCAAGGCCGACGCGGTCTATCTGGAAGAAATCCGCAATGCCGGCCTCTATGACGCGATCTGGCAGGCGTTCGCCGTGCTGCTTCCCGTCAAGACCGTCGGCGTGATGGGCGACGGGCGCACCTATGACCATGTCTGCGCGCTGCGCGCCGTGACCTCGACCGACGGCATGACCGCCGACATCTATCCATTCGACGCAAGCTTCCTCAGCCGCTGCGCGACGCGCATCATCAACGAGGTACAGGGCATCAACCGCGTGGTGTACGACTATACGTCGAAGCCGCCGGGCACGATCGAGTGGGAGTGACCGTATCGATCGGCTAAAATTGGAATGAGCACTTCGATTGCTCGACCAGGTTACGCCAATTGGATCGAAAAAGCGGCAGCAATTTCACAACTTGATTCAAGCCATCTCTCGCGGGCCCAGTATTGCCCGCGCAACCGGGGCGTTTCCCGATGATGACCCCGGACTCGAGCGAGACGAGGTCATACGGCGTCGTCACGTAGCTCCAGAAGCCGTCGGCAGTCGCGGGGCGCCTGCCGCGAATGGCCCCATGGCGCTTGAGGGCAGCGGACATGATCTGGCCGATGGACGAAAAACCCTTCAGTCCTCGGCCGCGATCCGCACGCGGAGGCCGTCGAGCGCGTCGCTGAACCGGATCTGGCACGACAGGCGCGAATTGTCGTCGCGATCCGTCGTCGAATCCAGGAGGTCGTTCTCGTCCTCGCTCATCGCCGGCATCGCCCGCTTGTCGCCGTCCTCGACATGGACGTGGCAAGTCGCGCACGAACAGCAACCGCCGCAAAGCGCCAGCAGCTCGTCGAAGCCCGCGTCGCGGATATTTTCCATCACGGTCAGGCTGGTGTCGCCCTCGATATCATGCTCGGCCCCGTCGCGCGTCACCACAATCAGCCTGGCCATATATTTCCCTGCTTTTTCCGGCACCGAAAGACATGCAAACGCGGCGGGGCGAGATCCGCCGTAACCGGCGGACCTGCCCGCTTACGCGCTCGCTCGATCAGAATTTGAAGCCCACTTCGACATAGATTTCGCGGGGATTGTCGACGAAGGCCGACATGTCGGCGAGAACGCCCGTCCCCGCGGTCCCGGTACCCGTCCCACCCGCGAACGGAATATCGTTCGCTGCCGTAACGACCAGCTTGTTGGTGAGGTTGCGTCCGATCAGCCCGATCGTCCATCGGCCTTGAGGCCTTGCGCAGAATGGTTTGAAGGATTCCGCCCGACTCTATACGGGCACCGGATTGGTTGCCTTCAGCGCCTCGCGCTGGGCTTTAGCGCCCAGCCGTTCGTATAAGGGCACATCGCCGGGATTCCGAATTACAATGAATTATCGCCATAGCTTCCATGCCGGCAACAGCGCCGATGTCGTAAAGCACAGCCTGCTGATCGCCCTCGTGCGGGCCTTGCAGCAAAAACCGGGTGCGCTGACCCTGATCGACACCCATGCCGGCTGCGGGCTGTACGACCTTGGCGGCGACGAGGCGAGGCGCACCGGTGAGGCTGTACAGGGCGTCGTGCGCGCCTTTGCGGACACAAACCGCTTGCTGGACGACTATCGCGCCGCCGTGCGGGCGGTAAATGCCGGGGAAGAGCCGCGTCTCTACCCCGGATCGCCGCGATTTTTGGCGCAGCTTCTGCGCCCGCAGGATTTTCTGATCCTGAACGAGAAACATCCCGACGACGTCTATGCCCTGCGCGGCGCGATGCGCGGCACTTCCGCCGCCGTGCATCAGCGCGACGCCTACGAGCTTTGGCTGGCGATGCTGCCGCCCCGCACCGCGCGCGGCGTCGTGGTGGTCGACCCGCCGTACGAGCAGGCCGATGAACGCGCCCGTATCACCGCCACCCTCGCCGCGGCGCACCGCAAATGGGCGCATGGCGTGACGGTGGTCTGGTATCCGCTGAAAGACCGCGCCACGCATGCGCGCTGGAAAGGGCAACTCCGCAATCTTGGCATCCCGAAAATGTTGAACGTTGAGCATTGGTTGTACGATCGCGACCAGCCCGACATCTATAACGGCGCGGGCCTTTTTATCGTCAACCCGCCCTACGCCTTCACGCAGGCGCTGCCGCCTCTGCTGGAAGCGCTGCGCGCGGCGCTGGCGCCCGAGGGGCATAGGGGGAAGATTACAACCGATTGGTTGGGCGATTAGAATATATCGCCTTCGCAGGGGCGACGGTGATGCAATCGTCCGCTTCCCGCACAGTCCTTGACGCCCACCGGAAGGACGGGTTCGCGATTACGGGGATCAAATCCCCAGTTCCGCCTTCGCCAATATCCCGCGCTGGATTTCGTTCGTCCTCGCGTAGATGCTGCTCGCGCGTTCGTTGAGATAATGGAGCGGTGCGATCGCCTGCCACACCTCTCCGCTTCAATAATCGTCGAGGATATGACCGGGGATCGGCCCGCCGGGCATCGCGCGCGCGCTCCAGCCCGGCTTCGCCTATTGCGCGGAGCGCGACTGCTTTCGCAGCGATCGACACCCCTACCTCGCCGAACCCGTCATATCGGAACGCGCTGCGGCACATTATCGCAACCTGGCGGCTCCGCCCGACCAGCCGGCACCCCTGTCGGGCGAGCAGACAAACGAGGTCATCGCGACCTGGCTTGGCCTTGGCGCCGCCGAGATGGCGGCATTGGCGAGCAAAGGAATATTGCAGCCCACCGACTGTGTACGCGACGATCGATTCCCATCTCGCCGCCGAGGCGTCACCGCAATCGCCTGCCGCTGTTACCAATTAGGTGCCTGATCGTAGACGAGGCGGAAGCCGACATTGCTGGTGCCAAGGCCGGGGTCGCGGCCCTGCCGCGATGCGGGGCGGTAGCGCTGGCAATAATTGGGGGCGCACAAATAGCTGCCGCCCTTGACCGTGCGCGACGGCATTCCGGGGTTCAGCGGGTCATAGGCGTTATTCTCGTCCGGACCCTTCGGGTTATCCTTGTCGTCGGGGTTGTGGCCGGGCTTGAAGAAGTCGGTGGTCACTTCCCAGACATTGCCGACCATGTCGTACAGCCCGTTCGCGTTGGGCTTGTAGCAGCCGACGGGCGACACGCCCTTGAACCCGTCGCTTTCGGCATTGTAATTCGGGAAGGCGCCCTGCCAGCTGTTTGCTTCCTCCGGCTGGACATTCTTCGACCGCTTGCCCGCGCTCGCAGCATATTCCCATTCGGCTTCCGTCGGAATGCGCCCGCCCACCCATTTGGCATAAGCGACCATATCGTCCCACGCGAGGTGGACGACGGGCTCGTTCGCGATCCTGTCGGCGCCGGTCGGGCCATAGGGCTTTTTCCAGTTGGCGCCGGGCACATATTTCCACCAGTCGGAATAGTTGTTCGACGGGAAATCGGGCGGGGTGAACACCGCCGACCCCGCCTTCAGCATATCGGCCGGGATCTGCTCCACGGGCACCTGGAACTGCTTCGGGTCGACGGGCTTTTCGGCGACGGTGACATAGCCGGTCGCCTTGACGAAATCGGCGAACTGGCGGTTCGTGACCTCGTGCGGATCGATCCAGAAACCCGCGACGGTCGTTTCGCGGACCGGGCCTTCCTCGGCGTAAACATCGTCTTCGCCCATTGCGAAGGTGCCGCCCGCAAGCTTGACCGGCGTGTCCCCGATCGCGGGGCATTTGCGCGGCGTCGCCGCGGCGGCCGCGGTTTCCTTGGCAGCATCCCCATCGCTGCACGCCGACACAAGGCCGAGCAGCGCGACACCGAGAATCGGAAACAGGGTCGAACGGGTCATCATTTTCTCCACGGGGGCCGTGGCAACGGCCATCAGGCTACCCGGGGCTGAACGCCATCCGGCGACAGGTCAATGGGCAAGTGCGGTCGTTCCCCGGCCGGCGGCACGCCGCTGCCGGGCGATTTCAGCCATCGCCCGCGGCGGCGACGGCCGCGACGGCATCGGCCCCGCCCGCCGTCGCGTCCCACCAATCGCCCAGTGCATCGATCAGCGGCACGAGCCGTTCGCCGTCGGGGGTGAGGTCATATTCGACGCGCCGCGGATAGCCGTCGAACTCCGTACGCTGGACGATCCCCGCATCCTCGAGCTTGCGCAGTTCGAGCGTCAGCATCTTGTGCGAGATCGTTGGATTGTCGCGGCGCAAGTCGCTGAATCTTTTGGTCCCGTCGCTGAGATAATAAAGGAGCAAGGTCGGCCAGCGGCCGCTCAGCACCTGCATCACCTCCTCGATCGGACAGCGCGAAACCAGATCTTTCATCGGGGCCTCATGGTTACAAAAAGGTACCTAATTTACGTCGCGATAGCGCGCCTTATATCTGGCTTCGCTGCGCAGCTCCTCCCTTGAGATGGAGCAATATATTGGAACCGATCCTTATCTATGGCTTCCCGCTGGGAAGTTCCATGGGCCTTGTCGCGGCCCTCGAATGGCTGGGCGAACCCTATCGTCTGTGCCGCGTCGACATGCTCGGCGAAATGCGCGAGCCCGCTTATGCCCGCATCAACGCGCGGCACGAAACCCCGGCGCTGATTACCGACGAAGGCCATGTGCTCACCGAAACCATGGCGATCGCGCGCTGGTTCGCGGCGCGCGACAGCGAACGGCGCATCAGCTTCGACCCGCTGTCACGCGAGGCCGACCGGATGACCCAGCTGATGGGGTTCATCAATTCGGGTTTCACTGGATCTTTCACCCCGCTGTGGGTCGCGCTCGAAATGGACCCGCCACGCCCCGCGTTGCAGGCCTCGCTACGCGAATTTGGCAAAGAGGCGGTGATCGGGCGCCACGACCGGCTGGAGGAAATGGTCGGCGACAGCCCCTATCTGGTCGGCGACCGGCCGACGCTGGCCGATGCGCTGTTCATCGGGGTCGCGCGCTGGCTGGAGTTTCACGAGGTCGCCGAGCCCGTTCGCTGGCCCAGGATCGCTGCGCTGCGCGCAAGGCTGGAGGCCGACCCGGCCGTCGCCTATGCCACCGCGCTCGAAAGCGGCGAGACGGCACCGGGGCGGGGCCTCTGCCTCGGCCATGTCCCGCTCGCCGAGGTGATCGCGCGTTACGGTGCCTGATGGGATGGTGCGCGGCGCATCGCCGCTGCGCACCGCCTCCCCGCTTGTGCGATTGTGGGCACCCGCCACCTTTGATAGCAAGGCACCATGGACCGGATCAAAACCGAAGCCTCGGGCGGGTGCCAGTGCGGCGCCGTGCGCTATCATGTCACCGCCGTGCTCGACAGCTCGCACATCTGTCATTGCCGAATGTGCCAGAAGGCGGCGGGCAATTTCTTCATCGCGCTGATCGGCGTGCCCCGCGACGCCATCACATGGACGCGCGGCGAGCCGGCCGCTTTCAACAGTTCGGACAAGGCGGCGCGCGGTTTCTGCCGCGACTGCGGCACCCCGCTTTTTTATGATTATCCCGAAAGCCGGCACATCAACCTGACGACCGGGTCATTCGACGAACCGGCGCGCTTTGCGCCGAAGATGCAATTCGGTGTCGAAGGCCGCCTGCCGGTTTTTGCCGGCCTGCCGATCAAGGCCGAAGGCACGACCGAGGAAACGATGAGCGGCCTCGTCGGCGCGATCCGGGCGAGCAACCACCAGCATCCCGACCACGACACGGACGTCTGGCCCGAATAGGCGCCGGCGTCAGTTCACCGAAAGTCCTGCTATCGCGGCACTGGGGGTCAGGCCGAAGAAGCGGCGAAAGGCGCGCGAAAGATGCGCCGTGTCGGCGAAGCCCGCATCCATCGCCGCCGTCCGCACCAGCGCTCCCTCGGCCATCTGCTGCGTCGCATATTGCAGCGCCGACCAGAGCTTGAACGCGCGGAAACCCTGCCCCGTCGCCGCCTTGAAAAGGCGCAGTGCCTGTGTTCGCTCCATGCCGAGGCGCCGCGCCAGCTCGCCCTGCGGCATCCGCCACATCGGGTCGGCATGGATCGCGGCAACCGCCGCGGCGACCGCGGGCGGGATCGCCCCGGCCGAAGGGGCCAGCCGGTCGCGCAGCGCGGCAACCGCCGAAGCATCGCCCTGCATCGCATCGTGCGCCGCATAGGCGAGCTTGCCCGATAGAGCCTGCCCCAGCGGCGCGTCGAAGGGAAAGGCAAGGCCGTTGAGATAAAGGACGTCGGCGCCGCGCTCGGCAAAGTCGACCGCATGGATGATCCCGGGCCGGACGAGCACGACATCGCCCTCGACGCGCTGCCCGTCGCGTTCGAGACGCAGCGGCCCGGTGCGCCCGACCAGCACCGCCGCCACGGGATTGGCGTGCGCCGCGAGCCTCCGGGTCCCGACCGGGAAGCAGGAATTGAGGAAGGGCAAAACCGGGTCGGGCATGGCCGCGACTATCCTCCGCACGCGCGGCCCGCGCAAGCCACCGCTATCGTACGATCCCGGCCCGGGCAAAGGCAGCGCTCATCTGCTGCGCGTCGGGATAGACGTGCTTGCTCACGACCAGCCCCTCCGCATCGACTTTGACGACGTCGACCATCTCGATATGCGCGACGAAGCGACTATTGTCGGGAAGCGCGAGCGACAGGACCATCGTCCAGTCGAACACCCAATAATCGTGGCCGTACAGCCGCCGGCCCATCATCTGCGAGAAATCATAGGTATCGAACAACGTACGGCAATGCGCGCGGAGCGCATCGCGACCGATGACCGGCGCGGACCCGTCGTGAAGCTGGAAGATCGTGTCCTCCGAATGCAGCGACGCGATCAGGTCGGCGTCTTTCGTTTCCCATCCGACATGATAGCGGTCGAACAGCGCTTCGGTCGGCAGGGTCTTTTCAAGCTGTGCGGTGGCTATCGACTTTCTCCCTTGCTGTGCGACCACCCTATGCGACGCGCGCCCGCGCGCGTTGAACAAACGTGCATTGCGTCCGGCGGCGATATCGGGTGTGAGAAGCCCGACAGAATCGGAGCGAACGCATGACCCCCACCGCCACCATCCTCCTCCTCGGTTCGGGCGAGCTCGGACGCGAGTTCGTGATTTCGGCCAAGCGGCTCGGTTGCCGTGTTATCGCGTGCGACAGCTATGAAGGCGCGCCAGCGATGCAGGTCGCAGACGAATATGAGGTCTTTTCGATGCTCGACGGCGAGGTGCTGCGCGCCGCGATCGCGAAGCACCGCCCCGATCATATCGTCCCCGAGGTCGAAGCGATCCGTACCGAAATCCTTGCCGAGGTCGAAGCCGAAGGTTTTCATGTCGTCCCCTCGGCGCGCGCCGCGCAACTGACGATGAACCGCGACGCGATCCGCGACCTCGCGGCGAGCGAACTCGGCTTGAAGACTTCGACCTTCGAATATGCAACGAGCCGCGAGGAGCTGGCGGCCGCCGCCGAACGCATCGGCTTCCCGCTCGTTGTGAAGCCCGTCATGTCCTCGTCGGGCAAGGGGCAAAGCACGGTCAGGGATGCCACCGGCATCGACGCGGCGTGGGATTATGCCGCCGCCGGGATGCGCGGCGACCGGCTGCGCGTCATCGCCGAAGCCTTTATCGACTTCGACTACGAGATCACGCTGCTCACCGTTCGCCACAAGGATGGCGTCGCCTTCTGCCCGCCGATCGGCCACCGCCAGGAACGCGGCGATTACCGCGAAAGCTGGCAGCCCGCGGCGATGTCCGATGCGGCGCTCGCCGCGGCGCAGGCGATGGCGACGAAGGTCGTCGATGCGCTCGGCGGCCACGGCATCTTCGGGGTCGAATATTTCGTGAAGGGCGACGAGGTGATCTTCTCCGAACTCTCGCCCCGCCCGCACGACACCGGCATGGTGACCTTGATCTCGCAGTCGCTCTCCGAATTCGATCTCCATGCCCGCGCGATCCTCGGCCTCCCGATCCCGTCCATCGCGGTCCCCGACGCGAGCGCGAGCGCGGTGCTGCTCGCCGACCGCGACGCATCGGACTTTGCGATCACCGGGCTTGCCGAGGCGTTGGCTCCGCCGGACGCCGAAACCGCCATCGATGCGCGCATCTTCGGCAAGCCGGTCACGCGGCCGTATCGCCGCATGGGCGTTGCGTTGGCGAAGGTCGCGGGCGGCACGACCGACGAGGCCCGCGCCGCGGCAGTCGCGGCGGCGGCGAAACTCGTGATCGACTATCGCTAGCCCGCACCTCCCCTGCTACATCCCCGCCATGTCCGATAAGAATCATCTCTATCTGGTCGATGGCTCCAGCTACATCTTCCGCGCCTATCACCGCCTGCCGCCGCTGACGAACCCCAAGGGCGTGCCCGTCGGCGCGGTCTATGGCTATACGACGATGCTGTGGAAGCTCGCGAAGGATCTGCACGACGCCGACGGGCCGACGCATCTTGCGGTGATCCTCGATCATAGCAGCCAGTCGTTCCGCAACGCGATTTACGACCAGTATAAGGCGAACCGCCCCGAACCGCCCGAGGACCTCCGTCCGCAATTCCCGCTGATCCGCGACGCGACACGCGCCTTCTCGCTGCCGTGCATCGAGATGGAGGGATTCGAGGCCGATGATCTGATCGCCTCCTATGCCGAGGCCGCGGTGCGCGAAGGCTGGGACGTCACCATTGTGTCGTCGGACAAGGATCTGATGCAGCTGATCCGCGAACCCGCGGAAGGGCCGCATGTCGACATGCTCGACACGATGAAGAATGTCCGGCTGGGGCTGGACGCGGTGAACGAGAAGTTCGGCGTTACGCCCGACCTCGTCGGCGACGTGCTCGCGCTCATGGGCGACAGCGTCGACAATGTTCCTGGCGTGCGCGGCGTGGGTCCCAAGACTGCGACCAAGCTGATCCAGGAATATGGCAACCTCACCGCCGCGCTCGACGGCGCCGAGGGGATGAAGGCGTCGAAGCTGCGCGAAAATCTGATCGAGCACCGCGCGATGGCCGAATTGTCGCGCATCCTCGTCGACCTGAAACGCGACGTCGCGCTGCCCGACGCGCTCGACACGCTTAAGCTCGGCGCGATCCCGCCGTTGCCGCTCAAGACCTTTCTCGACGAACATGGCTTCCGCTCGCTCTCGGCCAAGCTCGACCTTGGCGGCACGCCCGGCGGTCCGCCGACCCTTCCGCGCGCGAGTGCCGCGCCGGTCGCCGCCCCCACCGGGCCGTCGACACCCACACTGCCGCCGATGCCCGCGATCGACCGGTCGCTTTACGAGACGGTGACGACGGTCGAGGCGCTCGACCGCTGGATCGCCGAAGCGCGCGCTGCGCATGTCGTGGGGGTCGACACCGAAACCGCGAGCCTCGACAGCGTCACCGGCCGCCTCGTCGGGGTCAGCATGGCGACCGCACCCGGCCGCGCCTGCTACATCCCCCTCGGCCACGGCGGCACCGACATGTTCGCCGAAAAGCCCGAGCAGATTCCGATGGATGACGCCCTCGGCCGCCTGCACGCGCTGTTTGCCGACGAAGCGGTGCTGAAAGTCGGGCACAATCTCAAATATGACATCGGCGTGCTGGCGCAGCATGGCGTCACTGTCGCCCCCTATGACGACACGCTGGTGATGAGCTTCGCGCTCGACGCGGGCAAGCATCAGCACGGGCTCGACGAACTCGCCAAGCTCCACCTCGATCACACCTGCCTGACCTTCAAGGAAATGTGCGGGACGGGCAAATCGCAGATCAGCTTTGCCGAAGTTCAGCTCGACCGCGCGACCGAATATGCCGCCGAGGACGCCGACGTTGCGCTCCGCCTGTGGAGGATGCTCAAACTCCGCCTCCCGATCGAGGGCGGAACGCGCATCTACGAAATGGTCGACCGTCCGCTCGCCGCGGTGGTCGAGGGGATGGAACGCGCGGGCATCATGGTCGACCGCGAATATCTCGCGCGCCTGTCGGGCGAGTTCGCCAACGAGATGCTGCGCATCGAGGGCGAGATCCACGGCCTCGCCGGCCAGCCCTTCGCGATCGGCAGCCCGAAGCAGCTCGGCGAAATATTGTTCGACAAGCTCGGCCTGAAGGGCGGGCGCAAGGGCAAGTCGGGCGACTGGTCGACCGACCAGAACGAACTCGAACGGCTCGAACGCGACGGTGTGCCGATCGCGCGCAAGATCCTCGAATGGCGCCAGCTCGCGAAGCTCAAGTCGACCTATACCGACGCCTTGCAGCAGCAGATCAACGCAACCACCGGGCGTGTGCACACGAGCTACAGCCTCGTCGGCGCCCAGACCGGGCGGCTGTCGTCGACCGACCCAAATTTGCAGAATATCCCGATCCGCACCGAAACCGGCCGCCAGATCCGCGACGCCTTCATCGCGGCGCCCGGCCATGTGCTGATCGCAGCCGACTATAGCCAGATCGAGCTCAGGCTCGCGGCGCATATGGCCGACGTTCCCGAACTCAAGGAAGCCTTCGCGCAGGGGCAGGACATTCACGCCGCGACCGCGATCGAATTGTTCGGCGAGGTCAACCGCGACACGCGCGGCAAGGCGAAGACGGTCAACTTCTCGATCCTCTACGGCATTTCGCGCTGGGGCCTCGCGGGCCGCCTCGAAGTCTCGCCCGACGAGGCACAGGCGCTGATCGCGCGCTATTTCGAACGCTTCCCGGGGATTTCGGACTATATCACCGACACGCTCGAAAGCGCGCGTGCCAAGGGGTACACCGAGACTTTGTTCGGCCGCAAAACCTGGTTCCCGCGCATCAAGGCTGCGAACCAGAATGAACGCGCCGGCAGCGAGCGCGCCGCGATCAACGCGCCTATCCAGGGCACCAGTGCCGATCTGATCAAGCGCGCGATGGCGCGGATGCCGAAAGCGCTGGCCGATGCAGGGCTTTCGGACGTCAAGATGCTCCTCCAGGTCCATGACGAACTCGTGTTCGAGGCACCCGAGGACAAGGCCGAAGCCGCGGGCGCGGTGATCCGCGCGGTGATGTCGGGCGCCGCCGAACCGGCGCTGACGCTGTCGGTCCCGCTCGAAGTCGAGATCGGCATCGGCAAGAGCTGGGGCGAAGCGCATTGATAGCCGGACGAACTTTCCATTGATTGCAGAAAAGACATGTTGCACCCCGAAAGGCTGATGATGGCGAATCCGCCACATCGCGGGGAATTTCGGGGGCAAGATGATCGTCGGCATCGATTTGGGTACGACCAACAGCGCAGCGGCAATCTTTGAAAATGGCGAAACGCGGCTGATCCCCAACGCGCTGGGCGATCTGTTGACGCCGTCGGCGGTTGCCATATTGCCCGACGGAACAACCCTGGTCGGCAAGCCGGCGCTCAATCACTGGGTGGTGAAACCCGGCGAAGCGATCACCAGCTTCAAGCGTTTCATCGGAACCAGCCGCGCCATCAAGATCGGCCGATATTCGTTCAAGGCCGAAGATCTGTCGGCGATCGTCCTGCGCAGCCTGAAAGAAGATATCGAGGCCGCGACCGGTCGGGAGGTGACCGAGGCGGTCATCACCGTCCCTGCCTATTTCAACGACAAGCAACGCAAGGCGACGCGGCGCGCCGGCGAACTCGCCGGGCTGAAGGTCGCGCGGTTGCTCAACGAGCCCACCGCTGCCGCGCTCGCTTTCGGTATCGCCGACAAGGAGGACCGCGAACCTTTTCTCGTTTTCGACCTGGGCGGCGGCACGTTCGACGTCTCGATCGTCGAAATGTTCGACGCGATCGTCGAAGTGCGTGCTTCGTCGGGCGACAACCGACTGGGCGGCGACGATTTCACCAATGCAATCGTCGCGCATTGGACGGCAAACCACACATTCCCTTCCGACGTCCGGCGCAACCTGCTCGATGCCCGCCTGTTCCAGGTTGCCGACATGGCGCGGCGGATGCTGACCGACCAGAATGAGGCGCAGGTCACGCTCACCCTCTCCGACCAGCAGTTCGACCTGACGATTACCGCCGACCAGTTCGAAACGCTGTCGGGATCGCTGCTCGCGCGCCTCCGCGATCCGATCTTGCGTTCGCTGCGCGACAGCAATTTGCGCATCGAAGCGCTGAGCGACATCGTTCTTGTCGGCGGCGCGACGCGAATGCCGATCATCCGGAAGGCGATCACGAAGATGTTCGGCCGCTTTCCCAATCATGTCGTGCACCCCGACCACGCGGTCGCCATCGGTGCGGCGATCCAGGCCGGGTTGGTCGCGCGCAACGCCGCGCTCGACGAAGTGCGGCTCACCGATATCTGTCCCTTCACGCTGGGCGTCGAAGTCACCGAATATGACAGCCACGGCCGCCTTCGCGATGGCCTGTTTTCGCCGATCATCAGCCGCAACAGCCCGACCCCGATCAGCCGCACCAACAATTATGCGTCGATGTCGGACAACCAGTCGCACATCAAACTCAACATCTACCAAGGCGAATCGCGCGAGGTTGCGAACAACATCCTGCTCGGCACGATGGAGTTCCCCATTCCCAAGAAGCCGGCGGGACAGGTCTCGATCGACTGCCGCTTCACCTACGACAGTTCGGGCTTGCTCGACGTCGACGTGACGATCCCCGAGACGGGCGAGACACGGTCGATGCTGATCGCCGACGACAGCGAGGCGCTGACGGCCGACCAGCTCGAAGCGCGGCGCGATCAGCTCGCGGCGCTCAAGACGCACCCACGCGACGTTGCCGAAAACCAGTATATCGCCGGCTGGGCGGCGCGGCTTTATGAAGAATTTATCGACGAGCGGCGCGAGCATATCGCGCGAATGCTGCTCCATTTCGAAGGCGTGCTCGAAACGCAGGATCCGCGCGCGATCGAGGAAGCCCGCGGGTCGATGGCAAATGCGCTGCGGGAAATGGAGCAGGATCACCGGCTGTGACCAGCGTGCACTGGCCGTGGTCCGTCCTCGACATCGCGCCGACCGAGGACCGCAAGTCGATCCGCGAAGCCTATTCGCGGCTGCTCAAGGCGCTCGATCATGAGGCCGAGACCGAAGCCTATATGGAATTGCGCGATGCGCGCGACGCGGCGCTTTCGGGTCAATTCCTCCATGCGCCGGCAGCCGACGAAGAAGATGAGGATGATTTCGGCCTCGGGGACCTGTTCGACGAAGGCACCGAACCCGAAGCAACGCCGCCGACGGTCAGCGAACCCGAAAAAAAGCCTGTTTTCACAGTCGCGTACAGCGAAGAGGACGACCGGCGTTTTCAGCGCGTCGTCGACCTGTTCCTGCAAGACGATGAATTGGCACCGGCCGATGCCGAAGAGCTTGGGCAGCATGTCGATGCGCTGTTTGCCGACGAACGCATGGCCGATCTCGGCCATTATGCACGCGTTGAAGGCTGGCTCGCGCAATTGCTCGCCGACCGTTTCCCGCGCGGCGCCGACCTGTTTCCCAAGGTCGCCGAATATTTCCACTGGCCCGAGCGCGCGCATGAACTGGGCATCCACCCGGCGATTCCGTGGCTCTTCAACGCGCATGACGGCCGGTCGCTGGTCCACGAACTCGGCACGCCCGGCCACGCCTATCATCGCGAATGGCTGGAACTGACGAGCGGAAAGCCCAAGGGCCCGTTGTGGACGCGGGCTATCGACAAGCCGCGTATGGCCAACCTGATCGCGACGGTCCGCCGCGATTACCCCTGGCTGGAGCAGGAGCATTGGCAGCCCGACCTTGTCGCGCGCTGGGAAAAGAAGGTCGAACGGAGCGGCGGCGTCGGGGGACCGAACCCTTGGGTGTGGTTTGTGTTCGTCTGCATCTTCTTTGGGGCGCTGCCGCAATGTTCGGCGCTGGACACCAAGTCGCTCGAGAGGGACGCCAATCCCGCCATGGCCGCGGCGCTGGAGGCAGAAAATGCCGATCAGGCGGTCACCGCGTTTCTTGGCCGCAATTTTCCCGAAGCTGTTGCCAAGGGCCGCACCCTGGAATCGCTGAAGGCCAAAAGCCCGGCGATCTATGACAAGCTTCACCAGCGGGCGAAATATCTTCCCGACGACCAGAAGAATGCGGACAATGTCCTGATGAAGGACCTGACCGACGCCTATTTCATGACGGTCGACAAATTGCCGTCCGATCGTCAGGTCGCCGATGCAAAGCTCCGCGTCGCCGCGCTGAAAAAGCTGCGGAAGGATCCGCAAGGCTGCGTGCAATTCATCGTCCAGCCCGCACTATATGCCCGCAGCGGCAATGCGCCGGTCATTCTGACCGAAGCCTATCGAAACCAGATCTATACGGTGCTGCATGACGATTATGGCACGGTCAAATGGGCGTTCGCACCCAATGAATTCGTGTTGCCGGGCGAGCTTGTGGGGAAATTGATCGACCGTTCGGGCCTCAGCGAAAAGCGCGTTCGTGCCGCCGTCAGCGCGCGCGATTCCAACGACCTCGATACGTGCATCGTCACCACGAGCTTGCTCGAACTGCTGACTGAAATCCCGCGCAAACAATCCGAAAAGATTCTGCCGGTCCTGCTATAGGCTATCGAATCGAGAGAAGCGGACGATGATTCCCCCTGCCTTTTTCCTGCTCGCGGCCCTCGCCGCACAGCCGTCGGGCGCAGCGGCGCCCGCCGCCGCGGTCGCGGCAACGCCGTCGATCCCCGACGAGGACGTCCGGACGTTCGCGGCGATCGCCGGGCGCAAGGTGGCGGGGCGCCCCGTCAGCGGTCCTTATCCGACCGCCGACAAGATCCTGATCCTGTCACGCGACGACCGCGGTAATCCCGAAATCGGCGCCAGCTTCGCGATATCCGCGCGCCAGTCGCTGCCGCCGCCACCGCAAGGTACGCTCGCGGTCGTGCGGCTGCACCAGCGGTCCGAAACCACCGTCCCCGGCCCGACCCCCGACGACCTCGCCTTCGTCGCGGCGAACAAGCTGCCCTTGTTCGTGATCGGCGAATGGGCGCGCCCCGCGCCGATGTGGGAAGTCGCATGGGTCGACGACGCCGTGCGGTACCGCAACATCGGCGAGGTCGGCGAAATCGGGCCCTGGCAGGACTGATCGTCGCACGCATGCGGCGCGCGACCGCCCTGCCCTTTCGCAAACCGGACTTTGCCTCTATGACGCCGCGATGACATCCGGCCGGCACTTTTGTGACAGCCGGCAACAAAGGGTCCTCATGAGCAAGTTCGAACCCGTCGCGAAGGCGCCGGTCCGCATCCAGCAGAATGTCCTCGCGCGCAGCGAACGCCGCCTTCTCAACTGGTTATGCGCACGCCTTCCCGGCTGGGTGACACCCGACCAGCTCACCACATTGGGCTTTGCCGGCGCGGTACTCGTCGCCGCGGGCTATGTGCTGAGCTGGTTCGACAGCGAATGGCTCGGCCTCTCGCTTGTCGGCTATATCGTCAACTGGTTCGGCGACTCGCTCGACGGCAGCCTTGCGCGCTGGCGCGGTATCGAGCGGCCCAACTATGGCTATTTCGTCGACCATAGCGTCGACGCGTTGGCGACCTTGCTGATGATCAGCGCGATCGGAATGAGCCCTTATATGCGGCTCGACGTCGCGCTGATGGCGGTAATCGGCTATTTCCTGCTGTCGATCCACACCTTCATCGCCGCGAAAATCCTCGGCGAATTCCGCCTGTCCTATATGGCCGGGGGTCCGACCGAGCTGCGGCTGATGCTGATGGCGATGACGATCGCGATGCCGATCGTCGGCGGCGGCGATATCGGCGGCACCAATTTCTCGGTCTTCGACCTGTTCGCGCTCGCCGTCTCGAGCATCCTCGTGACGCTGTTCATCGTCCAGACGTCGGCGACCGCGCGGATGCTTCGCCGCCGCGGCGGCTAGTCGCTAACGGCGTACCCGCGCCTGCGGATAGGTGCCGAGCAGGCGCAGCGACTTGGTCTGGAAATCGAGTTCCTCGAGCGCGCGGTCGATCCGCTCATCGCCCGGCGCACCAACGATGTCGCAATAGAATTGCGTCGCGGCAAAGCTGTCACCGGTCTGGTAGCTTTCGAGCTTCGTCATGTTGACCCCATTGGTCGCGAAGCCGCCGAGCGCCTTGTAGAGCGCCGCGGGGATATTCTTCACCTCGAACATGAAGGTCGTCATCAGCGGCCCATCGATCGCCGCAACATCGGCCAGCGGTTCGCGTGCGAGAATGACGAAACGCGTCGTATTATGATCGGCGTCCTCCATCCCCGTACCGTGGAGCGTCAGGCCATAGAGTTCGGCCGCGTGCGGCGGCGCCAGCGCGGCGAGCCCGACCTCGTCGCTGTCGGCGACCCATGCCGCGGCACCCGCGGTGTCGCTGTGCGCGACCGGCGCGATGCCGTTTGTGCGCAGCCAGTGACGGCACTGGCCGAGCGCCTGTTCATGGCTCATCGCCCGCGTCACAGGGCCGAGGTCGCGGCTCATCAGGCCATAGCGGATCGGCAGGAAATGCTCACCGACGATCGACAGGCCGGATTCGGGCAGCAGGAAATGGATGTCGGCGACGCGGCCGTGCAGGCTGTTCTCGATCGGGATGATCGCGCGGTCGACGCGGCCGTCGCGCACCACGTCGATGGCGTCCTGAAACGCATAGCAGGGCAGCGGCAGCGAGTTCGGATCATATTCGCGCGCCGCAAGATCGCTGTTCGCGCCCGGCGCGCCCTGGAAGGCCAGCCCGCGCGCGGGCTCGGCCAGCGCCGCCGTCCGCATTCCGTCGACCAGATGCTGTGCCGAAGCCGAATAACTGCCCATGATTGCCTTCCCACGCTTGAACCGCGGCGCATAGCGACCCCGCCCCTCGCGCGCAACCAGTGCGCCGGCGGTCCCTGACGCAATTTCATCCCCTTGCGCCGCCGTCGCCGCACCAGTAAGGGAGCGTCCAAATCAAATATGCGCCCGGCAAGCGGGCGTCAGCTAACGGGGCTGCTACGCATGGACAATCGCAACAATACTATTGCCGGCTGGGTACTGTTTGCCGGCATTTGCGCGCTGGGCCTGACCGTCGGGTCGAGCATGTTGTTCGCCAGCCACAATCCCGAAAAGCCCGGTTATCCGATCGAAGACGCCGATGGCGGCGCCGGTGGCGGCGAATCGGCCGTGCCGCTTCCCAACCTGCTCGCCGCTGCCGATCCGGCGAAGGGCGAAGCGGTGTTCGCAAAATGCGCGGCGTGCCACACGATCGCATCGGGCGGCGCCAACGGCATCGGCCCGAATCTGTGGGGCGCGCTTGGCAAGGCGCACGGCCACGTCCCGGGCTTCGCCTATTCGGCGGCGCTGAAGGGCGTCCCCGGCAACTGGGACTTCGCGGGCATGGACGAATGGCTGAAAAGCCCGCGTAAATACGCCCCGGGCACCAAGATGTCGTTCGCCGGCCTCAGCAGCGCCGAAGATCGCGCAAACCTGATCGTCTATCTGAACAGCCAGGGTTCTAACCTGCCGCTGCCCGCCGCCGAAGCTGCCGCTGCACCGGCCGACGGCGCCGCGCCTGCGGAAGCCGCCGCTGCGACCCCCGCAGCCGAAGGCGCCGCCGCTCCGGCGGCCGACGCTGCGGCAGCGCCCGCCCCCGCCGAAGCCAAGAAATAATGCGCATCGCGCCCGTCCTGCTGGCGGGCGCGCTGACGCTCGCCGGGTGCGGCAAGAGCGAGCCTCCCGCCGAGGCGCCTGCGACGGGCGAACCCGGCGTCGAGGCACCGGCACCCACGGTCGCACCGACCGCCGCGATGGGCGAACAAATCTTCCGGCGCTGCGTCGCCTGTCACACGGTCGACAAAGGCGGTTCCAATGGAATCGGCCCCAACCTGCACGGCGTCGTCGGCGCCGCCGTCGCGTCGAAACCCGATTTTTCCTATTCGGGCGCGATGAAGGCGAAAGGCGGCGTCTGGGACGAAGCCGCGCTCGACGCCTATCTCAAGGCCCCGATGAAGGCGGTTCCGGGCACGCGCATGGCCTTTGCCGGCGTGATCGACGACGCCGACCGCAAGGCGCTGATCCTGTTCCTGGAAGAACAGTCGAAAAAATAATATCGTCGCCCCCGCCTTCGCGGGGCCGAGGCGATCAGCCGTGATGCTCGATATTCGCGTAGAAATCGGTGATGATCTTCCACGCCTCGTCGGCGGTCTCGACGAATTTGAACAGGTCGAGGTCGCGCGCGCTCACCACGCCCTCTTCGACCAGCGCCTCGAAATTGACGACGCGGTGCCAGAATTCCTTGCCGAACAGCACGATCGGGATCGGCTTGATCTTGCCCGTCTGGATCAGCGTGAGCAGTTCGAACATCTCGTCGAACGTCCCGAACCCGCCGGGGAAGACCGCGACCGCGCGCGCGCGCAGCAGGAAGTGCATCTTGCGGAGCGCGAAATAGTGGAACTGGAAGCTCAGCGACGGGGTGACGAAGCGGTTCGGCGCCTGCTCGTGCGGCAGCACGATGTTGAGCCCGACCGATTCGCGGCCTTCGTCGTCGGCACCGCGGTTCGCGGCTTCCATGATCGAAGGCCCGCCGCCCGAACAGACGACGAAATGACGACATCCCTTGTCGTCGCACGGATATTGGCTCGCCAGCCGCGCGAGCGCGCGCGCCTCGTCATAATATTTCGCCTTGGCCTTCAGACGGCGCGCGATGTTGCGCTGCACATCGTCGGTCGCCGCCGTTTCCAGCGCGTCAGCCTGCGACGGTTCGGGGATGCGCGCCGAACCATAGATAACCAGCATCGATTCGATGCCGGCCTCGTCGAGCAATAATTCGGGTTTCAGCAGTTCGAGCTGGAAGCGGACGGGGCGCAAATCCTCGCGCAGCAGGAAATCCTTGTCCTGGAACGCCAGCTTGTAGGCAGGATGTGCCGTTTGCGGGGTGGTGGTCGCCTGTTTGGCGAACTCTGCGTCGTCCTTGGCTTTGTGGAAACGCGAACGATGGGGTTGTTTGTCTTCTGCCATTAGCGGACGGCTAGCCGCTTAGCGTGACTTTGCCAAGACGAATGGGGGTCAGCGGCAGTAGCCGTTGCCGCTCATGTCGAAATGGAAATGATTATAGTGCGCCGCGTTATAATCGGGGCCGAGCACCGTGCCGAAGCGGCGGCAGCCCGATTTGTGCAGCGCGCGGAGGAAATCCTGCGACGGCTTGTCACCCGTCCACCCGCCATCGAGCATGATGCGGCGTCCGTCGGCGAGCACGAAGCCCGACACGTCGACCGCGTTGGAATAGGCGTGCTGCGACAGCCGCCCCGAACGACCGCCATAGATGTTGCGGCAGCTATAGGTGCCGAAGGTCTCGATCTTCACGACCTCGGTCCCGAAATATTTCCGCGCCGCGGGTTTCACCGCATATTGCGCCCACGCCGCGAAATTCTTTGCGAGCGGGCAGGTCATCGCGCCCAGCCCCGATACCGGCGTACCGATGTCGAGCAGCTTCACCGAATCGATCGAGGTGCAGCCGCCGCCATGGTCCTCGTTGGCGAGCGGCGTGAAACGCACCCCTGCCTGTTTGAGGTCGAACGCGCATTGCTGCGCTTCGGCGCTGATGAAGGAGGGAGTGCCGACAGCGTGTGGCCGTTGCGGCTTGCTCGCCGCCGGACGCTTCCCGCCGCTGTTCTTCATCGCCTCCGGCGCGCCGAAACAGGCGGATAGTGCCAGCGCCGCTGCGGCGGCGATCAGGATCCGGGGCTTCAAGAAGTTCGGGATCGGCATGGTCGTCAAATTACCGACGAAATGGTTAACAAGCTGTATACCTTTTCCTCCACTCGTCGAAAATTTCGCGCGGCCCGTGCAATTTGTTTGACAGTTGCGTCCCCGACCCTAAACGCGGCGCCGGGCCACGCGGTCCCAACGCCGCGCGAGCTCTCTGCAAGGAGAGACTATGATGAGTGAAGTGACGACGCCACAGGTGCGCCCGACGCGCCCCTATTTTTCTTCCGGTCCCTGCGCGAAGCCGCCGGGCTGGGACGCCTCCAAAATCGCTACCGAATCGCTGGGCCGCTCGCACCGCGCCAAGATCGGCAAGACGCGCCTCCAATATTGCATCGACCTGATGCGCGAGATGCTGCGGCTGCCCGACACGCACCGCATAGGCATCGTTCCCGGCTCCGACACCGGCGCCTTCGAAATGGCGATGTGGACGATGCTCGGCGCCCGCCCCGTCACGACGCTCGCTTGGGAGAGCTTCGGTGAGGGCTGGGTCACCGACGCCGCGAAGCAGCTCAAGCTCGACCCCACCGTCATCCGCGCCGACTACGGTCAGCTTCCCGACCTCAGCCAAGTCGACTGGTCGAATGACGTCCTCTTCACCTGGAACGGCACCACCAGCGGCGTGCGCGTCCCGAACGGCGACTGGATCGCCGACGACCGCGAAGGCCTGAGCTTCGCCGACGCCACGTCGGCGGTATTCGCCTACGACCTGCCGTGGGACAAGATCGACGTCGCGACCTTCAGCTGGCAGAAAGTGCTCGGCGGCGAAGGCGGCCATGGCGTGCTGATCCTCGGCCCGCGCGCGGTCGAACGCCTCGAAAATCATACCCCCGCCTGGCCGCTTCCGAAGGTGTTCCGCCTCGTATCGAAGGGCGCACTCGCCGAGGGCGTGTTCAAGGGCGAGACGATCAACACCCCGTCGATGCTCGCGGTCGAGGATGCGATCTTCGCACTCGAATGGGCGAAGTCGCTCGGCGGTCTCGACGGGCTGAAGGCGCGCAGCGATGCGAATGCCGCGGCACTCGACAAGATCGTTTCGGAGCGCGAGTGGCTCAGCCATCTCGCCGCCGATCCCGCCAGCCGGTCCAAGACCTCGGTCTGCCTGTCGGTCGCGGGCGCCGACGAGAGCTTCATCAAGAAGTTCGCGGGGCTGCTCGAAGCCGAAGGTGCCGCCTACGACATCGCGGGCTATCGCGACGCGCCTCCGGGGCTTCGTATCTGGTGCGGCGCAACCGTCGACACCGCCGATGTCGAAGCACTCGGCCCGTGGCTCGACTGGGCTTACGCCAGCCTTTCGGCCTGACCTTTGTGTTCCCCGGCCGAGGCCGGGGCCCATTTCCCCATTCCGCTACAGGTCCCGGCTTTCGCCCGGGATACGGAGACATAAAATGACCGCACCCAAAGTCCTCATTTCCGACAAAATGGACCCCAAAGCCGCCGCGATCTTCAAGGAACGCGGCATCGACGTCGATGTCATCACCGGCAAGACCAAGGACGAACTGATCGCGATGATCGGCGACTATGACGGCCTCGCGATCCGTTCGGCGACCAAGGTCACCGCCGACGTCCTCGCCGCCGCAACGAACCTCAAGGTCGTCGGCCGCGCCGGGATCGGCGTCGACAATGTCGACATTCCGGAGGCGTCGAAGAAGGGCGTCATCGTGATGAACACGCCGTTCGGCAACAGCATCACCACCGCCGAACATGCCATCGCGATGATGTTCGCGCTCGCGCGCCAGATTCCCGAAGCCAACGCCGGAACGCAGGCGGGCAAATGGCCGAAGAACGACTTCATGGGCGTCGAGCTGACGTCGAAGACGCTCGGCCTGATCGGCTGCGGCAATATCGGCAGCATCGTTGCCGAGCGCGCGCTGGGCCTGCGCATGAAGGTCGTCGCCTTCGACCCCTTCCTGACGCCCGAGCGCGCGATCGAACTCGGCGTCGAAAAGGCCGATCTCGACACCTTGCTCGCCAAGGCCGATTTCATCACGCTGCACACGCCGCTGACCGACCAGACGCGCAACATCCTGTCGAAGGACAATCTGGCGAAGACCAAGAAGGGCGTGCGGATCATCAACTGCGCGCGCGGCGGCCTGATCGACGAAGCGGCGCTGAAGGGTGCGCTCGACAGCGGCCATGTCGCGGGCGCCGCGCTCGACGTGTTCCAGACCGAGCCGCCCGCCGCCGACCATCCGCTGTTCGGCGCACCGAACTTCATCTGCACCCCGCACCTCGGCGCATCGACCGACGAAGCGCAGGTCAATGTCGCCATCCAGGTCGCCGAGCAGCTGTCGGATTACCTCCTCACCGGCGGCATCACCAACGCGCTCAACGTCCCCAGCCTGTCGGCCGAGGAAGCCCCGAAGTTGCGCCCCTATATGAGCCTCGCCGAAAAGCTCGGCAGCCTCGTCGGCCAGCTCGCGCACGATAACCTCACGACGATCTCGGTCGAGGTCGAGGGCGCCGCCGCCGAACTCAATCTCAAGCCGATCACCGCCGCGGTGCTCACCGGCCTGATGCGCCGCTATTCGGACAGCGTGAACATGGTCAACGCCCCGCACCTCGCGCGCGAACGCGGGCTCGACGTGCGCGAAGTGCGCCACGATCGCGACGGCGACTATCACACGCTCGTCCGCGTGACGGTAGCGACCGAACAGGGCGACCGCTCGGTCGCCGGCACCTTGTTCAGCAACGGCGATCCGCGCCTCGTCGAGATGTTCGGGATCAAGGTCGAGGCCGATCTCGATGGCCATATGCTCTATATCGTCAACGAGGATGCGCCGGGCTTCATCGGCCGCATCGGCACCGCGCTCGGCGAAGCCGGTCTCAACATCGGCACCTTCCACCTCGGCCGCCGCGCCGCGGGCGGCGAAGCCGTGCTGCTGCTCAGCCTCGACTCGCCGATGCCCGAACCTTTGCTGTGGCAGCTCTGCCAGCTTCCCGGCGTGAAGACGGTGAAGGGCCTCAAGTTCTGATAGCTACGGCGGGAGCGGTTGAAACGCTCCCGCCACCCGCCTAAGGCCGCACGCATGACCAAGGCCCCTGCCCTGCTGCCCGAAGGGCTGCGCGATCGCCTCCCCCGACAGGCGGAGGCCGCGTCGCGCGTCACCCGCGCGCTCGTCGATGCGATGCGCGCGCATGGCTATGGCCGCGTGTCGCCGCCACTCGCCGAGTTCCGCGAGACGCTGGGCGGCGACGACGATCGGTCTTCGCGCGACCTGCTTCGCTTCACCGATCCGGTGTCCCAGCGCACGCTGGCGCTGCGCCCCGACATCACGCGGCAGGTCGGCCGCATCGCGACCTCGCTGCTCGCCAAGGCACCGCGCCCGCTGCGCCTCTGCTACGCCGGACAGGTGGTGAAGCTCCGCGCCAGCCAGCTTCGCCCCGCGCGCGAGATGCTCCAGGTCGGCGCCGAACTGATCGGTAGCGATAGCGTCGCCGCCGCGCGCGAGATCGTGAGCGTCGCGATCGACGCGCTCGAAGCTGCCGGAATCGGCCCGGTCACGATCGACTTCACCCTGCCCGACGTCGTCGATCTGCTTGCGAACGGCCCACTTCCCGTCGACGCCGATATCCAGCAGCTGCGCGACGAGCTCGACGCCAAGGATGCGGGTGCGCTGACCCGGATCGGCGCCGCGGCCTATCTGCCCCTGCTTCGCGCAACCGGCCCGTTCGATCAGGCGATCGCCGATCTGCGCGCGTTCGACACGACCGGCGTCCTTGCCACGCGCATCGACGCGCTCGAAGCCATCGCGGCACCCATTCGCGACCGCGTCACGCTGACGCTCGATCCGACCGAGCGTCATGGCTTCGCCTATCAAAGCTGGTTCGGCTTCCAGATCTTCGTTCCGGGGCAAGGCGACGCGGTCGGCCGCGGCGGCGGCTATTCGATCCCCGTCGGCGAACAGGAAGAATCGGCGGTCGGCTTCTCGCTTTATCCCGATCCGCTGATCGACGCGGGGCTTGGCGCCGAGGACGACGCCGACCGCCGCATCTTCCTGCCCCTCGGCCACGATCCCGCGCTCGCGGCGAGCCTGCGCGCCGACGATTGGCAGACTATCGCAGCACTGTCCGAAGGCGACGATGCCCGCACGCTCGGCTGCGGCTTCATCCTCGGCCCCGACGGACCGGTCGAGGCTTAAAAGTCCGCCCCGCCGAACCGCGCGATCCCCTGATTGCCCCCCGGCGGATCGAGCACGGTCACGTCGAGTTCGACGGGGTCGCCGATCCAGTGCGCCAGCGTCGTATGATCGGCAAGGTCGTCATCGGTCAGCGGATGAACCAGCGCGCGCAAACCCGTCGCCGCGATCAGGGCGGCGACGGCATCCTGCGAGCGGGCGAGGAAATGCACCTCATATTGCGCAATCGGATGCGGTCCCACCGCTCGGTCGGTCATCGCGCCGACGAACAGGATCGCGGGATCGCGCCCGAAATCGTCACGCAACGCCGCCGCTGCGGGACGTTCGGCCGGATCATAATAGATGTGCGCGTGATAGGGCGCGTCGGGGTTTGTCATGCAGGCATCGCTTTCCGGGTCACATCGCCCCGGACTTGATCCGGGGCCTGCCCGTCTTGAAGGAAAAGGCGGGTCCGGGGTCAAGCCCCGGATTATTCCCCGGCCCGGCGATCATTTTGAACGCTTCGGCTAGCGTGATGCCGATGCAACGGAACGATCGCCACGAACAGCTGTTGTCAGAATATCGAAACTGAAATCGAGGGTGGATCGCCCTCGCGTCGGAGAGAGAGAATGAAAAAGCTTCTGACAATTTTCGCACTTGGCAGTTCGCTATTGGTCCTGTCGGCTTGCAACACAGTGGAAGGCGCGGGAAAAGACGTTGAATCCGTTGGGGACTGTGCCGATGGAGTTAAAGGCAACTGCTAGCAGCGGCATCGGGAATTTGCGCGAACCGGCATAGCGGGACGGCGACTCGTCACCGCTAAGCCGGTACCGCCGCGCGAACGCCCGCCAAACCAGTTTTGCTTCGTCATGGCACCTCTCCGCTGTCCCTGCGGTGCCGATCCTGCTCCCAATTGCCGGAAAATCATCCCGCTTTGGGTTGCCTCTGCGGCCAAATCCGCTAAGGCCGCGCCGGGCCCGCGCTGGTCGTTTTTGGCCCGGTTCAGCAGGACAGCATCATGGCAAATGTTACCGTCATCGGGTCGCAATGGGGCGACGAGGGCAAGGGCAAGATCGTTGACTGGCTCGCCAGCCGCGCCGATGCCGTGGTCCGGTTCCAGGGCGGTCACAACGCCGGCCATACGCTCGTCGTCGGCGAGCAGGTCTACAAGCTGTCGCTGCTTCCCTCGGGCATCGTCACCGGGACGCTGTCGATCATCGGCAACGGCGTGGTGCTCGACCCTTGGGCACTGCGCGACGAGATTACGAAGCTGCGCGGCCAGGGCGTCGCCATCAACCCCGAGAATTTCGCGATCGCCGACAATTGCGCGCTGATCCTCCCCTTCCACCGCGACCTCGACGCGCTGCGCGAAACCGCCGCGGGCGCGGGCAAGATCGGCACGACCGGGCGCGGCATCGGCCCCGCCTATGAGGACAAGGTCGGCCGCCGTGCGATCCGCGTCTGCGACCTTGCCCATCTCGACAAGCTCGAGCCGCAGCTCGACCGCCTGACCGCGCACCACGACGCGCTGCGCGCCGGTTTCGGCGAACCGCCGATCGACCGCGAACGGCTGGTCGCCGACCTTCGCGAAATCGCCGACTATGTGCTCGAATATGCGCAGCCGGTGTGGAAACGCCTGAAAAAGGTCCGCAAGGCCGGCGCGCGCATCCTGTTCGAAGGCGCGCAGGGCGTGCTGCTCGACGTCGATCACGGCACCTATCCCTTCGTCACCAGCTCGAACACGGTCAGCGGCACCGCTGCGTCGGGTTCGGGCCTCGGCCCCTCGGCGGTCGGTTTCGTGCTCGGCATCGCCAAGGCCTACACGACGCGCGTCGGCAGCGGCCCCTTCCCGACCGAGCTTGAGGACGAGATCGGCCAACGGCTCGGCGAGCGCGGGCATGAATTCGGCACCGTCACGGGGCGCAAGCGCCGCTGCGGCTGGTTCGACGCGGTGCTCGTGCGGCAGAGCTGCGCCGTGTCCGGCGTCACCGGCATCGCTCTGACCAAGCTCGACGTGCTCGACGGCTTCGACACGATCCGCATCTGCACCGGCTATCGCCTCCGCGGCAAGATTCTCGACTATTTCCCGGCACACGCGGCCGATCAGGCTGAGGTCGAGCCGATCTACGAGGAGATGGACGGCTGGCACGAAACGACCGCGGGCGCGCGCAGCTATGCCGACCTGCCCGCGCAGGCGATCAAATATGTCCAGCGCGTGCAGGAACTGATCGAAACCCCGATCGCGCTCGTGTCGACGAGCCCCGAGCGCGAGGACACGATCCTGATCCGCGACCCGTTCAGCGACTGACGCCGGCAGCGGCGACTTCGCGGATCGCCGCGACGAAGCCCGCCGGGTCGTCCTCCTGGATGAAATGCCCGCCCTTCAGCGTGCGGTGAGCGACGCCGCGCGTTCCCGGAACGCGGCTGGTGAACAACGCGTCGCCGCCGCGCGTGATCGGATCGCCGTCGGAAAAACAGCAGAGGAACGGCTTGTCGAACGCCTCCAGCGCTGCCCATGCGCGTTTCTGGTCGGGCACCGCGACATTGTCGCCGAGCGGCACGAACGACGGATAGACGCGCGCCGCAACCTTCGACGCGCGCGTCGGGAACGGTGCATCATAGGCCGCGATTTCTTCGACGCTCAATTCGCGCTTCGTCCCCGCCTTGACGATCTTGCCGATCGGGAAGACCGGGCTGTAGCGCGAGAAGGCGCGCCAGATGGCGAAGGCGCGCGGCGCGGGCTGCCCCTCGGGCAGGCCTCCGTTCGAGAGCGCGACCCCGGCGAACCGTTCGGGCATTTCGGCGACGAGCCGCAGCCCGATCAGCGATCCCCAATCCTGACAGGCGAGGATCATGTTTTTCAGGTCGAGAGCCTCGATCCACTGGCGCATCCACGCAACCTGCGCGGCATAGCTGTACGCGCCGCGATCGAGCGGCTTGTCCGACCGACCGAAACCGATGAGGTCGGGCGCGACGATGCGAAAACCCGCCGCCGCCGTCGGGCCGATCATGTGGCGGTATAGATAGGACCAGGTCGGCTCGCCGTGCAGCATCAGCACCGGCTGCGCGGTGCGGTCGCCCTCGTCGGCATAATGGACACGCAGCCCGTCCGCGATTTCCAGATAGTTCGGCGCATAAGGCCAGTCGGGCAACGCCGCAAAGCGCGCATCGGGTGTGCGATAATTGGTCATGATGTCGATCCCCCCAAACGCATCTTAACCGCCGCGGACGCACTGGCAACCACTTGCCGGGCAGCACCAAAACCGTCAGGATCGCGCGATGCGTTCGTGCATCCTCTCCGCCTCCCTGCTGCTCGGCGCGTGCGGCGCCGCCAGTTCGCAGCCGGCGCTGCCCGCGGGGACCAAGGTCGACCGCCTGCTTGTCGACAAAAGCGACCGGGTACTCATCGCCTTTGCCGGGAACCGCGAGGTCGTGCGCTATTCGGGCATCCGCTTCGGCGACGCGCCGCAGGGGCACAAGCAGTTCGAGGGCGACGAGCGCACCCCGGAGGGGCGCTACACGATCAACGGGCGCAATCCCGCAAGCGCCTATCACCTGTCGCTGCGCATCTCTTATCCCAATGCCGCCGACCGCGCTTATGCCAGGGCAAAGGGCCGTTCGCCCGGCGGCGACATCTTTATCCATGGCCAGCCGAACGCCTGGCCCGGCCCCGCCATCGCGCGCGACTGGACCGATGGCTGTATCGCGCTATCGAACGCCGAGATAAAGCAGCTGTGGGACATCGTTCCCGACGGCATCCCGATCACCATCCGACCCTAGGAACCCGCCATGCCCCGCCATATCCTCGTTTTCTACGGCAGCTATCGCCGCGACCGGCAGGGCATCAAGCTCGCCCACTGGATTGTCGAAGCGCTCAACGCCCGCGGCGACAGCGCCGAACTGATCGACGCAAAGGCGATCGACCTGCCGATGCTCGACCGCCGGTTCAGCGATTATGCGCCGGGCGAGGCACCCGCCACGATGGCCGAACTCGCCGCAAAAATTTCCGCCGCCGATGGCTATGTCTTCGTCACCGGCGAATATAATGGCGGGCTCCAGCCGGGGCTCAAAAATCTCGTCGACCATTATCTCGACGGTTTCGCGTGGCGCCCGGCCGCGATCGCCTCCTATTCGGCGGGTCCGTTCGCCGGGGTTCGCTCGGCGACGGCATGGCGCACGACGCTCGGCGCGATGGGCATGATCGTCACCTCGACCCCGCTCGGCCTTGCCCGCATCGGCGGTGCGTTCGATGCCGACGGCAATCCCGCGGGCGAGGATGGCACGCGGATCGCGCGAGCCTTCCCCCGCTTTGCCGACGACCTCGGCTGGTGGATCGATGCCGCCAACGCGCAGCGCGCCGCGCAGGCTCCGCCCTTCTAGCCCGATTTGAGCTCGGTTTTCAGCCGCAAGCTCGCGCGCCAGAAGAAGAAGGCAGGGATAAGGCCCAGCCAGGCGGCGCCATAGAGCACCCAGCGCACGCTTTCCTGTCCGGCGAGCGGCTGGAGCGCATCGGACAGCACTCCGAAGAGGAACGGCCCCAGACCGAGCCCGATCAGATTCTGTCCGAACAACATGATCGACGCTGCGACGGCGCGCGCGCGGGGCTGGACCAGCCCCTGCACGCAGCCATAAGCGGGACCATAATAGGCAGCGTTCAGCATCGTCGGCAGGACGAGCAGCGCGACCGCGATCCGCCAATCCTCTGTCAGATATCCGAGGAACAGCACAGGCGCGGCGAGCGCCATGCCATAGGCGGGAAAGGTCAGGATGTGCCGTTTGTCGCGCGCACCGAACTTGTCGGCGAGTTTGCCGCCAAGCCAGGTACCGACCACGCCGGCGACCCCGAGCACGACCGCCATCGACAGCCCCGCCTCGGTCGTCGACAGGCCGTGGCTGCGGATGAAGAAGCTGATCGTCCACAGCCCCTTGCCGTAACCGAGGAAGGCGGTAACCGACGCCGCGATCAGGATATAGACGAAGGCGCGCGACGCGAAGATTTCGCGCATCGCCTCCCCCGTCGACAGCGGTACCGTCGCCGCCGCTGCCGCCGCGGCTTCGGCCGTCCGGCTGTGCCGCGGCTCGCGCATCACGAACAGTACGACGAGCGCGAGCAGCAGCCCCGGCAAGCCGACGAGCATCAACGCGATGCGCCAGCCGTACAGATCGTTGACGATGCCGCCGATGATCAGCCCGAGCAGCGACCCGATCGGCACGCCGAGCCCGTAGAAGGCGATCGCCGACGAGCGCTTTTCGGGCGCGACGCTGTCCGAAATCAGCGAGTGCGCTGCGGGGGTACACCCCGCTTCCCCGACCCCGACGCCGATGCGCGCGAACAGCAACTGGACAAAATTCTGCGCCAGCCCGCACACCGCGGTCATCGCCGACCAGATTGCGAGCGCAAGTGAAATTAGGCGGACGCGGTTCGTCCCCTCCTTGTCGGCATAGCGCGCGATCGGGATGCCGAGCAAAGCGTAGAAGACCGCGAAGGCTGGCCCCGCGAGCAGGCCCAGTTCGGTGTCCGAAAGCCCCAGATCGGCCTTGATCGGTTCGGCGAGGATGTTGACGATCTGCCGGTCGAGGAAGTTGAAGATATAGACGATCAGCAGGATCCACAGCATCGTCCGCGTTTGCGCGGACACGCTGGTGGCCGGTGAGGCGATGCCCTGCGACAAGGCAGCTTTATCGGTCATTTTTATCTCCCGCCGCCATCGGAGCAACCCGAAGGGGCGGAGTCAACGCCATTGCGGCGCTTCGAAAATGTCCGCTTGCAATTGCCGCTACGGCTGCCAGCCTGCGGCCCATGCAAAAAATTTCGCTGCTCGCCGCTTCCGCCCTGCTCGCTACCGCGCCGGCCGCCGCGATGCCGCCGCCGCTTCCCGAGGTCGAGGGCAAGGACGCCGCGACGCTGCAGGACGAAATGACAGCCCGACGGATCAATAGCGACGTCATCACCGCCACTTACCTCGAACGCATCCGCATGCTCGACGATAATGGCCCGAAACTGGATGCGGTGATCGCCGCCTCGCCCGACGCGACAAGCCGGGCCTTCGATCTCGATCAGGAACGCCGGGCGGGGCGGGTGCGGGGCCCCCTCCATGGTATCCCCATCCTGCTCAAGGACAATATCGAGGCGGCCGGGCCACTTCCCACGACCGCAGGCTCGCTCGCACTGAAGGACAATGTGACCGGCCGCGATGCGCCGCTCGTTGCGCGGCTGCGCGATGCGGGCGCGATCATCCTCGGCAAGACGAACCTCAGCGAATGGGCGAACATCCGCTCGGACAATTCGACAAGCGGGTGGAGCGCGGTCGGCGGCCTCACCAAAAACCCCCATGCGCTCGATCGCAACACATGCGGTTCCTCGTCGGGCAGCGCCGCCGCGGTCGCCGCGAGCCTCGCGCCGCTCGCGATCGGCACCGAAACCGACGGCTCGATCACCTGCCCCGCCGGAGTCAACGGTATCGTGGGTTTCAAGCCAACGGTTGGCCTCGTCAGCCGCACGCATATCGTCCCGATCAGCCACAGTCAGGACACGGCGGGACCGATGACGCTGACGGTGCGCGACGCCGCCGCGGTGATGACGGCCATCGCGGGCAGCGATCCCGCCGACCCTGCGACCGCTGAAGCCGACGCGCGCAAGACCGACTATATCGCCGCGCTGTCGCCAGGCGCGCTGAAGGGCAAACGCATCGGGGTTATGCGCGACCGTGTCGGCGACCGCGCCGATGTCGCCGCGCTGTTCGGGGCCGCACTCAAGCAGATGGAGAGTCAGGGCGCGACGCTGGTCGAAATCGCGGACAGCCGGAAAGGCAGTGAGGAGCTCGGCACCGCCGAGTTTGAAATATTGCTCACCGAACTCAAGGCGGACCTGGCGGCCTATCTCGGCACCCTGCCGGACGCGAACGCGCCAAAGTCGCTGGCCGACCTCATCGCCTTCAACAAGGCGAATCCCGAGGAGCTAAAATGGTTCGACCAGTCGCTGTTCGAGATGGCCGAAAGCAAGGGCGGGCTCGACAGCCCCGCCTATCTCGCCGCGCGCGAAAAGGCGGCGCGGCTCGCCGGACCCGAAGGTATCGACCGTTTGTTGAAAACCCATGAGGTCGACGTGCTCGTCGGAGTCACCAACGGACCCGCGTGGGTCAGCGATCTTGCCAGAGGCGATAGCTACAACAGCCCCGGCACCAGCCAGCTCCCCGCCGTCGCCGGTTATCCGCACCTGACAGTGCCGATGGGCGCGGTGGAAGGGCTGCCGATCGGGCTCTCGTTCATCGGGGCCAAGTGGAGCGACGCCGACGTGCTGGCGGCGGGCTATGCCTATGAACAGGCGAGCGAGAAGCGCGTAACGCCGACATATCGTGCCAGCGCCGCGCCCTGACCTTTACGCCGGCTTCTTGAACCGCATCATGAAACGGTCGGTCTTGCCGCGGATCGCGGGGTCGAACACATTCTTGCTGTGATCGTCCGCCGCGATGCGGAGTGCATCGCTGTCGCCGTCGAAAACGAAGCCCGCGCGCTCCATGTCGGCGCGCACTTTCGCGGGATCGATGCGGTGCAATTTTTCGACGAGTTCGCGCGTGTCGCCCGCGGGGCCGACATGGTCGACGACGATCACCGATCCGCCGGGGCGCACCGCGCTGAACCAGTTCGCCACCATCGCATCGACATCGACGCGCGGGAATTCGAACTTCTCGCTCTGCCAATAGAGGTCGTGATAGACGAGGTGGGTGAAGATCATGTCGACGCTTTTCGGCGCCAGCACGATCGTGTTTACCGGCCGAACCATCGGCGCCATGTTCGGATAAGCCTTGGCGATCGTCGCCCAGGTTTCCGCCTTGTGGAACCGCGGCGGGTTCATCGGGATCACCGTGCCTTTCGGTCCGACGAGATCGGCGAGCATTTCGCTGTAATAGCCATTGCCCGCGAGCAGGTCGGCGACGGTCGACCCGCGCTTTACCTGCGCAAAGGCGAGCACGTCGGCAGGATGGCGACCTTCGTCGAGCTTGCGATTATCGGCAAGGCGGCTCTTGTCGGCGACCGCGGCGGCGACCGCCTTGTCGAGCGCGGCGGCTGCGGCAGGTACGGTCAGCAAAAGGGCCGCCCCGAACAGCGGTGTCAGCAGTCGATATTTTCTCATGACATCTCTCCCCGGTTTCAGTGCCATCTGAAACCGCGGGAATCGGATCGCGAGCAGCGTTCGACCAGCCGTCGCCGCGCGACGATCAGCGCCGGTCGCTGCGGCGCTTCCAGCCCATTTCTTCGAGTTCGAGCAATTCCATCGGCACGTGAATGGCACGCACCGCAAGCCGGACCTCGACGAGGAACAGGATCAGCGAGACGAGCAGCAGCAGCATCGCCGCGGCAAAGGCCCACGACGCCGCGACCCCCAGGTTGATCCCGGTGAACGCCTGCGTGAACAGCAGCGCGACGAGCACGCAGACGACGATCCCGCACGCCACCGCGGAGAGGATCGAATTGTTGATGATCCCCATCCGCCGGTCGGCGATGCGCAGTTCGGCAACGATGCGCTCATGCTCGAGGCCCTCGGTCTCGGACCAGCGCTGCATCAGGCTGCGCGACCGGTCGACGACGCGCGCGAGCCGGCCCGCAATGACGTTGAGCAGGCTGCCGGTCGCCACCAGCAGGAATACCGGCGTGACCGACAACTGGATCGTTTGCGCGATCGCGCTCGCGTCGAGGGTCATTATCCCCCGCTGCCCGCCGCGACCGAAGGCGTGTTCACGCCGTGCATGGCGAGGAATTTGCGAACGTTGCGCGCCGCCTGACGGATGCGCTGTTCATTCTCGACCATCGCGATGCGGACATAGCCTTCGCCGTCCTCGCCATAACCGACGCCCGGCGCGACCGCGACCTTGGCGTGGGTCAGGAGCTGCTTCGAAAATTCGAGGCTGCCCATTTCCTTGAGCGCCGGGGGCAGCGGTGCCCAGGCGAACATCGACGCTTTGGGGCTCGGGATATCCCAGCCCGCGCGGCCGAAGCTTTCGACCATCACGTCGCGGCGCTTCTGATAGAGTTCGCGGTTCTTCGCGACGATGTCCTGCGGGCCGTTGAGCGCCGCGCACGCCGCGGCCTGGATCGGGGTGAAGGCGCCATAATCGAGGTACGACTTCACGCGCGTCATCGCAGCGATCAGCCGTTTGTTGCCGACCGCAAAACCCATACGCCAGCCCGCCATCGAATAGGTTTTCGACATCGAGGTGAATTCGATCGCGACATCCTTCGCGCCCGGCACCTGCAGGATCGAGGGGGTCGGGTTGCCGTCGTAATAAAGCTCGGAATAAGCGAGATCCGAAAGTACCCAGACCTTGTTTTCCTTCGCCCAGGCGACGAGGCGTTCGTAGAAAGCAAGGTCGACGGCTTCGGCGGTCGGGTTCGACGGATAGTTGACGACAAGGATCGACGGGCGCGGCACGGTGAACGCCATCGCGCGATCGAGCGCGCGCCAGTAATTCTCGTCGGGCGTCGTCGGCACGCTGCGGATCGTCGCGCCGGCGATGATGAAGCCGAAGGTGTGGATCGGGTAGCTGGGGTTCGGCGCGAGGACGACGTCGCCCGGACCGGTGATCGCGGTCGCGAGGCTCGCGAGCCCTTCCTTCGACCCCATCGTCACCACGACTTCGCTTTCGGGGTCGAGTTCGACGTTGAAACGGCGTGCGTAATAATTGGCCTGCGCGCGGCGGAGACCCGGAATGCCCTTCGACTGCGAATAGCCGTGCGCGTCGGGCTTCATCGCGACTTCGCAGAGCTTTTCGATCACATGCGCGGGCGGCGGCAGGTCAGGGTTGCCCATCCCCAGGTCGATGATGTCTTCTCCCGCGGCGCGGGCGGCCGCACGCATCGCATTCACTTCGGCGATGACGTAGGGCGGCAGGCGCTTGATGCGATAGAATTCATCTTCGGACATGGGAAACTAGAACAACTCCTTTGCGTTACTTGTTGAATTGACGCGCGCGGCAATCTCGCCAGCGGCATCGCGGCTTGTTATAGGCATAATATCCGCACTGACCAGCAGGAACGAGCATGAACGACACGGGCAAGGACGACACAATCGAAACGCCGAATCCCTTCATGCCATCCCCCGACGACATGCAGCATTGGGCAAGCGTGATCGGGCGCGCGCAGCAGATGATGCTCGAATATGCGCTGGGCCAGGCGAACGACGGCCATGCCGGCGCCGCGGCATTGTTCGACCCCGCCAAATGGCTCGACAATCCGGCAACGAAGTTGTGGACCGAGCAGTCGTCGAAAATGTGGGAACAGGGGGTCGCCTTCTGGACCTCGCTCGCCAGCATCGGCCAGCCGATCGTCCCCGACGCGCCCGAGGCTGCGAAGGACCGCCGCTTCACCGACCCCGACTGGATCGCCAATCCGGTCTTCGCGATGATCCGCCAGACCTATGGCCTGCTCGCCGAACAGATGCTGGCGACGACGCGCCAGTTCGAAGGACTCGACCCCACGGCGCGCGCGAAGATGGAATTTGCAGCAAAAGCGATGGCTGACGCGATGGCGCCGACCAACCTCGCGCTCACCAACCCCGAGGTGATCCGGCGCGCGGTCGAGACGCGCGGCGAAAGCCTGCTTAAGGGTCTGAAGCACATGCTCACCGACCTGTCGCGCGGACAATTGAGCCATGTCGACTCCGACGCGTTCGAAGTCGGGGTCAATATCGCGACGACGCCGGGCAAGGTGATCCACGAAACCGACCTCTACCAGCTCATCCATTATGCGCCGACGACGAAAGAGGTCTTCACCGTCCCGCTCGTCATCTTCCCGCCGTGGATCAACCGCTTCTACATCCTCGACCTCAATCCCGCGAAAAGCTTCGTCGCCTGGGCGGTCGAACAGGGGCTCAGCGTGTTCGTCGTGTCGTGGAAGTCCGCCGACGCGTCGATGAGCGAGATCGTCTGGGACGACTATGTTGCGGCGCAGGTCGATGCGATCGACACGGTGCGCGAAACGCTGGATGTCCCGCACGTCCATACGATCGGCTATTGCGTCGCGGGCACCACGCTCGCCGCAACGCTCGCGATGCTGTCGGCGCGCGGGGAGGCCGACAAGGTCAAGTCGGTGACCTTCTTCACCGCGCAGGTCGACTTCGAACAAGCGGGCGACCTCAAAATGTTCGTCGACGACAGCTATCTCGCGCTGCTCCAGCAGCTTTCGGCACCGGGCTTCCTCGACGGGCGCTATATGGCGGCGACCTTCAACAGCTTGCGCGGGCGCGACCTGATCTGGAATTATGTCGTCAGCAATTACCTTCTCGGCAACGACTATCCGCCGTTCGACCTGCTCTACTGGAACGGCGACACGACGAACCTGCCCGCAAAGTGGCACCGGCAATATCTGGTCGACCTCTATCGCGACAATCGCATGGTGATCCCGAACAGCCTGTCGGTGATGGGGACGCCGATCGACCTCAAGAAGATCGAAACCCCTGCCTTCATCCAGGCGGGGCGCGAGGACCATATCGCGCCGCTCGCCAGCGTCTGGCGGCTGATGGATCATCTGTCGGGCCCCAAGACCTTCCTCCTCGCGGGTTCGGGGCATATCGCGGGGGTCGTCAACCCGCCCGCCGCGGGCAAATATCAATATTGGACCGGCGACAGCGGCGCCGCGACGCTCGAAGATTTTGTCGCGGGCGCCAGCGAGACCAAGGGCAGCTGGTGGCCGCACTGGATCGGCTGGATTTCGGCACAGGATAGCGCAAAAACCGCCGTAAAGGGCGCCCGCATCCCCGGAAAAGGCGCCAAAAAGGCGATCGAGGACGCTCCCGGCCGCTATGTCAAACAGCGGTAATATCTAGCGAATATCCTCGCCGTCGGGGCGCGGCGGCAGTATTTTTGTGCAGTGCACAAAAAACCTCTTGAAATCGCCGCGCCACTCCTATATTGTGCACTGCAACATAAAGGAGTTGTCCCTATGGCTACCAAGATGGATAGTGCCGAAAAGGCTTTCGAAGCCGCGACGCTGGAAACCCCCGCAAAGCCGGTGGCGACTCCTGCTGCCCCGGCCCAGGCTGCTGCACCCGCAGTCGCTCCGGCCGCGGCCCCTGCCCCGATCAAGACGGTGAAGGCAAAAGCCAAGCCGGCGAAAAAGGCTGCTGCCCCGAAGGCTGCTGCCAAGAAGGTCGCTCCCAAGAAGGCGACCGTGAAAATTGCATCCAAGCCCCTCAAGGCCGCGCCGAAGCCGGTTGCCGCCGCCACCAAAGGATTCAAGACCATGAACGACACCGTCAAGAAGTTCGCCGACGAAGCGAAGACCCGCGCCGAAGCCCTGACCGCCGACTTCAACGAGAAGGCGAAGGAAGCGATGAGCAAGACCAGCAAGCTCGCCGAAGAAGCCGTCGAATTCAACAAGGCGAACGTCGAAGCGCTCGTCGAAGCTGGCAAGATCGCTGCCAAGGGCATCGAAACGCTCGGCCAGGAAGGCGTGACCTACGCTCGCAAGAGCTTTGAAGACACGACCGCCGCGCTGAAGGGCTACACCGCCGTCAAGACCCCGGCCGACTTCTTCAAGCTCTATGCCGAAAACAGCAAGAAGGCGTTCGACGCCGCTGTTGCGCAGACCTCGAAGACCAGCGAACTCGTCGTCAAGCTGACGAACGACAGCTTCGCGCCGATCTCGAACCGCGTTTCGGTCATCACCTCGAAGATGAAGGCCGCCTAAGGCGCTTTCACCTTCCGTTGGCGCGGGCACCTTCCCCCTCCCTCCCCGCCTGCGCCGACACCCCAAGGCCGCTCGCTTCCTCAGGAAGCGGGCGGTACTTGTTTTTCCGGTGGCCCGTTCGCCACGCTGGCGAACAAGAGGTTAAAATCCGCGCGCGCGCCCCTTGCGCTTCGACCGCGGCTTGCGATATTCCTGACCATGATGTTTCGAGTTTCCACCCCATTTCCGGTCCGCGCGATGGCGGACAAGGATGACGGCGCGCCGGGCAGCCCCGGCGTCGGCATTGCGACGCGCACGCGCGCCAAGGCCAAAAAGCCGTCGATGTACAAGGTGCTGCTGCTCAACGACGATTACACGCCGATGGAGTTCGTCGTGATGGTCCTCCAGCGCTTCTTCAACATGGATATCGAGCAGGCGACGCAGGTGATGCTGCACGTCCACCAGCAGGGCGTCGGCGTGTGCGGCGTGTTCAGCTATGAGGTTGCCGAGACCAAGGTGAACCAGGTGATGGACGCCGCGCGGCAGAACCAGCACCCGCTGCAGTGCACGCTGGAAAAGGCCTGACGCCTATTCGGCCGCAGGCTTTTGCGCCGCGTCCAGCAATTCCGGCAATTCCGGAAACAGACGGCGGTAGATGACGTCGGATGCCGCCCTGTCGGCCAGGCCAAAATAGGAATCGACCAGCACCTCCGCAAATCGCTGTCCGGCTGGCGTTGCGATGAAACGCCGGACGGCGGCCAGATCGGTCGCCGACATCAAGCGAAACTGATTGACCAGCGGCACATATATATTGGTCTGCTCTTCGGGCCAAACCGCATCGACGCGGGAATAGATGGCCCCGACAAACGCCTGAAGAATGGGCTGTTCCTGAATATCGGGATGCGCGACCGCGAGCCAGCCGAGCGCTTCTCTGCCTACCGCGGAACGCGTCCGAGAGCGCAAATCGCCGTCGTACGGAGCGACCAGTTCTTTGGCCAACCCACTGGCTTCGGCCATCACCGCCGGATCGGGTGGCGGCGGTGGAGGTGGGATCGCATGCACCGGCATGGCGAAAGCGAGGAGCGCGACAAGACTGGCAAGTGATCGGCTGCGCATATTCGTCCCCTCTATCAGGCGGATAGCGTATCAGAAAGCGACCGGAGGTCTACCCCGCCCGTGCCGCCTGCTCGGCCCTGAGTGCCGGCGACGGCTCGCCCTTCAGATCGCCATAGCCCAGCGGTGTGCCGCACCCCGGACAGACCATCGCCGTGCCGACGTCGGTTCCGCACGCCCGATGGATGTAGCGCATCGCCGGCCCGTCGCCGGTCTCGCCCTCGGCATAGGCCCAGCGCTCGGCCCAGCCGCGCATCGCATAGAGCACGCCGAACAGATCCTTACCCTTGTCGGTCAGCCGGTATTCGTGGCGGGGTGGGTTGTCCTGATAGGCATGGCGTTCGATCACGCCTTCGCTCTCCAGCAATTTGAGCCGCGCCGACACGAGTTGCGGCCCGAGCCCGGTGTTCGAAGCGATCGCCTCGAACCGGCGCCGCCCGAAAAACAGGTCGCGCAGGATCAGCAGCACGGCGCGGTCGCCGAGCAGTTCGGCCGACCGCCCGACGGGGCAATAAGTATCCGAAAGATCAGCGCGCCTGGGCATCTCGCGTCCTTAGCCTCCTTCGGCGGGGAACAGAAATCACTTGTCACTATGATTATCATAGTTACGATAGGCGGCAAGAGGAGAGTCGCATGTCCAATCCAGCCGCCGTCATCATTGGAGCCGGCGATGCCACCGGCGGCGCGATCGCCCGCGCTTTCGCTGCCGAAGGGCTGACCGCCTGCGTCAACCGCCGCGCACGCAATGCCGACCAGCTCGAAGCGCTCGCGCAGTCGATCCGCGATGACGGTCATCGGGCACGCGCCTTTCCCGGCGACGCGCGCGTCGAGGAGGAAATGATCGCGCTGTTCGACCAGGTCGAGGCAGAGGTCGGGCCGGTCGAGGTCGCGGTGTTCAACATCGGCGCCAATGTGAACTTCCCGATCGCCGAAACGACGGTGCGCGTTTACACCAAGGTGTGGGAAATGGCGTGCCTCGGCGGCTTCCTGATGGGGCGCGAGGCCGCGAAACGGATGGCGCCGCGCGGCCGCGGTACGATCATCTTCACAGGCGCCACCGCAAGCCTGCGCGGCGGATCGGGCTTCGCCGCCTTTTCGGGCGCCAAGGGCGCTCTGCGGATGCTCGCCCAGTCGATGGCGCGCGAACTGGGGCCGCAGGGCATCCACGTCGCGCACACGATCATCGACGGCGCGATCGACACCGATTTCATCAAGGGCCGCCACCCCGATTTCGACAATGCGAAGGCGCAGGACCTGATCCTGAATCCCGATGCCATCGCCGCCAATTATGTGATGCTCCACAAACAGCCGAAAAGCGCGTGGACCCACGAACTCGACCTCCGTCCCTGGGGAGAAAAATGGTGACCCAAAGTCCAGCAAAGACGCTCGAACTCATCTTCGATTTCGGCAGCCCCAACGCCTATCTGTGCATGAAGGCGCTCCCCGAACTGCTCGATCGCACCGGCGCCGACCTGGTCATCACGCCGTGCCTGCTCGGCGGCATCTTCAAGGCGACGGGCAACAAGGCGCCGATGATCCAATATGCCGACGCGCCCGCGAAGCTCGCTTATGAAAATCTGGAAATGCGGCGCTTCATCGAAAGGCACGGCCTCGCCAAATTCCGCATCAATCCGCACTTCCCGGTCAACACGCTGACGATCATGCGCGGCGCGATCGTCGCGGCCGACGAGGGCACGCTCGACGACTATGTCGACGCGGTGAACCGCGCGATGTGGGAGGAAGGACTGAAGATGGACGACCTCGAGGTCATCGCGACCTTCCTGTCGGCGAACGGCTTCGACGGCCCCGCGCTGCTTGCGCGCACGCAGGAACCCGAAATCAAGGCGAAGCTGGTCCAGAACACCGAAGCCGCGGTGTCGCGCGGCGTGTTCGGCATCCCGACCTTTTTCGTCGGCAGCGAGATGTTCTTCGGCAAGGATCGCCTCGCGCAGGTCGAGGAAGCGCTCGGCTGACGGGTCAGTTCGCCGCGGGGCGCCCCGCGACCCAGATTCCCGCCAGCACGAGTGCCAGCCCGGCGACATGGAACAGGTGCAGCGCTTCGCCGAGGAACAGCATCGCAAGCCCCGCGCCCATCAGCGGCATCACGTTCATAAACTGTGCCGTCGCCGCCGAACCGATCAGCTCGACCCCGCGATTGAAGAAGAGATAGGCGAGAAACGACGGAAAGACCGATACATAGGCGATCGCGAGCGCGCTGCCCGTTTCGGGCACGATCCGTCGCCCCGAAGCGAGCTCCATCAGATAGACGGGGGCGATCACGACCAGCCCGACCATGATCGACGCCGCGAGGAAGCTCAGCGGATGCACCGGAGGCCGCTTGCGCAGCAGCACCGAATAGAGCGCCCAGAGCAGCACCGCGAAGGCGATGATCGCGTCGCCGGCTTTCAGTCGCAGCGCAAGAAGCCGCGCGAGATCGCCGCGTGCGATGACCATCAGAACGCCGGCGAGCGACACCAGCACCCCCGCGATCTGCCGCGCGCTCGTCCGGTCGCGCATCACCAGCCCGCCGAGCATCAAGATCAGCGCGGGCTGCGCCGACTGGATCAGCATCGAATTGAGCGCGGTCGTCGTCTGCAACCCGCTGTAGAGCAGGGTGTTGAAGGCGCCGATACCAAGCGCGCCGAGGATCGCCATGACCGGCCAGTGCGCGCGCAACACGGGCCAGTCGCGCTTCAGGTGCGGCCAGGCGAGCGGGAGCAGCAGCGCGAGCGCGAAGGTCCAGCGCCAGAAGGACAACGCGGCGGGCGGCACCAGCTCGCGCGCGGCGCGGCCGACGATCGAATTGCCCGCCCAGAACAGCGCGGTCATCGAGAGCAACGGATAGGCCCGCGACCAGAGCGCCGCAGCCGGGCCGTCGTTTCGCATGATATTCCGGCTCCCGCTGGGTCCCCGACCGTCCGTCATCCCGGCGCAGGCGGGAATGACGGACCGGGATTAGCCCGACCTCAGGTGAAGTCGAGCTGGATGATCTCGCTGGGGGTTGCGCGGCAATACATCTCGACCTGCTTCGCGCCGTCGGGATAGGTCGCGGTCATCGTCGCGCGGATGCGCCAGCCGCCATTGCCCTGTTCGAGCGAGACCAGCTTGTCGTACGACAGCCGCGTCCCGCCGGTGATGCCGATCTGGCGCGCGGCATCGTTCATGCAATTCTGCACCGATGGCCGCGCTGCGCTCGGCAGGCCGCTGAGGTTGGCGCTCAGCGTGGCGGGCCCCTTCGCCGGATGCGTCGTTGCCGCTTCCTCGGTCCCGTCGGGTTTCTTCTTTTTCTTGCTCGCCAGCAGCGCGATCAACCCGCCCGCGACGACGATGCCGCCGATGATCAGCCCGGTGCTCGGCCCCTTGTCCTTGTCTTTTTCGGGGGGGCGAACGTTGCGATAGCCATAGCCGAACTCGGCGCGGCAGCCCTTGTCGACCCAGATATAATCCTCGGTATAGCCCCATTGGCGCCCGGCATTGCACTTGCCGGCGATCTTGCGCGTGAGCTCGACACGGTTGTTCGTCCGGACATTGCACTGCTGGTAGCGATAGCTCCACGATTCGCAGTTCATTGTGCCGGCGAAGTCGTCGACCGGCTGCGGCAGCGGGGTCGGATAGCCGCCATCATTGGCATAGCCATAGCCGAATTCGGCGCGGCACCCGCCGGTCACCCAGATATGGTCGCTGCCATAACCCCAGCCGCGTCCGCGCGCGCAATCCCCGCCGAGGATGCGTTGGATTTCGACGCGATTGTCGGTCCGCACATAGCAACGCTGCTCGCGATTGCCGCGCGATTCGCAGCGGATCGTTCCCGCATAGCCGGTGCCGGGCCTTGGCGGCTGGATCTGGGGTCCGCCGGTGGGCGGCCAGGGCCGGGTCTGCGCGGCGACCGGAAGCGCCAGCTGCGTTCCGACCAGTGAAAGCGACGTGATGATCGCGACGACAGGATTCCGCATGTCTTTCCCCTTTTCGACAAATGCTTTTCCGTAAAACGCAGCCCTTACGCATTCCGTCTAAGCCGCCATGGTTTCATATTTCGGGCATCAGCGCCACGAAGAAAGCGTGGAATGCACGGAATGACTTAACCAATCATCGGACTTTCCTTGGCGCCTTTGATCGATTAGCTTTCGCGCCGGGTCGCGCCACCGCAACAGGGAGAGCCGACACATGACGACATCGATCATCGACGGACGCGTCGAATCCGCCGAACTGCGGCGCGCACGCGGCGGCCTATCCGTCTTTCGCACCATCACCTTCCAGCCCGACAGCGGGCCGACGCGCACCATCCGCAATGCCGTGGTCAAACAGAATGTCGCCGACGAGTTGACCCCCGGCGCGCAAGGCCGCTTCTATCTTTACAACGCCTTCGACCAGAAGGGCGTTCACGGCGTCCGGACCCCCGACGGCCGCGCCACCTATGGTTTCGCCACCAACAACCAGAAGCTTTTCCTGCTGACCGGCGTGCTTTCGGTGGTGTGGATGGCGTTGCGGATCGCGACCGAGGGCGACGTCCCGCTGCTGGCCATATTGCTGCTGATCCTCGGCGTTGTCGGCTATATCTTCATGGGCAAGGGCGAACGCGAGGCAAAGGCCCAGTTCGACGGTGACGGGGGCTATCATCCTACATAGCTAGTCGGCTTGCGCGGCTTCGCGCATGCGCTAAAGACAGCCGATGGATCAAATCGTCATTCGCGGCGGCCAGCGACTCAAGGGCCGTATTCCCATCTCCGGCGCCAAGAATGCGGCGCTCACCCTGCTGCCTTGCGCGCTGCTCACCGACGAGCCGCTGACGCTGCGCAACCTGCCGCGGCTCGCCGACGTCGACGGGTTCGGGCACCTGCTCAACCAGCTCGGCTGTTCGACGACGATCGAGGGATCGCGCCCCGAGGATTTCGGCCGCGTGATGACCGCGCGCACGACGACGCTGACCTCGACCGTCGCGCCCTATGACATCGTCCGCAAGATGCGCGCGTCGATCCTCGTGCTCGGCCCGCTGCTCGCGCGTGCGGGCGAAGCGACGGTGTCGCTGCCCGGCGGCTGCGCGATCGGCAACCGCCCGATCGACCTCCACCTGAAGGCGCTCGAAGCTTTCGGGGCCGAGATCGAACTCGCGTCGGGCTATGTGAAGGCGAGCGCCCCCGGGCGCGGCCGCCTGCCCGGCGGCAAGTTCACCTTCCCCGTCGTGTCGGTCGGCGCGACCGAAAATGCGCTGATGGCGGCGGTGCTCGCCAAGGGCACCTGTGTGCTCGAAAATGCGGCGCGCGAACCCGAGATCGTCGACCTGTGCAACTGCCTTGTCGCGATGGGCGCGCATATCGAGGGTATCGGTACCGAAACGCTGACGATCGAGGGCGTCGACCGCCTCCACGGCGCGACCTACCGCGTGATGGCCGACCGGATCGAGGCGGGCAGCTATGCCTGCGCCGCCGTGATTACCGAGGGCGATGTCGAACTGGTCGGCGCGAAGGCCGACGAGATGGAAGCAACGCTCGCCGCGCTCCGCCAGGCGGGTGCGACGGTCGAGGAGACCAAGGGCGGCATCCGCGTCGCCATGTCGGGCCGCGCCGAACCCGTCACCCTGTCGACCGCACCCTATCCGGGCTTCGCGACCGACATGCAGGCGCAGTTCATGGCGATGGCGACGCTCGGCAAGGGCGCGTCGCTGTTCACCGAAACCATCTTCGAAAACCGCTACATGCACGTTCCCGAACTCGCGCGCATGGGCTGCGACATCGACGTGCGCGGACGTAGCGCAGTGGTGCGCGGGGTCGACAAGCTGATCGGCGCGCCGGTGATGGCGACCGACCTGCGCGCCTCGATGAGCCTGATCATCGCGGGCCTTGCCGCCGAAGGCACGACCGAGGTCAACCGCGTCTATCACCTCGACCGCGGTTACGAGCGGCTCGAAGAGAAGCTGCAGGCGGTCGGCGCCGATATCGAACGGATCAGCGCGGGGTAAGCCGCTCGGCGCGGCCATAGGGGCCGCGCACGTCGCGCTTGATCCAGTCGGCGAGTAATTTCAGATAGCCGTCGGTGATCCGCGTGACCTGACGCTCGCCGTTTGCGTCGGTGGTGAATTCCCACATGCCGTGATCGGTCTGGGGAAAGAGATAGACGTCGACCGGCTTGCCTTGCTTCGCGAGGCCGAGCAGCGCGCCGCGCGTCGTCTCGATCGGCGCCTCGCGATCCTCGCCCGCGAGCACCCAGAGCAGCGGCGCGTCGAGCTTCTTCAGCGCCGCGACCGCGTCATAATCCCAGATCAGTTCGAGATTGTCGACGCGCGCGCGCCCGATCCGCTGGAGCATGTCGTTCGGCATGCGCGCGATTGCGCCGCTATACTCGCCCTCGATCTTCGCCGCCCACGGCTTGCCCGCCATTTCGGCCCGTACCGCGTCGAGCTTGTCATAACCGGTGCGGAAATCGGACAGCAGCAACCCCGCCGTCGCCTGCGACAGGCGGGTGACCAGCGCTTCTGCATCCTTACCCAGCCCCGCGGCGCGAACCTCGGATACCATCTGCTCGCGATCTTCCTCGATCGGCGAGGCAACGAGCCCGAAGCCGATGGCGACGAAATCGGCTTTCGTCCGCGTCGCGGCGAGCGGCGCGACCCAGCCGCCCTGGCTCCCGCCGAAAAAGCCCGCGCGGGCATAACGCCCCGCAGCAATGCCGCGTGCCTGTCCCAGCGCGTTCGCCGCATCCTCGGCGAGCAGTTCGAAATTCTGCGTATATTCGCCTTCGGACCCGCCGGTGCCGCGCTTGTCATAGACGAAGACCGATATCCCTTGCGCCGCCATCGCATAGCCATAGATGCCGCCGATTGGCGAGGTACGTTCGGATCCGTGGACCATGACGACAAGCGGCCGCCTGGCGTCGGCGCCCGGCGGCTCGATCAGCACGCCGGTCATCTTGGTGCCGACGCTGTCGAAGGTCGTGGGCGTTTCGCGAAAGGCGATCGGCGTCCAGGTTTTGCCGCCGACGGTCACGTCGCCGGTTCCGCACGCCAGCGGCACGCCGGCATCGGTGGTCGCACCGCGGCGCCCGTCACGAAACAGGTAGCGCAGCCCGGGAGCCGCCACAGCCGGCGACTTTACGAGCACGACGAAATCGCCGTCGGGCGCCGCATAGGTTCCGGGCGTGCAGGCGACCTGTGCCAGGGCGGGCGTTGCGGGAAGAGCGAGGAGAAGGGCAATGCCGCCGAGGAGATGTTTCATATGACTGTATTATATAACCAATACAGCAATGGCAACTAGCTTTCGGGTTCGACGGGCACCGATACCATATTGCCGCTGACCGACGGCCGTTCGGGCCGCTTCGCGACCGCGATCACCAGCCCGATGAGCGCGACGATACCGCCCGCGATCGACAGCGTCGCCCAGCGATAGCCCTCGAACGCCGTCGAAAAGCCCATCGCGATGATCGGGATCAGCACGCTCGACCACGCCGCCTGCCCCGGCCCGACGGCGCGGATGATGTTGAAATAGAGCGGAAAGGTCACCGCGCTCGCGATCACGCCGAGGTAGAGGACGCCGCCGATATAGGTCGCGGTCGGCTCGACCACCGGTGGTCCGGTCGTGATCCACGCATAGCTGCCGTCGGCGAGCGCGCCGAAGAGCATCGCCCAGGCGATCATCACCACCATCGACTGCGCGCGCGCGAGGCGCGTTCCCTGCATCACATTGGCGGTCGACGCGCTCATCACCCCCGTGAGCGTCAATGCCGTGCCGAGCAACACCTCGCCCGCATCGAGCGCTGCGGCCCGATATTCCTGGAGGATCATCAGCCCGACGCCGACGATCGCGATCCCGGCGCCCGCGAGGAAACGTCCTTCGAGCGGCGTCTTCAGGAAGACGCGGCCCAGCAAGGTATTGGGCACGATCAACAGCGCGAACAGCACCGCAACGAGGCCCGAGGTGATATGCTGCTCGGCCCGGTAGACGAAGTTGAAGTTGAACGCGAATTGCGCGATCCCGAGCAAAAGCGCGAAAAGCATCGCGCGCGGCGCGAGCAGCAGCGGCTCGCGACGCATCGCGGCGAAGGCGAACATCGCGATCGCCGCGACGGCGAAGCGATAGGTCACCGACCAGCTGGGCGGCACGACGCCGAGCTGCCCGGTGATGACGATCCAGGTCGAACCCCAGATCAACGTCACCAGCATGAAGGGCAGCAGCACCTTCGGGCTGAGCAGCGTCGGCTGCGCGTCGCTCACAGCGCGCCGATCGCCGCCGCCAGCGGCGCGACGGCTTCGGCATCCTGATCCCAGCTGACGACGAGGCGTGCTGCGCCCTCGCCCCAATCGTAGAAATCGAACCCGGCCGCGCGCAGTTTGGCGGCTTCCTCGGCCGTCAGCCGGACGAACAATTCATTTGCCTCGACCGGATACATCAACCGGCTCCCACAGGCGGCCGCGAGCTTCGCCGCGCCCGCATTGGCGGCGCGGGCGTTGGCGAGCCACAGGTCGTTCGCGAGCATCGCGCGGATCTGCGCCGCGACAAAGCGCCCCTTGCTGAGCAAGTGTCCGCCGCGTTTCTTGAGCTCGCGCACCCCCGGCCCGCCGCTGCCGCCGAAAAAGACGATCGCTTCGGCCATCATCGCGCCATTTTTGGTGAAGCCGAACGACAGCGCGTCGACCCCGGCGCGCCAGGTGACGTCGGCCGGCGAACAGCCAAGAAACGCAACGGCGTTGGCAAAGCGGGCGCCGTCCATGTGGAGTTTCATGCCCGCGCCTTTGGCAATCTCGCTGATCGCGCCGATTTCGCCCGCACGCCACGACAGGCCATATTCGGTCGCGTTGGTGATGCTGATCGCCGCGGGCTGGACCTGATGCACATCCTTGCGGATCCCGGCGATCCGGGTCTTCAAGGCCTCGGCGTCGATCTTGGCCCCGCGTCCCGGCAGCGTCATCAGCTTGGCACCGCCCGAATAAAAGGTCGGTGCACCGCATTCGTCGACCTCGATATGCGCTTCCTCGTAACAGAGGATACCCTGCCAAGGGCGTACGAAATGCGCGAGGATGATGCTGTTCGCCGCGGTCCCGGTCGGAATCCATACGACTTCGCATGCCGTCTCGAACAGCTCGGAAAAGGCCGCATCGAGCGACTGGCTGAGCGCATCGCCGTCATAGGCGGTGTCGACATGGTTGGCGGCCGCCAGCGCCTCCATCACCACGGGGTGGACGGTCGCGGCATTGTCGGAGAAAAAGCGGGTCGCGGTCATGGACCGCGCCTTAGCGCAGGCGCGGGCCGCTGCTAACCCTTCATTTTTGCTGCGTATCGACAGATATGTCGGCAGCGTCGTCGGCCGGCGATCCGCGCGCGAGGCTCGCTCCGCCCGCAACACCGAGGCCGCCGGCCATACCCATTCCGCCGCCCATGCCGCCGCCACCGCCGCGTGCTCCGCCTCCACCGCCCGCTTCGCGGCCCGATCCGCCGCCCTTGCCGCCCCCGCTGCCCGCCGGGCGCGTCGGCCCCTGCGCGGGGATGATAACGTCGGCCGGAACCGGATCGAGGTCGAGCGCCTTGCGGATGAAATCGCGCAGCGCGACGACAAGCTCGTGAACATGCACCGGCCGCCCTTCGGCCAGTTCCTGTGCCGCGCGGCTCGCGAGCCGCACCTGATCCTCGGTGCCGAGCAGGATGATATCGGAGAGCGCGGCTTCGACCGCATCGCGGATGCGGCGCGGACGATCCGATTCGCCCGGCGATCCGTCGCCCGGTGTGGCCGGGTCGGAGAGGTCGACCGCGGGCTCCGCCTTTGGTTCGCCCGCCTGACGCTTGATGTCGCGCAGGTGCCGCGGGTCGACCATCAGGTCGCCCGTGAACGAGCCGCCCAGCGTCTTGTACGCCGCGATCAGTGTGCGCAGCCGCTCGTTGATCTGGCGGTTCATCCGTTCGCGGCGCTGCTGGATCGTCATCATCACCATCAGCCGGATGCCGACGCCGATCAGCGTTACCAGCGCAAGGCCCAGCAACGTCGTACCGATGCTTTGCCACGATGAGAAGTCGAAGAAGCGCATGCTACCGAATGTGCCGACAATCACCCATTCGCGCCACCGATTTCCTGACCGGCGTGGCGGTGTCGAAAATCAGATGCCAAGACCATCCGAGCAGTCGAACGCCGAAGCGAGCTTGCCGCGGAAGCCGGACGTGTCCGATCCCGTATCCACGAGCACCGCATCACCCGCATCGAGCCGCTCGTGAAGTGCGATCGTCAGCGAGTCTTCGCTGAACAGATCGCCGACGAAACGATTATGCGCCACGAAGCGAAGCCGCTGCGGCGAGGATTCGATCACGACGGCACGCCACGCAGGGCCATAGCTCGACTTCGCCCATAGCTTTGCACCCACAGGCAGCGCGCGCGTCGGCTTGCCGGTGACGACCGCGACATTGATCATCGTGCGGTCGGCTTCGTTGAAAGCCTGGCGAATCTCGATCGAGCCGGTGCCGAAGCGCGCGATACATTCGCCCGCGGTGCGGTTCACATAGCCGAGGTCGGCATAGCTGGCATCGTTGAACGCGGGGGTCAGGCTGGCGGCCGCCAGCAAAAGGGAGAACATGAACCAGGCTCCTGTAACAGCCGGGTCCGTGCCCGGCCGCTTTACTGACCCTGTTTCGCGAGCAATTTCAAGCGCAAGGCGTTCAATTTGATGAAGCCCGCCGCATCCTTCTGATCATAGGCACCGGCGTCGTCCTCGAAGGTCACATGGCGTTCGCTGTAGAGGCTGAGCGGCGACTTGCGGCCGACAACGCTGGCGTTGCCCTTGTAGAGCTTGAGGCGGACGGTGCCCGTCACATTCGCCTGGCTGTGGTCGATCGCCGCCTGCAGCATCTCGCGCTCGGGCGCGAACCAGAAGCCGTTGTAGATGAGCTCGGCATATTTCGGCATCAGCTCGTCCTTGAGATGCGCCGCGCCGCGATCGAGCGTGATGCTTTCGATGCCGCGGTGGGCGCGCGCATAGATTTCACCGCCCGGCGTCTCGTACATGCCGCGCGACTTCATGCCGACGAAGCGGTTCTCGACGAGGTCGAGACGGCCGATGCCATGCTTGCGGCCGAGGTCGTTGAGCGCCGCGAGCAGGGTCGCGGGCGACATCGCCTGTCCGTTGAGCGCGACGCCGTCGCCGCGCTCGAAATCGATCGTGATATATTCGGGGGTGTCGGGCGCGTCTTCGGGGTTCACCGTGCGCGAATAGACATAGTCGGGGGTCTCTTCCCACGGATCCTCGAGCACCTTGCCCTCCGACGAGGTGTGAAGAAGGTTCGCGTCGGTGCTGAACGGGCTTTCGCCGCGCTTGTCCTTCGGCACCGGGATCTGGTTCTTTTCGGCAAAGTCGATCAGCGCGGTGCGGCTGGTCAGGTCCCATTCGCGCCACGGCGCGATGACCTTGATGTCGGGGTTCAGCGCATAGGCGCTGAGCTCGAAGCGCACCTGGTCGTTGCCCTTGCCCGTCGCGCCGTGCGCGACGGCATCGGCGCCGGTTTCCTTGGCGATTTCGATCAGACGCTTCGAAATCAGCGGGCGTGCGATCGAGGTACCGAGCAGATAATCGCCCTCGTAACGGGCGTTGGCGCGCATCATCGGGAAGACGAAATCGCGGACGAATTCTTCGCGGACATCGTCGATATAGATATGCTCGGGCTTCACGCCCATCAGCTCGGCCTTGGCGCGCGCTGGCTCGATCTCTTCGCCCTGCCCGAGGTCGGCGGTGAAGGTCACGACCTCGCAGCCATAGGTGACCTGCAGCCACTTCAGGATGACGCTGGTATCGAGGCCGCCCGAATAGGCGAGGACGACGCGCTTGAAGGACTCGGACATGATGGCACCTTTGGCGAGGGAAAGACGCGGGCGCGGCTAGCAGTCCGCCGCCAAAGGTGCAACCGGATTGGCCCTCCTCAGGCGACGCGCGCCCAGTCCATGAACCAGTTGTCGTCCCACGTCTTGCCGCCGTCGCGCGACGTGCCCTGGAACCAGCGGCAGCTGTTCGGCGTGATCCGGTCCCACACGCCGCGGTAAAGTTCGGGGGCCCCATTTCCTTCGGCCCCTTCGGACAGGAAAGTGCCGGCGCCGTCCTCGAACACCCCGAGCTGCCCCGGTACCGCGACGACGCCCGACCTGGCGTTGACAAAATGGTCGGACCAGATCTTCTTTTCGACGTCGAGCAAGCGGAGCCCCATGCCCGAAAAGCCGCGCGCCGGAATGCGCAGTTCCTCGATGCTGGCGATGCCCGCGAGAATGCCGACGACGGTCGCCTCCCCGGGGAATTCGATCCATTTTTCGCCTTCGCGGAATTTATTGTGGATGCGCCATTCACCGGTGAGGAAATCGAAATCGCCGGGCTTGCCGACGGGGGCGGGGTTGATGGCGGCCGAAACGGCGGCGGGGACGAGGCTGGACATGAGGGCTCCTGTGCTAAGCGCCATGATGGTGCGGCGGTCGATATGGGTCATGGGGTCGCTCCCTTGGTGACGCTGTCCTGCTACGCCGCGCATCCTGACATTCTCTGTCAGTTATTTTCTGCTACAGCGAAAAAATGCGAGCGAGCCGCCTCCTCTCGATCCTGATCCTGCTGCAATTGCGCCAGCGGCTCACCGCGGCCGATCTCGCCGCCGAATTCGAGGTGTCCGAACGCACCATCTATCGCGACATCGACGCGCTGTCGGCCGCGGGCGTCCCCGTTTACGGCGACCGCGGCCCGGGCGGCGGATTCCAGTTGCTCGACGGCTATCGCACGCGGCTGACCGGCCTGTCGGCGGGCGAGGCGGAGGCCGCGACGATGATCGGCCTGCCCGGTCCCGCCGCCGAACTCGGACTCGGCGCAGCGACCAGCGCAGCGCGCGGCAAGCTGCTCGCAGCGATTCCGGGCGATGGCGGGGTGGTCGCCGACCGGATGGCAGCGCGCTTCCACCTCGATCCGGTCAATTGGTACCGGAGCCGCGAAAGCCTCCCCGCGCTCCCGGCGATCGCACGCGCGGTGCTCGACCAGCGCCAGCTCGCGATGCGTTACGAAAGCTGGCAGGGCCTGCGCGACTGGACGGTCGAGCCGCTCGGCCTCGTGATGAAGGCCGGCACCTGGTACCTCGCGGCGCGCGGCGCCGGAAAGATCAGGGTCTTTCGCGTTTCGAACATTCACGCGCCCGAGGCCCGCGACTCGACGTTCGACTGGCCGAAGGATTTCCACCTGCCGACATGGTGGCAGGCGGAACAGGCGCGTTTCGAGGCTGAACTTTTCGCGACCGCCGCAACCGTCCGCGCCTCGCCCGAGGGCTGCAAGCGGCTGGCGCAACAATCGCCGCGCGGTGCCGAGGCGGTCGCGACGGCGGGCGCGCGCGACGAAAACGGCTGGTGCGAAATCACGCTGATGGTCGAGGACAGCGACCATGGCGCGCGCGAGATGCTTGCACTCGGCGCCGAGGTCGAAGTGATCGCGCCCGCCAGTTTTCGCGGCCGCATCGATATGCTCGCGCGCGCGATTGCGGTCCTGCACGGCTGATTGATTCGCCCCGCCGACGCGCTATTCTGACGGGAGGGAGAGCGGCCATGGCCAAGGACGGCATCAAGACCAAAGCCACCGAAGCCGGCGTCGCCGATTTCATCGCGGCCGTCCCCGATGCACGACGCCGCGAGGAGGCGGAGGTGATCGATGCGATGCACCGCCGCGTCACCGGTCTGGACCCCAAGATGTGGGGGCCGTCGATCATCGGCTATGGCAGCTATGACTATGTCTATGACAGCGGCCGGTCGGGGACGATGTGCCGCGCCGGGTTCAGCCCGCGCAAGGCCGCGATGACGCTCTATCTGATGGGCCATTATCTCGACCGCCAGCCCGAGGCCGACGCGCTGCTCGCTAGGCTCGGCAAATATAAGAACGGCAAGTCGTGCCTTTACATCAACAAGCTCGCCGACGTGGACTTGGAGGTGCTCGAACAGCTCGTCGGGCTGAGCTGGGATGTCATGAACGAAAGATATCCGGACTGACGACGATCAGGGCAGCACGCCCCGCAAATCCTTGAGGCCGCGAACCGGACGAGGCCGCTTCTTGTCTCCCCATATCGCAACGCTGCCGACTAGCAGCAACAGGCTGAACCCCCCGGTGATGCAGCCGAAGACGATATCGCCTGTCCTCGCCGAGCCGTAGGTCTTCAGCGAGTCGTAGGCGGCGTAGGCGATCAGCAGGGCCATCGCGACCATGAGCACCGAATATAGGGCGGCTTCCCAAACTTGCTGCCCGCGCTCGACCCGGTCGAGCCGCCCGACGCGCTTCATCCCTCGCGCGATTTCCAGGATGAGATCGCGATAGCCGACGTTCCCGAGGGATTTCGGGACCAGCACGAACTTTCGCCCGTCGTCGCACCAGATCAGGCAGCGAAAGGAATCGAGCCAGCGGAATTTGCCTTCGTCGATGCTGGCGCGGATTCGACGAATATCGGCGAGCGGAATTTCGGCGCGCCCGCGCCGCGAACCGGTCAGGACCAGCGCCGGCGAGTCGCCCGCTGCGACTTCCGCGTCGACCCACAAGCCTTTCAGACCTTCGCGGCGCAGCGCCCAGCAATTCCTGATCCGGTGCACTCCGATCCGGTCACGCCCGGCGCCCATGTCTTCGTCAGCCATTCCGCCCTCCTTCGGGCCGGTCCCATGGGGGAATATTGCCGCGACGACTGTGTTGAGGGTCACACGCCGCGCGTGCCGAAATCCCGCTCCGCCCCGGCCAGATAGTCGCGCGTCAGCGGCAGCGCGTGGCGGCTGCGCGCGAACTGGATCTGGTAATTGCCCATCCCGCCGCTTTCGAACGCCGACGTCGCGCCCGCGAGGTAGAAGGTCCACATACGGAAGAAACGCTCGCCCATCATGGCGACAATTTCCGCCTCGTGCGCGAGCGTCCGCGCATACCATTGGCGCAAGGTCAGCGCATAGTGGAGGCGCAACGTTTCGACATCGGTGACGATCAGCCGGCTCTTCTCGCTCGCCGCGAGCGTCTCGCTGAGCGCGGGGATGTAACCGCCGGGGAAGATATATTTGCGCGTGAAGGCATCGGTCGCCCCCGGCCTCCCGAAACGCCCGATCGTGTGGAGCAGCATCACCCCGTCGGCGGTCATCAGGTTGGCGCAGGCGCGAAAGAAGGTCTCGAAATTGGGCGCACCGACATGCTCGAACATGCCGACCGAAACGATGCGGTCGAAGCGCCCCGCCTCGCGCGCGGCGAGATCGCGATAGTCGATCAACTCGAACGTCACGCGGTCGGCGACCCCCGCGGCTTCGGCGCGCTCGCGCGCGAGCGCAAGCTGCTGCTCGGACAGGGTGATCCCGAGCACCTCGACCTTTTCGAGTTTTGCGAGCGTGATCGCCATCCCGCCCCAGCCGCAGCCGATGTCGAGGATGCGCTGCCCCGGCGCGAGCGCGAGCTTCGCCGCGATATGCGCCTTTTTCGCCACCTGCGCTTCGTCGAGCGTCATCCCCGGCCGCGGCCAGTAGGCACAGCTATATTGCATGTCGTCGTCGAGGAAGAGGCGGTAGAGGTCGTTGCCGATGTCATAATGATGTTTGACGTTGGCGCGCGATTGCCGCTGCCGGTTGATCGAGCCGATCCGCGTCTTCACCCATTCGGCGCGCCGGCCCAGCCATGTCTTGTCGTGCAGCCGCGCACCGCGGTCCCACGGCGTGTTCATGCGGATCAGGCCGACGAGGTCCATGATATCGCCCTCGGCCAGCTCCATCTCGCCGTCCATGAACGCCTCGGCGGCGCCGAGGCGCGGGTCGAGGATGATGCGGCGCATCCCCCGGCGGCTGGTGAAGCGGATCGTGACCTCGGGAAAACCGGTAGCCGACTGCCCATATTCTTCGCGCGAACCGTCGGGCGCGACGACGGTCAGCCGCCCCTGACGAATGATCCGGGAGAGAAACGGACGCAAGATCGACATTTTACGAACCGAACATCCGGGCCGCGAAAAGGTTGCGTTCAGATGCCCGCATACCATTCATAATCGATGCGATCCTCCCAATAGCCGCCCTTGCCCGCGCCGATCGCATCGAGGCTCGCGACGGCCTCGATCGCGTTCACATATTTGGCGTGCTTGTAGCCGAGCTGGCGCTCGATCCGGAGGCGCAGCGGCGCACCGTTCGCGATCGGAAGCACCGCGTCGTTGAGCGCCCACGCCATGATCGTCTGCGGGTGCAGCGCGTCGACCATGTCGCAGCTTTCATAATAAAGATCGCCGCCGATCCGGTCGGCGCAGCGAAAGACGATGTAGCGCGCACTGTCGCTCACCCCTGCCGCGGCGAGGATGCGGCTGAGCTGCGGCCCCGTCCACTGGCCGATCGCGCTCCACCCCTCGACGCAGTCGTGCCGCGTGATCTGGGTGCGTTGCGGCATCGCGCGGATGTCGGCCATCGACAGCGACAGTGGCCGTGCGACAAGGCCGGTGACCTCGACGCGCCAGTCGGCAAAGCCGCCCGCCGCGTGCGCGGCATAGGCGGCGCCGGGCGGCAGCTTGGTCCCGTTCGAGCGGAAGGTCGGCGACAGGTCGGCGCGCGTGAATTCACGCGCGAGGGCGTCGCGATCCATCAGCGCGCGCTGGCTGGCGCGGTTCATCTCCTCGCCCATCGACAATATCTTGCGCACCGCCGGCGCCTCGTTGATCGCGTCGCAGCCGGACAGCAGCGGCAACGTCCCGGCCGCCGCGACCAGTCCGCCGGCGCGGGCGATCAACCGGCGGCGCGGGAGGACGAGTCCGCTCATCGCCCGGCACTCCGCTCGGGCGGCAGCCGGAACCAGCCGGTGATCATCGAGCGGACTTCGTTTACCGGCCCGGCGAGCAGCACCATCGCGATATGGACAAGGAAGAAAGCGACGAGCAGCCAGGCCGCGATGAAATGGATCGACCGCGCCGACTGGCGCCCGCCGAACAGGTCGAGCAGCCAGGGCGCCGACGCGTTCATCCCCGGCGACATGGTGAGGCCGGTCGCGATCATCAGCGGCAGCAGGACAAAGATGACGCCGATGTAGCTCAGCTTCTGGAGGATATGATAGCGCGCCGCGGCCTCCCCCTTCGGGAAACGCAGCCGCGCATGGTCCTTCACATCGTGCCAGATATGGCGCGGCGCCCATTCAGCGCGGCGGACATGCAGATCGCGTTTCAAATGCCCGCCGAAGAGGCTCCACAGCATATAGAATGTCAGGCTGATCGCGAGCACCCACGCGAACAGCGAATGCCAGCGGCGCCCGTCGGCGAGGCTGTAGGTCGTCGGGATCGTCGCCCAGCCGGGGAAGGCCCAGGTCTGCTGCACGCCCTTCGCATCGGTCCAGCGACCGAGCACGCCGGTCGTCTCGATCCGCGTTTCGCCGATGCGCAGGAAACCCGTCTTCGGCGTCGAGCCCACCGCAAGCCACGCATAATCGGGGTTCGCGCCATATTGCCCCCAATAGAGCCGCGGGTGGGCGTTGAAGATCATCAACCCGCTCATCAGCAGGACGAGCAGGGTCACGGCGTTCACCCAATGCCAGATGCGCGCCGGCAACCGGTGGCGATAGACGCGGATCGGCGATGTGCCTTCCGAAGGAGCGACGGGAATTTCAGCCTCGGCCATGGTCCCGGTTCGCTCCTTCGCTTCGTCCGGTTACGCGACGACCTTTGCCGCATATTCCTCGCGATACTGGCTGCGCAAACTGACCTTGTCGATCTTTTCGCTGCCGAGCTTGGGCAGCGCGTCGTTCGACATCCAGATCTGGCACGGCACCTTATAGGGCGCGAGCCGTGCGGCGAGGAACGCGATCAGATCGTCGGCGGTCACGGAGCTGCCGGGCTTCATCCACGCGACCGCGCCGACGCACTCGCCGAGCCGCTCGTCGGGCAGGCCGAACACCGCGCATTCGTTCGTTTCGGGGTGCTCGTAGATCGCCGCTTCGACTTCCTGGCAGCTGATATTCTCGCCGCCGCGGATGATGATGTCCTTCTTGCGGTCGACGATGAACAGATAGCCGTCCTCGTCGAGATAGCCGAGGTCGCCCGAGCGGAAATAGCCATTGTCGAAGAACGCCGCCTTCGTCGCCGCTTCATTGTTCCAATAGCCTTCGAAATTGCACACCGACCGGATGCAGACTTCGCCGACCCCGCCCGGCGCCACCGGATTGCCGTCGTCGTCGAGGATCGCGAGATCGACGAGCGGTTTCGAGGCGGGACCGGTCGACATCGGCTTGGCAAGGTAATTTTCGTTGATGATGCCGCAGCCGACCGCGTTGGTTTCGGTGAGGCCATAGCCCAGCAACGGCTTGCCCTCGCCCATCTCGGTCGCGAGACGCTTCACATGCTCGGGCGGACGCGGCGCGCCGCCGCCGGCGTAGCTCTTGCACGTCGACAGGTCGTAATTCTGGCGGTTCGGGTGGACGAGGATTTCGTAGCTCATCAGCGGCACGCCGACGAAATAATTGACCTGCTCGTCCTGGATCAGCCGCATCGCTTCCTCGGCATTCCATTTCGGCATCAGCACCAGTTTGCGGCCGAGCGCGAAGCTTTGCAGGAACACCGGGACTTCGGCGGTGACGTGGAACAGCGGAGTGCAGATCAAGGTCGCCGGCTGGATGTCCGACATTTGCCCGTCTTCGGTCAAGAGATGCACGATGCTCGCGGTCTGCGTCACATAGTTGAAGATCGCCTGGCAGATCGCCTCGTGGCGCGAATAGGCGCCCTTCGACTGGCCCGTCGAACCCGAGGTGAAGAGGATGGTCGCGAGGTCCTGCCCCGTCAGGCGCGGCAGTCCGGTCTCTGCGCTACCGCCGGCACCGGTGATCGGCGCGATCGCGCGATCGATCGGCTGGGTGATATCGAGCGTGATGACCTTCGCGCCGTGCTGCACGCCCGGCTCTTCGAGCCGCGCCGCGCGCTGGACGTCGGCGATGACAAGCTTCGCTTCGGCGTCGTCGATCCCCGCGGCGAGCTCGCCGCCCTGCCACCAGCCGTTGAGCAAGGTGGCGCAGCCGCCGGCCATCAGGATGCCGATATAGGTGACGCACCAGGCATTGGCGTTGCGCATCGCGAGGCCGACGCGGTCGCCGCGCTGGACGCCATGGCCTTCGATCAGCCCCGCCGCCACCTGCCGCGCCGCGCCATAGACCTGCTTGAACGACAGCCGCTCGTCGCCTTCGACGAGGAAGGTCGCATCGCCATGCATCGCCGCAAAAAACGCGACATAATCGGAAAGATTGGTCGGCGCGTTGGTGATGAAGGGCAACTGCTGACCGAAGCGTTCGACGGACCCGAGCTGGATCGGTCCACCCGGACCGGTGATCAGATTAAAAGCGGCTTCCAGGCGCAAATCGAGCGCTGATGGCATCTTGCATCTCTCCTCTTGGTCTCGCTCGCCTAACCCCTTATGGGGAGGCCTCTCCTGGGGAAGGACAGCGCGACGATATGTTTCTTTTTGCAACCTTAGCCGAAGCAACGCAATATGTGAACTTCCACGAGTTGATGGGCGAGAACAGCGAGATCGCGTTCAGCGTCTTCGGCCTCCCCATCCGCTGGTACGCGCTCGCCTATCTCGCCGGGATTTTCGTCGGCTACTGGTATCTGCTGAAGCTGATCGCGCAGCCCGGCGCGCCGATGGCGCGGCGCCACGCCGACGACATGATCTTCTATGCGATGCTCGGGATCATCCTCGGCGGCCGCCTCGGCTATGTATTGTTCTACAACCTCGGCAACTATCTCCAGAAGCCGCTCGAAATCTTCAAATTGTGGGACGGCGGCATGTCGCTCCACGGCGGCGTGATCGGCGTGCTGGTCGCGATCTGGTATGTGACGAAGAAGGAAAAGCTCAGCTTCCTGCGTTTCTGCGACTATGTCGCGTGCGTCGTCCCCTTCGGCCTCTTCTTCGGGCGCCTCGCCAATTTCGTGAACGGCGAGCTGTGGGGCCGCAAGACCGACGTACCTTGGGCGATCATCTTTCCGGACAGCGGCACGATGGACCCGCGCCACCCGAGCCAGCTTTACGAAGCCGGGCTCGAAGGGATTGTGATGATGGCGATCCTCGCCTTTTTCTTCTGGCGCACCGACGCCCGCTACAAGCCCGGCTTCCTCTTCGGCATGGCGGCGATCATCTATGGCCTCAGCCGCTTTGCGGTCGAATTCGTGCGCGAACCCGACGTCCAGCTCGGCACGCTGTCGTGGGGGCTCACGATGGGCCAGACGCTGACCGTGCCGATGCTGCTGATCGGCTTCTGGCTCGTCGCCACCGCAAAGGGTCGCCGCAAGCGGATCGAGCCGGTGGCCGGACTCGACAGCGTTGCGTGACGGACCGCCAAGCCCCGACGAGCTGATAAACGAAATCGCGGCGGCGCGGCCGACGACGATCGCCGACTATATGGCGGCGGCGAACGGCCATTATTATGCGACACGCGACCCGCTCGGCGCCGCGGGCGATTTCACGACGGCGCCCGAAATCAGCCAGATGTTCGGCGAGATGGTCGGCGTCTGGATCGCCGACCTCTGGTCGCGCGCGGGCAGCCCCGCCTTTCGCTATGTCGAGCTTGGCCCCGGTCGCGGCACGCTCGCCGCCGATGCGCTGCGCACCATGGCGCGCTTCGGCTGCACGCCGGCCGGCATCGACTTGGTCGAGACCAGCCCGACGCTGCGCGCCGCCCAGCTGACGCGCCTGCCCGCCGCCGAGCATCATGACGAGGTCGATGCGCTGCCCGGCGACGCGCCGCTGATCATCGTCGCGAACGAATTTTTCGACGCATTGCCGATCCACCAATATGTCCGCACCACCGATGGCTGGCGCGAGCGCATGGTCGAACGCCAGGGCGGCGCACTGGCGCCGGTCGCGGGCAGTGTGCCCGCCGACGACGCCGTACCGGCGGTGCTGCGCGACAAGCCCGAAGCGACGATCGTTGAAACGACGCCGGTTTCGGCGGCGATCATGCAGCGCTGCGCCTTTCGCCTCGCGCGGCAGGGCGGCGCGATGCTTGCGATCGACTATGGCTATGCCGGCCCCGCCGCGGGCGACACATTGCAGGCGGTGAAGGCGCACCGCTTCGTCGACCCCTTCGCCGACCCCGGCGAAGTCGACCTGACCGCGCATGTCGACTTCACCGCGCTCGCCGAAGCCGCGCAAAATGCGCGCGTGTCCGTCAGCCCGCTGACGACGCAGGGCGACTGGCTGCAAAGGCTCGGTATCGACGCGCGATTGCAATCGCTCGCTGCCGCGGCACCGGCCCGCGCCGACGAATTGAAGGGGCAGCGCGACCGCCTGGTCGAGCCGCGCGCGATGGGCGATTTGTTCAAGGTGATGGCTTTCACCGCGCCGGGCTGGCCGGCACCCGCAGGATTTACAGGAGACACCGCATGACCGCCGTCCAATTGGCGACGCCCGACGATGCCGAGGCGATCGCCGCCTTTGCCGAAGCATCCTTCACGCACACCTTCGGCCATATCTATGATCCGGCCGACCTTGCGCTTTTCCTGTCGAGCTGGAACCCGCCCGACCGCGTGCGCGCACAGATCGCGAGCGACGACCATGATATCGGGGTCGTGCGAGACTCTGCGGGCGCGATCCTCGGCTATATCAAGATGGGTCCGCTCGACTTCGACCTGCCCGCGGACCAGCCGACCGACAAGGCGGCCGAACTGCACCAGCTTTATGTCGCCGAAGCCGCGAAGGGCACGGGCGTCGCGGCGGCGCTGATGGACTGGGGCATCGGCTGGGCGCGCGAGCGCGCTGCGATCCTCTATCTCTCGGTCTTTACCGAGAATGGCCGCGCGCAGGCCTTTTATCGCCGCTACGGCTTCTATGACGTCGGCCGCAACGCCTTTCGCGTCGGCAACCATATCGACGAGGACCGTTTCTTCAGGCTCGACCTGTGACGGCGCCGTTCGGCACCGCCCCGTCGCTCGACGGCGTCGCGCACGGCTTCTTCGGTCGCCGCGGCGGCGTATCGGCAGGCGAGCTCGCCTCGCTCAACTGCGGCCTCGGATCGAACGACGACCCCGCACTGATCGCCGAGAACCGCCGGCGCGTTACCGACGCGGTGCTTCCGGGCGCGGCGCTGACCGGTGTGTATCAGGTCCATGGCAACCACTGCGTCATCGTCGATGGCGACACCGACTTGGGCGCGCGGCCCGAAGCCGACGCGCTCGCGACGCGGGTGCCGGGCCTCTTGCTCGGCATTTTGACCGCCGACTGCGTGCCGGTGCTGTTCGCCGACCGCGAGGCCGGCGTCGTTGGCGCGGCGCATGCGGGCTGGAAGGGCGCGCTGGCCGGGGTCACCGACGCGACGCTCGATGCGATGGAAAGCCTTGGCGCGCGCCGCACCGATATCGCCGTCGCGATCGGCCCGTGCATCGCCCGCGCCTCCTATGAAGTCGACGAGGCGTTCGTCGAGCGCTTCCTTGCGGACGATCCCGCGAACGAGCGCTTCTTTGCCGCAGGCAAGCCCGGGCACGCGATGTTCGACATCGCCGCCTATGTCGCCGCACGGCTCGCCGCGGCGGGCGTGACGCGAATTGCCATCGGCGGGCAGGACACCTATGCCGAGGGGCAAGACTATTTCAGCTATCGCCGCGCGTGCCACAAAGGAGAAAATTCCTATGGCCGCCAATTGTCGGTGATCGGCCTCAAATAGCGCAAAAAAGGGGGACGGAATGAAGGCGCTCGCGATACCGCGCAAACGGCTGGTTTCGATTGTCGGCGGATCGATGGGCAACCTCGTCGAATGGTATGACTGGTTCGCCTATGCCGCCTTCGCCATCTATTTCGCCCCGGTCTTTTTCCCGCAGGCCGACCCCACCGCACAGCTTCTGAACTCGGCGGCGATCTTTGCCGTCGGCTTCGTCATGCGCCCGATCGGCGCGTGGGTCATGGGCCGGTTCGCCGACACGCGCGGGCGCAAGGCGGGGCTGTCGCTGTCGGTCGCGCTGATGTTCAGCGGATCGATGCTGATCGCGGTCGCACCGACCTACGCGGTCGCCGGGCTGCTCGGCCCCGCGACCTTGCTGATCGCGCGCATGTTACAGGGCCTGTCGCTCGGCGGCGAATATGGCGCGAGCGCGACCTATCTGTCCGAAATGGCGCCCAAGGAAAACCGCGGCTTCTGGGCGAGCTTCCAATATATGACGCTGTGCGGCGGCCAGCTTTGCGCGATCTTCGTCGCGGTGGTGCTGCAATTCTTCCTGACCGAGGCCGAACTCACCGCATGGGGCTGGCGCATTCCCTTCGTCATCGGCGCGCTGCTTGCGCTTGGCGTGTACCTGCTGCGCCGTAACCTCGCCGAAACGCCGTCGTTCGAGAATCAGGCGGTCGACCGGCCGGTATCGACGGCGAAACTGCTGTGGAAGGAGCATCGCCGCGAAAGCATTCTCGTCGGCATGCTGTCGGCGGGCGGCGGGCTCGCGGCCTATACCTACACCAGCTACATGCAGAAATTCCTGTTCAACACGGTGGGCTTCGACAAGGCGACCGCGACCTATATCATCGCCGCCGCGCTGCTCTGGTTCACCGCGATGCAACCGGTGTTCGGCGCGCTCGCCGACCGGTTCGGGCGCAAGCCGATGCTGCTGCTGTTCGGGATCGGCGGCGCGATCGTCGCGGTGCCGACCTTCATGACGCTGGAGACGGTGACCTCGCCGATCGTCGCCACCCTGCTCATCATGATCCCGCTGACGCTGCAGAGCGGCTACAGCGCGAACAATGCGCTGGTGAAGGCCGAACTCTTCCCCGCGCATATCCGGGGCCTCGGCGTCGCGCTGCCCTATGCGATCGGCAACGCGATTTTCGCGGGCACGCTTGAAATGGTGGCGCTGGCGCTGAAGGACGCGGGGATCGAGCGCGTCTTCTATTTCTACGTCGCCTTCGTCATCGCGATGGCCGGTGTCGCGACGCTGTTGCTTCCCGAAACGAAGGAGCGCAGCCTGATTACCGAGGATTAGGGTCGGCACGCCGCGCAATATAGTTTCAAACGAAACCGGCGTGCTATAGAGGGCTCCGACACCTCAAGGAGCATCCCCATGGCCATGCGCGGCAAACCCAAGACGAACACGAAGAAAATCGGCGATCGCGACCTCAGCCCCGCCACGCTGATGATGGGACTCGGCTATGATCCGGTGCTGTCCGAAGGCTCGCTCAAGCCGCCGATCTTCCTGACCTCGACCTTCGCGTTCGAAAGCGCCGCGGCGGGCAAGCGCTTCTTCGAGCATATCACGGGCAAGCGCGAAGGCCCCGCCGACGGCCTCGTCTATTCGCGCTTCAACGGCCCGAACCAGGAAATCCTCGAAGACCGCCTTGCGGTCTGGGACGGCGCCGACGACAGCCTCGTCTTTTCGAGCGGCATGTCGGCGATCGCGACCCTGCTCCTCGCGCTCGTCGGCCAGAATGACGTGATCGTCCATTCGGGTCCGCTTTATGCCGCGACCGAGACGCTGATCGCGCGCATCCTGTCGCGCTTCGGCGTCAGCTTCGTCGACTTCCCCGCCGGCGCGACGCGCGAGGAAATCGATGCTATTCTCGTCCGGGCGCAGACACTCGCCGATGAAAAGGGCGGCAAGGTCGCGCTCGTCTATCTCGAAAGCCCGGCGAACCCGACCAACGCGCTCGTCGATGTCGAGGCGGTGCGCGCCGCGCGCGATGCCGCCTTCCCCGGCGAGCAAAAGCCCGCGATCGCGATCGACAACACCTTCCTCGGCCCGCTGTGGCAAAAGCCGCTCCGCCAGGGCGCCGAACTTATCGTCTACAGCCTCACCAAATATGCGGGCGGCCATTCGGACCTCGTCGCTGGCGGCGTGTCGGGCGACCAGCACCTGCTCAACCTGATCCGCCCGATGCGCAACACGATCGGCACGATCTGCGACCCCAATACCGCGTGGATGCTGCTGCGCAGCCTCGAAACGCTCGAACTGCGCATGAGCCGGGCGGGCGAAAATGCGCTGAAGGTCTGCACTTTCCTTCGCGATCATCCGAAGGTCGAAGGGCTCGGCTATCTCGGCTTCATCAGCGATCCGCGCCAGAAGGATATTTTCGATCGCCACTGCACCGGCGCCGGGTCGACCTTCTCGCTCTTCATCAAGGGCGGCGAGGAAGAAAGCTTCCGCTTCCTCGATGCGCTGAAGATCGCCAAGCTCGCGGTCAGCCTCGGCGGCACCGAGACGCTGGCCAGCCATCCGGCGGCGATGACGCACCTGTCGGTCCCCGAAGAGCGCAAGAAAGCGCTCGGCATCACCGACAATCTCGTGCGCGTGTCGATCGGGATCGAGGATCCCGACGATCTGATCGCCGACTTCGCGCAGGCGCTCGACGCGGTCTAACGACCGCGGCGCGCGCGCCAGTCGACAACCTGCCACCCCATCTTTGGCGCGAGCAGCTTCAGCTTGCGCGATGGGGTGGTCGCGACCGCCTCGTCGGCGAAATGCAGCATCGGATGGTCGGAGACATGGTCCGAATAAGCGCGGATATGCGCGTTATCGCGCGTAATATCATTCGCCGCCATCCAGCCGTCGATCCGTGCAAACTTCGCCTCGCCATAGCAATTGTCGCCGGCGAGGCGCGCATGGATGTGATCGGCACCGTCGGGTTCGTCGAGTTGCGTCGCGAGGACGTCGTCCATGCCCAGCCGTTCGGCGATCGCATCGACATAGAGGTGGAAGGATGCGGTCGCGAGGAGCAGCCGGTATCCCGCCTCGCGGTCGGCGGCGATCTGTTCGAGCGCGGCGGGATGCAGCCCGCGCGCGACCACCTTGTCGGCGTAGCTTTCGGCCAGCGGCGCGATTTCGGTCCGGCGAAAGCGTTTGCCGACGAGGAGCCTGAGGTTGATCGCCTTCAGCCGCGACCGGTCGATCAGGCGCAGCGAATAAGCCGCGCCGGCGAGTCCGACGAGCGGTAAAAGCAGCAATCGCCATTGCTGGCGCCGCCGCGCGACATGAATGAGGAAACCGCTGTAAGTCCCTGAACGCGTTATCGTCCGGTCCATGTCGTACATGGCGACGCGATGGGCATAGTCGGGGATCGTCGTGGTGAGCGGCTCGTCCATCCCCCACCCATAGTGTGACCGCGCGACGTGGCCAAGACCCGCGATGCCAGCCATGGATTCGCTTGCCGTCACGGGGCAAATAATACAATGTCCTCCGCACGATGGTGGCCCGGGCGGATTTCGAACACAGCGATGGCGCCGATGGCGCCGAAGTTCGCTTCACGGGCCGTCTGACGCTGGCGCGTCTGGGCGATGTCCCCGCGCGGCTCGCCGCGCTCGGTCCGATCGCGACGCTCGACCTCTCGGCGCTCGAACGCATCGACACCGTGGGTGCGTGGATCGTGACGCGCACCGTCAACGAACATGGCTCCAGGGTCGTTGGCGCGAGCGAGGAAGCGCAGCGCCTGCTCGACGCGCTGGCGAGCGACAAGAGCGAATATCGCGTCCACCGCGACCGCCGTCCGATGTGGGCACGCATGCTCGAACAGGTCGGCACTGCCAGCGTCGCCATCTGGCACGAATTACTTGGCATTGTGGGATTTTTCGGCGCGATGATCGTCGCGCTCGGCATCCAGATTCGCGCGCGCCGCCGCCTTCGCTGGAACGCGGTCGTCACGCGTTTCCAGGCGGTCGGCGTCGACGCGCTCCCGATCATCGGCCTGATGAGTTTCCTGATCGGCATCGTCATCGCGCAGCAGGGCGCGGTGCAGCTCGAACAATTCGGGCTCGAGGTGTTCACGATCAACCTCGTCGGCCGCGCCTCGATCCGCGAACTCGGGCTGCTGATGACCGCGATCATGGTCGCGGGCCGGTCGGGGTCGGCCTTTGCGGCGCAGATCGGCACGATGAAGCTGACCGAGGAGGTCGATGCGATGCGCACGATCGGCGTGTCGCCGATGGAGGCCATCGTGCTGCCGCGCGTCGCCGCGTCGACGATCACCATGCCTTTGCTCGGCTTTTACGCCAGCCTGTGCGCGATCGCGGGCGGCGGCGTTTTCTGCTGGATCGGGCTCGATATCCCGCCGCTCACCTATATCCAGCGGCTGCGCGAAATCATCCCGATGACCGATTTCTGGATCATGCTGATCAAGGCGCCGGTGTTCGGCATATTGATCGGCGTGACCGGATGTTACGAAGGCATGCAGGTTCGCCAGAACGCCGAAGAGGTCGGTAAGCGGACGACATCGGCGGTGGTCGCCGCGATCTTCCTCGTCATCGTCCTCGACGCGATGTTCGCCGTCTTCTTCTCTTCGCTGGGGTGGAATTGATGAGCGAAGAGATCGAACAGGAAATCAAGGAAGAGCTAGCGGCCGCCGACGCGGTGCGCCCCGAAAAGTTCGACGAGGCCATTAGCATTCGCGGCCTCCGCAACCAGTTCGGCGACGCGGTGATCCACGACGGCCTCGACCTCACGGTCCGCTCGGGCGAAATCCTTGGCGTCGTCGGCGGATCGGGGACCGGCAAGTCGGTGCTGATGCGCTCGATCATCGGGCTCCAGACGCCTGCGGCGGGCGAAATCGAGGTCTATGGCAAGACGCTCGACACGATCGCCGACGAAGAGGAATCGCGCGACCTGCGCCGCCGCTGGGGCGTGATGTTCCAGGGTGGCGCGCTCTTCTCGACGCTGAGCGTCGCCGAGAATATCCAGGTCCCCTTGCGCGAATATTATCCGCGGCTCGACCAGCGCTTGCTCGACGAAATCGCGGCGTACAAGGTCCAGATGGTCGGCCTGCCCTCCGACGCGGGGCCCAAATATCCCGCCGAACTGTCGGGCGGCATGGTCAAGCGCGCCGGGCTTGCGCGCGCGCTCGCGCTCGACCCCGCTCTGCTCTTTCTCGACGAACCGACCGCGGGGCTCGACCCGATCGGCGCCGCGAAGTTCGACGAGCTGCTGCGCGGGCTCGCCGACACGATGGGGCTGACCGTTTTCCTGATCACGCACGACCTCGATACGCTCTATGCCACGTGCGACCGCGTCGCGGTGCTCGCCGAAAAGAAGGTGATCGCGGTCGGTACCATCCCCGAATTGCTTGCCACCGAGCATCCGTGGATACAGGATTATTTCAACGGACCCCGCGGGCGCGCGGCTGCAAACTGCAATATCGCGCTGGAGCGGCAGGATAGGAAAAGCTGATGGAAACACGGTCGAACAATGTGCTCGTCGGCGCTTTCGTCCTCTTCTTCACCGCGGCGCTCGCCTTTTTCGTCGTCTGGCTGGCGAACGACAGCGGCGGTGAGAAGCGCGAATATGACATCTTCTTCAAACAGTCGGTCGACGGCCTGAACAAGGGCGCGCAGGTGCAATTTTCGGGCGTGCCATCGGGGCAGGTCCGCGAGATCGCGCTGTGGCCCGACGACCCGCAGTTCGTGCGCGTGCGCATCGAGGTCAACGAAGGCGTCCCCGTGCTACAGGGCACGACCGCGGCGCTCGAGGGCGTCGGCTTCACCGGCGTGTCGCAAATCTCGCTCGACGGCGCGGTCAAGGGCGCGCCGCCGATCGCCGACAAGGGGCCCGCGGGCAAGCCAGTCATCCCGACACGCGTCGGCGGGCTCGGCGAACTGCTCAACACTGCACCGCAATTGCTCCAGCGTCTCTCGACGCTGAGCGAGCGCCTCGCCGAACTGGCCGACGACGAGAATCAGGCGAGCATCCGCGGCATCCTCAACAATGTCGAGGCGTCGACCGCGATTCTCGCCCGCAACGGCCCGGCGATCGAGAAGGCACTGGCGGACACGCGCATCGCGATCCAGCAGACGGGGGTCGCCGCCGAGCAGATCGGCAATCTGGCCGCGTCGGCGCAAGGCACGATCGACCGCAACGTCGACCCGGCGATGGCGAATTTGCGCGATACGCTGAAGTCCGCGAACGCGTCGATGGCAACGCTGGAATCGGCCATTTCCGACGCACGGCCGGGTCTCAAGACCTTCAGCGAAACGACGATCCCCGAAGCCAATGCGCTGATCCGCGACCTGCGCCGCACCTCCGCCTCGCTGTCCAGCCTGACCGACAAGCTCGACCAGCAGGGCGCCGGTGCCGTGCTCGGCGGCAGCCAGCTGCCCGATTACAAGAAATGAGGACCCACGCCATGATCCGCCGCCTCCGCGCCCCGCTGCTCGTCGCCGTCGCCGCCATCTCGCTGTCGGGCTGCATCGGCCTTGGGGGCAAGACCCCGCCCTTCCTGCTCACGCTCGATGCCGACGCGGCGCCGCCCGCCGGAGGAGCGCGCACCGCAGCCGAGGCCGCGACGCTGACGATCCTGATTCCCACCGCGCCGCAAAAGCTGCGCACGACGCGGATCCCGGTGCAACAGGACGAGGCGAGCGTCGCCTACGTCAAGGACGCGCAGTGGGTCGAGGCGCCTTCGCGCCTGTTCCAGCGGCTCGTGTCCGAAACCGTGTCGGCACGGACCTCGCGCGTCGTGCTCGACGAGGGGCAATATCTGACCGCGCCGGGCGAACAGCTCGCGGGCCAGTTGATGGAGTTCGGCGTCGATGCACGCACGAACGAAGCGGTCGTCGTCTATCAGGCGATGCTGGTGGCCGCAGGCGGCAAAACCGTGACGCAGCGCCGCTTCGAGGCGCGCGAGGCGATCGGCGGCAAGGTCGAGGCGAAACCCGTCGGCGAGGCGCTGACCCGCGCCGCGAACAAGGTTGCAGGCGACGTGACCGGCTGGCTGGGCGGCTGAACCCGCCCGCACCGAGGTTGCCATTTCAATCGGGGCCGCCTAAGGGCCGCGGCACATCACCCATCGATGCGCCGCCTCTTCCGGGTTTCCGGCCGCGCACTTCCTTTCGAGCCCGCCGACTTGAAAGGACCGTCCTATGGCGTGGGTTATCCTCGCGATCGCCGTTGTTACCGAAATCATCTGGGCGCTGAGCCTGAAATGGGCTGCGACGATCGGCACATGGCAGGCCTCGATCGTTCCCGTTTCGCTGAGCTTCCTCAACATGGCGCTGCTCGCCTTTGCGATGCGCGGCATCTCGGCCGGGACCGCCTATGCGATATGGACCGGGCTCGGCGCGGTCGGGGTGATCATCGGCGGCATCTTCTGGTTCGGCGAGAAGGTGAACGCCGTCCAGATCGGCTTCATGGCACTGATCGTTATCGGCGTCGCCGGGACCAAGCTGTTCTCGACGACCTGAGGCGCCTTACCCGAGCAGGCTCTTCGATGCCTGCTCGGTCACGTCGCGCGACAGGCCGGGCTGCGCGAGGATGCGCGCCAGTTCGGCCTTCATCATCGCGGCGCGCTCTTCGTCGAACCGTTTCCAGCGGCCGAGCGGCGGGATCATCTTCGCCGCGGTTTGCGGGTTCTTCGGATCGAGCGCGATGACAAGGTCGGCGATCAGCCGGTAGCCCGCGCCATCGGCGCGGTGGAACGCCGCCTGATTGCCCGTCAGCGCACCATAGAGCGAGCGTACGCGGTTGGGGTTCGCGAGTGTGAAATCGGCGTGCTGCGCCAGTTCCTTCACCGCATCGGCGGTATCGGGGCGCAGCGACCAGGCCTGCACCTGGAACCATTTGTCGAGCACGAGCGGATTGTCGCGATAGCGCTGATAAAAAATGTCGAGCGCGGCCACGCGTTCGTCGCTGTCGCCGTGCGCAAGCGTCGCCAGCGCGGCCTGCCGTTCGGTCATCCCGTCGGCGTCGGAGAAGATGCGGAATGCCAGCGCAGGGGCGTCGTCCGCCCCGGTTGCCGCGAGATAGGCCAGCGCGACGCCGCGCAGGCGGCGGCCACCCTTGGCTTCGCGCGACAGATCGGTCGCCGGCGGGGCGTGCCCGGCAAGGACCGCCCGCCACTCGGCATCGAGCGCGGCGCCGATCGCCGCCTGCAGCGCGAGCCGCTCGCGCCGGATCGCGTCGGGATCGACGGTGACCATCTGGTCGCCGATGAAGGCTTCGCTCGGCAGCAGCACCGCCTCGGCGACGAAGGCGGGGTCGCTCTCGCGGCCCGCCAGCGTCTGCGCCACTGCCTCGATCACCGCGCCATTGTCGGCCGTCTTGCCGGCAACCGCCGCGACCAGCGTGTCGAGCATCAGCTGTTGCAGCGCTTCATAGCGCGCAAAGGGGTCGTCATCGTGCGCGGCGAGCCAGGCGAGTTCGCCCTCCACGCGCGCGAAATCGACGATCACCGGCGCCGAAAAGCCGCGGTTGATCGAAAGCATCGGGCGGCTGCGATAATGACCGAGCGGCACCGTCATTTCGGCAGCGTCCAGCAGCACGAGCTGCTCGGCCTCTTCGCCATGGCCGCCGTCGAGGTCATAGGCCTTGATCCGCAGCGGGATCAGCATCGGCGCCTTGTCGGGCTGGCCCGGCGTCGGCGGGACGGCCTGTGTCAGGTGGAGCATGCGCTCGCCCGTCGCCGCGTCGGTGTCGATCCGCGCAGTGATGCGCGGCGTGCCTGCCTGACCGTACCACAGGCGGAACTGCGTCAGGTCGATGCCCGCGCCGTCCTCGATCGCGCGCACAAAATCCTCGCACGTCGCCGCCTCGCCATCGTGGCGATCGAAATAGAGGTCGGTGCCTTTGCGGAAGCGTTCGGGGCCAACCATCGTCGCCATCATGCGGATGATCTCGGCGCCCTTGTTATAGATGGTCGCGGTGTAGAAGTTCGAGATTTCCTGGAAACTGTCGGGGCGGATCGGGTGCGCGAGCGGCCCGGCGTCCTCCGGAAACTGCGCGGCGCGAAGCAGGCGGACGTCCTCGATCCGCTTGACCGGGGGAGATCCCATGTCGGCCGAGAAATTCTGGTCGCGAAAGACGGTGAAGCCTTCCTTCAGGCTGAGCTGGAACCAGTCGCGGCAGGTCACGCGATTGCCCGACCAGTTATGGAAATATTCGTGCGCGACGACGCCCTCGACCCCGTCATAATCGACGTCGGTCGCCGTATCGGGGTCGGCGAGGATGTAACGCGTGTTGAAGACGTTGAGCCCCTTATTCTCCATCGCCCCCATGTTGAAATCGCTGACCGCGACGATGTTGAACAGGTCGAGGTCATATTCGCGGCCATAGACGCGCTCGTCCCACGCCATGCTGTCCTTCAGCGCCTGCATCGCATGGCCTGTGCGCCCCTCGTCGCCGCCCCGGACCCAGATGCCCAGTTCGACCTCGCGCCCCGACATCGTCGTGAAGCTGTCCTTGTTGACGACAAGGTCGCCCGCGACGAGCGCGAACAGATAGGAGGGCTTCGGCCATGGATCTTCCCATAGCGCCCAGTGCGCGCCGCCCGCCCCTTCGCCCTGCTCGATACAATTGCCGTTCGACAACAGGATCGGGAACTGCGCCTTGTCGCCTTCCATCCGCACCTTGTAGCGGCTCAGCACGTCGGGCCGGTCGGGGTGGAAGGTGATGCGGCGGAAGCCCTCGGCCTCGCACTGGGTGCAGAGCATGCCGTTCGACGCGTAGAGGCCCATCAATTGCGTGTTCGTCGCCGGGTTGATGACCGTATCGACCTCGACCGTCGCCGCGGTCCGCTCGCCAAGGTCGACGATCAGGTCGCTGCCGTCCATGCGCCAGTCGTTCCATACTTCGCCATCGACGCGCACAGCCGCCGGGGTCAGCCCGTCGCCGCGCAGCGTCAGCGGCACTGGCGCATCGGCATCACGCACGACCGATAACGCCGCGCCGACCCTGGTTTCGTCGACCCCCAGCGCGAAATCGAGCGCGATGTCGGGAACCTGCCATTCGGGCGGGCGGTAATCGCCGCGATGGATGGTGACGGGAACGGCGGGCGTTGAAGAGGCGTCGGTCATGCGATCGATCTAGGCACAGCGCCGCCGACGCGCAATAAGGCGCGCGATGGGACAGATGCTGATTTTCGGAATGGGTTATGCCGCGAGCCACCTCGCCGACCGGCTGCGCGCGCGCGGCTGGGAGGTCGCGGGAACGACACGCGACGGACGCACGGGCAGCATCGCCTTTGCCGACGACGCCGCGGTACTCGCGGCGCTGCGCGGCGCCACGCATATCCTGTCGTCGGTGCCGCCCGCCGGGGGCGCCGATCCGGTGCTCGCCCGCTATGACGATGCGATCGCCCTCGCCCCCGCCACATGGACCGGCTATCTCTCATCGACGGGCGTCTATGGCGACGCGGAAGGCGCGTGGGTCGACGAAAGCGCGCCGGTCAAAGGCCGCCGTCCCGACCGCAACGCCGCCGACGCCGCTTGGGAATGCCTGCGCGGCGATATTCGCATCTTCCGCCTCCCCGGCATCTATGGCCCGGGCCGGTCGATCCTCGATCGCATATCCGAGGGCCGCGCGCACCGGATCGACTTGGCCGAACAAGTTTTCAGCCGCGTCCATGTCGATGACATCGCGGGCGGCGTCATCGCCTCGTTCCGGGGTCCGGCAGGGGTCTACAATCTCGCCGACGACGAGCCCTGCCATCAGAACCGGCTCGTCGAATGGGGCTGCGCGATGCTCGGTGCTCCGCTGCCGCCGCTACAATCCCTCGACGAGGCCGGCCTGTCGCCCGCCGCGCGCGCCTTCTATGCCGAAAACCGCCGCGTCGCGAACGGCAAGGCGAAGCGCCTGCTTGGCTGGAATCCGCGCTATCCGAGTTTTCGCGAGGGGTTGGCGGCGAGCGGCTAGATCAGAACATCGACCGTGTGGATCAGCACGCCGACGAGGCCGCCGACGAGCGTGCCGTTGATGCGGATATATTGCAGGTCGTCGCCGACCGCATTTTCGAGCCGGTCGGTGATCGTCTTCGCGTCCCAGCCGCGGATCGTGTCCGAGACGAGCTTGAGCGCGGTCTCGCCATAGCTGTCGACGACGCCGACGACCGCGCGGCGCGCATAGCGGTTGAGCGTGCGCTTGATCCCCGCATCCTCGCCGAGCATCGCACCGAACTGGGTGACGAGTTCGCCGATCCGCCCCGCGAGCATCGTATCGGGGTTGCGCGCGGCCTTGAGCAGCGCGGTGCGCCCCTGTTCCCACAATCCGTCGAGCCAGCGCTTCACCGCCTTGTTTTCGAGCAGTTCGTCGCGCACCTTCGCGACCTTCGCCTTCACCTCCGGGTCGTGCTGGAGGTCGAGCGCCATCTTGGCGAGCCCTTCCTCGACGCGGATGCGCAGCGGGTGCGTCTCGTCGACCGCCATTTCGCTGAGCAGCTTCGACAGCCCCGCGACGATGCGGTTCGAAATGCTTTCGTCGAGCCCGGTGAAGCGCACGATCGCGTTGCTATTGTCGTGCACCATCTGGTGGATCAGATGCTCGTTGAGTTCGAGCGTCTTCGACCCCCATTTGACCATCGCGTCGAGCAAGGGCTGGTGCCGCCCCTCGGCGAGCGCGGCTTGCAGCGCCTGGCCGAGCAGCGGCGCGACGTCGAGTTCGCGCAGGCGGTCGGCGATCGCCGATTTGACCATGCCGCCGAGGCGTTGCTGGTCGAGCGCGCCGAGCCCGTCGGCGATGATCCGCGACGCGCCGAGCCGCAGCCGCCCGCCGCCCTCGCCGGGTTCGGACAGGAATTTGCCGACCGCACCCGCGACATCGACCGTCTGCATCTTGCGCGCGATCAGGCCCGGCAGCAGGAAGTTGGTGAGCAGGAAGCGCGCGAGCGTGTCGCCGATGCGGTTCTTGTTGCGCGGGACGATGGCCGTATGGGGAATGGGCAGCCCCATCGGGTGGCGAAACAGCGCGGTCACCGCAAACCAGTCGGCAAGCCCGCCGACCATCGCCGCCTCGGCAAAGGCGCGAACGAAACCGATCGCCGGATGGACGTCCTGAAAATATTTGGCGCCGATGAAGACAAACGCCATGACGACGAGCAGGCCCGTCGCGACGACGCGGATATTCGACCCTTTCGCCGGAATGGCGACGCCAATCGGGCGGTGAAGCGTACGGTCCGTCATGCACACCAAATGGCGAAATGCCGCAAAGGTTGCAACCGGCGCAGTGGCTTACCGCGCCGGCCGATCCCCTTTACTCCGCCGGTTCCGGAGCGATCTGCCCGTGCGGCTTGCTGTCGTCGCCCTTCTTGTAGGTCAGAAGGTTGCGCGAGAAGAAGCGGCCGAGGCGCTTTTCGATGCTGTCGGCGAGGCTGAAGCCCGCGGGGACGATCAGCAAGGTGAGCAGCGTCGACAGGATCAGGCCGCCGATCACGACGACGCCCATCGGCGCGCGCCACGCCCCGTCGCCCGACAGCGAGATCGCCGTCGGCACCATGCCCGCGACCATCGCGACGGTCGTCATCACGATCGGCTGCGCGCGCTTGCGCCCGGCGTCGAGCAGCGCCTCCATCTTGCCGACGCCATGATCCATCTCCTCGATCGCGAAATCGACGAGCAGAATCGAGTTCTTCGCCACGATGCCGAGCAGCATCAGGAGGCCGATGTAGACGGGCATCGAGATTTCCATGCCGGTGACCGCGAGGCCGAGCAGGCCGCCGAGCGGCGCGAGCAGCAGCGACGACATGTTGACCAGCGGCGACAGGAAGCGGCGGTAGAGGAGCACGAGCGTCGAGAAGACGAGCATCAGCCCCGACACGACCGCGATCATGAAGTTGGTGATCAGTTCGGCTTGCCACTTGGCGTCGCCCTGGATGACCTTGCGGATACCCTGCGGCATATTCTTGACCGCGGGCAGCGCATCGATCTTTTTCTGCGCTTCGCCCGTAACGAGGCCCGGGGCGAGGTCGGCGCCGATCACGATGCGCCGCGTCTGGTTATAGCGGCGCAATTCGGTCGGCCCGGCGCCGAAGCCGATTTCGGCGACCGATTTCAGCGGCACCGTGGTTCCGCGCGACGTCGGCACCGGCAGATTCTCGATCGTCGCGAGGCTGCGGCGCGAATCTTCGGACAGCAGCACGCGGATCGGGATCTGGCGATCCGAGAGCGAGAATTTCGCCGCATTCTGATCGATGTCACCCAAGGTCGCGATGCGGATCGTCTGGCTGAGCGATGCTGTCGTCACGCCGAGTTCGGCGGCGAGGTCCATCCGCGGGTTGACGATGATTTCGGGGCGCGGAATGTCGCCCTCGATCCGCGGCGCGCGCAGTTCCTTCACCCCGCCCATCTGCTCGACGATCAGGCGCGCGTGCTTTTCGAGCGCGACCGGGTCGTCGCCGCCGATGACCATCGTGATGTCGCGGCCCGAGAAGCCGCCCGACTGGCTCTGGAACGACACGCGCGCATCGGGGATTGCCGCCAGCTTCGGTTGCAGGCTGCGTTCCCATTCGACACTGCTCATCGGGCGCTCTTTCTTGAGCGTGATGAAGGCGTTCCCGCCACCGACATTGACGTCGTAGAATGCCGTTTCAACGACCGGGCTGTTGTCGAGGATCGCGCCGATCTGCCGGACAATTTCCTCGCTCTGCGCCAGCGTCGAACCCGGCGGCAGCTCATAACGCACCTGGCTGTAATCGCTGTTGATCGTCGGCTGGAACTGCTGCGGCAGGACCATGAACAAGAGGATGCTCGACGCGAAAGCGAGGAAGCCGATACCGACGATCCACACGCGATGGTCGAACAGGCGGGCGTAGGCGCGCTGCACCATGAACTTCGCCCAATGCGTGTACGCCCACTGGCGCATGCCCAACACATGCGCGAGCGCGCCGAGGAGGATCGCGACAAGGCTTGCCCCGAGGAAAACGAAGAGCGCGGTGAACGGCGTCTGCAGCAGGAAGTAGAGCGCCGGATTGGGACCGTCCTGCCCCGCCGGGACCGGCTGGAAATAGTTGAAGATGGCGAACAGGACATAGAGTCCGCCGAGCACAAGTGGCACGCCCAGATAGGCCAGCTTCGTCGGCGCCGCTTCGTAACGCCCGCGCACCGCCTGATGCTTCGTGCTGTCGAGCGTCCAGGCGAGCACCTTTTCATAACGGTCGACCCACGGCCCCGACGCATGGTCCTGCTCGCCCTGCGCCGACAGGAAATAGGCGGCGATCATCGGCGTGATCATGCGCGCGACCGCGAGGCTGACGAGCACCGCAAAGACGACGGTCATGCCGAACTGGATGAAGAACTGGCCCGACACGCCCGGCATCAGGGCGACGGGGAGGAAGACCGCGACGATCGACATCGTCGTGGCGACGACCGCGAGGCCGATTTCGTCGGCGGCGTCGATCGACGCCTGATAGGCGGTCTTGCCCATGCGCATATGTCTGACGATATTCTCGATCTCGACGATCGCATCGTCGACGAGCACGCCGGCGACGAGGCTGAGCGCGAGCAGCGACAGGCTGTTCAGCGAGAAGCCCATCAGGTCCATGAACCAGAAGGTCGGGATCGCCGACAGCGGGATCGCCAGCGCGCTGATCAGCGTCGCGCGCCAGTCGCGCAGGAACAGGAAGACGACGACGACCGCGAGCACCGCGCCCTCGATCATCGCGAGCATCGAGCTGCGATATTGTTCCTTGGTATATTCGGTGCGCGTGAAGAGGATCTTGAAGTCGACCTTGGGGTTGTTCTTCTTGATCTCCTCGAGCTTCTTCATCGTCTCGTCGTGGATCGTGACGTCCGACGCGCCTTTCGCCTTCTCGATCGAGAAGCTGAGCACCTGCCGCCCCTTGATCTTCGCAAGGTTGCGCTGTTCGGCATAACCGTCGGTGACCTTCGCGATATCCGACAGGCGAATGGTGCGGCCGTTGCCGATCGACAGGCGCGTTTCGCCGAGCTGGAACGCGTTGGCGGCGTTGCCGAGCACGCGCACCGCCTGTTCGGACCCGGCGATTTCGGTGCGCCCGCCAGCGGCGTTGACGTTCGTCTGCCGCAGCTGCTGGTTCACCTGGCTGGCGGTCAGGCCATAGCTTTGCATCCGTGCCGGATCGAGGATCACGCGGATTTCGCGGTCGACACCGCCCGAGCGGCGCACCTGGCTCATGCCGGGGATCGAGAGCAATTCCTTGGCGACGCTGTTGTCGACGAACCACGACAGCTGTTCGAGCGTCATGTCCGACGCCTCGACCGCGAAATAGGTGATCGGGCCGCCCGCAATATCGACGCGCACCACCTGCGGTTCGAGAATGCCGTCGGGCAGGTCGCTGCGGATCTGCGAAATCGCCTGGTTGACGTCGTTATAGGCGCGGTCGATCGGGGTTCCGATCGCGAACTGCACCATCGTGCGGCTGTTGCCTTCGCCGACATAGGACGACATTTCGTCGACGCCGCTGACCCCGCGCACCGCCGCCTCGACACGCTGGGTCACCTGCGTTTCAAGCTCCGACGGCGCCGCGCCGGGCTGCGCGACGATCACCTGTACCGCGGGGAATTCGATGTCCGGATTGTCGTTGACGTCCATCCGGTTGAAGCTGACGATACCCGCCAGCAACAGCAGCACGAACATGACGATCGGCGGCACCGGATTGCGGATGCACCAGGCGGAGATGTTGCGGAAGCTCATGATTCAGACGCCTTTGTGCGGGACCGGCCCGGATTGCCTTATTGCGACGATTTCTGGACCACCGGCTTCACCTTGTCGCCGGGGTTGAGGAAGGCGCCCGCGAGCACGACGACGCGTTCGGTGCCGTCGAGCCCCGACGCAATCGACACGCCATCGTCGGTCACGGTACCGACCTTGACCAGACGGCGCTGGATCTGGTTCTTGTTGTCGACGATCAGCACGAAATTGCCTTCGGGACCGCTCTGCACCGCGCTTTCGGGAAGCATCGGCGCCTGTTCGGTGCCCGCGACGAGGCGCGCATCGGCGAAGCCGCCGGGACGGAGCGCCGCGCTGTACGGGACCGCGATGCGCACCATGCCCTGCCGCGTGTCGGGATTGACCACCGGCGACACCTGCCACACCTGTCCCGCGATCTGCACATTGGTGCCGACGGGGTTGACCGTCGCGCGCGTGCCGACGCGGACGCGCTGGAGGTCGGCCTCGGCCATCTGCGCCATCATTTCCATCTCGCCGCCGCGCGCCATGCGGAACAGCACGCCGCTGCCCGCGCCGACGATCTGGCCGGTCTCCACCTGGCGCGTGAGCACCAGGCCCGCCGCCGGGGCGACGATGTTGAGGCGGCCGTTGCGCGCCTGCGCCTCGGCATGTTGCGCCTGCGCGACGCGGACGCGCGCGTTGGCGGCGTCGCGGGTCGCGCGCTTGCGGTCCATGTCGGCCTTTGAAATGAAGCCGCGGCCGACCAGCGCCTGCGCGCGTTCGAGTTCGGCCTGCGCCAGATCGGCATCGGCCTGCGCGACGCGGATCGAGGCGGCGAGGCTGGCCGCCTGCTGCGCCTGGACCGAGCGGTCGATGATCGCGAGCGGCTGGCCGGCATTGACCCACTGGCCGGGCTCGACGAGCACGCGGACGACCTGACCGCCCTCGCCGGCGACGCCGACGGGCATTTCGCGGCGCGCCGCGATCGTGCCGTTGGTCGAGATCGTCGCTTCGACCGACTGGCGGCCGGGGACGACGACCGTGATGTTGGGAATGCTGGCAGCGCCGGGTCCGCCCGCAGCGCCCTCGCCGCCGGCTGCGCCGCCCTTGCTCGAGCTGAAGGCGTACCATGTCGCCGCGAGCGCAAGCGCGATCAGCACCAGCGCGACGATCAGCCGCGTCCGGTTCCGGCGGCTGTCCGCCTCTTCATAATAGCTCTGCGTGCCCGCCAGGCTGTCCATCGAATCCACTTTCCGCTCGTAGTTCACGCCGATTCCCTCCCTGACTTGCGCGGCTTCCGGTACGGCAGGCACGACAGCGCCCATCCCCCTTCACCCCGCACGACAGGATCGATCCTGCACGAGGTGTATTACCTAATTAAACCACCACTGGCAAGAGGCGAAACTTCGCCCACTCCCCGCGCCCCGGACGGCGGGCCATAGGCGTATCTGCGTGCGATTTCCAGTTGTTACGGACATGAAAAAGGGCGGCGCGCCCCAGGGGCGGCCACCCTTTGTCTTTGCGCCGATCCCGTAGGAGCGACTGTCAGCTGGCGGCGGTCAGCGAACGCGACCGCGCCGGACGAGGTTGACGATCCCGAGCAGGATCACCGCGCCGATGAAGGCGGTCAGCAAGGTCATCGGGTCAAAGGCGTCGCCCCGCAAATGGCCACCGCCGAGGAAGCTGCCGAAAAGGAAGCGTCCGAGGATGGAGCCGATGCAGCCGACGATGATGTTGAGGAAGATACCCTGCTGCGCGTCGGTGCGCATCACGATGCTGGCGAGCCAGCCGATGATGCCGCCCATGATGATAGCAATAATCCAAGTCATAAGATGACCCCCTACGATCGGTGTTGGCGCCTGACCTTGCAGGCATCACGTTGGTAACCCAAATATTTGATATCGCCTAGCGGAATGGCGGCGGCGCCATGACGCCCCGCCGCCTGCCGGTTCAGCGGACGCTGCCGCGCCGGACGAGGTTGATGATGCCGAGCAGCACCACCGCGCCGATAAAGGCCCACAGCAGCCCGACCGGGCTGAACGTATCGAGGCTGGCCCCCATGCCGAAAAAGCTGCCGAGGAAATTGCCGAGGAACGCGCCGACGATCCCGACGACGACGTTGAGGATAATCCCCTGCTGCGCATCGGTGCGCATGACGATGCTGGCCAGCCAGCCGATGATGCCGCCGACGATCAAAGTGATGATCAAACCCATGATTTTCCCTTCCCTGAAGCGGCCGGGCAAACGCCGACACCCGGCGATCATATGAACGTCCGGTCGCGCCCGGACATCGTTTCAACGATGACACAGGAATGCGGCCCGGGCGGGAAAGGTTCCCGGCCGGCCCGCGCGGGCTCGGCCGGGAAAGTGGGATCGGTTCCTGATCGGGAACGTCTCCGGGTCGCAATTTTGCGATTAAGCAGCCGCGTTTGACGCTGTTGTGACGAAACGCACGGCCGCGAAAATAAATGGGCAAGGGGAAATGTGGCGACGGGCCGCGTCAGGACGCGGTGGGGAGCTTCGGCCGCGCGGCGACAAGCCATATACCGAACGCGCATACGAAATGGGGGCCGGCATCGCTGCCAACCCCCACTATCCGGCTTTGCCCCACGTACTTCGCTCCACCTCATCCCGTTCCGCTTTTCTTGCGATCAGCGGCCCGCAAAACGATGCGTCGCGGCGCACGCCGGAACAATCCGGCGACGGTTTGGTCGGCCCCCTTTCGGGGGCCGGCCGCACCTGGAAAGCCCTTCATCATCTCTTCTTGCGTCCGCCGAAGCAGTCGCTGTCCAAGCGATGGACTGCATTTCCTGTACCCGATCGGGTCCGCATCAACTCGTGGGAATCGCTGCGTTCCGTGACCAGGCTATCGGTCGATTTCCTCGTCAATCCGTCCGTTCTCTTCTGGCTAGTCTTGCAACTACCCTTGATGTCCCGGTGGTTTGTCGTCTCTGTCGTCCGATGATTTGAAGCTGACATGAAGCTTCGGACCCGCCAACAAAAAAGGAGCGAAAAGCGGCCGCGAACCGCCCCCGCTTGTGGATAAGTCCGGCATTAGCAACAAGCGGATTCGCCGCAGCATTTTTGTAACAGCAGTGCAGCATTTTCGGATTCGGTTTCAGACCGAATCGCATCAGCCGATCGGCTCCGCGAGTCGCGACTCGGCGCCCGGCCCAAAAAAAAAGCGGGACCCGCAGGCCCCGCTCCTTTTCACAAGGGTCGAAGGACGATCAACCCTTCACGGTCACCTCGACCCGGCGCGCCGCCGAATTGTCGGTGCCCGTCGTCGTCGCCTCGGCGGGTTTTTCCAGCACGACCCGATCGGCCGCGAAGCCGAGCTTCTCGAGCGCCGCCTTGACGCTCTGCGCGCGGTTCTTCGACAGTTCGGCGTTGGCGGCCGCATTGCCCGTCGGGTCGTTATAGCCCGAGACCGCGAGCGTCGCGGCCGGGTTGGCGTCGAGATAGGCCTTCACCGACGATGCCGCGGTCTTCAGGTCGTTCGACACCTCCGATTTGCCCGTGTCGAAATAGACGGTGAGCATCGGCTTGCCCTCGCGGTCCGCCGCGACGACGCCCGCGCCCGCGGGGATCGCCGCCGCGGTGGCCGTGCCGGTCGCGCCGGTCGTATCGACGGTGCCATCGCCCGGCGCTATAGTCTCGCTGATCGCCGTGTCGTCGGTGGCCGGCGCGACCGCAGCGTCCTGTTTCGAGCAATAGCGCAGGCCGAAGAAGAGCAGCGCGGCGAGAACGAGGGCGAGAAGCAGCCAACCGAGCCAGCCCATGCCGCCGCCACTGTCGCCGCTGCTGCCGATATCGCCGGTGCCGCCCGAATAGGCCTGTTGCGGACTCGCCGCAGCGGGCGCCGGGTCCACGGGCGCGGCCGCCGGTGGAGGCGCTGCGGCCGCGGGCGCCGCCGCGGAAGCCCCGGCGAGGCCCGCCGCCGCAAGCGGGGCGGCGGATGCGCCCGGATCGTCCTTGGGAGCATCGCCGTCGGTACCGCCGATGGCCGCCATCGCTGCGGCCGCACCGGCGCCGCCGACCGCGCCCGCAGCGCCGCCGAACAGCGTGAGCAGGCCGAAATGCCGCGCGAGGAGATAATAGACGGTGACGCGGTTCTTGGTCCGGTCGCCCTTCATCTGTTCGCCGACATTCGCGATCGCCGCGTCGAGCGTCGCATCGTCATCGGTCAGCCCCAGCTTCTTCTTGAGGAAATTCTCGCGAACGCGGTCGGTTTCCTTCTTGTCGGTAAAGGAGACAAGCGAGGAATCGCGATTTCGAAGTGCGATGCCCAGATATTTGACGATCGCCGACACCACCGCCTCGTCGGCGTCCGCGACATATTTCCTGACATCCGCCAGCCAATCTTCTGCCATGCGATTATCCTCCTGCCAGACGCAAGAATTCGCCGTCAGACGCTCGCACGGGGGGCGAGACTCGCGCCTTAGGAGGCGGAACTTATATCATTTTCCGCAAATGCAACATCGCGGGCCGGATATCGGGACTTATCGCTTGCCGAGATCGCCCTTGCCGACCGTCCCCGACGCCATCTCCAGCATCCGGTCGAGGCTCTTGCGCGCGGCGAGGCGAAGCCCCTCCTCCATCTCGATCTGCGGCTTGAGGTCGCGCAGCGCGAGATAGAGTTTCTCCATCGTGTTGAGCGCCATATAGGGGCAGATGTTGCAGTTGCAGTTGCCGTCCGCGCCGGGCGCGCCGATGAAATTCTTCTCGGGCAGCGCAAGCTCCATCTGGTGGATGATGTGCGGCTCGGTCGCGACGATCAGCGTGTCGCCGGGGAAGCTTTTCGCGAATTGCAGGATGCCGCTGGTCGACCCGACATAGTCGGCATGGTCGACGATGTGCGGCGGGCATTCGGGGTGCGCGGCGACGGGAGCGCCCGGATGCTGCGCCTTGAGCTTCAGGAGCTCGGTTTCACTGAACGCCTCGTGCACGATGCACACGCCGGGCCACAGCAGCATCTCGCGCCCGAACTTGCGGTTGAGATAGCCGCCGAGATGGCGGTCGGGGCCGAAGATGATCGGCTGGTCCTCGGGAATCTGGCTGATGATCGTCTCGGCGCTCGACGAGGTGACGATGATGTCGGAGAGCGCCTTCACCGCGGCCGAGCAATTGATGTAGGTCAGCGCGATATGGTTCGGGTGCGCCTCGCGGAAGCGTTTGAACTGTTCGGGCGGGCAGCTGTCCTCGAGGCTGCAGCCCGCGTCCATGTCGGGCAGGATGACGGTCTTTTCGGGGCTGAGGATCTTTGCGGTCTCGGCCATGAACTTGACGCCGCAAAAGGCGATGACATCGGCGTCGGTGTCGGCCGCCTTGCGCGACAGTTCGAGCGAATCGCCGACGAAATCGGCGAGATCCTGAATCTCGGGCTTCTGGTAATAATGCGCAAGGATGACGGCGTTGCGCTCCTTGCGGAGGCGCTCGATTTCGGCGCGCAGGTCGAGGCCCGAGAGATTCTCGCGAACGGGAGCAGTCATGGCGTTTCCTTATATGGCTTTTGCCTTGGCGCACCCCCTACACCGCCGCCCGCGGGAGGGCAATTCGGCTATCGACCGGCAAGCTGCTCCGCGAGCGCGATGACAGGGGGCGTCATCGCCAACAGCGATATGGCGACGCGCGTCGCAATGACAACCGCACCGATCGCCCATGTCGCCGGATGCACCGCGCCGCGCGTCCGCCGGTCATAGGCCGCGACGATCGCGACGACCGCCAGCTGGCACAGCGCCACCGCCGGCTCCGCCCAGGGTCCCATCAACGGAATCGGGAGCAGCCGTCCCAGCGCGGGTTCGAGGATCACGATCGTCGCCCCGATCATCAGCCGCCGGTGCCAGTCGGTCGCGCCGCGCCGCCGGATCGCCCACGCGACCATCGCGCCGAATACCAGCGACTCGGTCACCGTCAGCGCGAGGAAATAGGGCGGCGTGAAAAAGGGCGGGAAGCGGTTCAGCACCAGCGACGCGATGCCGGTGAAAATGCCGAGGCAGGTAATGAAGATCGCGAGGAGCCCGCCGATCCGCCCAAGTTGGCGATGCCGCGCCAGATTGTCACGCGACACAAGCGTCGGCTGCGCGATCAGCAGCGCGAGCCACGCGAGCATCGCGACGCCGTGGACATGGACCCAAAAGGGCGCCGCGACCGGATCTACAAAGCCCCGCAGCGCGAATTGCAGGAAACCGAAGACGATGAAGATCGCGAGGCCGATCGCCATGCGATGCCAGAAAAGTTCGGCGCGCGCGGCGCCCCCCGCTGTCGTAGCCATGCCCTGTTTCCCCTGCCCGACCCGGGCCGAAGAATAGCACCGCACCAAAGATACGGAAGCCGGGTTTTACCCAGTCGGGGCGTCGGCGAAGCGCGCGGTCACCTTGGCGTCGATACCGGCGGCTTTCAGCGGCATTGCAAAGCTCTGCTCGACCGCGGTGCGCGCCGCGCCCTGCGCGAGGCGCATCGGGGTCGCCCCCTTCGCCTGCGCGATCAGTTCCTCCTGTGCACGCTTGCGATTGGCGGCGTCGAGCGTGCGTTCGGCATCGGTCAGGGTCAGCAATATCTCGCCGTCGCGATATTCGCTGATCGCGTCGATATCGATTTCGGGCCCAGCGAGCCGCAGCGGCGGCAAGGTGACGGTCAGCGCACTGGTCGCCGCATCCCAATCGAGGTCCGATTGCCTGAGCTTGCCGAGATCCAGCTCATAGCGGACCGTGCCCGGCATGATCAGCGTCTTCTTCGCGCTCAGCCCCATCCGGCTCTGCGTCGAGGTCACCACCGCGACATAGCGCGCGGTGAAAGGCACGAGCACATTCTGTTCCTGGAGGCCCTGCAGGCTCGCGGCGACGACGGTTTCGGGGTCGTAACCCTTTTGCCAGTCCTGCCATGCCGCGACCGCCCACCAGACGGCGACGAGCAGCAGCGCCGCGGCGGCGAGCAGGACGAGACGGGGGGCGAGGCGAGCGGGGGAGGTGGTCATGGTGTCGTATAATCCGAACAATCGGGCGCCGGCCGGTCCATTTCATAGCGCGACGTCGCGGGGTTATAGCGCAGCGTACGTTCATAACTGCACTCGGGGTCTTTCGCGTGGACGAGGTCCGCCGCCTTGAGCCGCAGTCCGCCATTGTCCTGCGACCGGCGCGCAGTGCGCGGGTAGGCGGTCGCCACCGCGCGATAGGTCAGCGCGGGGAGCTCGCCCGCCTCTGCAAGCCCGGCGGACAGCGTGCCGGTGAAATTATACTCGTCGTGGCAGGCGTCGCGCCGATCCTTCATCGCCTGTTCCGAAAAACAGGCGCGGATCATCAGCGAGCTGTCCCACACGACATCGAGCACCTCGTCGCCGACGCGCATGTTCGATGGTGTCGTATCGAGGCGCAGCAGGTGCAGCCGGCTGCCGTTACCGCCGCCGCCCGAATACATCGCCGTTTGACTGGTCACGACCCCCATCAGATATTGGCGCGCATCGGTAGAGGCGTCACCGTGCGGCGGCACGGCGATCAGATATGGCCAGAGGTCGAGCGACTGACCGTCATCGCGGCTGTACGGGAGCGGCAGATCGCGCACATCGTCGGTCATCGGCGCCGTCAGGACGAGCGCGCCATCGGCCTCGCCCGCTTTTGCCGGCGCGGGCAGGTCGAGGCACAGGCTCTTGTCGGGAAGGCATTTCCGGTCGCCCTCGCCTGCCACCAGCGCGATGACGACGGGATCGGACACGGCGGCGGGCTGCGCGGCGGCGATCAAAAGCGGAAGCAGCATCAGGCGAGCGTCCATTCATCGTTTTGAACGCGCACGGCGCCGCGCGTCTGGAGGTCGATCAGATGCGCGAGCACCGAGCGGCCGGCGGCGCCATTGAGTCGCGGGTCGAGCCCCTTGTACATATGCTTCACCATCTCGGGGATGACGCGTGTCCCCTTTTCGAGTTCGCGCAAGATCTGCCGCTCGCGCTGCTTGCGGTGGCCGAGCATCCCGCGCACGAGCTGCCGCGGCTTGGTCACCGCGGGGCCGTGCGCCGGATAATAGACGCGGTCCTCGCGGTCATAGAGTTTCGAGAGGCTGGCCATATAGGCGGCCATGTCGCCGTCGGGCGGGCTGACGACGCTGGTCGACCACGCCATGACATGATCGCCGGTGAACAGCGCGCCGCTTTCGACGAGCCCGAAGCAGAGATGGTTCGACGTATGCCCGGGGGTCGCGACCGCCTCGAGCGTCCAGCCGTCGCCCGAAATCCGCTCGCCGTCGGCGAGGACGCGGTCGGGGGCATAGTCGGGATCGAACGCCGAATCGGCGCGGGGGCCATCGTCGGACAGCGCCAGCGGCGCGCAGCCGATGATCGGGGCGCCGGTCGCTTCCTTCAGCGGCGCGGCGGCGGGCGAATGGTCGCGGTGGGTGTGGGTGCAGAGGATCGCGGCGACGCGCTGGCCTTCGATCGCGCGCAGGATCGCATCGACATGCCCCGTGCCGTTGATGTCGGCAGGGTCGCCGATGCTGAGGCCCGACCCGGTGGGGCCCGGATCGATCACCGCGACGTCGCTACCCGCGCCGACGATCCATGTCTGGGTGCCGGTGAAGGTATAAGGCGACGGGTTCGGCGCGAGCACACGGCGCACCAGCGGCTCATGCTGTTCGCAGTCGCCGGCGCGGATGCTGTCGGGCCAGGGCTTTTCTTCGCTCATGCCGCCCATGTGGCATCGCAAGGGGCGAAGGAAAAGACATGCGCGTCAAAAAGAGGGGGCGTGAAAAAGGGAGCGACATACGTCACTCCCTTTCCCCGCCCCTGCCGCCGGCCCCACCGGGGAGCAAAGACCGGCGTCGAAGCTGCTCGGGCTAATTGCCCGATTTCTCTATCTCGGCGATCGCCTTGTCGAGGTCGGCGGCGACCTTCGTGCGCATGTCTTCGGACAGGGTGCGCGCACGTTCGCCTTCGGCGAAGGCTTCGCGCGCCTTCTTCAGCGCCGACAGCCGCGCTGCCTTGGCTTCGGGGCCGTCGCTGCACGCGAACATCATGACGTGGCTGCGCTTGTTGCCGTCGCTTTCGTCGCGGTTGACGATCGGCGCGTTTTGCTTGCTGCCGCATTTGCCCATGACGAACGCCTTGCCGTCCATCGTCCAGGCGCGAACGGGCATGGGCGGGATCGGGGGCATCGGCGGCATCGGTGCCATGGCGGTGCGAAGGCGCTCCCTGCGCTTGGCTTCGAGCTTGTCGGCGATCGCCTCGGCGCGCTTGCCGGTGACGCCCTGTTCCTTGAGCGTGGCGATGACATCGTCGCGCGACAGGCCGCCGTGCGAACGGATCTCGATGCGACGCATCTTGTCCTTGCCGTCGGCGGGGGCGAACATCACCGTGGGCGCCTTGCCTTCGCCATCGCCGTCGCGGCGGATGACGATGCGGTGCACTTCGCGCTTCTTCTTTCCATCGTCGGTCGCGGTATCGTCGCGCTGTTCGGTGAAGACCATCACGCCGGGCGCGTCGGGGGCTGCGAGCGCCTCGGGCGGCGGCGGTGCGTCGGGAGCGGGCGGCGCCGCGGGGACATCGGCGGTCTGGGCCCTTGCCACCACGATCCCCGCGGGGACGAGCGTCGCGGTCGCGCCAAGTACCGCGAGCGTCGCGCTGCCGATCAGCAACCGGCCGACCAGCCCGCGTTTTTTCGAAATATCCTGCCTCATCAACATTGTGAGCCTCTCCTGCAGATTATCGTGGACCGCCATCGGCGCGGCGAGCGACAGGCGCGGGCCGACCGCCGCCTTGACGATCGCGGTCGCATAGCGCGCGGTGCGCTCGCCCCGTTCGTCCTGGTCGGCCATCGTCAGCACGCGCGCATCGCATGCGGCTTCCTGGTCGAAACGAAAGGCGCGGATGGCGCGCCAGGCAAAGGGATTGAACCATTGCGCGGCGAGCAGCACGAGCGCCGCGCTATTCGCCCACAGATCGCCGTGGCGGTGATGCGACAGCTCATGGTCGATCGCCAGCGCGCGCTCCTCGGCGACATAACGCGCGAAGAAATCATGCGGCACGGCGACGTAGCGCCGCCACAGCCCGAACGCGACCGGACCGTCGACCGCGTCGGACATCACCAGCCGGATCGTGCCGATCGGTTCGAGTTCGACCGCATCGCCCAGCACTTCGCGGCGAAAACGCTGGTGCGACACGAGCGCAGTGACCAGCACGGCCGCCATTCCCGCCGCCCACAGGGCGAAGAAGACCGGGATCAGCTCGGCCAGCGACCAGAGCGGCTCGGCCGCCGCCGCGGGCGCCGCGACCGGCAGTCCTTCGGGCACCATCACGACCGCTTCGGTCATCGGCGCGGGCATGATCACGATGGGATCGGCGAAGGGCAAGGGCGGCAGCACGAGCCGCAGCGCGGGCACCGCCCACAGGGCATAGGTCAGCCGCGGACCAAAATGGCGCGCGAAGGGCTTGCGAATGATCAGGACGAGGAGGACGAGGAGGCCCGTGGTGACGAGCGTATCGGCCCATGCCTGAAGCAGCATTGCGGGGCTCATGACTTGAGCCTCTTCAAAAGCGCCTCGATCTCGGCGATGTCGGTGTCGGTCAGCGCCTCGCGATCGGCGAGGTGCGCGATCAGTGGGCTGACGCGGCCCCCGAACAGGCGGTCGACGAAGCGCTGCGATTCCTCGCCGACGGCGTCGGCGCGTTCGATCGCGGGGCTATAGAGATAGCGCCGGCCGTCGGCTTCGGCGGTGACCGCGCCCTTCTGGACCAGCCGTGCGAGCAGCGTCTTCACCGTCGCCTGCGTCCAGCCGTTGACCTTGCCGATGCGCGAGGTCAGGTCGGCGGCGGTCTGCGGGGCTTCGTCCCACAGTGCCGACAGCACCTGCATCTCCGACTCGCTTGCTCGTTCTGCCATGCGAACCCCTCCCATTGGCATCGCCTGTCTGCGATACGACTACAGATGTAGTCAATGGGCTGAACGCTTGCTGAACGAAGCTGAACGGCAAAGTGTCGGGATTTTTGACAATGCGCGCGCGCGGTAAGGAATCGCTAACCAGCGTCTCGCGCCGGAATCCGCGTGGGCGCCAGATTGGCACGGCAATTGTATATTGTCTTATGTTCCCGAGTGTTCCGCTCAATGGAGCGGTGGGGGACATCAGTCTGGTCCCTGATGTCCCCTGCCCCCACCCGGGAAATCCCCACTTGCCCCCGATGCTGACGGGGGGCGGAGCGGCCGAAAGGCCCCGCCCCCCGGAGGCTTTTATTTGCACCGGGCGTGCGGCGTCATTCGGCCTTCAGATAAACCTCGTCCCATAGCTCGACGCGGCCATCCTGATCGAAAGTCAGGAGGAGCATGGCCTCGAACCGGTCGACATCGCCATCAAGACGGCGAACCGTGGCCGTCATCGCCAAGACCACCGACCTGCCGTCGACGACGGCCTGCCGCACGTCATAGTCGATAGCCGCAATCGTCGCGCGAAAGCCGTCGAGGAAAGCCAGATAGGCGGGGTGATCGGCGGGATGCGTACGTCCGTTCGCACGAACGGTGAAGGCTGCGGCGAATTTCTCGGCGATCTCCGCCTCGCCCAGACAGGCGTCATGCCGGAGGTGGCGCCGGTTCCAGTCGAGGAGATCGAGCGCCAGTCGATGGCTATTCATAAGCTGTCCATTTCTGGCGCCGCGGCGTTTCACCGGGCGCGTACACGGGCGCTCGCGACTGCGCGAACGACGGATTCGCCCGAAATGCCATGCAAGCCGGTCCGGAAATGATCCGGGCGCCCGGAACCGAACAGCCTATTCGGCGCGCGTCGGAACTCCGTCCATCAGCTGGTGCAGTTCGCCGGCTTCCCACATTTCCATCATGATATCGCTGCCGCCGACAAATTCGCCCTTCACGTAAAGCTGGGGGATCGTCGGCCAGTCCGAAAATTCCTTGATGCCCTGGCGGACTTCCATGTCCTGGAGCACGTCGACCGTGTCATATTCGATGCCGAGCCGGTCGAGCATCGCGATCGCGCGCGAGGAAAAGCCGCACTGCGGGAACAGCGGCGTGCCCTTCATGAACAGCAGCACGGGGTTGTCGGCGACCAGCTTGGCAATGCGGTCGTGGGTGGTCGGGTCGGTCATCGTCAGTCTCCGGGCGGGCGCGCCGTCGCGCCGCAAATATATATGGCCCCTATGAAGGGACGGCGGTGGTCAATTGCAAGGCATGAAGTTCGCCGCCCATGCGTCCGCCGAGCGCGGCATAGACCGCCTTGTGCTGCGCAACGCGCGTCATCCCTTGAAAGGAGGCGCTGACGACATGCGCCGCATAATGATCGTTGTCGCCGGCAAGATCGGTGATCGTCACCTCGGCATCGGGAAAGGCCCCGACGATCATCGCCCGCAAATCTTCCTCGCGCATACCCATCTGGATCGCCTCAGTTCTGGTTGTCCATGAACTGACGCCGCGCTTCGGCGGTCTTGTCGTTCAGCACCGCGCGGATTTCGGCGTCGCTGATCTCGACCTGCGCCGCGGTCAGGTCGCCCGCGAGCTTGCGGATGACGTCCTCGTCGCCCGCTTCTTCGAAATCGGCCTGCACCACCGCCTTGGCATAAGCGTCGGTTTCCTCGGGCGTCAGCCCCATGCGTTCGGCCGCCCATTCGCCGACCAGCCGGTTGCGGCGCGCGGTGATCCGGAACTGCACCTCCTGGTCGCGTGCGAATTTCGCTTCATGGGCCCGTTCACGATCGTCAAATGCGCTCATCTTGTCCTCACCGGTTAAGCTGTCCCCCGCAGATAGGTGGCCCGCCCCACCGGCGCAAGCCGCCTGTGCGGCAGATCACTTCCCTTTTTCAGACGAAGGGGTTAGGGTCGCGGCCAAGGGAATGGGTCGTACCGCAGCAACAAAGACTGCACCTTGCCGGACATGCGCCGGCACGGGGCCTTTACGCATGTGTTTGGGGGATTTGGTGATGACCGTTCGACGTCCGCATTTTGTGCCGGTCCTGGCGCTGCTGGCCCTTGCCGCACCCGGGACCGCGCTCGCGCAGGGCACCGATCCGACGCTTCGCGACAGTTTTTCGATCGGCAGCGAAGGCGGCTCGCTGTGCGAAGTGCAGGCCACCGTCCGCGACGGCGTCGTCAAGGGCATGTTCGACCGCGCCTGGACGATCATCTGCCGCGACGCGAGCCAGCCCGTCGGCTATGTCCGCCTGCTCCGCGCCAGCCCCGACGAAGCGCGCGCGCGGATCGCACAGGGCCGCGCCGGCACGATCAGCTGCGCTGCCGGGGGTACGTGCACCGTCCGGGACAGCAATATCGAGTGGACGACGCGGATCGAGAGCGACGGCAGCAACGTCTATAGCGTCGAGGGTTTCGCGGCCTATGGTGACGCGCTGAATATCGCGCTTGAATCGGTGCGCCAGCACAAGATCGTCCCCGGTGTCATCAAGGTCGCGACGACATCGGTCGGCGGCAACGACGGCTTCGCCCGCACGCTTGCCGGGGCGATCGACGTCGACAAGGCGCTGGCCGAGGGATATCGCCGCAACCACAGCGGCGACTATGCCGAAGCCGCCGAATTTTTCGAAGCGCTGTCGCGCCGCACGCTCGAGGAACAGGCCGCCGCCGATATCGACCCGACCGAGTTTACGCTGAATCGCGCGCTGCAACGCTCGAACCTCGGCGAATTTGCGGAAGCCGAGCGGCTGTTCGCCGAGGTCGAGGCCATCCCGACCGGCGATCCCGTCCAGGTCCGCCTGCGCCGCAACTTCCGCGCGATCAACGCGCTGAACCAGCGCGATTACGACGGCGCCGCAAACCTGTTGCGGCAACCCGTCGCGCCGCTGGCGGGCGGCGTGACGGTCGCGGGCGGCGCGGTGACGCTGACCCCCGAAATCGTCGCCGGCGTGAACAGCGGCGCCAACGCCCGCGCGGTCCGCCAGACGGGCGACCGCGAGCGCCTTGCCCCCGCCGAACGCGCGCAGATCATCGATGCGCAGGCGATCCACCTGCTCGGCACCGTCGAACGGCTCCGCGGCAATGCCGAGGCCGCCAAATCGGCGCAGCTCAAGGGCCTGTCGGATGCGCTTGCGGTCCGGCAGGGCCGCGTAACCTCGATCATCCGCCTGCGTTCGCAGATGCTCGGCGAACTCGCGCTCGCCGAAGAAGCGCTGGGCGACAAGGGCGCCGCCGACGCGCGCTTTCGCGAATCGGTCGACGCGCTCGCCATCGAATATCCCGAAACCAACGCGCTCGCCTCGGCGCGCGCGCGTTACGCGGCTTTCCTGACCCGTCAGGGACAGGACGACAAAGCGATCGCCATCTATCGCGAGGTCGTAACCGCGCTCGCGGGGTCGCAGCGTTCGACCACCGGCATGGCCAATATGATGGCGCCCTATTACCGGCTGCTCGCCAGCCGCTCGGCGACCGACGCGACCGCGGCCGGCGAATTTTTCGTCGCCAGCCAGCTACAGGTCCGCCCCGGCGTCGCCGACACGCAGGCGGTGCTGGCGCGCGAATTGTCGAGCGGCAGCGACGACGGCGCGCGGCTGTTCCGCCAGGCGACGACACTGAACCGCGACATCGAACGCGCGCGCATCGAAGACGCGCGCCTTTCGCAGCTTCCCGAATCGGCCGAAATCAACGCGCTGCGCGCCGACATCAAGACCCAGCTGGACAATCTGGCGTTCCAGCAGGCCGAAACCGTCGTGGCGCTGTCGGCCTTCCCGCAATATCGCGTCGTCGCACAGGGCAAGCTCGACCTTGTCGAATTGCAGAAGGTGCTGCGTTCCGACGAAGCCTATCTGAAGATGCTCGTCGTCGGCGACGCGGTCTATGCGATGCTGATCGAACCCGGCAGCGCGCAGCTCTGGAAAGCGGACATCAGCGCCGCGGGCCTCGACACCGCGGTCGATACGATCCGCTCGACCATCTCGATCGTCGAGAGCGGCCGCCGCGTCACCTATCCGTTCGACGCGGCAACGGCGTACAAGCTCTACGGCCAGCTGTTCGGCCCGGTCGCCGCGCGGCTGCCGACGGTGCCGCACCTGATCTTCGAACCCGACGGGGGGATGTTGCGGCTGCCGATCAACCTGCTCGTCACCGCCGACACCGGGCTTGCCGCCTATGAACAGCGGGTGATCGACCCCGACGCCGACCCGTTCGACATGCGCCAGATCGCGTGGCTCGGCCGCACGACACGGCCGAGCACCGCAGTCTCGACGCTGGGTTTCCGCAATGCGCGGCAAGCCGCACCGTCGAAGGCAGCGAACCAATATTTCGGCCTCGGCGAGAATCTGCCGGTGAATGGCAAGCTGCTGCCCTCGACCGGCACCCGCGGCGCGGTCGCGGGCGGCGTCGACAGCGATTGCCTGTGGGACGTGGCGCAATGGTCGCGCCCGATCTCGGCCGACGAGCTGGTCACCGCGCGCAACGCGATGGGCCCGGCGGCGGGCACGCTGCTCACCGGCGGCGCCTTCACCGACACCGCGGTGAAAAACCGCACCGACCTTGGCGACTATCGCATCATCCACTTCGCGACGCACGGCCTTGTCACCGCGCCGCGTCCCGCCTGCCCCGCGCGCCCCGCGCTCGTCACCTCCTTCGGCGGCGGCGATTCGGATGGGCTGCTGACCTTCCAGGAGATTTTCGACCTCAAGATCGACGCCGACCTCGTCATCCTTTCGGCATGCGACACCGCGGGCGCGGCTTCGGTTTCGGCGACGCGCGAAGCCGGGCTGTCCAGCGGCGGCGGCAATGCGCTCGACGGGCTGGTGCGCAGCTTCATCGGCGCCGGCGGCCGGTCGGTGATCGCGAGCCACTGGCCCGCGCCCGACGATTTCGACGCGACCAAGCGGCTGATCGGCGGATTGTTCGCCGCCAACGAAGGGACGAGCGTCGCCGACGCGCTGTGGGGCACGCAGAAGCGCCTGATGGACGACAAGCAGACCTCGCATCCCTATTATTGGGCGGGCTTTGCGATCATCGGCGACGGCGCGCAGCCGCTGCTGCACGGCGCGACGGCGACCGCGGCGACCGCCCGCACTGGAGAGGCCGCCGGCCGCGCCGCCCGCTGACCCGATGAACGCAGCCGAAGCCACCCTTCCCGCGGCGGACACGGCCGTGCCGGACGGCCAGCGGGCCGCCGTGCCGCTGCGCAAGCGCGTGCGCCGGCTGGTCATGCAGCTCGGCCCGTCGCGGATGGCGGCGACGATCGTCTTCCTTGTGATAGCAATGCTCATCGCGCGCTTCAGCTGGCAGATGCCGCTGATCGATGCCGCCGAACGCGCACTCTATGACGCGCGCGCGACGCTGATGGCGCCGCATGTCGAGCAGGACAAGCGCATCACCCTCGTCACCTATAATGACGAGACGCTGTTCAACACCGGCATCCGTTCGCCGCTCGACCGGACAATATTGGCGAACGCGCTCGGCAACCTCGACCAGATGGGGGCGAAAGCGATCGGGATCGATATCGCCTTCGACTCGCCGCGCCCCGACGACGATGTGCTGAAGGCGCAATTGCGGGCGATGCAGACCCCGACCTGGCTCGCCTATGCCGAACAGGCGAGCAACCCGAACACGATCTTTTACGAACAGCAGAAATATCTCGAAGCCTATATCGCCGACGTCGCGACCGCGAAGACGAAGCCGACGAGCGTGCTGTTCCGCACCGACGACGACAGCGTAATCCGCCGCTGGCCCGACCGGCCGAAAAACCTGCCGCCTCTCATGTCGAACGCGCTTGCCCCGGTCGATCCGGCCTATGCGAACTACCAGGGCAATATCCGCTTCCTCGTCCCGGCGCGGGCGGCGAAGGGGCAGGAAGAGCCGGTCTTTGCCAATATCCCGATCGACACTTTCGCGATGCCGATGGATGCCGAAATGCGCGCGGGCTTCGCCGAACTGGTCAAGGGCCGCTATATCCTGATCGGCGGCGACATCATCGACAACGATCAGTTCAACACCCCATTGAGCCGCTTTGTCGACCCGATCACCGGGCAGCATGAAACGATGATCGGGCTCGAAGTCCACGCGCATATGCTGGCGCAGCAGCTCGACAATGCCTGGTCGCGCCCGCTCGCGGGGCCGGCGCTCTGGGTGCTGGCGGTCCTGATCGTGGTGGCGGGCGGGCTGACCAGCCTCATCGATTTGCGCGCGCGCTGGGTGGCGCTCGCCTTCCTCGGTCAAATGGCCTTTTTCGTGGCCTTTCCCTTCTGGCTGCAGGGCCGCGGCGTCGACACGATGACGCTGCCGACCTTTGGCTGGGCGATCGGCTGGCTGTTCGGTTATGCTGCGGTCGGAACCGCGGCGCGCACGATCGGGTCGCGCCAGCGCGCCTTCGCGCAATCGGCGCTCGGCAAATATCTGCCCGCCGACGTCGCGGCGCAGATCATGCGCGATCCCGACCAGCTCTCGCTCCACGGCGAACGGCGCAACATCTTTTGCGTCTTCACCGACCTCGAAGGCTTTACGAAGCTGAGCCACGCGGTGACGCCGGAAACCGTCGCGCGGCTGCTCAACGAATATCTCGACCGGCTGTCCGACATCGTGCTCGAACATGGCGGGACGATCGACAAGTTCGTCGGCGACGCGATCGTCGCTTTCTGGGGGGCGCCGCTGAGCCGCGCCGACGATGGCGAAAGGGCCGCCGCCGCGGCGCTCGCCATGTATCAGGCAGGCGAAAAATATCGCGTCGACCTTGCCGCCGAAGACGTCCCACCGATCGGCATGACGCGCGTCGGGCTGCACGTCGGCGACGCGATCGTCGGCAATTTCGGCGGCGAGGGGCGTATCCAGTACACCGCGCTCGGCGACAGCATGAACACCGCCTCGCGGCTCGAGGCGGCGAACAAGAGCCTGAAGACCGGCGTCCTGATCTCGGCCGAAGCGGCGGCGCGATCGGGCCGCGACGACCTGGTGCCGATGGGACGCGTCACGCTGCGCGGCCGCGCGCAGCCGGTCGACGTCTTCACCCCGCGCCCCGACCTCGACCCCGGCCAGCGCGCGCGCATCGCGGCGCTGGTCGCCGCGCACGGCGGGGGCGACAAAAAAGCCTATGTGACCTGTGCCACAGCAATACAGGCGGATTTCCGTCAGGATGCAGCCATCATGTTTCTGATAGAACGTCTGAACGAGACCAAAGAGGGAGAAAGCTATGTCCTTTCCTGATTTCCGGATGCGCCGCCTCGGCCTCTCCGCCGTCGCCGCCATCGCAGCGGTGACCATCGTCACCGCCGCTGCCGCGCAATCGATGGTCGTCCGCTCGACCGGACCGTCCGCGGCCAAATATCCGACCGGCGCCAAGCTGAAACCCGCCGACAAGCTGACCCTTGTCGCGGGCGACAAGGTCGTCCTGATGCAGGCGGGCAAGACCCGCACCCTGTCCGGCCCCGGCACCTTCGGCGCCACCGGCACCGTGCAGGCCAGCCAATCGCTGGGCGGCAATGTGACGCGGATGCTCGCCAAGGGGCCGACGATGCGATCGCGCGGGGGGTTCACCCGCGGCGACCTGGCGGCACCGGCGCCAGCCGACGTTCGCGCGCCCAATTTGTGGCTGCTCGACTATCGCGAAGGCGGAACCTTCTGCGTCGCCGATCCCGCAACCCTGATGCTGTGGCGCCCCGACATGGAAGGCGACACCGCGCTGGAAATCGAAAGCGCGGGCAAGAAGGCGACCGTCGCAATCGTCGACGGCGCGAATTTCCGCAAATGGCCGACCGACGTGCTGCCGGTGCAATATGGCGCCGACTATCGCCTGTCGGGCGGCGGCCTCGCACGGCCGGTGACGGTGCGCTTCACGTCGATAGACAATGCGCCCGACACGGTCGAGGGATCGATCGAGCTGTTGATGGCCAAGGGCTGCTCGCCGCAGCTCAACCGGCTGGTCGACACGATGTCGGAAGCCGAGGCCGGCTGAACAGCGTGGGTGGGGCGGCCATTGTAACCGCCCTATCCATCTGATATTCATCCAAGGAAATTCCGCCAGTCGCGCGGCGGTAACATTTCCTTGGGTCGCAATTCGCGCCGCCGGTTCGCCGGCGGAGCAGTGGAGTTGGCGTGCAGCGACTGTCGCGGCGCGCCCGTACGCAAGGGGTGGTGATGGCCGTGTCGGGGGATATGGGGAATGACGGGATCAACGCGCGCAAAGGCGCCGTGATCCGCAGGGCGCTGGCCGGTTCCGCGATGCTGATCGCCGCGGCCTTGCCCGCCGCAGCGATGGCGCAGGCAACGCCGCAGATTCCGACACGCGAGGAAATCCAGCGTCCGACGCTGCCCCCCGCGGCGCAGCCGAGCGAACAGATCGTCGCGATCGACGACGAGGTCGAACGCGCGCCCTGCCCGCTCGCCAATCCCGAATTCGCCAACGTCCGCTTCACCTTGCGCGGGGTCGAATTTTCGAGCGTCGAAGGCATCGACAATGCGATGCTCGCGCCAAGCTGGTCCGACCGTGCCGGACAGGAATTGCCGATTTCCGCCGTGTGCGACATTCGCGACCGCGCCGCGACTATTCTGCGGTCCAAAGGCTATCTGGCCGCGGTCCGCGTGCCGCCGCAGACGATCGGCGACGGCGTCGTCAAGCTCGACATCCTCGCGGCGCGGATGGCGCGCATCGAGGTGCGCGGCGACGCCGGGGCGAACGAACGACTGCTCCAGCGTTACTTGTCGCGGCTCGACGACCAGCCGGTGTTCAACATCGTCGAAGCCGAACGCTATCTGCTGCTCGCACGCGACATTCCGGGGATGGACGCGCGCCTGACGCTGCGCCCCGGCGCGGTCCCCGGCGAAGTCGTCGGCGAAGTCACCGTCACCCGCACCCCCTTCCTGTTCGACTTCAACGCGCAGAATTTCGGATCGCGCGACGTCGGCCGCTGGGGCGGCATTGCGCGCGCGCGTTTTGCCGGCCTGACCGGCATGGGCGACCTCACCACCGCCAGCTTTTACGCGACCCCCGACTTTGACGAGCAAAAGGTCGTCCAGGTCGCGCACGAATTTCGCGTCGGCGGCGAAGGGCTGCGCTTCGGCGCGAGCTATACCTATGCGTGGACGCGTCCCGACATCACCGGGCTTCCGATCAAGTCCGATACGCAGATCGTCAGCCTGTTCGCCACCTATCCGCTCGTCCTGACGCAGGCGAACCGCGTCACGATCGGCGGCGGGCTCGATTTCATCGACCAGGACATCAGCCTGACCAGCGTGCCGATCAACGAAGACCGGCTGCGCGTCTTTAACGTGCGCGCCGACGCGAGCTGGATCGATCCGGCATCGATCGCCGGACGCGGCGGCTTCGGCCCCGCCGAACCGCGCTGGTCGCTCTCGACATCGCTCGAAGCGCGGCAGGGGGTCGGCTTCCTCGGCGCCAGCGACGACTGCGGCCCCGGCGGCGCGGCCTGTTTCCTGCCCGGCGCGGTGCCGTTGACCCGCATCGAAGGCAAGCCCGACGCCTTCCTCGTTCGCGCGAACGCGCTCGCCGAATGGCGCCCTGCCAAATTGTTCACCCTGTCGGCCGCGCCCCGCGCCCAATGGGCGAGCGATCCGCTGCTCGCCTACGAAGAATTTTCGGGCGGCAATTTCACCGTCGGGCGCGGCTTCGACCCCGGCACGGTGATCGGCGACAGCGGCGTCGCGGTGGCACTCGAGGCGCGCTACGGCTCGTTCGTCCCGGCCAACACCGAAAGCTTCGCCTTCCAGCCCTTCGTCTTTTTCGACGCAGCGTGGGTGTGGAACAAGGACAGCGCTTTCGACGGCCTCAATCCGCAGAAACTCTTCTCGGCGGGCGGCGGGATACGCGCCGCTTATGGCGATCTCGCGCGGCTCGACGTGACCATGGCGGTGCCGCTCAACCGCGGCGGCTTCCTCACCGAAAAGCCCGACCCGCGGCTGCTCGTTTCCCTGACCACCCAGTTCGGCGTGAGGGCGCGCTGACCATGACTTCTGCATCGAGGACAAACGCCATGCGTGCCACCGTCACTCCCGCGCCGATCCGCACCGGCAAGCGGCGCCTGCTCACGAGCTGCGCGGTCGCGGCCGGAATGATGGCTTTGGCCTGTGGCGGCCCCGCGCTGGCGCAGGTGGCAGGGACCGGCACGTTTACAACCGGTGGAGGTACGGCGAACGGCGGTGGGGGGACCACGACGACGACGACCGTTACCCAGTTGCAAAATGTGATCAATTGGGTGCCCACTGACCCCGCACCGACCGGCGGCGACATCAACCTTCTGCCGGCCGGTTCGACGTGGAACTTCGTCGGCACCGGCGACTATACGGTCCTCAACCGCTTCGTGAACAGCGGCGGCGGCTCGCTCAGCCGCCAGATCGCGCTGAACGGGACGGTCAACAGCTATGTCGGGTCGACCACCGGGCCGCGCGGCGGCAATATCTGGTTCTATAACGCCGGCGGCATCCTGATCGGCGCGACCGGCGTCATCAATGTCGGCAGCCTCATCCTCACCACCAACGACATCTCCACCGCTGGCACGACGATCAGCTTTAACGGCACGGCGGGCAGCACCTCGGCCATCACCGTCAACGGCGCGATCAACGCGAACAAGGTCGGCAATCCCGGCGGCAGCTATGTCGCGCTTGTCGCGCCGCGCGTCGTCCAGGCCGGCGCCGTCCGCGTCGATGGATCGGCGGCCTATGTCGCCGCCGAAGTGGCCGACATCCGGATCAACAACGGCCTGTTCGATATCAATGTGACCCGCGGCGTCGAGGGCGGCAACGTGATCACGCACACGGGGACGACGACCGGTCCGGGGCACCAGGACGGCGACATCGACCAGAACCGCATCTATATGGTCGCCATTCCCAAGAATGACGCGGTCACGATGCTGGTATCGGGCACGATCGGCTATGACGATGCCGTGTCGGCCACCGAGGTCGACGGCGGGGTACGTCTGTCGGCGGGTTACAATGTCGTCGGCGGCGAACTCGCGGCGACGCCCGCGAACGCGACCGCGGCCAATATTACCGCGGGCGACACGCGGTTCCTCAGCAGCACGATCGCGCGCGCCAGCAACGTCTTTGCCGCGCAGCCGACGCAGACGCTTCCCGGTTCGCCGCCGCCGATGTCGTCGGCAGGCCAGTTCTTCGTCGAAGGCAACGGAACCTTCATCGGCGATGCCAGCGCGACAGTTTCGATCGGCGCCAACCAGTCGGGCGGCGCCACCGGCACCTTCACCGTGCAGTCGGGCGGCCGGGGTGGCACGCCGGGCGTTGCCGCGGTCAACGTCACCGGCGGCACGCTTTCGGCGCCGGGCGGACTCACCGTCCGGGCCACAGGGACCCCCGACGCCGTGACCGGCAACAGCCAGGGCGGCACCGCAAGCCTGACGATCACCGGCGGCAGCGTCACCTCGTCGGGCGTAACCGTCGAGGCGAACGGCACCTCCGACGAGGGGTCGGGCGGCACGACCGGCGACGGCCGCGGCGGCAATGCCAGCATCACCGTCAGCAACAGCGGCAGTTCGCTGACCGCCGGCAACATCTTCATCAACGCGATCGGGCGCGGCGACAATAGTTTCGCCAGCGGACCGCCGGCGACCAACGGCGACGGTGTCGGCGGGACGGCCAGCCTGACCGTGTCGAACGGCGGGGCCGTCGGTCCCGCGGCCCTGCTTTCGATCGATGCCCGCGGCATCGGCGGTATCGGCGCCACCCAATCGGGCGACGGCACCGGCGGCACCGCGCGTATCACGGTGTCGGGTGCCGGATCCTTCCTGTCGACGACGCAAAGCTTCGTCCAGGCCGGCGGCGACGGCGGCGGGAGTCTCGCGGGCTTTGCAACGAGCCAGAATGGCGGCGACGGCACGGGCGGCACCGCCGAAGTGCTCATCAACACCGGCGCGTCGTCGACCGTTTCGCTCGGCGCGCTCGGCGCGAGCGCGCTCGGCCGCGGCGGCAATGCAAGCGGCGGCGAGAATGCGAGCGGCGGCGACGCCTTGGGCGGTACGACGCAATTGACGGTGGACGGCGGCGTCAACGCCCAGTTCACGGCGATCACGCTCAACGCATCGGCGCTGGCGGGCAATGGGACGAGCCCCAGCGGAACCACCGGGCAATCGGGCAACGCGCGCGCCAACAATGTGACGCTCGCCGCGACGGGCGGTTCGACCATCGACAGCAGCGGCTTCATCAACCTGTTCGCCGTCGGCATGGGAACCGCGGGCGAGAATTTCGGCGCGGGGACCGGCGGCAATGTCGCGGTCAACGCGACCGCAGGCGGCACGATTACCACGGGCAATCGCCTGACCGTCCAGGCGATGGGCGGAAACTCGTCCTTTGCGATGGCACAAAGCGGTGGAAACGGCATCGGCGGCAACGTCGATTTCCTCGCCGATGGCGGGACCATCGTGGCCGAAGTTTATGACGTCGATACCAGCAGCAGCACGGTCAACGTGACCGGCGCCGGCGGCACCGCGCGCGGCGGGACGATCGACCTCTTCGCGCGCAATGGCGGCGAGATCCGCGCCACGCTCGACGCGACGAACCAGTTCAACGCCAGCGCGGCGTCGGGCAGCAGTGCGGCCGGCACGGCCGCGACGGGCGGAACGATCCAGCTCATCGCCAATGGCGGCCGCCTCGACCTCGGCATCGGTGCCGACCTCTTGGCCACCGGGACGTCGGGCGGCGCGGTCACGGCGGGCGCGGCGGCAACGGGCACCGGCGGATCGATCCTGATCCAGACCGCCGCAGCCACCGGCAGCGCAATCGACTATGGTCAATTTTTTGCCACGACCGACGGCCGCACATCGGTGGAATTCGAGGTTCCGGGCGGACCGATCGATACCAGCGGCAACGGCCTTGGCGGCACGATCGCCGTCGATATCCAGGGCGGCACCCTGTCGGGCGGTTTCATCGAGCTGTCGGCGAACGGCTTTGGCAGCGGCGGCAGTGCAAACGGCACCGGCGGCACCGCGACCTTCACCCAGACGGGCGGCGACGTGTCGATCAGCGACATGTCCGTCAGCGCCGATGGCTTCGGCGGCACGGCACCGGGCGTGTCGGGTACCGGCAGGGGCGGCATCGCGACGATCGACCTGTCGGGCGGGACGATCACCGCCGCCGACATCATTGCATCGGCAAGCGGCGAAGGCCGTTCGGGCCTCGACGGCGACGATCAGGATCCGGCCAATATCACCGCAGGCGGCGCCGGCGGCGCCGGTATCGGCGGCAATGCGGTCATCAACATCGGCGGCACCGCCATTGTCGATGCGAGCGTCATCGCGGCCTATGCCAATGGCACCGGCGGCACCGGCGGCGCCTTCAACAATTTCTCCAGCTTCGGCGGCTCGCCGGGCACGCCCGGAAATGGCGGCGACGGAACCGGCGGCACCGCGACCGTCAACCTGGCAGGCGGTTCGGTCACCGCGAGCAGCGTGATCGCCGACGCGTCGGGCATCGGCGGCGAGGGCGGCTCCTCCTTCTTCTCGAGCAGTTCGGGCGGCGCGACCGGCGTCGGCGTCGGCGGCACCGGCGGCACCGGCCGCGGTGGACGCGCGACGATCGAGCTGGCAGCGACGTCGGGGACGATCGCCGACGTCGGCGCCGTCGCGCGGGGCATCGGGGGTCTGGGCGGTACGCATAATGTCGGCGGCGCCGGCGGCGACGGCTATGGCGGTATCGCACAGGCGATCATCGACGATTTCGATGCGGGTACGCTCCAGATCGCACTCGACTCGACCGCCGAGGGCGGCAACGGCACCAACGGCCGTGACGGCCGCGGCGGCAATGGCGGCAATGCCTTTGGCGGAACGTCGAGCGTCCTCGCCGACGGCGCCAATGCGAGCGTCAGGGTAACGGACGCCAATTTCATTACCGGCGCCACCGGCGGCAATGGCGGCAACGGCAACCTGGGCTTCTCCTCGTCGGCGGCGGTCGCGCCGTCGGGCGGCAACGGCGGTAGCGCGCAAGGCGGCGCGATCGAAGTCATCGCACGCGACGGCGCGGCGATGACGCTCGGCCTGTCCGTCGGCGATACGGTGGAACTCCACAGCACCGGCACGGGCGGCAACGGCGGCAACGGCAGCGCCGCCGACTTCGGCGCCGGCAATGTCGGCGGCGACGGCGGTCTTGGCGGCGGCGGTGTCGGCGGATCGGTGCGCCTCGTCGCCGATGGCGGCACGATCACGACGGCTGGCGAACCCCTCGAAATCGATGTCAGCGGCCAGTCGGGAATCGGCGGCACCGGCGGCCTTGCGGGCGGCGGCGGCAGCCTGCCCGGATCGAACGGCGGCTTTGCCGGCACCGCGGGCGGCCGCGTCAATATCGACGCGCGGACGACCAGCGCGGGCGCCGGACTGATCGACCTCGGCAACACCAATATCTTTGCGAGCGGCGACACGGCGGGCCGTGTCGAAATTCGCAGCGACAGCCGGGTCAACTTCACCAGCCTCGACGTCGAGGTGCTCGGCCTCGCCGATCCGACCAACAACGACACCGACACGGCGCCGACGGGTATCTTTCTTGGCGCCAACGGCGGGGCGATCGAGGCCGGGAGCCTGTCGCTGATCACCGACGGTTCTATCGGCCTTTATGCACAGGGCAACGGACGCGTGAGTGTCGCCGAGACGGCGCAGCTTCGCGCGGTCGACCAGGTCGACATCCGCCATGACCAGCGCAGTGCCAATGCCGCACCGACGCTGGAGACCACCGACGACCTGGCCATCGTCGCGGGAACGAGCATCAGCGGCGCCGCGGGCAGCCTGCTCGCCGCAGGTGGCACGCTCTCGTTGACCGGCGAAGGCCCGGGCGCGACGATCGGCGTCGACCGGCTCGACGCCAACGATATCGCGATCAACGGCAGCGGCGCCGCGAGCATCGAGCATGCCGAGGCGGTCAATGATTTCACCGCGAGCGCGGGCAGCTTCCGCACCGGGCTCAACTCGATCATCACCGGCGGCGACATCACGATCACCTCGCCGGGTGCGGTCGATCTGGGCAATTCGAGCGCGGGCGGCTTCGTGCAGGTCACGGGCCAGTCGATCGTCTTCAACAATGTCGACGCGGGCCTGAACGTGAACCTGTTCGCCGATGGAACGGCGGCGGGCGCCGAAGGAATCCGCGGCGGGTCGATCGACGCGGGCGGCGACACCACGCTCTTCGGCAACAGCATCGCGCTGACCGGCACGGTCACGGGCACCGGGTCCTTCTTCGCCTTCGGTACGGGCGGCGCAGTGGCGGTGAACAACGCCGATGTCGACGGCACCATCTCGATCTTCGCCGCCGACGACCTGACCGGAACCTATGTCGCCGGGGGTAACATCTTCCTGAATTCCAATGCGAATATCAACGCATCGGCGCAGGCGAACGGCGGCTATGTCGATGGCAACGGCATCCTGGCGGAAGGCAATCTGTTCGTCGTCGCGGCGGGCGACGCTGCGCTGACGAACAGTTCGGCGGGGCGCATGTTCGGCGTCAGCGCGGGGGGCGCCGCGGCGGTGAACGGCGGTACGGCGGGCGAGGACATCCTGATCCTCGCCGGCACCACCGCGAACCTGACCAATGTGACGGGCGGCGACGACATCACCGTCCGCGCGCCGGGCAACATCACCGCGATCAACGTCCGCACGACGGGCACCGGCGCCGACACGCATATTCTCGACTTTTCGACGGCATCGGGCAGCCCCACCTTCACGATCGGCACGGGCGAAGGAACGCAGGGCATCAACGGCGCCGATATCGTCATGGCATCGACAGCCGGCGCGATCGACGCGACGGCGCTGTCGGCGGGCGATGACATCCTGCTCAATGCCGCAGCCAGCATTGCGGTCAACGGCGCCACGACGCTGGGACTCGGCACCACCGGCGGCGACAGCAGCATCCGCACGCAGGGCGGCGCAACGACGCTTTCCGGTCTCGACGCATTCAGCGACGTCGTGGTCGATGCCGCGGGCCTCGCGAACCTCACCGGTCTGGTCGCTGCGGATCGCGACATCATGATCAACGCACAGGACGTCCGCCTCGCGACGCTCACCGGGACCGGCGGCGCTGCGACCCCGACGGTGCAGGCAGGCGGCAATGTCGTGGTCAATTCGTCTGCGGGCATCGCGGGCGGCGGTGTCCGCGCGGGCGGCGACGTGGCGCTGACCGGCGTAACGGCGATCGGCCTCACCGCAGTCGAGGGCCAGAATATCGCGCTCATCGGCGCGAGCGGCATCGACGTGAACGCCGTCACCGCGCTCGGCACGACCCTCATCGACAGCGCCGACGGCAATATCCGCATCGGCGCCCTCGCCGCCACGGGCGCGATCGACGCCAGCGCCCAGGCGATCCGCATCGAAAGCGGGAGCGGCATGAATTTCGCGGCGCTCACCACCGACGCCGGCGATGCCTATGTCCGCTCGACCGGCAACCTGTCGGTCGCCAACGCCAATGTCGCGGGCACCGCGGACCTGCGCACGCAGGGAGCGACGATGAACGTCGGCAACCTGACCGCGGCGAATGCCACGCTCGAAAACACGAGCGGTTCGCTGACCCTCGGCGGCGTGACCGTGACGGGAACGCTCGGCACCGCGGCGCGCACGACGCTCGGGATCACGGGCGTCGTCACGGGCCAGTCGATCTCGCTCGCGTCGGGCGCGATCGATATCGGATCTGTCGGCCGCGTCGGCACCGCCGGCGTCACCCAGGCACTGTCGGTCACCAACAACAACAGCGCCAACCAGACCTTCATCGGCGGCACCGGGTCGCCCGGTGCCTACCATCTGAGTGCCGACGAGATGACGCGCCTCTACGGCACGCAGATCGAGATTGTCGCGCCCGAAGTCGCCGCGGTGGGCGGCACCTCGGTCGGATCTGCCGCCCCGCCCGACGTCATCGTCGACGGCTTCACCATGACCGGCGGCGCGTCGAATTCGAACCTCGGCGCGAATGGCGCGCTGACGATCCGCACACCGGGCAAGATGCGCGTGACCGGCAACGTCCAGCTCACCGGACTGACCGACGCCAACGCGCTGAACCTGCGCGCCGACGATGCGCTCGAGGTCATCCTCGGACAGGGCAGTGTCCGGCTGGTCAACGGCACGGCGCCGGCGGGCCAGCTCAACATGGTGTCTGCCGACATCATCGTCGCGACGCAGGCGGCGATCACCGCTGTCGGCGCCGCCACGACCATCGACGCGATCAACTCGCGGCTGGCCGAGAACGACGGCGTCGTCCTCGACGAAGGCGCGCTTTTCGCACGCGGCATCCGCGCCAACGTCGCGGGCGGCTTCTATGTCCAGAACAGCGGCGCGGGCACCGAAACGGCGCAGCGCCGCGGGCTGACCTTCGGCGCCGGCGGGCTCAACGTGACGACGCAGGGTGAATCGCGGATCGTCATCAACGGCGTGCATCTGGGGCCGAACGGCCAGGTCACCGGGTTCGATACCATCGGGCTGCTGACCATCGGCGGGGTGGCACCGGTCGTCGGGACCTATGACCGGCGCTCGACCTTCAACGGCTGCTTCATCGCCAATACGGCTGCATGTACGACCGTCGCCTTCGACGTCGAGAATAGCTTCCCGGTGCAGGATGTGATCGAGGAAGAAACCGAAAGCGATGACGGCACCGAGGGCCAGAGCCTGCCGGTGCCGCTGATCACGATGCGCGAGCTCGATCCGCTGACCGGCGAGCCGCTGCTCGACGATCCGGTGACCGGCGCGGGCAACGACGATCTCTGGACCGCACCGACGGGGCAGTAGCGAGCGTTTCGGTTGACGGACTGCCTTGGCGCAAGGCATGGGCGGCGGGATGACCGACGCTCCTGCCTCGCCGCTCAAGCTGTTCAACAGCCTGACGCGCAGCCTCGAAACATTCGAGCCCGTCCACCCCGGCGAGGCACGCGTCTATAGCTGCGGACCGACGGTCTATAACTATCCGCACATCGGCAATATGCGCGCTTATGTCTTTGCCGACACGCTCGGCCGCACGCTGTCGTACAAGGGATATAAGCTCACCCACGTCATCAACATCACCGACGTCGGCCACCTGACCGACGATGCCGATGCGGGCGAGGACAAGCTGGAAAAGGCCGCGGCCGAGCGCGCCCAGTCGATCTGGGACATCGCGAAACATTATACAGAGGCCTATTGGGCCGACATCAAGGCGCTGAACATCCGCCAGCCAGCGCACTGGTCGATCGCGACCGATTATGTTCCCGCGATGATCGAGTTCGCAAAGACCATCGCCGACAAGCATTGCTACGAGCTCGACGGCGGCCTCTATTTCGACACGACGACGGTCGCCGATTACGGCCGCCTCGCGCGCCACGGGACCGATGAAGGCGAGAGCCGCATCGACCCCGTCGACGGCAAGCGGCACCCCGCCGACTTCGCGATCTGGCGCAAGACGCCCGCGGGTGAGACGCGCCAGATGGAGTGGGATTCGCCGTGGGGCCGCGGCGCGCCCGGCTGGCATCTCGAATGCTCGGTGATGTCGGAGGCGCTGCTCGGCTTTCCGTTCGACATCCACACCGGCGGGATCGACCACCGCGAGATCCACCACCCGAACGAGATCGCGCAGAACCAGGCGCACAGCTGCTCGACCGACAGCGGCGCGCGGATGTGGATGCACAATAATTTCCTCGTCGAACGTTCGGGCAAGATGTCGAAGTCGAGCGGCGAGTTCCTGCGCGTCCAGCTCCTCATCGACAAGGGCTACCACCCGCTCGCCTATCGCCTGATGTGCCTGCAGGCGCATTATCGCAGCGAGCTGGAATTTTCGTGGGAAGGCCTTGGCGCCGCGCTGACACGGCTCAAGCGGCTGGTGATGGCCGCCGCGCCGGTCCGCGAGGCGGAAGCGAGCGAGCCGGCCGACCGCCGCCTCACCGACCTGCTCGCGAAGTTCGACGTGGCGATGTCCGACGATCTCAACACCGCGGTCGCGCTGACCCTGCTCGAAGAAGCCGCCGCGATGAAAAAGGTCGATGCGGGCCAGAAGCGCGCGGCGCTCGCGGCGATGGACGCCGTGCTCGGGCTCGACCTGCTCGCCATCGAGCGCGCCGACCTGCGGGTGCGCCCAAAGACGGCGGCGATCGGCGAGGAAGACATCGAAGCCACGCTCGTGCGCCGCAAGGAGGCGCGCGCGGCCAAGGATTTCGCCGCATCCGACGCGCTGCGCGATGAACTGATCGCGGCGGGGGTCGAGGTGATGGACGGCGATCCGCTCGGATGGGACTGGCGCCTCTCCAATTAGAGGCTTGTCGCGACGTCGCTGGCTGCTAGCCTCGTTGCATGTCGCAACTGATCTGCTGGCTCCTTGTCGGTCTTGTCCACCTGATCCCGGCGCTGGCCTTGTTCCGGCCGGCGCTGATCACGCGGCTTTACGGCGTTCGGCCCGACAGTCCGCTCTTCCTGCTCATGCATCACCGCGCGGCGCTGTTCTTCGCGGTGCTCGTCGCCTGCGTCTGGGCGGCGTTCGACCCCGGCGGACGCAAGCTCGCGACACTGCTTGCCGCAATCTCGATGCTGAGCTTCCTCTTTCTCTATCAGTCATACGGCCGCCCCGCGCAGCTCGGCACCATCGCGCTCGTTGACCTGATCGGCGTCATCCCGCTCGCATGGGCGGGCTGGCACGCCTTCCAGCAGTAGGAATATCATGACCAAGACCGTCACCGTCCTGTCGGGCCTGATCCGGCCGCTCGTCGAAAACCGCCTGCCCGACTGGGTCGAGCCGCGCTTCTTTGCGTCGAAGGAGGAGGCGCTCGAGCTCGCGCCCGCGGCCGAGATCGGCTGGTTCGACATGTACGAGAAGAAGGATATGGCGGCGGTCATCACCGCTGCGACGCAGCTCAAATGGCTCAACTCGATCTACGCCGGGGTCGACGGCATGCCGCTCGACCTGCTCCACCAGCGCGGCACGGTGGTCACCAATGGCGCGGGGATCAACGCGATCACCATCGCCGAATATGTCGTGATGGGGATGCTGACCGTCGCCAAGGGCTATCGCGACGTCGTGCGCGCGCAGGAGCGCCGCGAATGGCTGATGGACTCGCCGGGCAAGGTCGAGCTGTTCGGTTCGAAGGCGCTGCTGCTCGGCTATGGCGCGATCGGCAAGCTGATCGAGGAGCGACTGAAGGCGTTCGCGGTCGATGTTACCGTCGTGCGCCGTTCGCCGGGGCCGAATACGCTCACGCCCGATCAGTGGCGTGCGCAGCTCGGCGATTTCGACTGGGTGATCCTCGCGGTACCCGCGACACCCGAAACCGACGGCATGATCGGTGCCGCCGAACTCGCGGCGATGAAACCGACCGCGACGCTGATCAATATCGCGCGCGGCAGCGTCGTCGATCAGGACGCGCTGATCGCAGCGCTCGACGGCCAGCAGATCGCGTCGGCCTTCCTCGACGTCACGACGCCCGAACCGCTCCCCGCCGACGATCCGCTGTGGAGCCTCGACAATGCGCATATCACGATGCACCTGTCGGGCCGCGCGCAGGACAAGATGTTCGTCCGGTCGGCGCAGCGCTTCCTCGAAAATCTGGGTCGCTGGCAAAAGGGCGAGACGGTCGAGCCGCGGGTCGACCTGACGCTGGGATATTAACCCGGCCGCTCGGCCTTCAGTTCGCGCACCAGCGGTTGCAGCCGCTCGTCATATTTGGCGAGCATCGTGTGTGCGCCGGCATGGTCGTAGAAGCTGACGAGCTCGCGCCCGTTCCAGCGGTGGAGCGCGTAGGCGGGATCTTCGGCGACGATCATCGGACGGTCGTCGGGATGATTCTCGTCGATCGGGCGGAGGTCGAGCGACACTTGCGGCGCGGTCGACGAGCAGATCGCGATCGTCCGCCCCTCCCATGCGACGGTCACGCTGCGATGAAGATGGCCGCAGATCAGCCCGCGGACCTGCGGGTGCCGCCGCACGACGTCGGTGAAGGTCGCGACCCACGGCTCGTCGGGGTCGGTGTTCATCCACTCGATCCCGCTTTCGACCGGCGGGTGGTGCATCACGATATAGGTCGGCTTGGCGCTGTCCTTCGCCAGTTCGGTGTCGAGCCAGGCGGCGCGCGCCTCGCAAAAGGCACCGCCATGGCGCCCTTCCTCGAGCGTATCGACCGTCACCAGCCGCAGCTCGGGCAGCTCGATTGTGTACTGGACGAACCCGTTGCCGTCGTCGAAGCCGGGGAAGCGCGCGTGGAAATTGTCGCGCAAATCATGATTTCCGACGCTCGGCCACACGGGAAAGGGACAGCGCGAAAAGGCGGTCACAAGGCGGCGATAGCTGTCGTCGTCGCCGCGGTCTGTGATGTCGCCGGTCGCGAGCAGAAGGTCGGGGCGGTTCGGCCCCTCGATCAGCACGTCGAGCACCTCGTCGAGGCGCTTGCGGTTATACTCGGCCGGATTGTCCGGATCGAACCCGATATGGATATCTGTGATCTGTGCGATCAGCATATCCGTCCCCCGTTCCGGCCGGCTGGTCCCGGCCCATAAAATCTCACCCGCCCCGCCTTGCCCCGTGCAAGGGAGGTGTGCGCCACGTCACATCGTAAAGGCCCCGCCCCCCGGTTCCTGTGATCATGCTCACACCATAGCTAGCAGCAAGAGGTTTATTTGTGATTGCGGCGATGTTTTTCTTGCGCTGGCGCGGCGGCATCCACGGTTTCCCACCGTCCGAATGATATTCGTGGCACATCGCGCAGGGCGATTCGGTCGCGGTCTCGACCTTCACCACCCGCGCCCCGCCCTCACCGACATGGCAGTCGCGGCACTCGCGAAGCCCGGGAACGAGGAGGTCGCTCGACGCCTTCGACGCGGGCGCGGCGGTGTGGCAATCGGCGCAGTCGGTTTCCTTGTGCGCGTCATGGTCGAACCAGCCCTTTTGCAGGTATCGCGAAGTCTGGTCGACCGCCGCGACGCGCCAGTTGTTGCCCGCCGTGGGGGCAAAAATGGTGTGGCAATCATAGCAGGCGCCGCCCTTCGAAAAGACCGCGCGCACCGCATCCTGCGCGCGCGACGGCCGCGCCGCGACTTCGTTGAAGTAGATATTATAGACCTGCCCCTCGGCATAGGCGCCGGGGCGTCGCCGCTGCATCCCGCCAAGCTGGAGCGGCCGCGCGGGCGGGGTCGAGCGATAATAGGCGGTGAGGTCGGCGACGACCTGGTCGGGCTCGCCATGGCGCAGCGTGCGCGTCACGCCGCCAACGGTCTCGAACGCGAGGCTGTGGCACATGGCGCAGTCGCGTTCCATCTCGACCGGCTTGACGCGCACCCCGTCTGCCTCGACGCGGTGACAGTTCGCACATTCTAGTTTCTTGCCGAAATCATAGCGGCCACGGAAGCTCGCCGCCATGCGCGCAACCCCGCCGGTCGCCTGCAAGTGCATGTCGTGCGGGAATTTCAGGCCGTTATAATCGACCGTCCCCTTCGCGAGCGTCGTGCGCACCGGCTTCGCGCCGGGCGCCGACCGCACCAGCGGACGGAATTCGGGGTGGCTCGTGCCGAAATCGGCAGCGTCGGCGAGCGTCGTCGGATGGCCTGCGGTCTTGAGCCGCCCCGACATGCCGTCGTGGCAATCGGCACAGAATTTCTGCGGCGTCGCGGGCATCGGCCCGGATCCTTCATGTTCGGTATGACATTCAACGCAGCGCCCCTGCGGCTTGTTGAAGGTCTTGGCAAAGCCATCGAGGATGCGTTCACCGACACCCGGCGGGTGGCGCGCAGCGAGCAGCATCGCGGTCGGCGCATTCGCATGCGCCATGCTCATCGCCTTGTGCTCGCCGGTATGGCAGCCGACGCATGCCTTGTCGGTCACCGTGACGAAGGGTTCGACATGGCACGACTGGCAATCGTTCTTCAGGCTCGCGTGCGCGCTCGACAGCGGACCCGACAGCCACGCGCTGTCGGCATGATAGCCATCGGGGCGTTCGTTCACATTCTTGTAGCTGTACCACGCCCAGATCGGCCCGATCAGGAAGGCGAGCAGCATCACCGCTGCGAACAGCCACGCCCCCATGCGCTTGCCGAGCATCACGCCTTGCAGCGAGAAGGCTTTGACCTCGTCGACATCCTTCGACGATTGCGACAGCTCGTCGATGCGTTCGACGAGCAGGATGATATTGTCGCCCTCGCGCGCGATCGTCAGGCGGTGGCCGCCGAAGCGCAGCTCGCCGCCCGAACCACTGTCGATGTCAGCGACGGTTTCGCTGCGGCCGTTGAGGTCGAACCCCAGCCCCTCGCTCGCCGCGACGCGAACCGTGCGCCCATCGGGGCTGCTGATCGTCGCATGATGCGGGTTCACCGCAAGATCGGCGACGTGGATCGTGTTGCCGCCCTCGCGGCCGAGCGTGATCGTGTCGCCCGGCAACGCCTGGTCGCGGATGATCTGCTTGCCCGTCTTCGTCGTCGAGATGCGGCGCAGGATGAAGCTCATGATCCCCCTCCCCGCCTTACCAGTAGAAAAAGACGCTAATGATGTGCGCCGACAGCGCCGCGATCAGCGCAAAGGTCAGCGGCACATGCACATAGAGCCAGATTTCGAGCAGCCCGCGGATGCGAAGATGCCGCCGCAGGCGCGTCAGAGCGGCTTCCTTCTGCTTGAGCAGCCCGACAACCTTCTCGCGCGCCTCACGGTCGCTGCCGTTCGAGACCGCCAGCGTGCGCAGCGCCGCCGCAGTCGCGCAATTCGGATAGCGGCCCGACAATCGCGCGCCGATGCCGCCCGCGAACGGATCCTCGTCGAGCGCCGCGAGCACCGGCGCGGTGTCGGCGGGCGTCAGCGGTTGCGCCGCGCTGTGCAGCTGGCGATCGAAGGCACGGATCGCCTCGAGCATCTGCATCTGCGTCATTTCGTCGCGGTTGTTCGACAGCGCCGTCGGCAAGGTCGCATAGGCGATGACGCCATAGAGCCCCGACAGGATCACGAGCATCATCAGCACCCACGCGAGCGTGTGGACGTTCCAGCCGAGCTGGAACCCGGTGTGCCAGGTACCGATGACGATCAGGCTGAGCCCGAGATAGACATGCGCCGACGTCCATGCCTTCAGCGACCAATAGTCGCTCGTCATCTTGCGCTTGCGATAGCCCAATGCCGTGAGCCACAGGATGAGCGCCGCGCCGATCGTGCCGAGCGTATAGCCGTACCAGCTGCCGCCATTGTGACGCGGCGTCACGTCGACCAAGGCGTAGCTCACGATGATCAGCAGGCAGAGCGCGCCCGAGATCTTCGCCCAGCGGAAACCTGCGTAACGCAGGAAGCCCTCATGCTTGCGCTCGCGCACGCGCTCGGTCTGGGTCGCCTTCGACCGGCGGCGTTGAAAGAGGCTCGCCATCAACCCGCGTCCTCTTCGAGCCGCGCGATCGTCAGGAATTCCTCGGGCGAAACGCGGATCGCGGCGCCGGTCGGACACGCACGCACGCACGCCGGGCCGCCCGAGATGCCTTTGCACATGTCGCATTTGACCGCGATCTTCTTGGGCTTCTCATCACCCAATTGCTTCTTCGTCCACTTGGGCGACGGCTCGCCCGGGCCGGGACCGAAGCCGGTGAGCAGCCAGCGCAGCAGGCTCGGCTTTTCGGGCGGCGCGGCTTCCATGCGGATCACGCCATAGGGGCAGTTGCGCATGCAGTTGCCGCAGCCGATGCAGCCGGGCTCCATGAACACTTCGCCGTCGGGGCCGCGGTGGATGACGTTCGGCGGGCAGTCGGCCATGCAGTGCGGATGCTCGCAGTGGCGGCAACTCGTCGGCACATGGAGGTGCGCGAAGGTCTTGCCCGCCTCGCGGTCGAGCCGCGACAGCCCTTCGTGGCTGTCGGCGCATGCTTTCTCGCAATTGTCGCAGCCGACGCACAGATTCTCGTCGATCAGCAGCGCGTCGGTCGCCTCGCCGAGCCCTTCCTTCATGATGAAGCTAGCGGTGTCCGAATAGAGGTCGACCGCGCTCGAATAGCTCGCTTTCCGCGATTCGATGAAGCTGTTCATCTGCGCGCGTTCGGCGACCGCAGCCTCGGTCGCCTCGCGCACCTGCGGCCGCGCGGCGAGCATCTTGCGGAAACTTTCGCCGGTCAGCTTGATCAGTTCGGCGCCAACCGCCGCCTTGACCGTGGCGTTGCGCGGCGCGCCGCTCAGCACGCCCATTTCGCCGAAGAAGCTGCCGGCGGGCAGATAGCGCAGGAAGATCGGCTTACCGCCGATATCCTTCTCGACCACCATCGATCCCGAGCGGATGACATAGACATCGTCGCCCTGCTCGCCCTCGGTCAGCACGACCTTGCCCGCGGGCACGCGCTCGACCTCGGCCGTATCGACGACGGGGCCGAGATCCTCGACGGTCAGTCCGCCCTTGAAAATCTGGAGCAATTGCCGTTCGAGCGAGATGCGGTTGATCACTCGCTTCGCACCGGGCACCGCGGCCATCAACTTGAGCGCGGCGGTACGCGACACCTCGACGAAAATTCCATCCTCGCCCGCGCGGATCGTTGCGCCGCGCTTGCGACCCGAAATCAGGCCGACCTCGCCAAAGATCGAGCCCTGTTCGATCGGCACGGTGATGCCCGGGCCGACCTCGACCTCGGCAAAACCGTCAGCGATCGCGAACAGCGACGAACCCGGCTCGCCTTTCTCGAACACGATGTCGCCCTTGCGATAAAAGGCGACCTTCGAATCGAGCATGAATTCGCGCATCTGCAGCGGTGATACGTCGGCGAAGATGCTGATGCGGGTGCGCAGATATTCCAGCCATTCGCTGACCGGCTTCTGCTGCGGCAAATCAGCGAATATCGCCGCCAGATCCTTTTCGTCCGCCGGGGTCAGGCCGGTGTTGCCGTTGATGAACTCGACGACGTCATAGCCCTGGTTCATGCAATGCTTGATCAGCGGGTAGCCCGCGAGCGCGCCGATCACGAAAATGCCGGGAACGGTCGATTCAAAGGTCGGCGACAGCTTCGGAAAGGCCTCGCGGTCGGGGCCGGTAAACTCGATCCCCATCGATTCGACGAAGCCGCGCGGCGCGACCGACCCGAGGCGCGCGACGATCACGTCGCATTCGATCCGCTCTTCGCCCGTCGGGGTTTCGAGCGTCAGCCAGCCGGGTTCGACCTTCTTGGGCTGCGTCTCGGTGCGGATCGACATGAAGCCATTCTCGCCCGCCTCCATCATGTCGGCGACATTCTTGGCCTTGGCGCGCGCGAAATCCTTCGAGCGGTTGAGGATGGTGACGGTGTTTTCAAGCGCTTCCTCGGCGACGCCGAGCGCATTTTCGATGCCCGCGTCGCCCGACCCGACGACGGTGATATGCTTGTCCTTGAAATCCTCGGGATCGTCGACCTGATAAATGATGTGCGGCATGTCCGCGCCTTCGCAGCGCATCCGGTTCGGATTGCCCTGCGTGCCGATCGCCAGCACGATATTCTCTGCCGTGTAGACCTCACCCTTCGCCGTCTTGATCGCGAAGGCGCCCTTCTCGCCGGTCACTTCGGCGACCTCGGCGTGATAGGCGACCTGGACCTTGTTGTTCGCGGCATCCTCGTCCCAATTGCCGAGGATATATTCGCGCGCACCCTCGGCAAAACGGCAATCGGATCGCAGGTCGAGCCGTTCGGGCGTCGCGAGGACGCGCTTGCCCTTTTGATATTTGAAGATGGTGTCCGACAGGTGATCGGTCTTTTCGAGCAATATATGGCTGAGCCCGAGCTGCCCGGCGCGCGATGCCGCGCTGAGCCCCGCGGGACCCGATCCGATGATCGCAACCTTGACCGGCTCGCTCATGCGCGCGCCACCGGGCGGCAAAAGCCGCACCTGCCATCGCTGACCGTGATGCTGAACGCGCGCACGGGCATCCTTTCCCCCTGTCGCCAGCCCCCCGGCGAAATCATAACGGATGCGACCCGGACTTATGTCCTCGGCGCAAAGCTATGCCCTTGAAAGCGAGGAAAGGTCAACCGGTGGCGGCGAGAATCTGGCCGTTGCGAGACGTTCGCAATTAGTCGGATTTGTGCGGGTTGGCGCCGCTTTCGCTAACGCAAGGGGCGCACCTGATTGTCGACACCCTGAACCGAAATGCGCGGCTTGCCATTGCCGCGGATCCGCCAGCTTACGACATTGTCGACACCCGAAACACGAAGGTCGGCGCCGGGCGGCAAAATTATGCTGATCTGGTTGTCGACGCCATTGACCGTCAGGCCGGGGCAATCACCGACGAAGTCGATGCGATTGCCCGAACCCGAAACCTCGGCCGGGCGTCCTTCGCAGTCGATCTGATGCGCCTGGTCGACGCCGTTGATCGACGCGCCGTCGCGCGTTCCCGTGCCTTGGCGCGGCTGCGCCGCCAGCGGCGAGACAGCAAGGGCGAGACCGGCAGCAAAGGTCGGAAGCAGGAATTTTACAGCGCCACGAGTTTGGAACAAGGTCATCTCCTTTGTTCCCCGCCTCGAAAATCCCCTTACGGTTCAATGGCCTGCGAAAAGTGCCGCGTCAACCGGTCAACCCTCGCGGGCTGTCAGGCGAGTTCGAACATCGCCGCGATGCGCTCGGACTGGGTCGGCTCGAAGCGCGACCAGCCCTCGGGGCCGAGCCGTTCGAGCGGACGGAAACGCGCCTTGTACGCCATGCGCGCCGACCCTTCGATCCAGTAGCCGAGATACACGTAAGGAAGCCCGGCGCGCGCGGCGCGCTGGACATGGTCGGCGATGATGTACGTGCCGAGCCCCTCGCGCAGCGGGTGCGCCGCGTCGAAGAAGCTGTAGATCATCGACAGCCCGTCGCCCTGCCGGTCGGTCAGGCAGCAGCCGACAAGACGGCCCTTGGTGCCATCGGTCGTCGGCTCGCGATATTCGATCATATAGCTGTCGACCGGTGTCTGCTCGACCATGTCGGCAAAATCCTGCTCGTCCATATCCGCCATGCCGCCGTTCGGATGGCGCGACCCCAGATAGGAGCGGAGCAGCGCATATTGCTCTTCGGTCGCCCACGGTTTGCATGCGGTGGCGACGAGATCGCCGTTACGGCGGATGTTGCGCTTCTGCGAATTGCTCGGAGTAAATTCGCCCGCGCAGACGCGCACCGACACGCATGCCGAGCAGTCGGCGCAGCTCGGACGATAGGCGACCGACTGGCTGCGGCGGAAACCGATGCGGCCGAGCGCGTCGTTCAGCTCGTTCGCGGTGTTGCCGCTCAGCTCGGTGAACACCTTGCGCTCGGTCTTGCCCGCCAGATAGGGACAAGGCGCCGGGCTGGTGACAAAAAAGCGCGGAAAACGGAACGGTGCGGACACGCGGAAACAACCTCCGGACTGGCGATGCGGAGCCCCCCGACGCGGGTCCGACGCACTACTTGCACCAACTATGCCGCGCGGCGTCAATGGTGCAAAGCGCATTTACCATTTTAGGACGTCCCGTTCTGAATCAACCCCGAAATTTTGTGAATCAGCCGGTAACTCTTGTGCCGATTTGAATCGCTTAGCTGTATCCGCGCAGCTCGTCGCCGGTCAGCGTCGCCACGTGAAGCACGTTCGTCGACCCCGGGGTACCGAACGGCACCCCCGCCATCATGACGAGCTTCGCGCCCGCCTTGCAGATGCCGTGGCGCAGCGCCATGCGCTTGCCCTTGGCGATCATCTCCTCGAAGCTGCCGATGTCCTTGGTCGGCACGGCATGCGCCCCCCAGAGAAGCCCCATGCGCCGCGCCGCCTCGCGCTTCGGCGTCAGCACCAGCAGCGGCGCGCCCGGCCGTTCGCGCGCGACGCGCCGCGCGGTCGAACCCGATGCGGTGAAACAGATGATCGCGTCGGCGGCGATCGTGGTGATGATATTGCCCGCCGCCTCGGCGAGCGCGTCGGCGGTCGTCGCGTCGGGTGCCGTCTCGGTGAAATGCAGGCGGCGGAAATAATCGGGATCGCTTTCGACCGAGCGCGCGATCGAATCCATCATCGTCACCGCCTCAACCGGAAAAGCGCCCGCCGCGGTTTCGGCCGACAGCATGATCGCGTCGGCGCCGTCATATATCGCGGTCGCAACGTCGGACACTTCGGCGCGCGTCGGCGACGGCGAGACGATCATCGATTCGAGCATCTGCGTCGCGACGACCACCGGCTTGCCCATGCGGCGCGCGGTCGCGACGATCTTTTTCTGGAGCGGCGGCACCGCTTCGGGGGGAAGTTCGACCCCCAGGTCGCCGCGCGCGACCATCGCCGCGTCAGCGAGCTCGAGGATTTCCTCGATCCGCTGCACGCCAGACGGCTTTTCGAATTTGACGAGCAACGCCGCCTTGCCGCCGATCAGGCGACGCGCCTCGGCGACATCCTCGGGGCGCTGCACGAACGACAGCGCGATCCAGTCGACATGCTGTTCGAGCGCGAAGGTCAGGTCCTTGCGGTCCTTTTCGGTCAGCGCCGCAAGCGGCACGACGACGTCGGGGACGTTGACGCCCTTGCGGTCCGAAATCTTGCCGCCGACATCGACCACCGTTTCGATCTTGCCCGGCGTCACGCTCTTGACGCGAAGCACCAGCTTGCCGTCGTCGATCAGCAGGCGCGTATCGGGCTCGAGCGCGGCAAAGAGTTCAGGGTGCGGCAGGTGGACGCGCGTCGCGTCGCCGGGTGCCTTGTCAGTGTCGAGCGTGAAGGCCGCACCCTTCACCAGCTCTGCGGGGCCATTCCCAAACGTACCGACGCGCAGCTTCGGTCCCTGCAGGTCGACGAGGATCGTCGTCGGGCGGCCGGTGTCCTTTTCGAGCGCGCGGATCGCGGCGATCACCTTCGCGTGCCCGGCGTGGTCGCCATGGCTCATATTGACGCGAAAGGCGTCGGCGCCGGCGCGATGCAGCTCGGCGATCATCTCCGGGTTGGCGCTTGCGGGGCCAAGGGTCGCCAGGATGCGCACCTTGCGCTGGCGGGGGGTAAAGCTTTGAACCACAAATGCTCCGATGACAGGGGACGCTAGGGCAATGCCGTCTTGATGCGATGAAGGCAACAACCGTATAGCTATTCAATCAAAGGGAGTAGCCATGTCCTGCAGCGACGATCAGCCGAATTCGAACAATGCGCTCGACGATCTCGACGATGCCGCCGCCGCCGCGGCGTTTCGCCGCCTTGTCCGCCTGCTCCAGCATCGCAGCGACGCGGCGAACATCGACCTGATGGGGCTCGCCGGATTTTGCCGCAACTGCCTTGGCGACTGGATCGCAGAGGCCGGGGACATGGACAAGGAAGCGGGCCGCACGATCGTCCACGGCATGCCCACCGCGGAGTGGAAAGCACGCTTCCACGTCGCCGCGACCCCCGAACAGCTCGCGCGGATGGAAGAAAGCATGGCCAAGAATCCCTGACCCCGCTAATCGGGCGCCGAGGCGATTCTCGCCACGCAATCATCCAATCTGAGCGGAGTATAAAATGAGCGAAGCCACCGTGTCCGACGAACAGCTGCGTCTTTTCATCGAGCGTATCGAGCGTCTGGAAGAAGAGAAAAAGGGCATCGCCGACGACATCCGCGACACCTATAACGAAGCCAAGAGCAACGGATACGACCCGAAGATCATGCGCCAGATCGTGCGCCTGCGCAAACTGCCGGTCCACGACCGCAAGGAAATGGAAGCGATCCTCGACGTCTATAAATCGGCGCTCGGGATCGATTAAAAACCACGAGGGAGAGTGACGATGTTCAGCACCACCACCAACAATGTCGAGGGCCGTCCGGTCCGCGAATATCTGGGCATCGTCACCGGCGAGGTGATCGTCGGCGCGAACCTGTTCCGCGACCTGTTCGCGTCGATCACCGACATCGTCGGCGGGCGCTCGGGCAAATATGAGGATGTCCTCGCCCGCGCGCGCAAGGAAGCGATCGCCGAGATGGAAGCCGAAGCGGCGCGCCTCGGCGGCAATGCGGTGATCGGCGTCGACCTCGACTATGAAGTGCTCGGCCAGAACGGCTCGATGCTGATGGTCAGCGCTTCGGGAACCGCCGTGGTTGTCTGAAACCGCGCTTCGCGCTAGTGGCGGCGCCACATTCATTTCATCGATCGGGAACCGCAAGTGGCCGGCCATAGTAAATTCAAGAACATCATGCACCGCAAGGGTGCGCAGGACAAAAAGCGCAGCAGCCTCTTTTCGAAGCTGAGCCGCGAAATCACCGTCGCCGCAAAGATGGGCCTGCCCGATCCCGACGCAAACGCGCGCCTGCGCGCCGCGGTGAACGCCGCCAAGGCGCAGTCGATGCCGAAGGACAATATCCAGCGTGCGATCGACAAGGCGGCGGGCAACGACGGCGATAATTACGAAGAAATCCGCTACGAAGGCTATGGCCCTGGCGGCGTATCGCTGATCGTCGAGGCGCTGACCGACAATCGCAACCGTACCGCGACCAACGTCCGCACCGCGTTCAGCAAGAATGGCGGCAACCTTGGCACTTCGGGCAGCGTCAGCCACGGTTTCGACCGCCTCGGCATGATCAGCTATGGCGCGGGCGCCGGCGATGCCGACACCGTGTTCGAAGCCGCGCTCGATGCCGGCGCCGACGATGTCGAATCGTCCGAAGACGGCCACGACATCTGGACCAGCGTCGATTCCTTGCACGAAGTGGCGAAGGCGCTCGAAGGCAAGCTCGGCGAAGCCGAAGGCGTGAAGCTCGCGTGGCGTCCGACGCTCAAGAGCGAAGTCGCCGACGAGGCACTTGCGCAGACGTTGTTCAAGCTGATCGACACGCTCGACGACGACGACGATGTCCAGACCGTGTGGGGCAATTACGAAATCCCCGACGCGGTGATGGAGAAGCTCGGCTGATCATCCTCGGTCTCGATCCCTCGCTCAGTTGCACCGGCTGGGGCGTCATCCGCGTCGAGGGCAGCCGGATCAGCCACATCGCCAACGGGCAGGTAAAGACCGACGCGACAGCGTCGCTGCCCGACCGGCTCGCTTATCTCGATACCGTGCTCGCGGCGGTGATCGCCGATCATGCCCCCGCTTGCGCGGCGGTCGAAGAAGTCTTCGTCAACGACAATCCGCAATCGACGCTGAAGCTTGCGCATGCGCGCGGGGTCGTGCTGCTCGGCTGCGCGCGCGGCGGGCTGGTGGTGACCGAATATGCCCCGCGGCTGGTCAAGAAGGCGATCGTCGGCACCGGCGGCGCGGCGAAGGAACAGGTGCAGGCGATGCTGCGTGTCCTACTGCCCGGCGCGAAGGTCGCGGGAGCCGATGCCGCCGATGCGCTCGCGGTCGCGATCTGCCACGCGAACCATCGGCCGAGAGTCTGAACGCCATCATCGAGGGAAATTGATTCCCTTTTCGTTCTCCCCGCGCTAGCACCGATCCATGATCGCGAAACTCACCGGACGGCTCGACAGCAGCGGCGCAGGCCATGCGGTGATCGACGTCGGCGGCGTCGGTTATCTGGTCGAGGCGTCGGCGCGGACATTGGACGCGCTCGGCCCGGTCGGCGGCGATGTCACCATCCACACCGAAATGCTCGTCGGCGAGGATTTCCTGCGCCTCCTCGGCTTCGCCAAGGCCGAGGAACGCGACTGGTTCCGCCTGCTCACCAGCGTGCAGGGCGTCGGCGCGAAGGTCGCGCTCGCGATCCTCTCGGCGCTCGAACTCGGCGACCTGCAGCGCGCGCTCGCGAGCGGCGACAGCGCGATGATCGCGCGCGCCAATGGCGTCGGCCCGAAGCTCGCGCAGCGGATCACGCATGAACTGAACGACAAGGCGGGCGCGCTCGGCGGTATTGCCGGTAGCGGCCCGTCCCTCGCGGCAACCGTCGGCCCGCTCGGCGACGCCGTCACCGCGCTCACCGGCCTCGGCTTCAAACCCGGCGAGGCGAGCGCCGCGGTCGCGGCAGCGAGCGAAGAACTGGGCGCGGGCGCCAGCCTCGACGCGCTCGTTCGCGTCGCGCTCAAAAAGGCGGCCAAGTGACCGAGCGCGTTCGCAACGCTTCCTGCCGCTGCGGCCAGCTCCGTATCGCCTGCGCCGGCGAACCGATCCGCGTCTCGGTCTGCCACTGTCGCAATTGCAAGGCGCGGAGCGGCAGCGCCTTTGCCGCACAGGCGCGCTTCCCCGCCGAGAATATCCGCACAGAGGGCGAAGCGAAATTGTACCAGCATCCCGGCGGAAGCGGCACTATCGCGGACTTCTACTTCTGCAAAAACTGCGGCTCCACGCTCTGGTTCCTCAATCGCCCGGAGCTCGACAGCTATGCCGTGCCGATCGGCAATTTCGAACCCGGCCATGACTTCGAGCCGCAATTTTCAGTCTATGAGGATCGTCAGGAACCTTGGGTTTGTATCCTCGGCGAGGCAATAGAGCGTTATGACTGAGCCCGCCCTCACCACCCCGATCCGCACACCCGAGGATGCCGACGCCGCGCTCCGCCCCAAGTCGCTCGCCGAGTTCGTCGGGCAGGCGGCGGCGCGCGAGAATCTGCGCATTTTTATCGAGGCGGCGAAGGCGCGGGCCGACGCGCTCGACCATGTGCTCTTCTATGGCCCGCCGGGGCTGGGCAAGACGACGCTCGCGCAGATCGTCGCGAAGGAACTGGGTGTCGGCTTCCGTTCGACCAGCGGCCCGGTGATCGCGAAAGCGGGCGACCTCGCGGCCCTGCTCACCAATCTCGAGGACGGCGACGTCCTCTTCATCGACGAAATTCACCGGCTGTCGCCCGCAGTGGAGGAAATCCTTTATCCCGCGATGGAGGACCGCGCGCTCGACATCATGATCGGCGAGGGGCCCTCGGCGCGGTCGGTGCGGATCGACCTGCCGAAATTCACGCTGGTCGGCGCGACGACGCGGCAGGGGCTGCTGACGACGCCGTTGCGCGACCGCTTCGGGATTCCGGTGCGGCTCAATTTCTACACGCATGGCGAGCTCGAACAGGTGATTTCGCGCGCCGCGCGCCTGCTGTCGCTCCCCATCGCGTCCGACGGCGCGTTGGAGATCGCGAAACGGTCGCGCGGGACGCCGCGCATCGCCGGGCGGCTGCTCCGCCGCGTGCGCGATTTCGCGACCGTTGCGGGGCATGTGATCGTCGACGCGAAGGCGGCCGATGCCGCGCTCAACCGGCTCGAAGTCGATGCCCTCGGACTCGACGCGATGGATCGGCGTTACCTCACGATGATCGCCGACATCTATCGCGGCGGCCCCGTCGGGGTCGAAACGCTCGCGGCGGGCCTCAGCGAACCGCGCGACACGATCGAGGATGTGATCGAACCCTATCTGCTGCAGGCCGGGCTGATCGCGCGCACCGCGCGCGGACGCATGCTCAACGCGAGCGCATGGAAGCATCTGGGGCTCAATCCGCCCGCGGGGTCGCAGGACGGACTTTTCGACCAGGCGAAATAGGCGGATTTCCGCGGCTTTCATTCTGCCAACCGGCCCCGATCTGCGACGAACCGTTGGTTAGGGGTTTGCGACGAGTCGTTGCGACGCTATCGGTTGGGACAATGGTAAACGTCCCGCCCCCCTTCATCCCCGGCGCCTTCGTCGGGGCTGAGCATCATTACCGGGCGCGCGTCTATTTCGAGGACACCGACCTTAGCGGCATCGTCTATCACGCCAATTACCTGCGCTACATGGAGCGCGCGCGGTCGGATATGCTGCGCATCGCGGGCATCGACCAGCGCGCGGCGATGGAGAGCGGCGAAGGTAGCTGGGCGGTCACCGACCTTGCGATCAAATACCGCAGTCCGGCGAAGCTCGACGACGATTTGCTCGTCGTCAGCACCGTCGAGGCGGTGCGCGGCGCGAGCGTGATCATATCGCAGCGCATCCTTCGCGGAACTGACACGTTAAGCGGCGAGACATTGACGGTCGGGCAAGTCACCGCCGCCTTCCTGTCGCCCGAGGGCCGGCCGCGCCGCCAGCCCGCGGGGTGGGCCGACCGATTTACCGCCATCATGAATGGAGAGACTTTCCCTTGCTAGACAATATCTCGCTGGCCGCCGACGCGGCGACCCTGTCCCCCGTCGCGCTGTTCCTGCAGGCCGATATCATCGTGAAGGCGGTGATGATCGGGCTGCTCGCCGCCTCCATCTATGTCTGGATGGTGATTTTCACGCACGGCCGCGGGGTCAGCAAGCTGATGACCGCGTCCGAACGCTTCGAACGCGATTTCTGGCGCGCCGACAATATCGACAAATTCTTCGACAAGAACAGCGGCGAGGAACTGCCCAGCGCCAAGGTCCTTTCGGCCGGAATCAGCGAATGGCGGCGGTCGACCAAGGGCAAGATCGTCGACCGCGAAGGCACGCGCGAGCGCCTCGGCATTGCAATGAACAGCGCGGTAGCGGGTGAAGTCGACCGGCTTGCCGAAAAGATCGGGACGCTGGCGACGATCGGCTCGGTCGCGCCCTTTGTCGGCCTGTTCGGCACCGTGTGGGGCATCATGCGCAGCTTCACCGCGATCGCGGCCGAAAATAACAGCAGCCTTGCGGTCGTCGCCCCGGGCATCGCCGAAGCGCTGTTCGCGACCGCGATCGGCCTGTTCGCCGCGATCCCCGCGGTGATCGCCTACAACGCATTCTCGCAGCGGCTGAACCGGCTCGAATCGCGCCTCGGCCGCTTCGCCGACGGGCTGCACGCGACCTTCAGCCGCGAACTCGAGGTCGAAGCCTGATGGCGATGACCGGACCTTCGGGCGGCATCGGCGGCCGGCGCGGCCGCGGCAACCGCCGCGCGCCGATGGCCGAGATCAACGTCACCCCACTCGTCGACGTGATGCTCGTGCTCTTGATCATCTTCATGATCACAGCGCCCCTGCTCGCCTCCGCGGTGCCGATCGACCTGCCCGAAAGCCGGGCGAAACCGGTCGAGACCGAGGATCAGGAACCGGTGCAGCTGTCGATCAACGCCGACGACACGCTCTATATCGGCGAGGAGGTCGTGCCCGAAGCCGAGCTTCCCGCCCGGCTCGACGCGATCGCGCGCGAAAATGAAGGCAAGGACAAGCCGCGCCAGATCATGCTGCGCGCCGACAAGGGGCTCGATTACGGGCGCGTGATGCGCGTGATGGGCGAGCTCAACCGTGCGGGCCTGACGCGCATTTCGCTGGTGACGACGGGTTCGGAAGGCGCCGCCGACAGCGCGCCGGCCGCGGTCACCGACGGTTCAGAAACGCAACCCTAGGTTGAGATGATGGCCGAACAACGGGCAGTGAGGGGGAATGAAAGACGCGGGCTCGCCATCGCGGTGGTGGCGCATGTCCTGATTATCGGGCTGCTTTCGCTTCAATGGACCCCGGGCGACCGCCGTTTCGACAACCCCCCGATGGAAGTCGACCTGATCGCCGAAACGGCGCCGACGTCTACCGCGCCGGTTATCACCGACACGCCCCCCGCCGCCCGGCTCGGCGAAGAGGATCAGGTCGACATCGCGGCGCCCGAGCCAGTGCCAGCGCCGCCGATACCCGAACCAGTGGTGCGACCGACGCCCGCCCCGACGCCCAGGCAAATCGAGCGGCCAAAGCCGGCGCCTACCAAAAAGCGACCTGCGACCAAGGCAGCTCCTTCCAAGGAGGTGCCGAAAAAGCCGCCTACCAAAAAGGCTCCGCCTCGACGTGCCGGGCAACCCTCGGGCGATCTCGAAAGTATCAGTCGTGAATTGACCAAGTCTACCCAGACTAGAGGCGCCCCTGCCGCAGCGACCGCCGCCGAGGTTCGCCGCTCGATCGACGTCAGCATCAAGGCGAAGGTTGGTCCGCGCTGGAACGGCTGCCGCATATCGGGGGTCGATGTCGACCAGCTCAAGACCGTCGTGAAGTTCAGATTGACCCAGTCGGGCGCGCTCGCGGGCTTTACCAGCGTCAGCACGACGGGCGAAAATGACAGCAACAAATTCCAGGTCCAACGGCATCAGGAATGTGCCAAACGCGCGGTCGAACTGGCCGCACCCTTCGATCTGCCCGAAGAGAATTACAGCTTCTGGCAGAATTACACGCTCGATTTCATCAAGAGGTAAGAGAAATGCTCCTCCGCCCGATCAGCCTTTCGCTCGCCCTGCTGCTCACCGCGGCACCGGTTGCCGCGCAGACGAACCCCGCGCCCCCCGCGGTCACCCCGACCGAACCGCGCGAGACGATCGAAGGCACACTGTCGCAGGACCGCACCGTCATCGCGGTCCCCGCGCTTGCGACGCCGTCGGCGCAGACGGTTGCCGGGCTGCGCACCGATACGCTCGGGCGCCAGATCGCCGAAGTCATCGCCGCCGACCTTGAGCGCAGCGGCCTCTACGCTCCCGTCGGCCCCGCCGGGCTCCGCGCGATTTCGATGGCCGAAGTCACGGCACCGCGCTTTGCCGACTGGCAGGGAAACAACGCCGAAAATGTCGTCCACGGTTTCGTGCGCGCCAGCGGCACCGGCGGCCTTGTCGTCGGCTGCTATCTCTATGACACCCAGCTCGGCAGCGAGCTGGTGCGGCAGGGTTTCGAGATCCAGCCCGGCGACTGGCGCCGCGCCGCGCACAAATGCGCCGACGCCATTTATTCGCGCCTGTCGGGGGAATCGCCCTTCTTCGACAGCCGCGTCGCCTATATCGCCGAAAGCGGACCGAAGGGGAATCGCATCAAGCGGCTCGCGATCATGGATTCGGACGGCGGCAACCACCGTTTCATCACCAACGGTCAGGCGCTGGCGATTTCTCCGCGTTTCTCCCCCGATTACAAGAAGATCGTCTACGTCTCCTATCTGAACAACCGCGTCCGCGTGTTCATCTATGACGTGGCATCTGGGTCGCAGAAGCTGGTGACCGAAAGCGCGAACGCGACCTTCGCGCCGCGCTGGTCGCCCGATGGCACGCAAATCCTCTATTCGATGGCGGTGAACGGCAACACCGACATCTATCGCATCTCGGCGAACGGCGGCACCCCGGTGCGGCTCACCAACACGCCGGGCATCGACGTCGGGGGCAGCTTCTCGCCCGACGGCAAGAAGATCGTGTTCGAGAGCGACCGGTCGGGCGGCCAGCAAATCTATACGATGAACATCGACGGGTCGAACCAGCAGCGCATCAGCTTTGGCGGCGGCCGAGCGGCGACGCCCGAATGGTCGCCGCGCGGTGACCTGATCGCTTTCACCCGCATGGGCGGCGGCGAGTTCCGCATCGGCGTGATGACCCCGTCGGGCGGCGGCGTGCGGATGCTGACCAACAGCTGGCAAGACGAGGCGCCGACCTGGTCGCCGAATGGCCGCGTGATCCAGTTCTTTCGCACGACGCGTGGACGCGAAGGCAAGTCGAGCCTGTGGCAGGTCGACCTGACCGGCGTGAACCTGCGCCGACTGCCGACCCCGCAGGACGGATCCGATCCCAGCTGGGGTCCGGTACTTCCCTGAGGAAACCGGAACCAAAGGGACGCGATCGGGTTCAACTATCGCGTCCTGAACGGGCCAATTTGGCCGCACGAATGATTTTCAACAACAAGAGGACAGAAACATGACGATACGCAAAAGCACCGCGATGATCGCGGCGATCACCATGCTTGCTGTTGGCGCCTGCGCGAAAAAGGCCCCCGACACGCTTCCCCCCGCACCCGAAGGCACCGGGGATACGGGCACCGACACCGGAACCGGGGTCGTCCCCGGATCGCAGGAAGATTTCCTCGCCAGCGTCGGCGCCATGGGCGACCGCGTTTTCTTCGATTACGACCAGTATAATGTCGACGCACAGGATCAGGCGACGTTGCAGACCCAGTCGCAGTGGCTGCAGCGCAACCCCGCGGTCCGCGTCACGCTCGAAGGCCATGCCGACGAACGCGGCACCCGCGATTACAACATCGCGCTCGGCGAACGCCGCGCCAATGCCGCGAAAAATTATCTCGCGTCGCTCGGCGTCGATCCGTCGCGGATCAGTGTCATCAGCTATGGCAAGGAACGCCCGGCCGAACTCGGTTCGACCGAGGAAGCCTATGCGAAGAATCGCCGCGCGGTGACGGTCGTTATCGGGCGCTAAGCAGCGGCCATAGCGGCACCGTCACGAAAGCGGCGGTGCAGGCAAAGACACCGAAGGGGACCCGTCGCGCGCTGAGCGGCTGGTCCCCTTTTCGTTGGGCGGTGATCGCCCAGACGATCCCGCCGAAGCTGGCGAGCAGCAGCAGCACGGGCAGCGCCTGCCAACCGAGCCACGCGCCGATTGCGGCGACGAGCTTGGGATCACCGCCGCCCATGCCCTCGGCGCCGCGCATACGGCGATAGGACCAGGCGACCAGCGCGAGCACAGTGCCGCCCACGAGCGCGCCGATCCAGCGGTCGGGCAGCGTGGTGCCGAGCATCGGCCCCGCAAGCAGGAGGCCCACGACCGCGAGCAGCGCGTTGAGGCGGTCGGGAAGCCAGAAATGGCGCGCATCGAGCAGCACGAGCGGCAGCAAAAGCCAGCCGAACAGCGCCCAGAGCCATCCCGCCGTGCCGGGCATGGCCGCAAGAGCGGCAACCCCGATCAGTGCCGACCCCAGCTCGACCCGCCAATGAAAGGGCGCAATCGACGCGCCGCACGTCCGGCAGCGTCCGCGCGACGCGAGCGCGGAGAGCAGCGGTACAAGATCAGCCGCGGCCAGCGAACGCCCGCAGCCGTCGCATTGCGAGCGTCCGAGCACCGAACGTCCCGCCGGCCAGCGCAGCACCAAAGTCGCGATGAAACTGCCAAGAAGCAGTCCGATCAGTCCGGCAAGGGCGACGCCCATGCCGAAGGGCAAGGCATCGAGAAAGGTCACGTCAGAAGCGGCCCGATGTCGCCAGCACGAACCCGTTCTGGCCGGCCTTGAAGCCCAGCGCAGCGAGCGCCGCCGCCATCGCCGGGTCGCGGTCGACATTGATCGCGAACTGCGCGCGATAGGCTCCTTTGCCGTCGAACGACAGCGTCAGCCGTTCCATGCCCGACTGGCTGGCGAGCGCCGCCTGCGCCCGCCCCTTCGCACAGGAGAGCGGCCCCGACAGGCCGCGCGACAGGTCGAGCCCGGCGATCGGCGCAGTGACCGCAAGCTGGATGCGACCCGCGGCGCTGGCGCATTGGCCTGCATCGTCGAACCGCACGGTCGCGCCCTCGAACCGTATCGTGTCGACGGGGATCATGCCCAGCCCGCCCGACATCGATGTCGTGCCGCTGACCGCGGACACGCCGCGCGGGTCGCTGCCATGCAGCCGTCCGGCGAGCGCGCCGAGCCGTTCGTCGGCGCGCGAAAAAGCAAGTTCGACCCCGCCGCCGAGCAGCGCGAGCGGCGACAGGCTGGCGCGCACCGTGCCGAGCGGCAGGGCGCCGAGCCGCGCCTCGACCAGCTCACCCGACCAGATCGAGCCACGCACGTCGCGTGCGGTGATGCCCGCGTCGGTCGCGCCCGAAAGGCCCAGCGCGAGCCGCATCGGGAAGGTCGCAATGACAAGGACCAACGCAAGCAGCAGCGCCACGATGCCCCAACGCCGGCGCGCGCTCATCGGCCGCCCTTCCGGAGTTCGGCGGTCAGCCCGACGGTGCCGTCGGCGGCAGGCGTGATCGTCAGCTGGTCGACGACGAAGCCCTGCCCCTCGAGCGAGGCGAGCCAGTCGGTGAGCACGGGTGCCTTGGCCGTCGCGATCGCGATCGTCGCCTGCCCCTCACCCCGCGCCTCGTTGCGGTCGAGTGTCAGCCCGATCTCGCCCGCCGATTGCGCCAGATACTGGTCGATCGCGACCGCATCGACCGTCGCGGCGACCGACTTTGCCGGGCGCTGCGCCAGCAACTGCACCTTCGCTGCGACCCGGCCTTCGCGTTCGATCGCGGCGCGATGCTGGCTCTCCAGATCGACGAATGCCGCGACCGCCGGGCGCCCGAGCCCCCAGACCAGCACGCCGAGCGCAAGCACGCCCGCGATGCCGACGAGCCAGCGTTCGCGCAGCGACAGGCCGGTCCACCAGTTTTGCAATCGCTCGGTCATGGCACCGCCCGGATCGTGATGTTCGCCATTTGCTGGCCGTCGCTGCCCGCCATCGGCTGCGCGGTGACGCGATAACCGCGTGCCTGCAGCGCGAGCAGCACCTTGTTGATATCCTCGACGCGCGGCGCGGCGAGCGTCGTCGTGAGCGTCCCGTCGGTGCGATGCGACAGCGTCTTGAGCGACACGCCGGGCGTATCTCCCATCGCATCGTAAAGCGCCGACGCGGGGACCGAGAAGGCGAGCGGCCCGCCGCCGGCGGCGGCAAGGCGGCGGTCGAGCTCGGCTTCGGCCGCGGTCGCGTCGGCGGCGGTCACGCCTGCCTTTTTCGCCATGGCAACGACCTGATCATCGGCGCGGCCCGTGTCAGACGCAAGGCGAATGGCATAAACGATCGGGACCAGCAGGCTGACGACCAGCAGCGCAATCGCGAGGCGCTTCGCCAGCCGCAGCATCGCCGGATCGACCGACCAGCTGCGTTTGGGTTTCCACCCCCCGCTCAGCAGGTCGAGCGGCGGTACGGCGAGCGTCAACAACAGCGCTTCGCGCATCCGGTCGGGATCGAGCGGCGCGACGGTGTGGCCGCCCGCGATCAGCGGATCGAGCTCAGGATCGGACAGCCAGGCATGATCGGCGGCGCGGACGATTTCTTCTCCGCCCACCTCGGCTTTCCACAGCGTATCGGGTTCGGGCGGCGGTACCGCTGCCGCCGCGGGGACGATGGCAAGGGGAGCCAGATTGCGCGCTTTCAGCCACTCGGTCCACGCGGTCATCGCGGCGTGGCTGGTGACAGCAACCGGGACCGCCTGTCCCCCCTCGGCCGGCTGACCTGCAACGACATGAAGCAATGCGGCATCGCCGAGGCTTGCCTTCAGCGTGTCGATCCGCGCCGCCGCAGCCGCCTGTGCCGGGGCGGCATCGGGATAATGAAGCCAGCGGAGCGGCACGTCGGCCGCGGGCGCCAGTGCAATCAGCCGGTCTTCGGGACTGTCGTCGCGCGGCTTTTCCCACGCATCGACCCATCCGTCGTCCTGCCCGCTATCGACGATCACGCCATCATCGATGCGCAGCCACGCGGGCTGCGGCATATTATCTTCGCCAAGCGTCGCCACCGGAGGCAGCCAGAGAACCAGGGTACTCGCCATTTCAGTCGCTCTCGCCCCAGTCGCGGCGCACGATCACCGGCGGCGCCAGCCCGGCGGACGGCGCCCCGCCATTGGCATCGATCAGCGAAACTGCGGTCAAGAAACCGTCCCCCATCGTCACATTCGTCGTCAGCGCCAGCCAGCGGCTGGTCACCCCTGCCTGTTCGGCGACATCTTCCTGCGGTTTGCGTCCTTCGAACGGCCCCGATTCCCAGAATCGCACGCTGCTGCCATAGCCTCCGGCGGGACGCGCCGCCAGCGCCGCCCGCGCGTCGGCGAGCGTGATTTCACCCGGCGCCAACATCGCGACCAGCGGCGCCTGTTCGGGCGCGAGCGTGTTGACGTTCAACCGCACCGGCTCGGTCGTCGGCAGCACGCAAACCCAAGGCTTGAGCCGCGCGTAAATCTTCGGTGTCACGCCGCGCACCGCGCGCAGTTCGCTGACATCGGCCATCTTGCTGTTCGCGGGCAGATAGGCGCCCTGCATCGCGCGATAGGCATTGTCCTCGGCGCCGAGCGGGCCTTCGTTGCTGTCGCTGTCGATCCAGTCGGCCGCCGCACCCGCAATCGCCTGCGCCTGCCCCGGATCGATCCCGAGCAAGCTCATCAGTTCGCCGAACTGGCGCAGCGATCCCGATCGCTGACTGAAACGCGCCGGCGTCGTTTCGGCAACGAGGCTGTTGAGGTTGAAGCAATTATTCGCGTCGGTGAGCTTCGCGCGCCCTTCGCCGCCGGGCAGCGGCAGCGTGAAATCGCGGCCGAGCCACCCGCCCGCCAAGGTCAGCTTCGCGGGATCGCGGCCGACGAGATCGGCGACGCGGCGAAGCGCAATCTGTTCGGCGGCAAAGGCGTAGGCACGGCCCTGATCGACCGTCGCCGCGCTGCCCGCGATCCGCGTCGCGAGCGTCAGCCGGTCGAGCGCGGTTGCGGCAATCACCGCCATCACCGCAACGAGCAGCAACACGCTGAGCAGCGCCGCCCCGCGTTCATCCTTCGCGTTCCGCTTCATGGTACCGGCGCCTCTGCGGCGGGCGGCGGCGGGGGCAACGCCGGCGCGGTCAGGAACAGCATCGTCAGCGCCTCACGGCCGGTCCGCACCAGCCGCACCTCGACCGCACGCGGCAGGCGATCACCGGGTTCGGAACTCCAGCTCTCGCCCCAATTGCCCCGCTCGTCGCGATATCGCACGGTGACGCCGGCGACGTCGCCGACGAGCCGGTCGCCCTCGCCGAGCGCGGTGCCGTCGAGCATCGGCTGCGTCGCGCGGCGCCATTCGTCGCCGACGCGCGCATAAGCGACGCGCTCGACGCTCGGGCGCGGGCTTCCGTCGAGCGAGCCCGCGCCGCTGTGGACAAAGGCAAAGCCGTTCGACGAGCCGACGAAGGCCGGAACCGCCTCCCCCGCCGGCCCGCGCGTCGAGCGCTGCACCGCCTGCGCAAGGTCGTTCGCCATCACGGCGCGGAGCCGATTGATGCCGCCCATCGCCTTCAGCCGTTCCTGTACCGCATCCTGCGTGTCGACGCTGCTGCGAAGCAGGCCGACGCCCATCGCCGCGATCGCCGCGAAGATCGAGAGCGCGACGAGCATTTCGACGAGGGTGAAACCGCGTTCGTCCCTCATCGCGACGGCCGGATGATCGTGAGCGCCGCCTGTCCGCGCCCGCTCTCGGGCCGGACGAGCAGGTCGATGCGCAGCAAGGCGTCGTCGGCGGTCTTCGCGACGCGTTGTTCGACGCGCCAGTTGCGCCCGGCGTTGGCGACCCCGATCGCGCTGTTGCCGATCGTCGGCGGCGCCGGGTCGGTCCACAGCTCGACCGCACGGTTCTGCGCGACGATTCCCGCCATCGTGCTTTCGTCGAGGTCGCCCGCGGTGCGCACCGCGTAGGCGTCGAGGCGGACGAGCGCGAGCGCAGCGATGCTGATGACGCTCAAGGCCACGAGCATTTCGAGCAAAGTGAAGCCGCCTTCCGCGTCCCTGGCGCGCTCACTGCCCACGGCTGACCTCTCCCGTCGCCGAGACGCGCACGATCTCGCGCGCATCGCCGCCGGTGAGCACGACCGCCTGCGGGGTCGGGCTGGTGCCGACGCGATCGAACAGGATGCGCGCCGCGCCCTGTCCGTTGCCCGCGGCAAAGCGCACGTCGCCGGGCCAGTTCCGTTGCTCGAACGCCCGGCCCGGAAGCGGTTGCCATTCGCCCGACATCCGCCGTTCGAAGCCATAGCCCGACGGAGCGAAATGAACCGCGACGCTGCGCCCCTCGATCACCGCGACGTCGCGCGCGGCGGCGAGGCGGGCAGCGAGCCGGTCCGCTTCGCTGCGCACGCTCCGTTCCTCACCGGGGATGGTGAGTACGACCGCGGTCGCGGCGAGCGCCATGATCGCAAGCACGACCATCAATTCGACGAGGGTGAAGCCGTTGGCGTCGGGACGCGTGCGCGTCTCAGCCGTCGCTGCGAATATCCGCATTGTCGTCGGTCCCGCCGGGGGCGCCGTCGGCACCGAGCGACCAGACGTCGAACGCCTTCCCGTTCGGCCCCGGCGCCTGATAATTATAGGGGCGCCCCCACGGATCAGCGGGCAGTTTCTTGATATAGCCGCCGCGGCGATAGCGTTCGGGCTGCGCGAGCGCCGGCGGCGGCGTGCTGAGCGCGTTCAACCCGTCGGTCGATGCCGGATAGGTCAGATTGTCGAGGCGATATTGTTCGAGCGCGGTTTCGAGCGTCGCGATATCGGCCTTGGCCTTGGTCACCATCGCGCGATCCTGGCTGGGCAGGACGTTGATCATCACAACTGTTGCCAGCAGCCCGATGATGAAGATCACCACCATCAGTTCGGTCAGCGTAAAGCCGCGCTCGCCCTTCTTGCGGCGGCGCTGGATCGGGGGCCGGCCCTCGCCGGAAAAGGAGGTATCGAGCATCAGGCGAAAGAATAGCTGCATCAGCGACATTTTCATAGTCCGGCTAGGTTCTGCAACTGAAGGATCGGAAGCAGGATGGCGAGGATGATAAGGGCTACGCACGACCCCATAACGACAATTATGACAGGTTCGAGAAGCGCCATCGACGCGGCCGTAAAGCGGTCGAATTCGCGTTCGAGATAATCGGCCGCGCGTTCGAGCATCTGCTCGAGCCGTCCGGCGCTTTCGCCGCTGGCGGTCATATAGACGAGAAGCGGCGGAAAGACCCCGGCGTCGCGGAGGGCCGCCGACAGGCTGCCGCCCGCGCGCACCTGATCGACGATCGCCGCGGTCGCACCCGCGAGCGCCGCATTGCGGATCGTCGGGAGCGTCAGGCGCAGCCCCTCGACGAGCGGCAGGCGGCTCGACACCATCGTCGACAGGGTACGCGCAAAGCGCGCCGCATAGAGATCACGGAGCAGGCGGCCGAAGAGCGGCAGGCGCAGCAGCCGCGCATCGACGCGCGCCTTGAACGCGGGGCGGCGCATCGCACTCACCCAGCCGAAGCTCGCGGCAGCGACCAACAGCGCGATCAGCCACCACCAGTTCGCGGCGAAGCCGGAAATCGCGATCACCGCGCGGGTCAGGAAAGGAAGTTGCTGCCCGACGTCGGTGAATTGTTCGACGACGCGCGGGACGACGAAGATCATCAGCGCGGCGACGACCCCGATCGCAACGACCGCGAGCACGATCGGATAAGCGAGCGCGGCGATCAGCTTGCCGCGCACCTCGGCCTGCCGCTCGAGCAGGTCGGCGAGGCGGGCAAGGATCACCGTCAAACTGCCCGTCGTTTCGCCCGCCGCGACCATCGCGCGATAGAGCGGCGGGAAGCTGCCCGGCTGGCGCGCCATCGCGTCGGCAAGGCGGCGGCCTTCGAGCAGCCCGGCGTGGACGTCGCCGATGACCGCCCGTGCGCTCTCGGCCTCGCTCTGGCGCGTCAGCGTGCGCAGCGCCTCTTCGAGCGGCGCGACCTCGGCAAGCGTCGCGAGCTGGCGCGTGAAGAGCGCGAGGTCCTTGCTCGACAATCTGTTACGGCGGAACGCAAACAGCGAGCGGCCAGCGGGCTTTGCCCCCGCTGCCTCGACCGCGACGATATGGAATTTGCGGCGGATCAGGTCGGCGCGCGCGGCATCGTCGTTCGCGGCGGTCAGTCGCCCCTTGCGCTCGCGGCCCTGGCTGTCGATCGCCACATAGCGATAATCAGGCATCGACATCCTCGCGCCGCGCGATGCGGATCGCCTCCTCGGCGGTCGTCAGCCCCTTTGCGACCATCGTCCGCGCCGCCGACGCAAGCGTCGGCGATTTCAGGAAGGCGTGTTTCGCGATCATCGCCTCGTCGCCGCCATTATAGATATAGCGGCGCACGGTCTCGTCGACCTTGATCGCCTCGAACACACCGATGCGCCCGCGGAACCCGCTTTGGCCGCAGTGATCGCAGCCCTTGGGCCGCCAGATCACGGTGCCGATGTCGAGCCCGAGCATCGCGGCGATGCTGTTATCGGCCTGCACCGGCTCGCGGCAATGGTCGCACAGCTTGCGCACAAGCCGTTGCGCGAGCACCGCGCGAAGCGTCGAGGCGAGCAGGAAGGGTTCGACCTTCAGATCCTTGAGGCGCGTGATCGCGCCTACCGCGTCGTTGGTGTGGACAGTCGAGAGGACGAGGTGGCCCGTCAGCGACGCCTGCACCGCGATATCGGCGGTTTCGCGGTCGCGGATTTCGCCGACCATCACGACGTCGGGATCCTGACGCAGGATCGCGCGGAGGCCCGCGGCGAAGTCGAGCCCGACCTTGCTGTTCACCTGCGTCTGTCCGACGCCCTCGACCGCATATTCGACCGGGTCCTCGACGGTCAGGATGTTGCGCTGGCCGTCGTTGAGTTGCTTGAGCGCGGCGTAAAGCGTCGTCGTCTTGCCCGACCCGGTCGGCCCGGTGACGAGGATGATGCCATTGGGTTCGGCAAGCGCCTCGCGCAAAATCTGGTCGGCGGCGCCCGACAGGCCGAGGACGTCGAAGTCGATCCCCGCCGCATCCTTGTCGAGGATACGCATCACGACGCGCTCGCCCGCGCGGCTCGGCAAGGTCGAAACGCGGACGTCGACGGCCTTGCCCGCGAGCGTCAGTCCGATGCGGCCGTCCTGCGGCACGCGGCGCTCGGCGATATCAAGGCGCGCCATCACCTTGATGCGGCTGACGACGACGGGTGCGACGTGCGGCGGCATGCGCAGATGTTCGCGCAGCACGCCGTCGGTGCGCATCCGCACGACGAGCCCGCTTTCATAGGGTTCGATATGGATGTCGCTGACGCCCTGCCGCACCGCTTCGGCGATGATCGCGTTGATCAGGCGGATCGCGGGCGCGTCGTCGGCGCTGTCGAGCAGGTCCTCGGCGCTCGGCAGGCTGAAATCGATGTCGCTGCCGTCGAGCGAGCCCGCCATCGCGGCGGCCGAACTGTCGACGGCATAATGGTCAGACAGCAGGCGGTCGAAATCGGCGGCGTCGGCGGTCGCGACGCGCAGCGGCTGCGCAAGGTAGCGCTTGACCTCGATCAGCACCGCGGGGTCGCTACCCTCGCGCAGGGTCGCGAGCCAGACGCCGTTTCCGCCGGGAGCGATGACGACGCCATGCGCACGGGCAAAGCCGTAAGGAATATCAACCGGCGCCGGGGGAGGCGCCGCCGGTTCGATGTCGGTCACGGATAATCTCCGGCGGGAGGGGCAGGCGCCTGCGAAATCGAGGGCGGAACGTCGGTCGAAATGACGCTGCCGTCGGGACCGCGCAGTTCGGGCAGGTTGACCGGACCGACGGTGATATCGGCGGAGGTCGCCGCGCTCGGCACCGGCGGCACGGCGCCCAGATAGTCGCGCACCAGCGTATCGATCGCGGGCTCCTCGCCCGGATTGCGCTGGAGCTGGAAGTCGCGGACATAACCGTAGCGACGCGCGGTCAGCGCGGCATTGTCTTCGCGATTGCGCAGGATCGTCGGGCGGATGAAGACCATCAAATTGGTCTTCGACCGCGTCCGGCTGCGCGATTTGAACAATTCGCCGAGCAAGGGAATGTCGCTGAGGAGCGGGATACGCTCGATCGTCTTGCGCTCGTCGTCGTTGAGCAGCCCGCCGATCGCGAGGATCTCGCCATCGTCGACGGTGAGCACCGTTTCGAACGCGCGCTTGTTGAGGATGAGGTCGCTGTTGCGCGACGAGACCGGGCCCGCAACGCTCGACACCTCCTGCCGCAGGAACATCTTCACCTCGCCGGCGCCATTGACCTGCGGGGTCACTTCCAGCTTGATGCCGACCTCTTCGCGCTGAACGGTGCGGAAGGCATTTTCGAAATTGTCGCCCAGCTTTTCGCCGGTCGTGATCGGCACGTCCTGACCGACGAGGAATTTCGCGGCCTGATTGTCGAGCGTCACGATATGCGGGGTCGCGAGCAGGTTCGATGTGGTGTCCGACTTCACCGCGTTGATGATCGCGCCGAAGATCGTGTTCTTGCCGATGTCGCCCGCGAAACCCGCAAAGCCGCCCGTTGCGGTGAGGAGCGACGCCGCGGCGGCTTCCTGCAGGCTGTTACCGAGCGAGCTGTTCGTTTGCGTGACCGTCGTGTTGCCGTTGACCGTCGTCGTTTCCTGCGACAGCCGGTTCGCGGCATAGGCGCCTCCGAGCGTCAGAATGTTCGGCGAGGCATTGCTGTAGCTCGTCGCAACGAACGGGATATTCTTGCCGCCGAGCAGGAACTGGACACCGAGGCGCTTCGCCGCATCGTCGCCGATCTCGACGACGATCGCCTCGACGAGCACCTGCTGGCGCCGGCTGTCGAGCTGGCGGATCAGTTCACCGAGCATCCGCTGCACTTCGCTGTTCGCCGCGACGATGATCGCGTTGGCGCCCTCATAGCGGGTGACGATGGCAGGTCCGCGAGTCGAGATGCTACCGCTTCCGCCGCCGCCGACCGATGCCGGCGCGGCTGGCGCAGCGGCCGCCCCCATCGGCGCGCCGCTGGACGACGACAAGGATGAGGTGGATGCGGGCGGCAGACCCGCCTTCTGCGCCGGATCGCTGCCGCCGCCGATCAGTTGCTGCAGCGTCGGGAGCAGCGTTTCGGCGTTCGCATGTTCGAGCCAGTAGACGCGCAGTTCGGTGCCGCCCGCCGCCTTGGCGTCGAGGTCGTTCGCCATCGACACGAAACGCGCGACCATCGCCTGATCGCCGCGCAGCGCAATCGCGTTGCTGCTGTCGATCGGCACGATCGCGAGCGGGGCGCGGGCGCCCTCGCCCGCCGCGGGGACAAGCGCGGTGAGCGCGGCGGCGATCTCGCGCGCGCCGGCGTTCTTCAGCGTGACGATCTGGCTGGTCGAGCTGTCGCGGTCGATGCTCGACGCGAGCGCGCGGATGCGGCGGATATTGTCGGCGAAGTCGGCGACGACGAGGCTGTTGGCATTGCGGTTCGCGGTCAGCGAGCCCTGCGCGCTGACGAGCGGGCGCAGCGTTTCGACCGCCGCGACCGCGTCGATGTGCCGGAGGCGGATGATTTCGGTCACGAACTGGTTCTGCGCAGCGCCGCCGCTGCCGATGCGGCCCGGCTGCGCCGCGGCGCCGTCAATCGGCTGGACGCGATAGCTGCCGTTCGGCCCCGGCACCGCGACGAGGCCGTTCGAGCGCAGCGTCGCGAGGAAAATCTCGAAATATTCGCTGCGCGACAGCGGCCGATCGGTGACGACCGACACCTTGCCGTTGACGCGGCCGTCGATGACGAAGGTGCGCCCGGTGATCCGCGCCGCATCCTGGATGAAGGCGCGGATATCGGCGTCGCGGACGTTCAGCGTATATTGGGCGAATGCAGGGCCGGGCGTCGAGGAAATCAGTGCGGCGGCGAGCATCAGGGACAGTTTGAGACGCATAAAACCTATTGCTTCGAAAGGAAAAGGGCGACGGGGACGACGCTGGCGCCGCGTTCGACTTCGAGCGCGATACGCGCGCCCGGGGTCAGCTGGTTGGCGAGCGCGGCGGCGTCGCTTGCCGATCCGATCGGGCGGCCGCCGACCGAACGGATGACGTCGCCGGGACGCAAGCCCGCCGCACGAAACGCCGCGCCGTCGCCTTGCGGCTGGACGACGATGCCGGTGACGCGGCCGTCTTCGGTCCGCGGCGCGAAGCCGACGCCCGCCTTGATCGCGGCGGGGGTCATTTCGCCGCTCGCGCTTGCGCCAGCCTGGGCCGACCCGATTTCGGGGGTCGGCGCGGGCAGCGGGATTGCCGGATTGGCGACGGGCGCCGCACCGCTCTGGTCGAGGAACAGGCTTTCGCGCGCGCCGCCGCGGTCGAGCAGCACATGATCGAAGGCGACCCCGGCGAGCTTCAGCCCCGGGGCGATCTCATCACCGACCGCGTAGCTGTTCTGTATCCCGTCCTCGCCCGCGATAATCGCCGAGCCGCCCCCGGTCGCCTCGTTGAGGTTGATGCCGAAGAGGGTCAGGCCAGCCGAAGTGACGGTCGCCGACGCCGGCCCCTGCGCATTGCCGCGGAAAAAGGGATCGAGGCTGGCGAAGAGCGCACGCCGTTCGGCGGGCGAAGCGATGACCGCCGCCTGCGGCTGCCATGCGCCGAGCGGCGACAGCGGCGTGAGCAATACCCAGAACAAACGGACGCATTGCCAGACCAGCAGCGCACCGAGCAGGCCGACGAGCAGCGCCGGCCATATTTCGCGCGGGCCCCGGCGCCCTGCGCGCAGCCAGGAGGGCAGCGCACGCGGCAGCCGAACGGCCGATCCGGACATCAGCGTCGCCATGAAGTCTTCCCTGTCCCCCAACTGAAAAATCGGTCTCGCGAATCGCCTAGGGGCGAACGGTGACAATCAGTTGACCGGAAGATTACAGTTTTTTGACGGCCGGGCGAGTCCGCAGCGACGGCCCGAAACGACCCTCCCCGCCGCGGCGGGGAGGATATAGGCCTCAGAATTTGAGCGACGCGCTAAGCGAGAAGGTGCGGCCCAGCTTGTAGCGGTTGAAATAGATCCTGTTGTCGCCCGACGTCTGGACTTCCTGATATTTGCGTCCGGTCAGGTTGCGCGCCTCGAACTTCAGCTCGATTTCCTTGTTGAGCAGGGTCAGCCCCTGACGCGCGACGAAGTCGAGCTGGATGCCGGGTTTTTCGAGCAGGTCGGGCTGTCCCGACGGACCACGGCTGGTGACGCGCGGGCTGGCATAGGTAATGAGCAGGGTCTGCTGCGACAGCTTGTCCTGATCTTCGAGCCCGATCTGGACGTTGACCAGATGGTCCGACTGCCCCGTGAGCGGCGAACCCTCGAAGAAATAATTGCTCGCGTCCTGCACCACGCCGTTGATGACGGTGGTGTCGCCCGCACCGACTTTGATGTCCGACTTGGTGAAGGTGTAATTCCCGATCAGCACGAGGCGGCGGCTGGCCCAGAAGGGCGAGTCCGACAGCGTGTCGAGCGCGAAATATTTCTGCGCTTCCAGCTCGACGCCATAGAGCGTCGCCTTCGGCGCGTTGGCATAGCTGGTGTTGATCGACGAATCCGAGATCGAGGTATAGGCCTCGATCGGCTTGTCGATCGATTTGTAGAAACCGGCGGCGGTAAACCGCTGATCCTTGGCAAAATACCATTCGTACCGCAGTTCGGCATTCCACAATTCGCTGTCGCTGAGCGACGGGTTGCCGCGGAACAGGCGGTTCGACTCGGGGTCCTGATAGATTTGTGCGACCAGTTCGCGGAATTGCGGGCGCGCGATCGTCTTCGACCCGTTGAGGCGCACCTGCATATCGGGCGCAACTTCCCAGGTCAGCGTCACTGCGGGAAGCCAGTAATTATTGTCGAGGTTCGTCGAGACGATCGAGCTGCCGCCCGTTCCGAAAAGGTCGACGGGAACGACGGTCTGCTTGCCTTCCTCGTAACGGACGCCGGCGTTGATGTTGATTCCCGACGCCAGTTCGGCCTGGACCTGTGCATAGCCCGCGTGTGTCCTGAGTCCCGCGTCGAACGCCGCGGTGCCGTCCTGCGCCGAGGTTTCGATCAGCCCGATATCATAGAGCTGGATCGTCGCGTCGGAGAGCAGATAGTCGGGACGCAGCTGCGTCACCGCGACAGGCAGGCCCGATGCGCGGAACTGGAACGCGCGGCGAACCGACGTCCGCTTCGTGTCGCTGTAGGCATAGCCGACCGTCGCCGTAATACGCGAGGCGAGCTCGTACGACAGGTCGACACCGCCCGACCACAGATCCTCGTTGAGATCCGAGAAGGCGATTGTCGCGTCGCCGCGGTTGCCGCCAAGGTCGTTCACGAATTTGTCGCCCGTGGGATCCTGCGTCGTCGGCAGGTTGGTGCGGACATAGGTAAAGCCGCGCTCATAGGGCGCTTCGCGCTGCGAATTGGCATAGGCGCCGCGCAGGTCGAGCTTCAGCCGGTCGAAATGGAATTCGCCGACGAACTGCGTGTTGATCAGCTGCCGCTCGTACCAGGCGGTGTCCTGCTTCATGATGTCGCGGCCGACCTGGTTCGCGTCGGTGCCGACCGCGAGGCGCGCCTGCTTCAACGTGTCGCGGATATAGAGGTTGGTCCAGCGCAGCTTGTGCTCGCCGATTTCGAGACCGAAACCGAGCAGACCGTTCACCACGACGCGATTGTCGGTCACGACGCGGTTGTAGCTGGTCTGCGGATCGCCCGACAGATCCTGTTCCACCGAGGTCTGCTGCAGCGTGTCGCGCGTGCGCCACTTGTTGCTGATCCCCGCGGTCGCGATGATACCGAGTTCGCCGTTCGCGAACGGGATCGTCGTGCCGCCGGTGATGCCGGCCGACCAGTTGACCGGGATATGATTATTCTGTTGCAGCAGCGTCGTTTCGGCGTTCACCAACTCCATCTGGATCGCCTTGAGGTCGGCCTTCGTGAAGTCGGCCCCTTCCAGAATCGGCTTGCCGCTCGCGAACGCGGCCTTCAGCAACGGCGGCACATCGCGCGTCCCGTCGTCGAAGCCCGTCCAGTCGGTGTCGCTGCCATAATAGGTGTAGCCGAGTTCGTTCGTCGTTTCGCTATCCCATCCGATGCCGCCGCTGAGCGTCAGGAAAGGCTCGCGCGGGATCGCCTTGGTCGTGAGATTGATCACGCCGCCGCCGAATTCGCCGGGAAAGTTCGCCGAATAGCTCTTCTGGACGAGGGTCGAATCGATGACGTTCGAGGGGAAGATATCGAGCGGAACGACGCGCTTCAGCGGCTCGGGGCTCGGCAGCGGCGAACCGTTGAGCAACGCGAGCGAGTAGCGATCGCCAAGGCCGCGGACATAGACGAAACCGCCACCGACAACCGAAAGGCCGGTGACGCGCTGGAGCGAGCCCGAGATGTCGCCTTCGCCGGTGCGCGCGATATCGGCCGATGACAGGACCGAGACGACTTCGGGCGTCGCGCGGACGACGTTCGGGGTAAAGCGGCCGGTGACGACGATTTCCTGATCGGCGCCGCCGGGGATCGAGACGTCGGCCTCTTCATCCGCGGGCGCGGCCGGTTCGTCGGCCGGCGCGGACGCGTCGGTCGCGGGTTCGGTGCCGGCATCCTGCGCGAGCGCCGCGGGCGCGACGAGCGCGGAACTGAGAAGAAGCAGGCTGGCGAAGATCGGCCGCTTGGTCATGGTGAAAGTCCCCAAGGAATATGCAGGAAGGGAGCGGGCCAGCCCGGTCGGCGTGCCCGCTCCCCAATGGATCGCGAGCGATCAGGTCGTCGGAATGGCGCTGCAGCTCTTGCTCGACGTGCCGAAGTTGGCGGTGGTCGAGTTGCAGGTCCAGCCCTGGTACCAGGTGTCGTTGGCGTCGCGGACGGCGCCGACATAGGCAGTGGTGTCGAAGAAGGCGTTCAGCGTCTTCGCATTGAAGGGCGTGAAGCCGGTTTCGGTCGCACCATTGATGAACAGGCTGGTGAGCGAAGGCACATAGTTCGAACGGTTGTTCGTGCCGCCTTCGAAGATCGCCTGAACCTGCGCATCGGTGACGCCGCTGGTCCCGCGGAACGGCGAGGCGTTGCACTGCATCGACACCGACTGGAAGACCGGCGGGCCGGCTTCGTCGAGCGCGGGGTTCGCCGCCTGCGTCGTCGTCGCGCTGTTGAGGCCGAGGCAACGGAAGCCCGGAGCCACGATCAGGCCGTTGGCGAACGTATAGTCTGCGCCGCCGCGGACGAGGATCGACACCCCGTTACCCGCCGCATTGTTGCGATGGATATAGGTGAAGTTCGAAATCGCGACACGCTGGCGCGGGCTGGTGTCTTCGTTGCCGTTCGAGTCGATTTCCATCATCGAGTCGCCGACCAGACCGTCCGCACGCTGTACGCCGATGACGTACTGGATGTTGCCCTGATAACCGACGTCGGTGTCGAGGCTGTCGTCTTCGGCGCCCGTGATCACCAGATGCTTCATGTTCACCCGGCCGCCGAACACTTCGATGCCGTCGTCCGAGCTGTTGTGGATCTGGATATGGTCGAGCTGCGTGCCCGAACCGACGCCCGACGGCGTCAGCCCCTGCAGTTCCTTGTCGGCGCTGAGGATGAAGCCCGAGTAGCGGATCTGGACATAGGACATGCGGCCCGAATTGTCGGCCGGCTGGGCGCCGCCATATTTCGCACCCGAGGTGCCTTCGGTATCGCGTTCGCACGCCACCGTGCCCGGCGTTGCGGCCGGCGCATCGCAATCGGTGACCGGCGCACGGCCGAGCAGAACAACACCGCCCCACAGCTGCGAGGTCTGGTCACCGGCGGAGCCCACGACGTTGCCGCGGCCGGTGAAGATGATCGGCTGGGTCGGGGTGCCGACGGCGTCGATGCGGTTGCCGCGGTTGACGGTCAGGAAGGACACGCCCGTCGCGCCAAAGATGGTGACGCCCGGATCGATCGTCAGCGTGACGACATTGTTCGTGCTCGCCGCTCCCTGGTCGGTGCCGACGTCGACGCGGCCGGGAAGCGAATAGATGACGCCGGCGACCTTCGGGATCGCGGTCGTCGCCGTGAAACGCGTCGGAAAACCGCAATTGCGCCATTCGCCGCCGGGGCCGGTAATGGTGCCGAGGTTCGCAAGCTGGTCGGGGCCGGCGATGCTCGGGCAGTTGGCGGCGGGGGTCACGGTTGCCGGCGGGGTCGGGGTGGGCGTGGGAGTCGGCGTCGGGGTGGGGGTCGGCGTCGGGATGACGATCACGCCTTCGCCCGGCGACGCGACGCCATCGGCACCGCACGCCGCAAGGATGGAACAGGCCACGCCGCTGAGCATGACCAAACGAATGCGTGCGAAAGCCGCCATGAAAATCTCCGTTCCCGGTGTGCGCCCCCGATCGGTCGAGCAGCGCCCCTGATGAAAAACACGCCGCGAACGAGATGAGATATGCTGGCTCGCCCCCGGTGACGCCGCCACTAGGGTGATTCGATGACGGTCTGACGCCAGAGCCATGACAATTGAGTGACTCTTTCGAGTCGGTTCGATGACATCGGCGGCATCGGCTGGCCCGCTTGTTTGCGCCAATGAAAATAAATCCGGCGAAGCTCGCTTGCATCGCCCGGAAAGCTTTGCTAGGCGCCCGCTCCTACCTGGTGCCGGACCGTCCGGACCATCATGATGTGCGGTCGTGGCGGAACTGGTAGACGCGCAACGTTGAGGTCGTTGTGGCCGAAAGGCCGTGGAAGTTCGAGTCTTCTCGACCGCACCATCATAGCCATATTATGGCGTAAATTCAGGCACTTAGGGAAAAACCACGCGTTCGCGGTCCACCTTTAAGTCCACCTTTTGCAGGATTAGGCGGACGTACAAACGCTGCCCCCTTGTCTAGATCGTTTAAATCTCTGGATTTTTCTGTCCGGAAAGAATTGCGGATTACAAAGCTATCGACTGCTACTGGCCGATAGCTGCCGGTCTTCTTTTGGGCGGAAAGTCAGAGAAGCCGCCATTGGCGGCCAAGCGAACGGCTCATGCTTCGCGGCAAAAGGCCACCCTGATGGTTCAGTCCGCCATCAAATTACCAACGCGCGGCGCAGCACAGCCAGGCGGCTGCGAGTGGTCGCATCTTTTGTGGCATGCAGCGCTTTATCGGCGGCTGTAAATGCGCGCATCGACGTCGGACGATCGCCACGCGCCAACGCGATTTCGGCCAAGGCGAGATCGACCCCCGCGCCGAACTCCGGTCGTCCGGTGAGATCAGCGGCCTTCTGCCGGTCGAGGCCATCGAGCAGCGCGCCTGCCTCGGCATGGCGGCGGTTGGCGATCATGCATTCCGCCGTGTAGAAGCGAATAACATGCGTGAGCGGATAATCCGCGCCGAAGGCTTGCCGCACCGAAGCGAGCGCATCTTGCGCAACGGTGAGGCCACGCCCGCGCTGAGCCGTCTGGCACAGTGCGACGGCATAGTCGTTCTGCCCGCCGAGCGCTTGATGCGATTGCGGACCTGCCAGCGCCGCCGCGCCTTGCCAGACCCGCTCGGCTTCACGGGCGGCGTCATCGTAGCGGCCAAGCGCAGCAAAACTCTCAAACCGCGTTGAATGAAGCGCCAGTGTAAAGCGGTGATTGTCGCCAAATCGCGCGCGCATTGCCGCCAGCAGCGGATCACTCGCGCGCAGCGCTTCCTCGTCCCGGCCTGACATTGACAGACTGGTCACCCAGTGCTGGCGCGTGACCAGCGTGTCGGGATGATCGGCACCGCGCAGGCGCCGGGATTCCGCCACGATAGCGCGGGCGATGGGTTCAGCGTCCTGTGCGCGGCCAAGACGCATCAGGACGAGAACCAGCGACGACTTCGCCTTGAGAAGCTGGGTGGGCGGCACGCCCGAGCCGACGGTTTCGCCGATAGCGAAAGCGCGGCGAAACGCGCGCTCGGCCAACTCGATATCGGCCATATAACCATAGGCCCCCTCGGCCTGTGCCAGTGCAAAACCAACCCGCCCGCTGTTGCCGCGATTCCCCAAGCGCTGGCGTTCCTGTTCCAACAGGCGTCCCGCTTCTTCAAGACGCTCGGGCTGGCCGGAGGTCGCTTCCATATGGATACGCCCCAGCCGCCCGATGACGGCATCGTCGCTGCCCGTCTCATTAGCCTGCGCGAACAATTGCCCGGCGCGGACATATTCCGCGCGAGCGGTGTCGAAATCCGACCGCCCGTGAAAGGCCCGTGCCACCGCCAGATGCAATCGCGCCGCGACTTGCGGCGAACCAGCGAACCGTTGATCGATGTTGCGACTGGCACGCTTGATGGCGTCGATCACGGTTTCATCGGCGGCCGAGCGCGCAGGGTCGGGACTGGCCAGCACGTCTTCGGCGATGAAGCTGTAGCCCGTGTCTGCCAATTGCTGCGCGGCCACCGCCCGATTTCGCTGCGTCCATGCATAAACGGCAAAGGCCGAGCTGGCGATCAGGCCGAGCACGAGACTGGCGGCAGCGAAGCGCATCCACGGACGGCGCATGCGCCGACGCTCTTCCAGCCGCTGCTGTTCCGCAAAAAAGGCGGCGCGCTCAGCGTCGCTGGCGGCAGCCTGCCGACGTTCATCGAGATGGTGCAGGCGGTGAGCCAGATCGGCGGCGCTGTCGAGTCTGCGCTCGGGCGCGACCTCCGCGGCGTGACAGATGTCGTCGCGCAGCAGCGGATCGGCAATACGATGCTCCCAGCCGGGCCCCAGCGTCGCCATGAAGTCGCCCACGGTAAGCTGATAGAGGATCAGGCCAAGCGCATAAATGTCGCTTTTGACGGTCGGCATGGCATCGCCGGTCAGCTCGGGCGCACGATACGCCAGCGTGCCCGAGCGCGGTTCGTCCTTGCCAAGATCAGCATCGAGCGATCCGGGATCAGTGATGTGGAAACTGCCCAGCACCGTATCATCGAGCAGGCGTCCACTGCCAAAATCGGCCAGCCGAATCACCACACCACCATTGCCATCGGCAATGAGGATATTGGCGGGCTTCAAATCTTTGTGCAGCACACCAAGGCCGTGAACGTCAGCAACGGCGCGGCAGATGTCTGCCGCAACGGCCAATCGTTGTTCCAGCGGAATGGATAACAGTCCGCCCGCATCGTCCGCCCAGCCGATCAGATCGCGCCCGCCATAGGCATATTCGAGGAAATAGGGCGAGGCGTCGAAATTCCATTCCAGCAGCGCGGGCAGCGGCGCGGAGGCCCCGAGCCCCGCGAACACCACGCGCGACAGTGCCGCCTCGCGCTTGAGCGCGCGCAGGCGATCGGGTGCGTCGGCGAACTTGAAGACGCGGCGCTCGCTCGTCTTGTCGTGGCTGGCCAGCCAGACATCCTCCGCGCCCGTATCGCCGAGCGGCTCTGCCAACCGCCATTGCTTGCGCCCCGGCACGGCGTCGCCAACCGCGAAGGTAAAGCGCGGAGCGAGTGGGGATTCAACGCTTGCGATCTTGACGGTGCAAGTCAGCCGATAGCCGACGCGCGGCACGGTCTCGATGATATTGTCCTGCCGTCCGCCGAGCACCTTTCGCAGCTTGGAGATGGCGGTCGGCAGCGAGCCTTCCACCACATTGAGGTCCGGCCAGACCGCATCGAGGATTTCGTCCTTTGTGACGACCTCGCCTGCGCGCAGCAAAAGCTCGTGAAGCACCTCGAGCGGCTTGCCTTCGAGCGCGACAACGTGCCCATCGACGCGCAGCGCCCAACTCGCTTCGTCGAACTCAGCGCCCGCGAAGGTCCAAAGGCGTCTACGCCGCCGCGATGAAGTGCTGCCCTGCATGTCGTTCCCCCGTGACGGTTTTAGAAATTCTTGAGAATGCCATCAAGACTTTGATGCACCGACCTTTCTAGGCTCGCCTCGACCGAACCAGTCAGGGGGAAAACAGATGACCAAGACGGCAAACCGGGTGGCAATCTCCGCGCTCGCGCTGAGCACGATGATCGCACTGAGCGCGTGTGGCAGCAAGCAGGCGACCTATGTTCATACCGAAAAGCCAGAATGGCAGCTCCAGTTCGTGTCCGACGACCATGTCAAATATCTTGGCAATCGGGGCGACCTCGAATGGGTCTATACCGCCGTACGCGATTCCGAGGGCCGCATTCTCTCCTTTGAGATGCGCCATCCCAACGTCGGCTCGATGGATTTTCGGCTCAACCAAGGCACCGGGTGCTTCTTCAATCATCGCGAAGGCGTGTTCTGTCCGCAGGGATGAACAATGTCTGGGTGACGAGAGAAAGCGAGGCTCATATGGCGACAGTTGGAAAAATCCGCAGCTTTGCGGAACTCGATATATTCACGATGACCGGAACGGTGGTCGGCCAGCAAGGCCGCACATCCACCCACCTGTCATCGGAAACCACGACGCATGGCGGCGGCGGGTATCTGCATCAGGGGTCTGGATTTATAGCAGCACCGACGACCCGGACCTCGGTGTCGTCATCCTCGACCCACCATCAGCGCCTGTTCGCGCGCAAGGACGACGGCGATGAATTCGACGTCGAGTTTCCCGATGTCCAATTCGGCATTCGTGAGGGCCACCGCGTGTCCGTTGTCTGCGCCGGCCCCAAAAGCACGGGACGGGGCCATCCCATGGCCTTGGTCAATCACACAACCCGCAATCACCAGATGTTCCCTGCACGCGTGAACTGGATTCTTAGCAACCGCATCAAGCTCTACGCCATTAGCGCCGGCGCGGCTCTCCTTATCCTCGCGGTCATTGCACTCTCGGTTTCGGGCAGTGTGACCGGAGGGATCATGCCCGTCGCGTTTCTGATCGGCGGCGGCGTGGTGGCGTGGGAAGCGTTTCGCTGGCTGACCCTCTACCGACAGGTGCGCCTTGAAGTCGAAAACGCCGCCCAATCGACACTGCAAAAAGAGAAGGATCCGACCCGTGCAGCATAATCAGAGCAGCAACGGCATTGGCCGCTCCATCGCCCTGACCCTCGCCGTCGCATCCTTGACCGCCTGCGGATCGGAATCCACCGCTGCGTCCAACGCGGCGCAGGGCAACGCGGCGATGAGCGCCGCCGTGTCGGCGCAGCCCACAGCCACGCCGCAGGCCGCGCCAGCCGTTATGACATTACCCGTCGAACACGCTATTTACGGCGATGTCGAACGGGGAAGCTGCGCTCGCGCTAGGAGAGCCTTCTTCTATGACGGGACAAATTACGGTTATGTCTCCCCGGTCGAGCCGGGCTGGAACGACACCGCATATTTTGAGATCAATCGCATCGCTCGCGTGGGTCCGCCAGCACGGGGAAGCGCTTTTTACGACTACTACCGTGGATACACCCTTGTCTGGACTACGGAGAATGCAGAGGCCGAAGAGGATATTCTGGGGATAAAAGCGGAAGGGAATGGCCGGATCAGGAGCATCGCGGCTAGTAGCGGACCCAAAGGGGATATGTTTTCTGAAGAGACATTTCAGAAATGCACCTTCGCGCAGCTTTCACCCCGGATGCAGGCGGCGATCCGCGCCGAACGTCCACAACTGGCGGGCGGAATAGCCGCTGCCGACAGCGCTGGCGCGTCGGCGTCCATTCCGGCCCCGATTGCGCCCTTCAATATCCGCCCCGGCCACTATGTGCCCGTTGGAGCCGCCTGCGGCACAACGAGCGATATGATCTTCTACTACGACGGCCGCCGCGCGGGCTGGATCGACCTGTCGCCCTTCGCGGCAAACCGCATGGAGCCCGTCGCAAGTGCGCGGCGCCGCGGCGCGGACTGGGTCGTGGATGCCGTGACGGGTGAAACCCTGCACGTGCAGGCAGCGGACAAGATCAGCGTTGGCGATCCCAATACCGGCGTCGAGACGATGCGGTGGTGTCCGGCGAGCGAGGTGCGCGCCTCGGCACAGGCGCACTAGGTTAGGGGGCAAACAGCCATGTCTTTTATGTCGCACGCCGCGCGCGGCGCCCTTCTCGGTTTTGCGGCACTGGCCCTGCCGGTATCGGCGCAAAACAGTGCGGGGCCGTCTCTTGCGGTCTTTGGCGTTCCCCTCGGCGGGACGGCCGCCGATGTCGAACGGATGGTGGGGCAGCGCGGCTTTGGCGGCTTCACCGACCATTGCCAGGCGGCGCGGATCTGCCGCTACCGCGTCAATATCGAGAATCTGCAGGGCACCGAGTTCTTCTCGACCAGCTGGGGATTCCGGAGGCTGGCCGACCGCACCGAGGCGTTCAGCTTCGCTTTCACCGCGCCGCCTAATGAACACCGAATCTGGTCGGCGGGTTCGGACCAGAGCTTTGGCGACTGGTTCAATGTCAGTGCCTCGGCACCGATCTTGCCCGATGTGCTCGCCGAACTGCGGAAACGCTTTGGTGAGCCCGTGCGTACGCAAGGCCTTGAAGCCCGCAGGGCCAATGCCGGAAATCACGGCCAGCTATGGTGGCTGTGGGACGCAGAGGGCCGGCCTGTCCGCTGGACTCGCGAGACCCATCAAACCTGCTATCTGGCGATGGGTAAGGCCTCGGTCGAGACCGGCCTCACGCTTCACGTCAATTCCAATGCGGCTCCGGTCGATCCGCAACCCTTCCTGCGCGCGCGGCAGGGGAATTGCGCCTACGCCGTTCGCGCCGACATCGGCCATACACGGGGATTAGTCTATTCACTCTCCATCCGCGCGGTGGATTTCAAGGCGGGTCACGACGCGCAGTATCGGACTAACCAGTTGCTGCGCGAGAAGCGCGGCGAGGGGGACAGCGCGCGCTCAAATCGCAACCGGCCGGATTTTTGAACAGACATGGCGTGGCTCGCTGCACAGGCGGCCGAGCAGAGAATGGAGTTTTGACCATGGCTTTTGTTCCTTCCAAAACAGCGCTCGCCGCTCTCATCGGCGTCGCAGCCTGCATGGTGACGGCTTGCGGCTCTGAATCATCCGCGAGTGACCGTGCCAATGCCGCTCCGGTAACAAGCGGCACGACGAAGGGTTTTGCGCTGGCGCAGGCGGCGCAAGCCGCGCCCTCCGTGGCGTCGCAGGCGGCCTTGCCAATCGAGCAAGGTCTCTACATCGCTGGCTATAAAACGCCGGAGGGCTTCTACATGTCCATCGACGACGATGGTCCCGTCCCTGCAAATGCCTGTGCGGGCGCAACGGACGTATTTTTCTATGACGGGGCAAATGCCGGAGAGGTCGGAATGGACGAGTCCGGCCACTGGACAAACAACGCCGTCAGGATTTCCCGCGTCGGTCCCGCGCGCAAGTCGCTTGATGCCGAACTCGCCCGCGCGTCGCGCGGCTTCACGCTCGTCTGGGATGCCGAAGGCGAGCGCAAGGGCCTCCCTCTCTGGCGCTGAAAGCGACAGGTCCGGGACAGTTTATTCATCTCGGCATCGAATCATTGGGGGAAAGCAATTACAGGAAATGCAGCTTCACCCAGCTTTCGTCGCGGGTGCAGGCGGCCGTGCGCGCCGAACAGCCGAGAATGGCAGCCGCGGCAATCCCGCGGCCCAGCGCAGGCGTGCAGGCGCCGGGCACAGTCACCTCTCTGCCCATCGAGAAGGGGTATTGGGCGGTCGACATAAGCTGGGCGCAGGCGATCCGCGAAGCCGATCCCAACGGCCTCCCCGACGATATACCGTTCACATATCTTGACGAGAAAATCGATTACCTCGGAGAACTTGCGGTCAAGCGTTACGAGACTTTGGGCGGCCACCGCTATCGCCTGCACGGACGGGCATCATATGGCAATGGCGACCCAATCGAGGTTCCCTCCAGGACGGATATTATCGTCAACAGTCGCACCAGCTTTACCGCGACATCGAACGACAGCATGGGCAGTTCCACCACCCGATATACCCACTGCCCGACCTCGCAAATACCCCGCGCCATTCGTGAGATATTCGAGGGGTGACAGTCTGTCATCATCAGCAGGCGAACAGATTCTGCGCGCAGCCCAAATGTCCATAGATTTCCATGCCTGATTTTTCTGATCCATGTCGATTGCAATGCCCGGGCACTTTGGCTCCACCAGGACCAGATGATCGGCGCCGATTACCGCCACCGCAATACGTGCCCCCGCATGGTCGACCGCTGAACTGGCCGTTTGCGGATTGGCAGCGCTTGGCAAAGCCGCCGCGAAAGCGGTCGTTTGCCATCGTCGACTCACCCCGTCCAACAGGAAGGCCGCTTCCCATCGGCAATCGCCATTCCGCCCAATCCTAGCGGCTGCCTTCCGACGCCTTGCGATAGTCGAGTGGCGGGGCACGATCGCCCACCAGCGCCTGATACCGGAAGCCGTCACCGCGTTTCCGGTCGAACTCGGCGCGGGCGGTCGCCAGCATCTCGGGACTTCGAAACAGGTCGGCTGCCGTGAGCGCGAGCGTCTTGGCCGCGACCAAGGCACCCCGTTCGCCTATCGACGCCCCGCTCGCGGCAACCGCCTGCCAGCTATGCGCGGGCGTCCCGGGGACCCACGTGGCGACGCGCAAGCCGACGGTCGGACTCGCCCAGCTGACGTCGGCGACGTCGGTCGACCCCCCGCCCGTTTCGGCGGTTACGGTGCCGGTTTCGGAAATGCTGTCGAGCGCGCGCTGTGTCGGCAATGTCGGCTGTATCCGTTCCGCCCAGGCGCGATCCTCGGCGGTCCAGCGCGGACCGCCCACCGTCACGAGGCTGCGATGCATGACCGCGGCCAGCGCTTCGTTTCCGAGCATCGCGTAGACGCCGCCGGTGATTTCTACATCGACCTTCGTATCGGTTGCCATGGCGGCACCTTCGGCCGCCTTCGTCACGCGCCCCCAGACGGACCGCACCACGTCCACATCCGAACTGCGGACATAATAATAGGATTCGGCGAAATCGGGGACGACGTTGGGCGCCTGTCCGCCGTTCGTCACGACATAATGGATGCGCGTTCCGATCGGCACATGTTCGCGCAGATAGTTGGTCGCGACATTCATGACCTCGACCCCGTCGAGCGCCGAACGCCCCTTGTCGGGCGCCGCCGAGGCGTGCGAGGCGACCCCGCGAAACCGGAACTTGCCGCTGATATTCGCCTGGCTCGCGCCCACGCTGACGCCATTCTCGTCCCCCGGGTGCCAGTGCAGGGTCGCCGCGACGTCGTCGAACAGGCCGGCGCGCACCAGATAGACCTTGCCCGATCCGCCTTCCTCCGCCGGCGACCCGAAAACCCGCACTTCGCCCGCGATATTATTGGCCGCCATCCATTCCTTGACCGCGATCGCGGCCGTCACCGACGCGGCGCCGAACAGATTGTGGCCGCAGGCATGGCCCGCGATCCTGCCAGCGACAGGCGAGCGCTCGGGCTTCGCGTCCTGCGCGAGTCCCGGAAGCGCGTCATATTCGGCCAGAATGGCGATCACAGGCCCTTCGCCCCGCTTGAACGACGCCGTAAAGGCCGTCGGCATACCGGCGACGCCGCGCTGCACCGAAAAGCCCGCCTTTTGCAGCTCGTCGGCGAGCAGCGCCGAGCTCTTCGTCTCCTGATATCCGACTTCGGAATACTCCCATATCGAGCGGGCGAGGCGGGAAAGCGATGCTTCGCGCTTGTCCACCGATTGCGACAAAGCCGCTTGATCATTGTCGGCGGGGGCCGCGAGCGCGGCGACCGGAAAGGCGGCCGCCGCAGTGGCCACAAGCAGGCGAAGCTTCAATGTCATTCTCCCTGGATCAACGCACGCCGGCGGCGAGCGCATCGGGGCGCCGCGTGTCCGCCGCGCCCAGAAACCGGTCTCCCTCGACCATGATCGACTGGGTGCTCCCCATCGTGTTCGAGGGTTTCACCTTGTGCCCCTTCGCGCCGAGCAGATCCGCCAGATCGGGCGAAAAGCCGCTCTCGAGCTCCAGCGGCGCGTCGCCGCCGCCCTGATTGACGCGGGGCCGCTGCGCCGCCTCGGCGATGTTGAGCTTGTGGTCGATCACGTTCGACAGCATCTGCACCATCGTTGCGACGATATAGCCTCCGCCCGGCGTCCCGGTGACGATCCACGGCCGGCCGTCGCGAAACACGATCAGCGGCGTAATCGTCGACCCGACGCGTTTGCCGGGCACCGGCAAGGTCGCGCTCCCCTCTTTCGCGCGCTCGCCCCAAGCGAGGTTACCGAGCGAATTGTTGAGCAGCACGCCGGTTCCGTCGGCGACGACATGCGCGCCATAGGAAGCCGAGAGCGTATAGGTGTTGGCAACGGCGTTACCCTCCGTATCGGCGACCGAATAATGCGTCGTGTCCGCGCTTTCGAAGGGGTAGGGATTCCCGTCAGGCAATGTCTTCGCGGTGAGGACAGCATCGGGGCGGATCAACTTCGCCCGCTCGGCGGCATAGGCCTTGCTGACGAGTCCCGCGACCGGCGTCCGCCAGTCGGGGCCGCCCCCGACGAGCCGTCGGTCCGATGCCGAGATTTTCAACGTTTCGGCCAGCAGGTGCAAGCCAGCGGCGCTGCCCCATTTGAGATCGCCGACCGGGAAATTCTCGAGGATGTTCATGGCCTCGGCGACGCTGACCCCCGACGAGGTCGGCGGCATGAAGGCGATCCGGTAGCCACGATAATCCGACCACACCGGTTCGGACACGATCGCGCGATAGTCCGCGAGATCCTGAAGGCCGATGATCCCCCCGCCCGCCTTCATGCTCGCGGCGATCCGCTCGGCAACCGGCCCGCGGTAAAAACCGTCGGTCCCGTGCCGCGCGATCTGGCGCAGCGTCCATGCGAGGTCGGGCTGCCGGAAGAGCACGCCCGCTTCGTAAGGCGCGCCGTCCGGCTTGAAATAGGCAGCCATCGCGGCGGCATTCCGACTCATCACCTCCTTGCGCGCCGCGGTTGCCTGCGCCTCGTCGTCGCTCAGGACGACGCCCTTCGCCGCAAGCGCGATCGCGGGTTCGACGAGCGACGCCCATTTGAGTTTCCCGAACCGCCGATGCGCTTCCCAAAGGCCGGCAACCGTCCCCGGAATCGCGACACCCTTCATCGACATGCCTTTGCGACTGTCGAACTTGCCCTTATCGTCGAGAAGCAGGTCGGGCGTCGTCGCCCGTGCCGCCTGCCCGTAATAATCGATCGCGATGGTTTGTGCGGGGCGATCCCCCTGGGCTGCCATGTGCACGACCATATAACCGCCACCGCCGACGTTGCCCGCGCGCGGCAGGGTAACCGCAAGCGCGAACCCGACCGCCACCGCCGCGTCGACCGCATTGCCGCCCTTGCGCAATATCTCTGTCCCGACCCGCGTCGCGATTTCATTCTGGCTCACGACCATCCCGCCGCGGCCGATCTCGGGGTGGTGGATCTGATCGTAACCGACGATATCGCCGCCGCTGGGGCCGCGGGCGGCGCCGGGCTGGGTAGCCGCCGCCGTTTCGGGCGCCGCTTCCTGCGCCGACGAAACGACGGGGGGCAAGATCAGAAGCGCGCTTCCGACCAGCCCAGCGATGCCCCGCGCCACCCGAGCTGACCGCATCAGAAGGACACCTTCACATTGGCGTACCAGTAACGGGCATAGGGATTGTAGAGGCTGCCGAGATAACCCGACGAAGACAGCGGTGGCGCCTTGTTCGTCAGATTGCGCGCGCCGATCCGGATACGATATTTGCCCGACGCTTCGTCGCCGACCTCGATCTGGCCATAGAGGTTGAAGGTCAGCTGGTCGTCGATCAGCCACCGCACGCCGGTCGCATCGACGAGCCCCGTGTCCTCGACGTCGCCCGTATATTGCGTGTAGGCGCCGATCTGGAACCGGTCATAGTTCCAGGTAAGCGATCCTGACGCCTTCCACCGTGGTTTACCATTGCGACGGACAAGGTCGCCCTGTTCGGCGATATTGGTACCGGCGTTGATCGTTCCGGCTGCCCGCGCGTCGAGCAGCGCCTGAACCTGCGGCGAGGGTTGCAGGAAGAATTTGTCGAGATAGGCGGCGTTGAGATTGAGCGTGAAGCGCCCGATCGACGTTTCGGGCAGGCGCCAGTTGAGCCCGAGATCAAGGCCCGCGACCTCCTGCGGCAGGAGGTTGCGATACTGGTCGGTCACGAACAGCACGCGGCCCGCGGGATCGAGTCCCGATCCGGTAAAGAGCGCGATGTCGTCGGCCGTCGGAGCGGCGCGGATGACGTTCGCGTCGGTGCTGCCCTGAACGCGCTGCAGATAGTCGTTGATAAGCGCATTGCCTTCACCGAACAGGCCGACGATCCCCTTCTGGCGGATGTTCCAATAGTCGGCGGTGAGGACGATCCGGCCGAGCGTCGGTTCGAGGAATCGCGGCTCGACGACGATGCCCGCCGACCATGCCCGCGAGGTTTCGGGCTTCAGATCCGGATTCCCCGAGCGCTGGGCGCTCGTCGCGAAGGCGTCGGCGCATTGAGTGAAATTGGCGATCTCGCCCTTCCGAAGCCGCGCCTCGCAGCGCACGAAGTCGGTGCGCGTGTTCGACCGGGTTACCACCGTCGCATTCACCTGTTCGAGATTAGGCGCCTTGAAACCTTGCGCATAGGAGCCACGCAGGCGCAGGCCGTCGACGATATCCCACGCCGCCGCGACCTTGGGCTTCGCGACCGAACCCGCGTCGCTGTAATTTTCGAACCGCCCGGCGACCTGAAGGTCGAAGCGGTGGACGAGCGGGACATTCATCTCGGGCGAAATCAGCGGGATCGCGAGTTCGCCATAGGCTGCAAAGACCGTGCGCCGGCCGCGGGTGTCGGGCGACGGGCTGGAACCGACAAGGTCACTGGGATTGACGAAGCCGGAAACGGCGTCGGTGAAGGTGATCGTGCCGTCGACGCGGTCATCGCGATCGTCGCGCTGCGTTTCCTTGCGGACTTCGGCGCCGAAAGCGATCCCGACGTCGCCGGCCGGCAAGGCGAGAAGGTCGCGCTTGCTCACCTTGATATCCGCAAGAGTCAGCGTCGATTTGCTGCGCCGGTCGGTCGTGATCCGGATGGCATCGAGCGCCGCGGCATTGCTGGGTGTCAGATCGAACCCCGACGGGCTGCCGAGGCTGCCACCGTTGAAGGGGTTGTACGCGTCGGTGGTGGACAGCGCGAGCTGGCGCTGGAGCAGCGTCTGGCTGATCCCGTCGGACCGGTCGAGGACCGTTGCTTCCGAATAGAGCGCCGCCGTCTCGACATCGAAACCGCCCAGTTCGAAGCGGAAGCCGCCAAGCAACCGGAATTGTTCGTTCTTTACCTTGACGAGATTGGCGCCGAGATCCGCAAAATTATAGCTGCTCAGCGTGACCGCAAGCCCCTGCGCGGGCGCATTGATCCCCGGGAGGCGATTGGGATTGGGCTGCCCGTTCGGGAGCGTGACGGCGCCGAAAGGATTATAATAGTTGCTCGCGGGAATGACGAGCGGGCCCGACGCAAGCGTCCCGGTCGAGCTCTGCCAGCTCTCCGAATTCGCGCGATAATATCCGGCCTCGCCGAAGAATTCGAGCCCCTCGGTCAGCTCGTAATTGCCGTTCAGGAAGATGTTGGTCCGGGTGATCTTCGGCATCACGCTCGTGTTGAACGCGAGCGGGGCGTCGAAACGCAGGTTCCGGTCGCCAGCAGCCGCGTTGGTCCCGTCGTCGATGCAAATGCCGTTGCCGATCGCGGTCTGGCACCCCGCATTCGTGACGGGCTGGATATGGAACTGACCCGATGCGTTGGTGAGCGCGGTCGCCCCCTGACGCACCACGAAATTGCCGCGCGTCTGGAACGATCCCCACGGGGTAATCGTGCTGCGCCCGTCGACCGACGTGTTGCCCGCATAGGCGGTTCCCTCGAACAGCGGCCGCAAATCGGCCGAAGCCGTATAATCCTGATCCTTGGCCTGCAGCGCGCTGCGCCGGTCGTGGCTGACGAACAGCGCGATATTGCCCCGGTTGCCGAGCCGGGTCCCGGCGAGCAGGCTGAGATTGACCTCTTGCAGGCTGGTGTCTTCGGCCCAGCCCACCTGTGCTTCGCCAGTGACGCCCTGATAATCTTTCCGCAGGACCGTGTTGACCACGCCTGCGACTGCGTCGGAACCGTAAATGGCCGCCGCGCCGTCGCGCAGCACTTCGAGCCGTTCGAGTCCGAAGATCGGGATCGCGTTGGTGTTATAGGTCAGGACCGGCACGAGATTGTCGTCGGCGCGGCTCGTCGGGTGTGCGACGACGCGGCGGCCGTTGAGCAGGACGAGCGTGTTGCCCACACCGAGGCCGCGCAGGTTGACCGAACCGACATCGCCACGTGCCGAATTCGAGCTGTTCGGGAGATAGGCGCTGTTGAAGCTCACATCGCCCATCTGCGGGATCGAACGGAAAAGTTCGTCGCCCGAAACCGCACCCGTCGCGGCGATCGCCTGTGCGTCGACGACCGTGACCGGCAGTGCCGCCGTGATCGAGCTGCCGCGAATCTGCGTGCCGGTGACGACGATTTCATCCTGCGGCGCGGCTTCCACCGGCTCTGCGGCGGCGCCGGGGTCCGCCACGTCCTGCGCGGGCGCGGTCTGGACGAAAGACGCCGGTTCCGGCCTTTCGCGCAGCGACCGTTTGCCGATAATGCGAACGACGTTGCCGGCGGAGAAACGGTAGGTGTAGTCCGAATTGGCCAGCAGCGCCGTCAATGTCTGGGGAACCGTCAGGTTGCCGGCGACGGCGGGCGCCTTCCTTTTCGCGATCGCGGGATCGGTGAAGATCAGCTGGACGCCGGTTTGCTGCGCCACCGCGAACAGGGATTTATCGAGCCGCTGTGCCGGCAGGTCCATCCGGTAGCGCGCATCCTGTGCCGAAGCCGGCGCCGCGATGGCGCAGGTCGCCAGACCGGCAAGCAATAGTCCCCTCATAATTCGAGCCCCCATATTCCGGTTAGGCAAATCCCCCTGGACATGCCCGTCAGCGAGGCCGCCCTCCCCCCTCACCGGGAAGGGATGCCACAGGGATTAAGACGCCGCCCGTTGCGAAATGCGAACCGAAGATGACATTTTTGTTCAATTTTTTCTTCGGTGGCGATTTCAAGTTCGTTTTTTCGTTCATCGAACGTCATGACGGGGTAATGGCTTCCCGGACGGGAGATGGGGCGTGGGCATATTGGCAAATGGCGAGAACGCCCGGCAGACCGGCCTGCCGCCGGAGATGGAGCGGCTCGCTTCATACCGCGCGGCGCTGCACGCCTTTGTCTCGCGGCGGATCGCCGATCCCGAAGAAGTGCAGGATCTGGTTCAGGAAGCCTGCGCGCGCCTGTTGCAATCGTGCCGCGAGCGCCAGGTCGACGAACCGCAGGCCTATCTTTTCCGGATCGCGTCCAACCTCATCGTCGATCGTCATCGCCGGACAAGGCTTGCGCAGATCGACCTCGACACCGACGAGCTTCCGACCCGCGCCGAGCAGGAAGACGGACCGCGGCTCCTCGACCTTCAGGAGGCCCTCGCGGCCGCGCTGGACGAATTGCCACCGCGATGTCGTCAGATATTCTTGATGCGACGCTTCGACGAAATGTCGACGACGATGATCGCGATCAAACTGCGGATCACGCCGCGAATGGTCCAGAAGCATCTCGGTCGGGCGCTTGCCCATCTCTATGAGCGGCTGGGGCCGTTGCGGAGCGGTCAATGAGCCGGCTTCCTTCCTTCAAGCCGCTCGGTTCGCGCGCCGCGAGCGTGTTCGAAGCCATGCTCGGCGGGCGCCGTCACCTTGTCCATCCGGACGACCTGAAGGAAGCCGATGCCTTCTGGGAATGGCTAGGCGATCTCGAACGCCCGGTCGAAACGCCCGAAAAGCCCCGTCGTTCGTGGCTCCGCTTCGCGCCCATAGCGGCCGCGCTGCTGCTCGCCGTATCGGCCCTGTCCTACTGGCAGTTCCAGGGCCGCAACCCCGGTGACTTCGTCGAATCCTACCAGTCCGTCCGCGCCGAACGCCGCGTCATCGAACTGGCCGACGGATCGGTCATCAATCTGGCGCCGGAGAGCCAGATCGATGTGCGCTATGGCCCTGCCGAACGCCGGATCAGGCTCTTGCGCGGACAAGGGTTGTTCGACGTTGCTTCCAATCCGGCGCGGCCCTTCATTGTCGAGGTCGCCCATGGCGAAGTACGCGCGGTCGGCACGTCATTCGATGTGATCGCGGGGAAGGAAGAAGCATCGGTCACCGTCGTGGAAGGCGTCGTCCGCATCCTCCTTGCGGGCAAAGACAAAATGGTTGCGGGCGGCACAAAGGAAGCCCGGCAGGGCGAGATGGTCCGCTTTGGCACGAACCGTAGCGGCGGCAACCAGGTCAGCTTCATCGCGCAATCGAACGGCGCCGACGTGAGCAACGCGACCGCGTGGACGCGGGGCGTACTCATTTTCAAGGGCGAGCCGCTTGCGCGCGTGATCGAGACGGTCAATCTCTATTCGCAGGACACGGTCCATCTGGAAGATCCGTCGCTCGCGAACCTGCCGGTCTTTGGTGTTATCCGGCAAGGCGACGCGTCGGCGCTCAAAGAGTTGATCGCCGACCCCGACCTGATCGAGATCACCGACGAATAAGCGGACGACAGGACGTGGCCGATTTCGGACAGTCTGCTTCTCTGAGCAGCGGATCGAAAGCAGGCATCATATCTCGAAGCTAGAGTGTTGGACCAGCGGGTCGCCGTCGGACGATTGTCTGGGCGCTCGTATATTCGAGCAGGCCTTCGAGCCCGCCTTCGACCCCGACACCCGACTGTTTCATGCCGCCGAACGCCGCAGTCGGGGACAGATGCTGCGTCTCGTTGACCCAGACGGTACCGCTTGCGATGCGCTGCGCGATCTCGAAGGCTTTGTCTTCGTCGCGCCCCCACACCGATCCGCCAAGGCCGTAGTCGGTGGCGTTGGCCCGCGCGACGACATCGTCCACGTCGTCGAACCTGATGAGAGGCAGCACGGGGCCGAACTGCTCCTCCTGCACGATCCGGCTGTCTTCAGGCGGATTGTCGAGGATGGTGACGGGGATGAAATAGCCCGGCACATCGGTCGCCTCTCCGCCGATGAGGAATTTGTAGCCTTGGGCCTTCGCATCCTCGATCAGCTCGAGCACGCGGCGGTACTGCGCCTCGTTGTTGATCGGGCCGATCTGCGTGCCCTGCTCGGAGCCGTCGCCGACTTTCACCGTCTTCGCATAGGCGACGAGCGCGTCCTTCAGCGGCTCGTAGATATCCTCGTGCACATACATGCGCTTGGTCGCGATGCAGATCTGGCCATTGTTGCGGAAGGCGGCCCAGAACAGCTCCTCGGCGATCCTTTCGACGTCGACATCGGGCATGACGATGGCGGCGTCGTTGCCGCCGAGTTCCAGCGTCACGCGCTTCAGCGTCGGTGCCGCCGATTCCATCACGCGGCGCCCGGTCGCGGTCGACCCGGTAAAGCTGATCTTGTCGAAGCCCTTGTGGCTCGTCATCCATGGGCCGAGCGCGTCGCCCCCGGTGACGATGTTGAGCACGCCGGGCGGGAGCATATCCTTGACCAGCTCGCCGAATTTCAGCGTCGCCAGCGGCGTAAAGGGCGATGGCTTCAGCACCATCGTATTGCCCGCGAGCAGCGCCGGCCCGACCTTGAACATCGCGAGGACCATCGGGAAATTCCACGGCGCGATCGCGCCCACGACGCCCAGCGGCACATGGCGCGTCTCGCTGTACCGCTCGTCGCTGTCCTCATTGACGGTGACCGGCAGGTCGAGCGACGCAGCGCCCATCAGCCAGTAGCCCGCGCCCATGATCTCGCCCTCTGCCTCGGCGTGCGGCTTGCCCTGTTCGGCGGTGAGCAGACGCTTGAAGGCGTCGGCATTGGCGAAGATCGCCTGTCCCATAGCGTTGAGCGCGGCTTTACGCTCTTCGATCGGTGTCGCCGCCCATCCCGGAAAGGCGGCGCGTGCCGCGGCAACGGCGCGATCAAGATCGTCACGGCTGGCATCGGGCGCGGTGCCAATCACCTGCTCGGTCGCGGGGTTGAGTACGTCGAAACGGGCGCTGCCGCCGTCGAGCGCGCCGCCGATGAGCATCTTGTAGTCGCGTGCGAAATCCATCGCCTCTCTCCTCAGGGTATCAGGACGACCTTGATGCATTCGCCCCGCGCCTGTGCGGCAAGCGCCTCGTTGATGTCGGCGAGCGGGAAGGTCTGGATGAGTTTGTCGAACGGGAAGCGCCCGGCTGCATGATGCGCGATCAGTTCGGGGATGAAGCGTTGCGGATCGCTGTCGCCCTCGATGATCCCGATGATGCGGTGGCCGGGGGTCATCAGCGCCGCGATATTGACGCTGATCGTGGCGTCGGCCTTGGCCGGTACACCGACGAGTCCGATCGCGCCGTGACTGCCGAGCGCGGCAAGGCCGGCTTCGATGACCGGAACCACGCCGCTTGTATCAAAGGCGAAATCGAGGCCCGCGGGAACGATGGCGCGGAGGGAGTCGGCGAGATTGCCCGCCTCGGCAGGGTCGATGACGTGCGTTGCGCCGAGGTCTTTGGCGAGATCCCGACGCGCGGCGATCGGCTCGACGAGGATGATCGTCGAGCATCCCTGTATCACCGCGCCCATCACCGCGGCGAGACCCACAGGACCTCCGCCGAAGATCGCGATGCTCGACCCCGCGGGACATGCGAGCGAGTTCATCACGCCGCCGGCGCCGGTCTGGAAGCCGCAGCCCAGCGGTCCGAGCAATTCCAGCGCAACTCGCGACGTATCGACCTTTACCACGTTGCGCGCGCGGGTGATGCTCAGCGCCGAGAAGGAAGATTGGCCGAAAAAGTGCGACGTGACCCGCTCGCCATCTTTAGCATAGGCGGTCGACCCGTCATCGAGCCGCATCCCGGCATAGTTCAGCGGGACAAAATTCTGGCAATAGCTTGGCAGATGCTCGTCGCAGCGCGGGCAGGCACCACAGCTTGAAAAGCCGACGACGACCTCATCACCGACGGCGAGGCCCTCAACGCCCTCGCCCACCGCTTCGATCACACCCGCGCCTTCATGGCCCAGCACGCCGGGAAGCGCGAAGGGAGCGAACTGGTCGCGGAAGATCAGGTCGGTGTGACAAAGGCCAACGCCGGCGATGCGGACACGCACCTCGCCTGCGCGAGGTGCCTCGACCTCGATCGCCTCGATCGTGAAATCGCCGCCGGGCTGGCGCACCACGGCCGCCGTCGCTTCGGTCATATCCCTCTCCGTTCAGTGAAGTCCGCGCCGTTCCTGTTGGCGATAATCGCTCGGCGCCATGCCGAACCAGGCACGGAAAGCGCGGCTGAAATGGCTCTGGCTGGTAAAGCCCGTCGCCTCCGACAAAGCGGCAAGACTGAGGTCGGTCTGGACGAGCATCTGCTGCGCGCGGTCGAGCCGCGCCTTCATCACATATTGGTGCGGCGAAATGCCCGTCGCCTTCTTGAACAGGCGGCAGAAATGCGACGGAGTGACGCCGGCGACCGATGCCATCGCTTCAAGGCTGTGCTCCTCGGCGGGATTCGCGAGCACCGCGTTCATGATCTTGTGCAGCCGATAAGCGGAGAAATCGGACACCGGGATTTCCGTCGGATTGCCATGCGCGGGCGGACCCGAAAGGATGTGCGCCTTCAGCGCATTGACCATGGCCGCGACATAGGCGGTGCGCTCTTCGGCTTGCGGGGCATAGAGTTCGGAGAGGATCTGGCGGGTCAGCGCGACGCCGAGCGGGTCGGCGAAGGCGAAGCGCATCTTGTTGAATTGGTCGGCGTGCGGCTGGCCTGCAAGGACATCCGACGACATCGACAGCGTCACGACGTCGAGTTCGCCATCGACGAGCCAGCCGGTCGGCATACCGGCGGGGACAATCGTCGCGCAGCCGGGAATGGAGCTCGTTTCGGTCCAGCCGTCGCGGTCCCACGTCTTCACCTGCGGCTTGCCTGCGACATGCACGGTGAAGATCGGCTGCGGCAACGCCGGGAGCGTGTAGCTGCCGACGAACTGGCGCCAGCGGCACAATGACCAGCCATCGCCGAACGATCCCATCTCGACGTCGGGGGCGCGACCGAGGACGTCGCAGATGATTTCCTTGTTATCCCAGATGCTCTCGTCCGTCACGTCACCAGCCTGACGTCGAGCCGCTTAAAGCCGTTGATGAAGTTCGACCGCACGCGGCTCGGCTCTCCCATGATCTCTATGCGGCGAACATGACGCGCCATTTGCGCAAAGGCGAGTCGCAATTGCATTTCGGCGAGGCGTGAGCCGACACAGACATGCGTGCCGGCGCCGAAGGCCAGATGCTGGCGGATCGGGCGCGTTACGTCGAAGGCGTCGGGATCGGGGAACATTGCGGGGTCGCGGTTGCCGGCAGGATAGAAGACGACGACCTTGTCGCCCTTGCGGACCGGCTGACCGCCGAGCTCGGTGTCGCGCGTCGCGGTACGGCGCATATGGATCACGGGGCTCGCGTGGCGCACCATTTCCTTGACCGCGTTCGGCAGCAGGCCGGGATCGGCGCGTATCGCGTCCCACTGACCCGGGTTTGCCGCAAAGGCGATCAGGCTGTGGTTGATCGAATTGCGCGTCGTCTCGTTGCCGCCCACGAGCGCGAGGATCAGATTGCCGATGAAATCGCCGAGCGGGACGGGCTGCCCATGGATTTCGGCATTCGCAAGCAGCGACGCGATGTCCGGGCCCGGGTTCGCGCGCCGTTCCTCGAACAAGGCTGAGGCAAAAGCGATGAACTCGCCCATCACCGCCGCCATTGCTTCGGGCGACTGGCGGAAATCGGGATCGTCCTCGCCGACGAACGCGTCGGTCCAGCGATGGAGGTCGTGCCACATCTCCGCCGGCACGCCGAGCAGTTCGGCGAGCGTCAGCAGCGGCAGCGGCACGGTGAGCAGCGGCAATATGTCGACCGTCTCGTTCAACGGCACCGCGTCGAACAGCCGCTCGACGCGTTCGGCGATCCGCGCCTCTATCCCCTCGAGCCGTGCCGGCGACAACGCGGGCATCACGAACTTGCGATACTGTGTGTGCGTCGGCGGATCGCGCGAGATGAAAGGGATGCCGATCGCGGATTCCCCCGCGCCGGTCAGCCCGACCTCATTCTCGTTGAAGATCCGGTGCCCGCCATTCTCATGCGCCGACGAAAAGAGATCGGCCTGCCGCGACACGGTGACGATATCGTCGAACCCCAGAACCGCCCAGAAACCCGCGCCGTCGCTCTCGGAGTTCCAGTGGACCGAGCCCGTAGCGCGCAGCGCCGCAAGCTCGGCATAGGGCATGCCGCCGACGTAAAGGTCGGGGTCCCTGAGATCGACAGTTCCGAGGTCGGTCATCGTCAGAAGCTGTAGCGCAAGGACACGCCATAAGTACGCGGCGCCGACGGCACGAGGAAGTTGTACGGGAAACCCGCGCCGCGCAGATCGAGGCCATAGCCATAGGTTTTGCGCTCGAAGATATTGTTCGCGAAGGCGCGCACCATCAGCGCGTCGTTCGACCAGCTGAGCGAAGCGTTGACCTTGGCATTGGCGCCCTGTTGCAGTTCGCTGTTCACCTGCGGCGTTCCCGGCGCATCGATCTCGTTGAACGGCGAGAAATATTGGCGGCTCGAATAGGCGACGTTCGGCGCGAAGGTGATCGTGCCGCCCGCCACATCGACGACGTCCCATTCGAAACCGAGCTGCGCGGTGAGTTTGGGCGCGAAAGGCAGCGAATTGCCCGAGAGGTCGGCGCCCTGCAGCGCCAGCTCCTTATATTTGGAATGCAGCCAGCCGAGCGAGGCATCGATGCGGAAACCGGCCGTCGGGCGCAGCGTCGTTTCGACCTCGAAACCATAGACTTCGGACGAGGGCGCGTTGACGAGGAAGGAGACGGGGCCAGCGCGCGTGTCCTGCAGCTGCTGGTTCGAATAGTCGTAATAGAAGGCCGAGGCGGCGTAGGTCAGTAACCGGCCGCCCGCGCGGCCCTTGATCCCGATTTCATACGCGTTGACGCGCTCGGGCTCGATATAACCGATGCCGCTCGACGAGGTATAGCCGCCGCCGTTGACCGCACCCGCGCGGTATCCACGGTTGTAGCTCGCATAGACGAGCGGGCCGTCGTCGAAGGTGTAGCTGAGCGCCACACGGCCGGTGAGCGCATTGTTGGTGTCGGCAAGCGCGAAGCGTGCGGCGGAATCATAGGGGCACGTCCCGGCGACACCCGGACAGGGCACCGTGGTCGCAAGCGGTGTCTGCGGATCGTCCACTCCGCCGACGAACAAATAGGCGAAGGCGTCGTCATAGCGCGACTTGTCCTTCGTATAACGCGCACCGACGGTAAGGACGAGCCGGTCGGCGAGATCGATGTCGGCCTGCCCAAACACCGCATAGCTTTTGCGCACCTGCCGGTAATGCTGGAAGAAACCGCCCGCCGGGGGCAGCGGCAGGTTGAACGTGTTGTCGGTGATGTTGCGGTCCCAGCCGTAGAAGAGCCCGCCGACGAAATTGATGCCGTCACCCTCGTAATTCGCGCGCAATTCCTGGCTGAACTGGCGATATTTCGAGCGCCAGTTGATATCGAGGATATCGAGCGGCGACCCGTCAGCGGCTTGCTGGAGATCCTGCTTGCCGCCGTCATAGCTGGTGATCGAGGTCAGGCTGAGCGTATCGCTGAGTTCGAGCGCGATATTCGCCGAGAAGCCCCACGCATCGGTGCGGTTCTCGCCGATGCGATTCTCGTTCGTCTCGAAAAAGCCGAGTCCCGTGCGGAAGGGTTCGAGACCATGCACCGCCGCCTGCGTCCCGCGATCACGCCCGGCATAGGCGCGCAGCACGATATCGAGCGTCTCGACCGGCTTTACGCGCAACGAGGCGCGGCCCTGCAACGTGTCGACCGACGCGGCGTCGCGGCCGCCGGGGAAGACATTCTTTATCTGCCCGTCGCCCTTTGCGTAGTTCACCGCGAGGCGCAGCCCCGCGACATCCTCGGCGAGCGTCGCCTCGGCGGCGCCCTGCGCAGTAAAAGTGTCGAAATTGGCGTAGCCGACTTGCAGATACCCATTCGTTCCCGACAGATCGGGCTTTTTGGTGATGAAGTTGATTGCGCCGCCGGTGGTGTTGCGCCCGAAGAGCGTCCCCTGCGGCCCGCGCAGCACTTCGATGCGGTCGAGGTCGAACAGGCCCATGCCGTGGCTGGTGCGCGGCGCAAGATAGACATCGTCGAGATAGACGCCGACCGTTGAGGCTTGGTTGCTATTATATTCGTTCGCGACCCCGATGCCGCGCAGCGAGAAGTTCGGCTGCGTATCGCCATAGGGGCTGTTGATCTGAAGGTTCGGGACCGCGTCGCCGAGCTGCGCCGAATTGGTGATGCCGCGGTCGGCCAGCGTGTCGCCGCCGAGCGCGGTCACCGCAAGCGGCACGTCGAGCAAGGATTGCTCGCGGCGTTGCGCGGTGACGACGATGTCACCGTCGCTCGCCATGGTGTCGGCCGCTGGCGGCGCATCCTGCGCCATGGCGAGGGTCGATGTCGAAACCGCAAGCATAGCGAGCATAACGCGCGCAAAAGGCAGAGCTGCCATAGTCCTTCTCCCAAAGCCGGGGCTTCTGCGAGCCCTGTCAGCGAGGAAAGCTAATGCGAAGGGTGCGGCATGGCTTTAGCGCGGCTTGCAACCAGTTTTGACATTTCTTGCCACGAGCTAGCCGATCTTGGCCGGCTGGAGACTGACCGCTTCTGGGCGTAGAACGCACGAAGCAGACTCTCACGCCGGGATCCACGAGCAGAAATTCGGTAGACAATTGAAATTGTTCTTGGAGGCGTTGGCAAGAAATTCAACAGGCCGCGCGCTCTAGCGCTCATATGTCGCTTACAGCAGTCGTTGCCACCAACCGACATCATGCCAAGCATCGAATTTTCGTCCGACCTCGCGGTAGATGCCGACCATCTCGAAACCCATCGCCTCATGCAGCCCAACGCTTGCTTCGTTTGGCAGCGCGATGCCGGCAAAGGCAGAGTGATGCATGATTGCACCACTCCGGAATCAGCCGGGTCCGCAGCGGACGTGTGGCGGTTGCGGACTGGCAAACTTTCAACGGATCGCTGCCGAAGCGGACATAATATCGATTTCGTCGCGTTCATCATCGCGCGATGCGCCCAATGCTCCAAATCCAAGATACTGAACCACAAAGAAATTTTCTCAAACCTTTGATATAAATAGATTATATAGAAATTTCTTTTAAATCAATTATATACTCCCAAGAATCTTGCATAACATTTGAAATGAAAGTTTATTAACCTCTTTTCTCTATATGTAGACGAGTCTTGTGGGGAAGACGAATTGAAAGGATCGAGTCCTTTTGAGGAGTTTTCAGTATGTCCATGAAAACATATTGCGCGACGACAGTACTTACATTACTAACCTTTACTGCATCGTCAGCGCACGCCGATGTCACTGGAACAGTCGATGCTACGATAACGCTCGAAGCAGGCTGCATAGTTAATGGCCAAAACTTCGACGACGGAACGACTGGAGCCGATTTTGGCTCCCTCGACTTCGGCACGGAGAATACGCTGTTCGCGCAGGCCGACGCGCAGATATTGAGCGGCGGCGCCGCCTTCACCGTCCAGTGCAGCAACGGCATCACCCCCGTGCTGTCGTTCAATGCCGGACTGAACGATGGCGAAGGCGCCGGTGCGGGCCTTCACGCGATGGAGCACCAGACCGACGCCGGGCGGTTCGTCACGTATAATCTCTATTCGGATCCCGGTCGCAACACCGTCATTCCGGTCGGGGGCGACATCACCCTCGCCGCCGGCGGTGCCCAGCAAACCGTGAATGTCTACGCCCGCGCCTTTGGCGAAGCGGGACTGACCCCTGGCGTTTATTCGGACGTCATCACGGTGGTGCTCGAGCTTTAGGCAGGCGGCCCAGGGGATTTCAGGTCCATGACCCGCTTGCTCCAACCGAGGCCGCGGATCATCCTGACCTCGCTGGCAGCCCTTCTCGCATGCGCGAGCGGCATTCCGGCATCGCGGGCCGAAACGACGGCGCAGTTTGAGGTTTCGGCCGAGATCGCCCCAGGCTGCCTCGTCGACGGGCTTGGCAGCAGCGGGCATGCCGGCACGATCGGAACGCTCGATTTCGGGTCCGATTCGACCTTTTCCACCGCCACGCACACGGCGACCACCACGGCGGCGCAAGGGATTCGCCTGCGCTGCACCCCCGGCGTCAATCTGATGATGGGAGTCGATGGCGGTGGCCACGCCGCGGCCGGCACGCGCCACTTGCAGCGCGGCAGCGATACCATGGCACGGATTGCCTATGCCCTGTGCCGCGACGCCGCGTGCAATCAGCCGATCGCGATCGGCGGCGCGGCCGCGATCACGGTCACCGGGGCGAACAGCGAGGATGTCCTCCTGCCGCTGTTCGCGTCGCTGACCCTGCCCGGCGGGCTGATCCCGGGCACCTATACGGACACGCTCACGGTCACGCTGACATGGTGACCATCCGCCTTTTGGAGACACGCCGATGAAATATGGCTTTCTCTTCGTGGTCGTACCGGCGCTGTTCGCCGCCTCTCCCGCGGGAGCAGAACAGCCCGGCTCGCTGCTGATCTGGCCGGTCAATCCGGTCATCGAGGGCGACGCACGCGCCGCGGCGCTTTGGCTCGAAAATCCGGGCAACACGCCGATCACGCTGCAAATCCGCGTCTACGCCTGGGATCAGCAAGATGGCCGCAACCTCTACGCCGAACAGACCGAGGTCATCGGAACGCCGCCGATCGTCAGCATCGAACCGGGGCAGCGCCAACTGATCCGCCTGACGCGCACCGCATCGCCTGCCGCTGCCGCCGAAAAACCCTATCGCGTGGTCGTTGACGAAATCCCGGTCGGCCGGGCTTCGGCCGCTCCCGGCGCTTCGGTGAGCTTTCGCATGCGCTATTCGCTGCCGCTTTTCTCTCATACCCCGCGCGGCGACGGCAAGGCCAAGCCGCCCGCACCGGCGCCGCAGATCTCCTGGCGCGCCGGTGCGGATGCCGGGGGCCGCTTCCTCGAAATCCGGAACGACGGGACCGGCCACGCGCGCCTGACCGACGTCGGCTTTGCCACCGGTCCGCAAAGGTCGCCCGTCGCCCAGGGCCTGCTCGGATATGTCCTTCCGGGCGCCTCGATGCGCTGGCCGCTGCCGGAGAATGTCGATGGCACCGGTGATCTGGTCGCGACGGTCAACGGAAAGGCCGACGTTCGCATCGAACGTCGGCACGAATAGTGCTGCATGGCCGGCTCGCTCCATTTGCCGGCCTTGCCCCGATGGGCGATGATATGTGCGGGCGCGCTGATGATGCCGGGCTTCGCGCACGCAACCGGTGCGGAAACGGGGCGTGACGGCTATGGCGAGCTGCCGCCCCCGCCGCAGCACATCGACGCCGCCGCGGAGCAGCTGCTCGAACTCGAACTGTTCGTCAACGGCATGCGCAGCGGCATCGTCGCATCGGCCGTGAAGCAGGGTTCGCGGTTCCGGCTCCGCACGGCAGACATACGCCGCGCCGGGATTTTGCTCCGAACGACGAGCGAGACGCTGTTTCTCGACAGCGTCGAAGGGCTTCGCGCCGATTATGACGCGCCGCGCCAGCAACTGCACCTGACTGTCTCGCCCGAATATCTGCCCGCCCAGCGCGTCGGCCGCGACAAGCGCGGTTTCGAGCCGGCGCAATATGATCTGGGGGCGCTGCTCAACTATGACGCCTATGTCAGCGGCGGCGATATGGCGCCCGTCCAGGCATCATTATGGCACGAAGCTCGCGTGTTCGGACCGGCCGGCATCGTCTCGACGACCGGAGCGCTGCGGTCGGGCAGCGCAAAAAACTATGTCCGTTTCGACACTTATTGGCGCTGGTCCGACGAACGGAGCATGACGACCATCGAGGCGGGCGACATCATCACACGCAGCCTGCCGTGGGCGTCCGCGGTCCGTCTGGGCGGGATCCAGGTGTCGCGCGATTTTTCGGTCCGCCCCGACGTCGTCACCTATCCGCTTCCCGAATTTGCCGGCAGCGCGGCGCTCCCCTCGACTGTGGACCTTGTCATCCATGGCCAGCGGGTCGCCGGCGCCGACGTGAATCCCGGCCCCTTTGCGCTCGATACGCTTCCGCCGATCAACGGTTATGGCGAGGCCAATCTGATCGTCACCGACATGCACGGACGCAGCGTCTCGACGACGATGCCCTTCTATATCAGCAGCGCGCTGCTGCGCCCGGGGCTTACCGACTATGCGGCCGCCTTCGGCGCCTTTCGCCGCAACTATGGCATAAGGAATTTCGACTATGGTGGTCTCGCCGCCAGCGCTTCGGCGCGCCATGGCGTGACCGACGGACTGACGCTCGAAGTGCGCGCGGAGATCGCCGATGATATGCGCCTCGCGGGCGGAGGCGCGGTCGTCAAGCTCGGCAATTTCGGCACCCTCAGCGGATCGTACAGCCGCAGCTTTCGCGACGGGCGCGATGGCGGCGAAGCAACCATCGGTTATGATTATCAGACGCGGGGCTTTTCGATCGGGCTGCGCCACCGCCGGCGCGATGGCGACTATACCGATCTCGGCCTGCTCGATCTCGCCGGGCGCGGCGGCGCGGAGCGACTGACGGCGATGACGGCCAGCCTGTCCCTCGGGCAGGCGGGCACGCTCGGGATCGGTTATTTCGATTTCCGGCAGAAACTGACACGCGATGCCCGGCTCGCTAACATCGCCTGGGCGCTGCCCCTCCGGGGCGAAAGCCGTCTCCATGCCTCATTGTCGCATGAATTCGTCGAGCAGAGCTGGTCGGGCGCGCTGACGCTCAGCGTCCCGCTCGGCGGCGGCATATTCGGCGCCGGCGTCGTGCAGGGTCAGGATGGACGCACCGGATTGCGCGCCGACTATTCGCGCGCAGCACCGGTCGAGGGCGGCTTCGGATGGAACGCGAGCGCGGTGAGCGAAGACGGCGCCAGCCCCTATTGGCGCGGTGACATCACTTGGCGAATGCAGCCGCTCGAGGTGCGCGCCGGCGCCTACGGCCAGAACCGGGTCACCGCCTGGCTCGGCGTAAGCGGCTCGCTCGTCTTCATGGACGACGCCGTCTTTGCCGCCAATCGCGTCGCCGATGCCTTCGCCGTCGTCAGCACCAACGGCCAGCCCGGGATTCCGGTGCGTTATGAAAACCAGTTGATCGGGACGACCAACGCGAGGGGGCAATTGCTCGTGCCCTCGGCGAGCGCCTATTATCCCGGCCGCTACGACATCGACACGCTGTCGCTCCCTGCCAACGTCAAGGCACCGGTGGTCAGCCAGCGCGTCGCTGTCGCGGCGGGTAGCGGCCATGTCATCAAATTCCCGATCGAGCATGTAACCGCGGCACGCGCGACGATCAGGACCGTCTCCGGCGAGCCGCTGCCCGCCGGCGCAGCGGCGACCATCAACGGCACATTATCCACTTACCTCGGCTGGGACGGAATGCTCTTCGTCGAACGGGTGGCGGCCGACAATCGGGTGGAGATCGAGCTGCCCGATGGCGGCACCTGCCACCTGGTCTTCGCAGCCAACACCAAGACCGACGACATTATCGAACTGGGGGATCTCATATGTCGACCCTGATGCGCATCATCGGCGCGCTGCTCGCCGTGACGGCCGCGGCACTGATACCCGGCGAGGCGTCGGCTTGCACGACCTCCACCACGAGCACCGATCTGGGGAACGCGAGTTCCTATGCCGTCGCCACGACGCCGCAGCAGGGCAGCGGTTCGGCGGGCCTCCAGTGCGATATCGTCCTTGCCGCACTCGCGACCCACTATGTCGGCTTGCGCGTCGACGCGTCGACCTTCGTGCTCACCGGCCCGACCGGGCAAACGATCACCTATACCGCCTCGTTGACCGCGAACGGCCCGCCGCTGACGGTCGGCAATTTCCAGAATCTGTCCTCGATCAGCCTCGTCAGCCTCTTCGCCGGCACGAACAACAGCATTCCCGTCTATTTCCGCACCGCCGCGACGCCGGGATTGCGCGCGGGAAGCTATTCGGGCTTTCTCGACCTGCGCTGGTATTATTCGGTCTGCTCGCTGGGTGTCGCGGTATGTCTCGCCCATTCGAGCAGCCCCGGCTTCGTTCGCCCGATTCTGGGCCCGCCGACCACATGGGGAAGCGGCGTTGCGGCCCGGGTCAACGTCCAACTGACGGTAGAGAATGACTGCATCATCACCGCGCCCAATGCGGGCTTCGGCACGGCGCCACTCGCCGGCAGTTTCAACCCGATCACGCGCACTATCTTGATCCGCTGCAGCGCGGGGGCCGCCTACACCGTTGGCCTCAACGACGGCAATAATCCCGACAATGGCGTGCGGCGCATGCGCAGCGGCAGCAACTATCTGCGCTATGAAATCTACAAGACCACCACCTCGCCCGACCGGTGGGGATCGGTGGGCAGCGCCCGGCGCGGGAGTGGAACGGCCGACACCAATCCGGGCGTCTATGATTCGGTGGCCACGCAGGAATTCGGCTATCGCGCCGCGATCCTTGCCGGCCAGGCCACCCCGCCACCCGGGCTTTATACCGATACCATCCTAGTCGACATCGCCTTTTGAATCGACCGTACCGCCATCTCCATATTATGTAGTATTTTCAATATATTATAGCGAATCGTCGAGCCAGCAGGCCGCATCTCCCGCGACGAAATTCCGGACGCTGGACAATCGGCGTATCGGCACGGGGCTCAAAGCTGGGTCCAAACGCCGGATTTCATCGCAGCCTCAGTCTGTAGGCAAAGCCGGCTTTCCGACCTCACCAGGAAGGGCGTTGGACAATCATGCCGGTGCGCCTATCAGCCCGGCATGACGCATGTGTCGCCATTCAAGTGGAGCAGATTTTCATGTCGGTCGAGATCGATCCCTTTCACGCCATCGCGATAAGCCGGCTCGCTCATCGGATGCGAGCCGAGGGACGGTCCGTGATCCATATGGAGTTCGGCCAGCCCTCGACCGGCGCTCCGGCCGCAGCGATCGAGGCCGCGCATCACATCCTCGATGCCGATGGCATGGGCTATTGGGAAAGCCCTGCGCTCAAGGCGCGCATCGCGGCACATTATGGCGAAGCCTATGGAGTTTCGGTCCATCCGGAACAGGTCATCCTCACGTGCGGCGCTTCGCCCGCCTTCGTCCTCGCGCTCTCCTGCCTGTTTTCGCCCGGCGCGCGAGTTGCTTTGGCGCGGCCCGGTTATGTTGCGTACAGAAACACGCTCAAGGCGCTCCATCTCGAACCGGTCGAACTCGCCTGCGGCGAAGCCGAACGCTTCCAGATTACGGCCGACGCGGTCGAGCGCCTCGAACCCGCGCCGGACGGGCTGATCGTCGCGAGCCCGGCCAACCCCACCGGCACGATCATCCCGCCCGAGGAGCTCCGCGCCCTCGCCGAGGTCTGCAGGCGCCGCGGCATCGCGCTTGTCTCGGACGAGATCTATCACGGGCTGAGCTATACGCTGCCCGCCGAATCCATGCTGCAACACGCTCCCGACGCGCTGGTCGTCAACAGCTTCTCCAAATATTTCAGCATGGCGGGCTGGCGCCTTGGATGGCTCATCGTTCCCGAAAGCCTGATCGACGCCGCTCGCGCCCGAATGGGCAATCTGTTCCTGACGCCGCCCTCGCTCGCGCAACATGCCGGCCTGATCGCATTTGACTGCCGCGACGAGCTCGAAGGCCATATCCACACCTATGCGCGCAATCGCGAACTCCTGCTCAAGGCCCTTCCGGACATGGGTCTACGGCGGATCGCGCCGCCCGACGGGGCTTTCTATATCTATGCGGATGTCGGCCATCTCACGAATGACAGCCTCTCCTTTTGCGAAGCCTTGTTGCGCGATACGGGCGTCGCCATCGCCCCGGGGCTCGATTTCGATCCGGTCGATGGCAATAGCTTCATCCGCCTCAGCTTCGCCGTCTCCACCGACCTGGTCGAAGAAGCGATCCGGCGCATCGGACCATGGCTGGCTGCGAAAACGGCAGGCAGCGCGGACAATCCCTTGGTCGAAATCCGGTGCGACGGGACAAGCATTTAGCCCGATGCCGGATCGCGGCGTGGTCCGGCGCTGAAAATTCAGGGTAGTGGGTCGAGAAAGTCCAGAATGGCACGTCGCGCCTCGTCTTCGGACAGGAGCGGCGCATGCCCCACCCCCGCGACTTCGGCGTAGGCCATCTGCGGGGCGGCGCGGCGCATCTTGTCGGCGATCGGCCGCGACAGCAGGTCCGAAAGCTCGCCGCGGATCAGCAGCGTGGGGTGTCCCCGCGCAAGCTTGAGGAACAGGAGCCAGACGAGCAGGGACCGGCGGGGCAGCGGCTTCGCCCGGATCGGGACCGCGATCGACGGGTCATAATCGAACACCGGACGCCCCTGCGCATCCGCGGTGCAGCCGCGCCCGGCGAGTGTTCGCCAGCCGTCTTCGGAGAGTCCGGGAAAAGCGACCGCGCTGGTGCGCTTGAAATAGGCGACCGCATCGTCCCACGTGTCGAGCGTCACCGGCTGGCCGGCATAGCCCGCGATGCGCGCGATCCCGGCCGGGTCGATCTCCGGCCCGACGTCGTTGAGGGTCGCGCTAGCGACAGCACGCCCCCGGCGCGCCGCCAGCAGCATCGTGATCAGACCGCCCATCGACGTGCCGATGAAATGCGCGCGCGCAATGCCGAGCGCGTCGAGCAACGCCAGCATGTCGCGCACATAAACCGGCAATTGATAGCGCATCGGGTCGTCGCTGCGGCCCGAACGTCCTCGCCCGCGGACATCGACCGCCAGCACGCGCCGCCCCGTCGCCGCGAGCAACGGCGCCAGTTCCTCGAAATCGCGCGAATTGCGGGTGAGCCCGTGGATACAGATCACCGGCAACCGCGCCGCGCCGTCGGCGGCGGCATAGTCACGGGCAAAGAGCGGCACCCCGTCGGGCGCATGCCAGCGCCGCTCTTCGAAATCCGCCACGGTCAGAACCGGTATTCGGCCGAGAAACGCGCCGTACGCGGCGGCCCATAAAAGCCGATCACCGACTGTCCGAACTGGTTCGACGGGAAATTATAGCCGCCGGTCCGGTACCGGACGTCAAACAGGTTTCGTCCGTGCACGCCAAGCCGCCAGCGCTCGTCGGGCGAGGTCCATGTGACGCTGAGGTCGACGAGCGCATAGCCGTCCTGGTCGATCGAGGGGATCGGTATCTCGAAGAGATGCGTGTCGCTGCGGAACGAGATCGAAGGCAGGATGGCCATCCGCCCGCCCATGAAATCGGCCTGCCAGTTGAGCGAGGCGCTGCCCGTGAACTTCGGCGTATTCTGGAAACGCCGGAGGTCGGCGACGTCGACATTCTGGCCGGTGGCGAGGTCGAAGACGATGAATTCGTTGAACTTCGCATTGATATAACCAAAGCTGAAGTTCGCGCTGAAATTGCGGCTGAGCACCGCTTGCGCCTCGATCTCCGCGCCCCAGATGCGCGAGCTGCCGACATTGTCGACAAAGCTCACCACGCCGGGCGGCGGCGTGACCTTGGGCACCTGCGTCGTCACCTGCTGCCCCGCATAGTCGGTGTAGAAGAGCGCGGCATTCATCCGGAACTGGCCGTCGAGGAAATCGCCCTTGAGGCCGAGTTCGTAGGAATCGACGATTTCGGCATCATAGCCGTCCTTCGTCGCGGGCGTCGCGGTGGCATCGCCGCGCATGTCGAAGCCACCCGATTTGAAGCCGCGGCCATAAGCGGCATAGATGTTCACATCGTCGCTGGCGGCATAGGTCAGGCTGACGCGCGGCGTGAATTCCTCGAACGTGCGGCTGTTCGTATAATCGGTCAGGATCTGCGGCGTGTTGAACGGCGGCGGCAGGATCGGGACATAGGGCTTCAGCAGCGGGCTGCCGATCGTCCCGAAATAATTGGCCTTGAAGACCGTTCCGACCTTCTTGTCGCGCGTCCAGCGCGCGCCGAGCGACAGCTTGAGCCGTTCGGTCAGGTCGTAATTCATGTCGCCGAAGATCGCGAAACTCTCGGTATCGACCGACCCACTGGTGAGCTGGGTCAGCGCGGTCCCGGCACTCGGCCGCGGCACGAGGAGCGCTTCGGGGACGAGCCCGCGGCCAAGGATCGTGTCGAACGCGCCCGACGCCTTGGCATCGAGATAATAGACGCCGACGACGCCCTGCAGCGCGTCGGTCTCGATCTGCGCCTGAAACTCCTGGCTGAACTGGCGATCCTCATAGACCTTCCCCTTCGACGCGATGTCGAGGAAGGGCTGCGGCGTTCCGTCGAAATCGATCCCCGCGCCACTCGAATAGCCGTCGCGATAGGCGGTAATCGACTTGAGCGTGACCGCGTCGGACACGGCCCACTCGCCCGTCAGCGACACGCCCTGCGTCACGACCTTGTTCGTGTCGCCAACCCCGGCGAGCGTGTCATATTTGCCCGGAAGGACCGCCGTGTTGCTGTTGGGTTCGCGCAGTTCGCGGTGGCCATGGTTGGCGTTCGAGCGATCTTCGGTGCGATCCGCGGCAAGCCGGATGAAGACATCGTCGGAGGGCGCGATCTCGACCGACACGCGTCCGGCGATCACATCCTTGTTATTGGTTTCGGCGCCGGTGAAATAATTCTTGCCGTAGCCGTCGCGATTATACCAGGCGAAGGCGGCGCCGACCGAAATGGCACCGGAAACGGGCAGCGCGACCGACCCGGTCAGATTATATTCGTTGTAGCTGCCGACTTCACCCCGCACCTTGCCGCTGAAATCATGGCCGAGCCGCTTGGTCACATATTTGACCGCGCCGCCGATCGTGTTGCGGCCGTAGAGCGTGCCCTGCGGCCCGCGCAGCACCTCGATCCGCTCGATGTCGAAAATGTCGAGCACCGCGCCTTGCGGCCGCGCGATATAGATATCGTCGACATAGAGGCCGACGCCCGGCTCGAAGCCCCACAGCGGATCCTGCTGGCCAATGCCGCGAATGAAGGCGGTCAGGGTCGAGTTGGTGCCGCGCGAAACCTGAAGCGTGAGGTTCGGCGTCGACCGCTGGAGCGCGGTGATGTCGGGCGCGCCCTTCTGGTCGAGCGCGTCGGCGGTGAAGGCGGTGACCGAAATCGGAACATCCTGCAGGCTCTCCTCGCGCCGCCGCGCGGTGACGACGATTTCCTCGACCTGCGCGGTGCTCGCGCCGTCGGGGGACACCTCCTGCGCGGCGACACTTCCGCTCGTCATCGCGCCCAGCGTCGATCCGGCAAGCAGCATGTTTTTCAGCGCCCGGCGATATTCGGTCATCAGATCGTCCCTCCCATTCGAATCATTTAATACGATTCCGTATGAGATACTCTTAGTTACGACTGGCGTGTTAGGTCAACATTTTCGTATATGATTTCAAAAATCAGTTCGATTGCGGATGTAAAATGTCGCGAGCATTGACCTTGCGGACCGCACGCCCTACGCCTTGCTCCATGTCGCTGCCGCCGCTCCCGATCCAGCCGATCCTTCCGGGCGCGACCGGCGCGCCGGTCAAACGCGGCCCCAAGCCCAAGCTGACCGCCGAAGGCTGGTTCATCGCCGCGCTCGAACAGCTCGCGCTCGGTGGAATCGATGCGGTGCGTGTCGAGCTGCTCGCCGAGAAGCTCGGCGTCACCAAGGGCATGTTCTACGCGCGCTTCGACACGCGGGAGGGTTTCCTCGAAGCGATGGTCGATTACTGGCGCCAGCGGACGACCACCGGCCTCGTCGCCGAACTGATCGCGATGGATTCGGGACCCGAGGATCGGCTGACGCGACTCTTCGCGATCTCGCGCATGGATCGCGCCCGGACGGGGGCGTGGATCGAGGTGGCGATGCGCACCTGGGCGCTGACCGACGAACGCCCCAAACGCGCACTCGAAGAGATCGACCGGCACCGGCTGGTGTATTTCGAATCGGTGCTCGCGGCGAACGGCGTGCCAAGGGAACAGGTCCCCGCACGCGCTTTCCTGATCTACAGCTATGTGATCGGCGATACATTGCTTTCGGGCGATCGCGCGGCGATCCGCGACGCCTGCCAGGCCCTTTTGACCGCCCCCTGACGGTGGTTCGCCCGGGCGGCGATGCTTTGGCCCGCCGCCCGAACATGCAGGCAAACGGGCCAAAGGCATCGCGAACGACGCCCTAAGGCGCCGGCGTCCGGCCCGCGATCGCCGCCTCGATCAGGCCCTGCATTTCGTGCTCCAGCTCGGTGCCCTTGCGATCTCCGCCGCTCGAAATCTCGGTCGCGATCAGGCCGTAATAGCCGGTTTCGCGGTCGATCCAGCCAACCCAGCCATAAGCGCCGGGCGCCGAATTGATCATCGACGTCGCGCAGGCCGATGGCGTGTCGCATTCGACGAAGGAGCCCAGCGCATATTCCCAGTTCGAAGCGCCCGAGGGCACGAAGACGCGCGGCAGGCCCGTCGTGCGCGGCTGGGTAAAGGCGGCCATATCGGTCACGAAGGCGCCGCCGAGGAGCGCACGCAGCAGCTTGGCATAGTCGCGCGGGGTCGAATAGGCGCCCCCCGCCACCCACGGATTCGTCGGCGCGCTGCCCGCCGGATCATACCATGTCGTGCTCGTCATCCCGAGCGGCGTCGTGACATGCTGGGCGAAAAGTTCGTGGAAGTTGCGCTGGCGCGCCGGCGTCGTTCCGGGCTGGATGCTCACATCCTTCGCCTCGAGATAGGCGGCGGCGACCTGCATCCCATGCGGGCCATAGCTATATTGCGCACCCGGCGCGTTGCCGGGACGCAGGATGTCGTATCGCAGGTCGTGGATATTCTTCGCGCAATTGTACAGGACCAGCGCCGGTGTCAGCTGGCACCCTCCGACCAGCGGGCTACCGTTGAACCCCGACGTCATCGACAGCGCATGCTTCAGCTTGACGTCCTTCTTGGTCCCGGTCGTCGTCCAGAAGGCGAGCGGCGGCCGCATCGGGTCGTCCAGCGTGACAATCCCCGCCTGCGCCATCCGCATGGCGAGCGTTCCTGCGAACCATTTGGTGGCCGAGGCGAGCGGCGTCACCCGATCGATTCCGAAGCTGCCCTTCTCATATGCAAACAGATAGTCGGGGTCGGTGGCGTTACCGACGATGAAATAGCCGTTCGCGACTTCGGCGTCGGCATCGATGGCCGCCTGCAGCGCTGTCCAGTCGTAGGTATAACCGCCCACGGTTGTGGTCAGGCTGGCAGGCGACAACGCCGTCGGGGCCGACGCCGCGGAGCTGGCCGGGACGGCCGCTGCCGGGGGCAGTTGCACCATCGGACGCGCATCCCCCCTGCCGCGGTCCGCCACGCCGCTTTGCGCAAAGGCACCCGCGCCGACGACGACCGCACCCGCGGCGAGCCACGCCCATGTCTTTCGTTCAACCATATCGTCTCTCCCATCCTCTTCGTTGCACGTTTCGAAAGGAGGCGCCGCGGAATGCGGCGCGGCGGCCGCCGGATCAGAAGGAGATGCGTCCCTCGACCCCGATCACTCGCGGCTGGCTGTAACGGTTGATCGTCGGCGCCTGCGCGACATAGTAGACCTTGTCGAACAGGTTGTTCGCGAAGGCGCTGATGCTCACCTTCCCGAACTCGATCCCGACACGCAGGTTGACGAGCACATAGTCGTCGAGGTCGACCGAGGTCGCGGTCAGCTCCTGCTTCCCGCCCCATTGGCCGCTGACCAGGATGTTGCCGGTCAGCGAAACATCGTCCGCGACCGGGGTGCGCAGGTTGAGGTTCGCCGAAGCGAGCCAGTCGGGCACCTGCGCGAGGTCGAGCCCGTCGTACCGCCCGCTCTTCACCTTGCCGCCCTGCCGCGACCCGCTCAGCGCCAGACGCCCGTTGCCTTGGCCAAGGTCGAAGCCCTGGCTGTATTCGGCTTCGACGCCCCAGCTCTTCGCATCGCCCGCGTTGGTGAGATAGCTCACCGCCGCGACCGGGCAGGTCGGGTTGGTCAGCGCGCAGCCGTCGTCGACCTGCGCGATCAGATCGTCGAGCTGGGTATAATAGCCCGCGACCGCAAAATAGCCGCGCCGCATCGGGCTGCCCTTGAAACCGACCTCGTAGCTGGTGCTGTTTTCGTTGCCGAACAACACCTGCACCGGGCTCGGCGCGCGCGGGTCGGACAGGCGCGTGTTGAAGCCGCCGGCGCGATAGCTGCTCCCGACCTTGGCATAGGCGAGGATGTCGGACGCCAGCTTGTACGACAGCGTCGCATTGTAGGAGAGATTGTCGGCGGTGATGCTGTCGTCAATGATCCGCGAGGGCCCGCCGGTCGGGAGCCCGGTGCCGAGATCATAGAGCCGCGCGCTGATGCTGCGGCTGTCGTGCGTATAGCGCAATTCGCCGGTGATATTGAGGCTGTCGGTCAGGTCGAAGCCGAGCGAACCATAGGCGGCATAGCTTTCGAAATGGAGCCGCGCGGGCGCGATATTGCCCGGTGACACATTGACGAGCGTCGGCGTGCGCGTCGTCGTCACCGAAAAATCGCTGTCGAGGAGGAGCATTTCTGCCCCCACCAGCCAGGTCAGCCGGTCGTTCGATCCGCTGACATGGATGTCCTGCGAGAAATTGTCGGTCGTATCGACCACATAGGACGCGCTGCCCGGGTCGAGCGGGGTCAGCGGCCCGACTTCGCCCGCGGCGCGCGCACGCGCCAGTTCGGCGGGGCTGACCGCATCATTGTCGAGATCATATTCGCTGTGCCGCTTGCGGAAGGAGGTCGTCGAGGTGAGGTCGGCGCCGCCAAGGTCGACGCGCACGATCGCTTGCAACCCGTCGACGTCCTGCGACGCCCGCGGCGCGGTGCTCCACGGATAGCGGAAACGGTCCTGGATATAGCCGCCCGGAAAGCCCGGCGTGCCGGCCGGAATGAAGATTTGATAATGGATCGACGGCGTCGTCAGCCGCTGCGTCTCGGCCATGATCACCGCGTCGACCGGTCCGCGCTTCAGGCGGATCTGCCCGCGCAGGCCATGCCCCTTCTGCCGGTCGAAATAGACGTCGTTGTCGGGGTTGTAGAAAAAGCCCTTGTCCTGTTCGACCAGGTCGCCGCTGATCCGCGCCGCGATCCCGTCGCCCAGCGGCACATTCACCGCGCCCTGCAATTGCAGGCTGTTGTTCTCGAACCCGTATCGCACGCTCGCCCAACCCGACAGGTCGAATTCGGGCTCGGCCGATATGATGTTGATCGCGCCGCCGACCGCGTTGCGGCCGTAGAGCGCACCCTGCGTCCCGCGCAGCACCTCGACGCGGCCGATGTCGAGCATATCGAGGCGCGTGAAGTTGCGCCCGCCGACCGGACCGCCCGCGATATAGGCGCCGTTGCGATAGAGGCCGACGCTCGGGTCACCGTTGGTCGCGCGCGCTGTCGACGACGCGCGGATCGAAATTTCGGACGTGATCGACGAGCTGAGATTGTTGAAGCGCACGCTCGGCTGGTCGGCGAGGAGGTCGCCGCTTCCGGTCGCCCCGCCGCGATCGTTGAGCGACGTCGCGTCGATCACCGATGCCGCGGTCGGCACGTCGGACAGGCGTTCCTCGCGGCGCCGCGCGGTGACGACGATCGCGCCGTCATCCCCCGCTTCCGCCGCCGTATCGGCCGGAAGAGCCTCGGGAGCCCGATCCTGGGCGGAAGCGGGCGCGGCGGCCGCCACCCAGAGCGCGGCCGTGCCGAAAAGAAGCTGCGCCTTGCGTCCCATAAATCCCTCCCATGTCGTTATTGCAATTATTATCGATAATTTTGTGCATATGGCAACGCGAGTCAAGCCGGAAACATCGCCCTTGCGGCGACGCCGGTCAGCGGCGGACGGGAATGATGGCGGTGAGGAAGTCGCGAACCGCTTGCGCCGTAGCGGCAAGCGGCGCGGGCGCGACGACCGAAAGATTGTCGGTCGGCGCGTGATGATGGCGGTGCGCGCCGAAAATCCCGGCGTGATGCGGATAGCCGGCCTTGACCACTTCGGAGAGTTCGCCCGCGACCCCTTCGGTCGAGGGATAAGCCATCTCCAGTCCCGGCAACCCCCTGAAATCCGACCGGGCGCGATCGACGAAGGCGGCCGAGGTCATCAGGAAGCGAAAGGGATCGGCGCTCGGCAACGGCAACAGGCGCCCCGGCATGTCCTGATAGTCGCGCGTCGCGACATTGGCGCCGAGATGCAGCCAGAGATCGGCGTCGGCGGGAGGCGGCCCGACCTTTTCGACGATATGGCTGGCACCCAGATTTTCATATTCATGCCCGCTGTTGCAGACGAAGAGCAGGCTATGATCGGGGAAGGCGCGCGGCATCCATTCGGCGAGCGCGAGCCAGATCGCGAAACCCGGCCCGCGTTCGCCCGCGCAATCGGTCCAGCCCGAGCGCGGGGTCGAGACCACGAGCCAGCGGCGCCCCTCGCGCACACGCCGCGCCACGACATTCTCCGCGACGCGCGAACCGCCCTTTCCGTTCAGCACCAGCGTCGCCGGCCGCCCCTGCCGCGCCGCTTCGATGACGGGCGCCGCAAGGCGCGGCGCCAGCAGTGCCAACGGCTTGCCCGACAGCGGCGCATCGGCCGGCGCATTGAGGAGCAGCGCTTCGCCGGTGGGTCCTGTGGTCACAAGGATGACCGCGGCCGCCCCCCCGCGCCAGCGCGTCGGCCAGCGGATCGCGCACCGCCCGGTCGAGCAGGCTCGACCAGCGGCGATAGGGCAGCCGCACCACCGCGATCGCGCCATCGAGCCGATCGCTGACCTCCGCAAGCCGCAGCGGCGCCTCGATCCCGCCAACGCCCGTCGGCACGGCGAGCGGCTGCGCCACCAGGGGAATTTTCCGGTCGCCGAGCGTCAATTCGCATGTCGCCGTTTCGAACCAGGGCACGTCGAACGACTGGCGCTCGACCGCAAAGCCCGCCGCAGCAAGCCGCCGCGCGGCCCAGTCGGCCGCCCAGCGATCGCCCGCCCCGCCCGACTGCTTATTGCCCGCTTCGGCGTAAGCCTTCACATCGGCGAAAAGCCGTTCGGCCGCAAATATGGCATCATCGCCCCTCGCGGCGAGGGCGGTAGCAGCCTGAAAAGCGATCGGCGCCGCAAGCCCTGCCTTCAGCAGGCTCCGCCGGCCGGCGTATCCCCGCGTCACGACGCGCGGGCGCGGCGACGGCCGGGCTTTGCCTTGGTCCGCCGCGCCTTATATTCCGCCAGCGCCTCGGCGAAATTCTGCTGCGATGTAGCGATCAGGTCGCGCGCGACGCGGTCGGCGTCGTCGGGTTCGCGCGCGACGATATGCCGGCAAAGCTGCTCATAGAGCACCGCCGACCGGCGGCCGACCTCGCCCTCGCCGTGCGTCGCGACAAACTCATCGGTGTAGACATTGTGCTGCCACCGCGCGAGCAGCGCCAGCCGGTCGAGCAGCTCGAGCGCCATCGGCGCATTCGATCGCTTGGCGATGAAACGGCCGATCCGGTTCGAGACCCTGAGGTGCTCGGCGGAATTGGTGGTTCGTTCGGTCACATCCTTATATTCGATCAGCCGGTGCATCAGCTCGCGCCCGTCGCGGTCGCTCATCGCCGTGCAGGCGAGGCGGCAAACGACCCCGAAGAGCGCCTTCCACAGCTCGTAGATCTCATCCGCCCCATGATCGTCGACGTCGATCGCATAAGCGCCGCGCCAGGGCACGACCTTGACCAGCCCGATGCTGGCGAGATGCCGAAAGGCCTCGCGAACGGGCGCGTGGCTGACCCCGAAGCGCGCCGCAATCTCTCGCTCGCGCAGCCACGACCCCGGCGGAATCCGCCATTCGACGATGTCGTCGGTCAGCAACCGTGCGATTACCCGGTCCTGTGTCGGCGCCTGCTCGTCGTCGGTCTTCGTCGCGGCCATTTTTACCCGTTCGGCTCCCTGTCTGCCGGTGCCATCCTAGATCGGGAAAACACGGGAGCAAACGATCATTGAAGTTCGGGATATTATCGATAATAATGACAAAAACAAGCATCGGAATCGGGAGCCGGATTTGAAACGCATTGCCCTCCTCCTCCTGCTCGCGGGCTGCGCGGCAGCCCCGGCGGTGCGGGCCGCCCCCGCTTCCGGCTGTGCCGCGGCGCTGGCCTATTCGTCGGCGCATCAAGGCGTCGCCGTGCTCGTCCTCGAGGACGGGAAGGTTCGCTGCGCCTCCGACGACGTCTCGACACCGCAGGAACTCTGGTCGGGGACCAAGAGCCTGGTCGGCCTGATGGCGGCGGCGGCGGTCCAGGACGGACTGCTCACGCTCGACGAACCCGCGTCGGCCACGCTCGCCGAATGGCGCGAGGACCCAAAAAAGGCCGCGATCACGATCCGGCAATTGCTGGCGATGACCAGCGGACAGGCGTCGACCGTCGGCCGGCCACGGGGCTATCTCGACTCGGTGAACGCCCCGCTCGCCGCCGATCCCGGCACGACGTTCCAATATGGCCCCGCGCCGATGCAGATCATCGGCGAGATCATGCGCCGCAAGCTGGCCGCCGCAAGCCTCGATGCCGATCCGCGCCGCTATCTCGAGCGCCGCATCCTGACCCCGATCGGGGTGACGATCGGCGACTGGCGCAATGGACCGGACGGCGCGCCTCTGATGCCGCAGGGGCTGGTGCTCGCCGCAGAGCAATGGGCAAAAGTCGGCGAATTCGTGCGCCGCGGCGGCACGCAGGACGGCAAGGCGCTTGTCGATCCCGCGGCATTGCCCGAGCTGTTCAAGGGAAGCGAGGCCAACCCGGCCTATGGCCTGACCTGGTGGCTTCCGCGGGCGAGCCCCTCCGGCGACCCCGTCACGCGCTCGACCGACATCGTCGCCCATGCCGCGACGCTCCCGGCCGACCTCGTGGTCGCGGCAGGCGCCGGCGACCAGCGCCTGTACGTCATCCCGTCACAGCGGCTGACGATCGTGCGGCAGGCGAAACTGGATATCGCAGCGCTTGCCGCCGGGAAAAAGAGTGGCTGGTCCGATACAAATTTCCTGTCTTTCTTCCTCTCTCCGGTCGGCAAATGACGGGATGTTGCGGGCGATTGGAGGCTGTTCGCATTCAGGCGGTCAGATATTCAACTTTGATCGCGCGGGATGATACTCTATATCATTCAGATGGAGACAGATTTCGACGCTCGCCAGCCTGATCATGGGCTTTTCCACGAAATCACCAAGCTTCACGGCCCGCTTCCCTGGGGCAGTTTGCTCGACGCCGGGACCGGCACCCATTCGATCGGCTGGGTCGGATCGCTTGCGACCGACCGCTGGACCGCGGTGAGCGGCGCCGAAGCCCATGCCGCGCAAACGGCCGACGCGATTGCAGCCAAGCGCCGCGCGGTCGACCGGATCGTCGTCGGCAACTGGGCCGATCCCGCGCTGCTCGCCGGCGAGCGTTACGACACGGTGCTCGCCGACTATCTGCTCGGCGCAATCGACGGCTTTGCCCCCTATTTCCAGCACCGGCTGTTCGCGCGGCTGCGTCCGCTCGTCGGGCGGCGGCTCTATGTCGTCGGGCTGGAACCCTATGTCGTCGGCGAACCCGGCAGCGCGGAGGCGCGCCTTGTCTGGGAGATCGGGCGTTTTCGCGATGCCTGCCTGCTGCTTGCTGGCGAACAGCCCTATCGCGAATATCCGCCGCAATGGGCGGTCGATCATCTCGAGGCGTCGGGATACCGCGTCATCGCGGCGAAGCGCTTCGCGAACCGGTACAAGGAACGCTTCGTCAACAGCCAGATCGACATGTGCGCCCCGCGGCTTGCGAAGATCGCCGATCGCGACCTCGCCGCCGCGCTTGCCGCGCGCGGCGAGGCGCTGCGCGCCGAAGCCCTCGCGCTTGCCGAAAGCGCGGACGGGCTGCGCCACGGCTTCGACTATATATTGGCGGCCGAACCCGCCTGACCGGCGCGCGCCGGATCGGCGGAAGGAGGGACGCGAGACGAAGTGCCCCTCCTTCCGGCCGCCCCCTTTGGCCTAGAAGCTGGTCCGCAGCCCGAAGACGAAATTGCGTCCGCGCAGCGGCGACGCATTTTTGATGAAGGATGCGTGGTTATAGGCGAGCTCGTTGGTCAAATTGGTCGCGCGCACGAACAATTCGGCATCGGCCTTCGGCCCGAGCTCCAGCTTGTAGGCGAGGGTCGCGTTGAGCATGTCGTAACCCGGCGTCCGCGTTTCGAACGCGGCGATTCGCTCCTGTTCGAAGACATGATAATATTCGACGTCACCCGACAAAGCCCCCCAACGCCCATCGGCGCGCGCGCCAAGACGGCCGGCGGGAATGCGGGGCAGGTCGCCAAGGTCGCCTTTAAGCTTGGCGCGGACATAATCGCCGAACAGCGACACGCCGACATCGCCGAAGTCATGCCGTACCTCGCCGTCGACCCCGGTGAAGGTGGCGTCGGCGGCGGTGTAGCGGATCAGGCGGAAATCCTCGAACCGGTCGAGCGTGTTCGCGAAGATATAATCGTCGAAATCCTGATGATAGGCGCCGATGGTAAAGGTCGTCGCGCCCTTCGTCTTGCGGAAGGTCAGGTCGACCGACTTGCCCGTTTCCTTGCCCAGCGTCGGGGTGCCGAGTTCATAGGTGTTCGTCGCAAGGTGGATGCCGCGCGCATAAAGCTCCTGCACATTGGGCGCACGCTGCGAGCGCGCGAGCGACAGCGCGAGCGAATAATCGCCCCCGATGTCCCAGATCGCCGCGCCCGAGATCGAGAAGGGCCTGTGGCTGACCTCGCGGTTCCGCGTCGTCTCGATCCGCTGCCATTCCTGCCGCGCCGCCAGTTCGAAGCGCACCGGACCGGCTGTCAGCGTTTCCATCAGGAAGAGCGCGGTGCTCCGCGTCTCGCTTTCGGGCAGGAAGGCTTCTTCGCCGACCGCGCTGAACTTGCTCTCCGAATGCTGGACCCCGAACGCGCCGCGCAAAGGACCGATCGGCTTGTGCGCCAGTTCGAAGCGCAGCTCGTGCGCCTTGTTCTTGAAGGTCGTTGCGACCTCGTCATGCTCGATCTCGTCATGCTCATAATCGGTGAACGACAGGCGAAAGCGGACCTTTTCGAACCCCGGCAGCGGATCTTCATATTCGCTGCGGATATCGAAACGTTCGCTGCGCAATTTGACGAAGGGCACCTCTTCATGCTCGTGGTCATGATCATGGTCGTGGTCATGATCTTCGTCGTCGTGTCCGTGGCTGCCGCAGTGCAGGCTGCTGCCGTGCGGGTGACAGCCCTCATAATCATGGCTGTGCCCGGGCAGGCCATATTCGCTGCGCTGGCGCGTGTAGGCGACGCCCAGATAGCCGCCGCTGCCCACCCATGAACCGCCGACGGTGAAGGTCGACGTGTCGTTGTACGACCCGTCGACATGGCGTTCGCCGAACCCCTTGGGCACGCGATAGTCGTTCGACGATCGGTGGACGCCCTCGACGCGCAGGGCGAGCCCCTGTCCGCCGATGGTGATCCCGCCGACCAGCGATCGTTCGTCGTCGGCGGTCCCAAAGCGGCCCTCGACGGTGCCCGCGATGCCGCCGTCGGGGATCGAGGTCGGAACCTTCTCGTCGAGCAGGTTGATCGCGCCGCCGATCGCGCTGCCGCCATAGAGCAGCGCCGAGGGGCCACGCAGCACTTCGATCCCGCGCAGCAGCAGCGGTTCGGTGGTGACCGCATGGTCGGGCGAAATCGCCGAGGCGTCATGGACGCTCGCGCCGTCGGAGAGCGCCTGGACGCGCGGCGCGGTCTGCCCGCGAATGACCGGCCGGCTCGCGCCGCCGCCGAAATTGTCGAAATGGATGCCCGGCTGTCCGGCGAGCGTGTCGCCCAGCGTGGCTTGGCGGCGATGGATCAGCTCCTCGCCCGAGAGCGTGATCACCGGCGTCGCGGTTTCGTCGGCGCGCAGGCCGAGGACATTGGCCGACACGACGATCTCGGGATCGGCGGTGCTGCCGGCTTGAAGATAGCCCGCATGCGGCGCGGCGGCCGGCTTGACGGACGGAGCCGGTTCGGCCGCGAAGGCAATATGCGGAACAGCCGCCGGAACCGCGGCGGACAGGAGGAGAGCTCGAAACTTCACAAAAACCCCTTTCTTATCTGGACGCGGGCCGTATATGATACGTTATCTCATATCACAACCCTGTCAGGGCTTTTCTTTCATGTGCGCTCTCCCCTCGCGCCCTTCGCGGCGCCCCTCGACGACCGATATGGTGGAAGGGGCCGCCGTTTCGGCCTCGTTCCTCTGCCTCGTCCACTGCCTCGCCCTGCCCTTGCTCCTGCTCGCCTTGCCGGTGATCGCGGGGACCATCTTCGAAGCGGAGAGTTTTCACATCGTCGCTGCGGCGCTCGTCGTGCCGGCGGCTGTGCTCGCTTTCCTTCTCGGCTATCGCCGGCACCGCAGTCTTCGCCCCGCGACACTCGGGTCCGCCGGGGTCGCCTGCATCGTCGCAGCGCTATTTCCCGCGCTCGGCGAACCAGCCGCAGCTGTGATGACAACCACCGGCAGCCTGCTGCTGATCGGCGGCCATATCTTCAACTGGCGGCTGCGCCGGACCCTTGCCTGATGCCGAAGGCCAACCCCGCCCGCCCGGTGACGGCGCAGGTCGCGATGCGGCGCGCGGCGGCACGAAGCGGACGTCGGCCGAGCTGGAAACGATCGTCCTGTCGATCCTGCGCGCGAGTCCGCGACCGCTGGGCGCCTATGTGATCGCGCGCAAAAGCCGCTCGCTCGGCGCCCCGATGGCGCCCAATCAGGTCTATCGCGTCCTTGAGCGGTTGCGTGGGCGTGTGCGGCGGGTCGAGACGCTGAATGCCTATTTTGAAGACACGGGCGATGAGCCGGCAATCGCCATATGCCACTGCTGTGGTCGAGCGCAGACGTTCCAGGTCGAACTTGGCGATCGCGTTGCACGCCTCGGCCGCGACGTCGGCTTTCGCGCTTCCAGGACAATCATCGAGGTCTATGGCAAATGCTCGGATTGCGTGTGAAGCTGCCCGGCCGCAAGATTCTCGGCGGGCCATGGCCGATGGCGTCCGCAAATGCTGGCGCGCCCAGCTTCGATGCGGGTTGGAAATTTCCCGCTGCCACTTGTATATACGGGTGATGACTTCGCATTCGCTCGCATCGCCCCGCAAGAGGGTATCGACAAATGGCAAGAAGGCCGAAGCGCCAACCGACGATGGCCGCGCCGCCCCGCGCTATGCCGCCATCAAGCAGAGCATCGCGGATGCCGCGCGCGGTGGCCAGTTGAAACCCGGCGACCGCGTGCCTTCCGAATCCGAGCTGGTCGACCAGTTCGGCGTCTCGCGGATGACGGCGAACCGCGCGCTCCGCGAGCTGCAGGCATCGGGCATTATTGTCCGCCGCGCGGGGGTCGGGTCGTTCATCGCCGAGCCGCGGCCGATCGGCCAGATGATCGAGATCCGTAACATTGCGGACGAAATCCGGGGGCGCGGCCATGAGTATCGCGCGCGCGTCGTCCGGAATTCGGAGGAGCGCGCGACCGCCGAAACCGCGCCGCTGCTCGGCGTGCCGGTCGGCACCCGGCTGTTCCATTCGCTCATCATCCACCACGAGGCCGAGTTCCCGATCCAGCTCGAGGAGCGCTTCGTCCTCGCTTCGGTCGCCCCCGACTATGCCCGGATCGATTTCACACAGATGACGCCGAACGAATATCTGACGCGCATCGCGCCGCTCGAGCGCGTCGAACACCGGGTCAGCGCCGTGATGCCCGACGCGCGCACCCACGCGATGCTGGGCCTTGCCGACAGCGAGCCGGTGCTGCGGATGACGCGCCGGACGTGGAGCCGCGGCCGGCTCGTCAGCCACGCCTGGCTGACGCACCCCGGCACGCGGTTCGAACTGTCGGCGGCATTCTCGGTCGACGATTGATCCGTCAGGCCGGGATCATCAGGCGGGGCTCTGGCTTGCCACCGGCTTGCGGCGCCGGCGCAACCACCGAAAGTCCGCGCGACTGAAGCTCTTGAAGAGCAGATAGAAGCCGGTTCCCGAGAGCCAGAGCGTGCCGAACGCCACGAAGATGATCAGCGGGTGGTTGAAGCTCTTCCGGTTCAGATAATCCATGTTGTGGAGCATCCAGAAGAAGTCCCAGGTGCGCCAGGTATCGCCGCGCATCACGAGGAAGCGCGCGGTATCGAGCGAGACATAGGCGCTGCTATTCTCGGTATCGGCGAAATCGACCCGCCACATCGCCCCTTCGAAATCGCGCGCCTCGAGGTTCGCCTTCGCCAGCACGCTGACCTCGCGCACCGGCGCCTCGTTCATCATCGACGCCACATCGCGCGCGAGCTGCTGGTCGACGCGGACAGGCTCGCCGCTGGTCGCATCGATCAGCCGCGCCCCCTTTGCGGTGTGCACTTCATACACCGGCCGCGCGCCGAGGTCGCGGAGGATCAGCCCCTCCACCGGCTCGCCGCGCGGCAGCGCCGCAACGTCGAAATATTCGCCCGCCGGCAGCGGATGCGAATGCCCCATCCCGCCGCCATGTCCCCCGACCTTGTCCTTGTCGAGCAGCGCCATCACCGAGCCGCTCAGGGCCCAGAGGAGGAACTGGAGGCCGATGATCAGGCCGACCCATTTGTGGATACGCCGGAAGAAAAGCGGCGTGAAACGGATCTTCTTCATGCCTTTTTCCTCTTGCGGCGCGGGAAGGACCAGATCAGCAGCCAGGCACCGGTGGCAGCCATCGCAAAGGCGCTCCACGTCGCAACGCGAAGCAGCGGGTTGTTGACGTCGGTCCGTTCGTCATAATCCATGATGTGGAGCATCCACGCGACGTCGAAGACGCGCCACAGGGCGTGCCGGCGCGAGATGAGCTCGCCCGTCTGCGGCGACAGATAGAGCGTCGGCCGGTTCCAGCCTGCGAACTCGACCTGCCAATAGGGCGGCTTCCGCGCCTGCATCTCCTGCGGTGCCTTGGTCAGCAAACGCACCGACACGATCTTGCCGTCGCCGGTATAGATGCGCCGTGCCGCGTCGCGGATCTGCGCCTCGGTGAGCGGTGGAAGCAATTCGGCCGTCCGCGCGTCGAAGAGCCGCGCACCTTCCGGGGTCTCGGCGCGCCACACAGGTCGCCCCGCGAAATTGCGGAGCGCGATTTCGGACACCCCCGGCGCGGCCGCGACGACCTTCGATGGCGCGGCAAGGCCATCGAGGTCGAAGGGCTGGGCCACCGGGGAGCGCACCAGATCGTCGCCGTGGATGATGTCGATATGCACCGCCACCATATAGAAGCCGGTCAGCGTCCAGAGCAGCGTCTGGACGCCGACGACCAGTGCCAGCCACTTATGTGTCCGGCGGATGAGAAGCGGCCAGCGGATCGCCATCTGCCGTTCCTCAGAACGCGGTCCGGAAACCGACGTAGAAGCGACGGCCAAGCAGGTCGTAGGTCATCGTGTCGGTGTTCGCATCGGTGAAGCTCTGGATATAGGGCGCCTTGCGATCGAAGAGATTGTCGACCCCGAGCTGGAAGCGCGTTTTCTCGTCGATCTCGTATGCCAGCTGAAGGTTGTGATAGAAGACATTCGGGGTGCGATAGCCGATTTCGCCGGGCGACGCATTGAAGTCGGTCGCCTTGCCGATCCATTGCGTCGACCAGGTCGCACTGATGCCGTCCTTCTCGGCCGTCAGCACACCATAGCCGCGCCACTTCGAATAGCCGCCGTTGCCGCCGCCGATGAACCCGTCGAAATCGATCGGCGCGCCGCCGGGGAAAGGCAGGACGACATATTTGTTGAGGTAGGTCAGGTTGACGTCGAGCGAGATGTTCACGCTGCCGATACCGCCCGCATAGACGAGACCGAGATCGAGCCCGTTCATTTCCTCGCGGCCCGTGTTGATCGGTTGCGCCGACAGGAAGGTCACTTCGCCGGTCAGCGGGCTGCGGGTGAAATCGTCGCAGAAGGGATGCGACAGATTCTGGCTGGCGTAACAGATCGACAGCTTGGTCGACCCCGGAATGGCGCGGATCGCGTCCTTGATCCTGATGTCGAACCAGTCGGCGGTGAGCGACAGGCCGGGGACCAGTCCCTTTGGAGAAATCACCGTTCCGACGGTCCATGTCGTCGAGCTTTCGGGTTTCAGATTTTCATTGCCACCCACCGTGGTCAGGATCGTCGTGCCGAGCTGGACATAGTTCGCCGGAACGCCCGACGCCTGGCAATTGGCGATCAGCGTCGTATTGCCGCTGGTCGCATAACGCGAACAGGGATCGGTGGTGGTGAGGTTGCCTTCCGAAACCCCGCCGAACAGTTCGGGGACATTCGGGATGCGAAAGCCGGTGCCATAGGTACCGCGAAGGCGGAAGCTGTCGTTAATGACCCAGTCGAGGCTGGCCTTGTAGTTCCAGTCGCTGCCGAACAGGTCATAGTCGGAATAGCGCACCGCGCCGCCCGCCGTCAGCGCCTCGAAGAAGGGCGTATCGGCAAGGATCGGCACCGACAGTTCGAGATAGGCCTCTTTCGCGGTGCTGGTCCCCGAGATCGGGCTCTGCTGGTTGGTGTTGGCGATGCCGAGCACGGTCAGCGGATCGGGATCGCGCCAGCCCTTTTCCTTGCGATAGACGACGCCCGCCGCGAACGAGACCGGTCCCGCAGGCAGCTTGAACAGATCGCCGTTGAGATCGGCGGTGAAGGTCGCCAGCTCGTTGCCGCCGCGATCGCGCGAGGTGAAGAGGATATAGTCGAGAACCTGCGGCGTCAGGTCGCCGAAGCCCAGATAGTCGCCGCACGGGATCGACGCGCCGGCCGCAAGGCTGCACTTGGTCGTGTCGATCGTGTTGCGGACGCGTTCGAGATTGGCGATGTTCGTCGAACCGTCGACCCCGGTGTTGCGGCCGAAGGCTCCCGCGACTTCCCAGCCCCAATCGTTCGACAGCTTGCCGCGAAGACCGAACGTGCCCTGCCAGGTATCGGTTTCCTGGAAGAAGTGGCGCGGGCCGGGCTCGGCAAGACGCCGCTGGACGAGCACGATATTCTGGCCCGTCGGGTTGGTCGGATTGCTGGCCGATATCGCGAGATTGCGCAGCGTTCCCGGCGTCGCGATCTGCTTCGACTTGCGGAACGTATAGAGGAACTCGCCGAACGCCTCGATATTGTCGGTGAGATCATAGTCGGCGAAAAATGCCGTGCTCACGCGCTCGACCGGGCTCACCGCGTTGAGGAACGGGTTCGAATTGAAATTATGCTTGACGGCGCTGTACGGCTCGAAGAAATTGCCGTTGCCGCCCAGCGTCTGGTTGAAGTTGATTTGCTGGCCGTTCGGCAGCACCGCGCGGCCGCCGATCGTCGAGGCGCTGTTCACGCAGCTCAGCGCTCCCGGCGTCGTTTCGGCAAGCGAGCAGGGCGCGCGCGACGCCATGTTGACCGCCTGCGTCTTCTGATAGGTGACCGCCGCCATGAAGCCGCCGCGATCGTTTCGCACGCCCCAGATGAGGTCGGCGGTGAAATCCGAACCGTCGCCCTTTTCGGTGATCCCCTGCCGCAGGCTGACGCCGAGACCTTCATAGTCGGTGCGCGTCACGAGATTGACCACCCCGGCCATCGCATCGGCGCCATAGATCGCCGAGGCGCCGTCTTTCAGGACGTCGGTACGCGCGAGTGCGACCACCGGGATCATATTGAGGTCGGGCGACGAGTTTGCGCCGGTGCCGCCGGCAACGAGACGGCGGCCGTTGAGCAGCACGAGCGTGCGCTTGATGCCGAGCCCGCGCAGGTTGACCTGCGCGGTGCCATAGCCGTTGTTCGCCCAATAGGCGGAGGTCTGGTTGCCTGCAAAGCCCGCGTTGGCCGGCAGCCGCTGCAACACCGTCTCGATGTTCACGAGGCCGGTGTTCTCGATCTGCTCGGCCGAGACGACCGTCGCGGGACCGACCCCGGCCAGATCCTGACGCCGGATACGCGATCCCGTCACCACGATGTCGGATGCGTTGCCTCCGGCCTCGGCCGCGTCGGCGCCCGCCTGAGGCACAGCATCGCTCTGCGCGAACGCCGGCGTGGCGATGGTTGCGGCAAAGGCCGCGGTCGTGAGCAAAAGTTTCTTGGTCGTCATCACGAACCCCCTGTTGGTTACCTGATGGGCGGGAAGGAGCATCAAATGTATATACAGGTCAATAGAAAATTACTGAATTATTTCATTTAGTTAGAATGCGTTTTCAACACGAGAAGAGCATGGATAATACGCATCGCACGCCCCCACCCCTCACCCGGTTTGAACTTTTTTTGCCTCGATATGAGTGCCGCGATAACGAACGGTCGCTGACCGGCAGCCCACCGCAATGAAATATCGGGAGAATTGGCAAGAGCGGCTAGTACGGACCGCGGATCGCGCGGGGCGCGCGACTGGCCAGGCCGAAAGGGCCGCGCGCGATCGCCGCCGTGCCTCGCATAGAGGTCAGCCAGGGGCACCCCGGCCCGGTTCGCGATACGAAATGGAAAGCGTGCCGAGTCGCGGCCGCGTCCGGGTCAGCCCTCGAAAGTCGAAATCCCGCCCGCGGCTCCGAACGCCATCACAGCGTAGGCGTCGACGCTGCCGTCGGGCATCTCCATCCCCGGCGAACCGCGCGGCATTCCCGGCACAGCAATCCCGCGAATATCGAGGGGCTTTTCGGCAAGCAGGCGCGCAACGCTCTTCAGCGGCACATGACCTTCGATGGCATAGCCGCCAACGACAGCGGTGTGGCACGACTGCAGGTCTGCGGGCACGCCATATCGCGCCTTGATCGCGGGCATGTCGGCGCGGCTTTCGACCGTCACCTCATATCCCGCCTCGCGCGCGATCTGTGCCCATGCCTCGCAGCATCCGCATTCGGGATCGCGATAGACATGAATCGCCCGGATCTCGGAGCCGCGCTTCCCTGAGCCGCCTTCCTTGTCGGCTGCGGGCGGGCGCGGCGATGCACCGCAAGCAGCGACCACCGCCGCGGTTCCCGCCGCCATGAAGGCGATCAGGGTACGGCGGCTCAACACATCGGTCATCGTCATCCCTCGCGCAGCGGGCCGGTCACCCGCCGATCAGAACCAGGCTTTCACGCCCATCACAAAGCTGACGCCGCTGGCGTCCTCGCCCGCGGCGCGCGCAAAGCGTGCGGTATCGCCGACCTTGCGCCCCCATTCGACACCGACATAGGGCGCGAACTCCTTCACCACCTCGTAGCGAAGGCGCAGGCCCAGTTCGAAACCGGAAAGCCCCGACCCGATCCCGCTTTCGCGCACATCCTGTAACGCGAAATTGACCTCGGCCATCGGCTGCAGGATCAGTTTCTGGGTGATGCGCTGATCGTAGCTTCCTTCGAGGCGCGCCAGCACATCGCCCTTGTTCGACAGGAACAGCGCGCCCTCGACCTCGAACCAGTATGGCGCCAGCCCTTCGAAACCGACCGTCGCATAGGTCCGGTCGGGGCCGTGGCCGAAGTCCTGACGGACGCCCGCCTGCGCATTGAAATAGGGTCCGATCGCGCGGCTGTAGAGCGCCTGCACCTCACCGCTTTCGATGCCTTCACCGAACGCCGTCTCGCCTTCGCTTTTCAGCGTCAGCCGGTTGATGTCGCCGCCGTACCAGGCCTCGCCTTCCCAGCGGAAGCCGTCGCGCCCCTTGCGCGCCTGATATTCGGCGAGGTTCAGGCTAACGAAACCCACCTTCTGCGCGCCGTTTTCCACCATCATTTCATGGCGAGAATGCTCCATCTCGCCCTTCGGGAAGATGCGGTCGGCGTACCAGTCACCCGGCGGCGGCGGCGCGGGCGCATCGCCCGGCGGCAAGTCGGTGCCGCTGGCCTCCGCCGCTTCGGGCATGCTCGTCATGTCGTGCGCGGGTGTCTGCTTCGGGGTGCAATGGCCCATGCTCGCATGGTCGGGCGGGCAGTCGGGATCGGACGCCGGTGCGCCATGATCCATCGCCTTCATCCCGGCATCGGGCGTTCCTTCCTGCGGCGCGCTGTCGAGGGTGCAGTGGCCCATCGCGGCATGTTCGGGAGTGCAGGCCGGCGCTTCGGGTGCCGGTTCCGACGCGGGCTGCGCGCCGTGCATCGAATGATCCACCGGCTGCGCGCCGGCCGGCGCTGCGAAAGCGAAAGGCGCGATACCGGCGAGGAGGAGCGCGATCCGGGTCATTCGCCGTCTCCCTTCGGACGCACGCTGACGACGCGCATCATCCCCGCGTGCATGTGATAGAGAAGGTGGCAATGGAACGCCCAGTCGCCGAGCGCGTCGGCGGTGAAGTCGAAGCTGGCGGTGCCGCCCGGCTGGACGAGCACCGTATGCTTGCGCGGCGAGCGGTCGCCCTTCCCCGTCACCAGCTCGAAGAAGTGGCCGTGGAGGTGGATCGGGTGGCTCATCATCGAATCGTTGATGAGGTTGATCCGCACGCGCTCGCCCTCGATGAAGGGGATCGGTTCGTGATGATCGGACATCTTCACCCCGTCGAACGACCACATGAAACGCTCCATGTTGCCGGTGAGGTGGATGTCGAGCGAGCGCGACGCCGCACGCACGTCGGGATTGCGCTCGAGCGCGACAAGGTCGTGATAGGTCAGCACCTTGTGCCCGACATCTTCCAGACCCTGCCCCGGCTCGCCCATGCGGTCGACCGGCATGGGGGAGATCGACTGCACGCTCGGGTCGCGCTTCACCTGCGGCGCGACGTCGAAGTCGCGCATGCTGTGGTTCATGCCGCCCGAGCCATGCCCCATCGCCGCATGATCGACAGCCGCGCCGTCGGCGGGCGGCGGCGTGCAATGGCCCATGGCTGCATGTTCGGGCGTGCACGACGCGTCGCCCGCCGCCATCGCGCCCATCCCCATATCCTTCATCGTCGCGAGCGGCCGTTCGCGTAGCGGCGGCACCTCGGCGACCATCCCGGCGCGCGGCGCCAGCGTCGCACGTCCCATGCCCGACCGGTCGTTGGCTTCGGCGACCAGGGTATAGGCGCGATCCTCGACCGGGGTGACGATCACGTCATAGGTTTCGGCGACGGCGATCTGGAATTCGTCGATCTCGACCGGCACGATGTTGAGGCCGTCGGCCTGCACGACGGTCATGCGAAGGCCGGGAATACGGACGTTGAAGATCGACATCGCCGACGCGTTGATGATGCGCAGCCTGACGCGCTCGCCCGGCCTGAACAGCCCGGTCCAGTTGTCGCGCGGACCATGACCGTTGACGAGGAAGCTGTAGGTCGAACCGTTGACGTCGGCGATATCGGCCGGGTCCATCCGCATCGCACCCCATTCGATACGATCCTTCAGCGGCTGGTCCCTGCCCGCGAGCAGCCCGCCGAGCGTCTGGCGCTGCATGTTGAAATGGCCGGGGCTGACCTTCAGCTTGCGGAAGATTTCTTCGGGCGACAGCCGACTGTGGTCCGATAGCACGATGACATGCTCGCGGTCGTAGCCGATCGGGTCGGCACCCGCGGGGTCGATGACGATCGGCCCATAGTGGCCAAGCTGCTCCTGCAGCCCCGAATGGCTGTGATACCAGTAGGTGCCCGACTGGACGACCGGGAATTCATAGACGAAGGTCGACTTCGGCTTGATGCCGGGAAAGCTCACCCCGGGCACCCCGTCCATATGGAAAGGCAGGATCAGCCCGTGCCAGTGGATCGAACTGTCCTCGTCGAGATCGTTGACGACCGTCAGGCGCGCGGTCTGCCCTTCGCGCAGCCGGACGAGCGGTGCCGGTATAGTGCCGTTGATTCCGATCGCGCGGCTGACCTTGCCATCGATCCGCATCGTCTGGCGCGCGATGCGCAGGGTGATGTCGTTCCCCGATACGGTCGGGAGGGTCGAGGCGATGCCGGGCGACACCGTCTGTGCCCAGGCAGGGAACCACGGTGCCAGCGCGGCCACCGCGCCGCCGCCCAATGCTCCGCTCACGAAACGACGCCTGTCTATCTGCATGATCTTCCTGATTGTTAACGCCTGTCTGCAAACCCTTACGCAGCGGGGCGAAATGTCCCTTGCCGCATGCGGAGATTTTTGGGTAGCCGGTGCCGGCCCTATTCGCCGCCGAGCAGCACGCGCAGCTTGGCCCGGGCGCGATAAAGCCGTGTCTCGATCGTCTTTTCGCTGACCTTCAGGATTTCGGCAGCCTCCGACTGGCTGAGGTCTTCGACCCCGCGCAGCACCAACACCTCACGCAGATTGTGGGGGAGCTCGCCCATCGCGGCGCGAACGCGGGCCAGTTCGGCGCGGTCGCCGGCTTCGACGTCGGGCGTCGGCCCTTCGCTCGCGACGTCGTGCGCGCTTTCGAGCGGCAACGCGCGCGCAAAGAAGGAGCGCACCGCACGGCGCCGCGCCCAGTCGCGGCACTTGTTGATCGCAATGCGCGAAATCCAGGTCCGGAAGGGCCGTTCGCCATCATAGCGCGCGAGCGCCGCAAAACCCGCCACGAAGGTCTCCTGCGTCAGGTCCATCGCCTCGTCGGCGTCGGCGATATTGCTTCGGATCAATCGGAAAACCGGTGCCTTGTAGCGTGCCAGAAATTCGCGATAGACGTCCTGCCGTCCGGTCCGGGCCAGCGCGGCGAGTTCGCCGTCGCTACATCGCGAAAGGTCGAGGCTCACCGCGCATCGGCGGTCAGCGCTTCGACCACGACCTTGTCGAACATTGCGGCCTGATCGCGATCGAGAACATCGCGCATCGCGAACAGATGCTGGAGTGTTTCCTTCTGCAGGTCGCCCATGACCTCGTGCGTCTCGTCGATCGCCTTGGTCACCTGCGGCCCATATCCATGCTCGGCCTCGATCGCCTGCGCGAGCCGGATATTCGCGGCGCGCATTTCGAGTTCGAGCGCCTCGTGCCGGGCAGCAAAGCGCGCCTCGATCGGACGGAGCTTTTGCTGCTGGTCAGCGGACAGCTTCAGCTCGCGATGCAACATCGCGTGCAGTTCGGTCTCGTTCGCGCGCGGTGCATCGACCAGAGCGCGGCCGACGAACACACCCGCAAGCGCCGCGAGGAACGCGATCAGGCCGACGATGAGCAAACGGCGCGAAGGCGTCATCAACGCAGGTCCAGCGGACTGGCGGGGACAAGCGGGGTGAGCGGGCTCGCCGCGACCGCCGAGGGCGCAAAGGCGCTGCCCGCGATCACCCCGCCGCCAAGCGAAATGAACGCGGCGAGCGCGATCGTCCGCTTCAGCGCCGCCGCCTCGCGTTGCCGCGCCGCCAGCGCAGCGAGGACGCGGTCGTCCAATGTATCGAGCGCCGCCGGCATCGTCGCCGCGTTCAAAATTCGAAGTTCGTCGTCCATCGGCTTTCCGCCAATCCTTTCAGAAGCAGTATACGCACCGTGGCCAGCCAACCCTCACCGATCATTCGGTTTCGGGTGATGTTTTTCCCAAGGGCTACTGCACTGCCCTGCGTAATAGCCAGGACAGACATCCAATTGGAGTTTTTTATGAACAAGTGGCTCCCCCTCCACCTCGCTGCCATGCTCGTGCTGGCATCGGCGCCCGGCACCGCGCTGGCGCATGCCAAACTTGTCGGCTCGACCCCGGCCGCCAACTCCGCGGTGGCCAAAGTCACGACGGTCAACCTGAAATTCAGCGAAAAGCTTATCGCCTCGACCGTCAAGGCCGAACTGGTCATGACCGGCATGCCCGGCATGAAGGATCATCCCCCGATGAAAATCCCCTTCACCTCGGCGATGGGCAAGGATGGCAAATCGATGACGCTGCAACTGAAGCGCGCCCTCGTCCCCGGCACCTACAAGGTCAAATGGTCGGCCGCGGGCGCCGATACGCACCGCATGGGCAGCGAATTCAGCTTCACCGTCAAATAAGGCCATGGCCGACCTCCCCGTGATCGGCATCCGGTTCGCGCTTTTTGCCGCGCTCATGCTGTTCACGGGGCTGGCTGCCTTTCCGCTCTATACCTTCCGCCGCGGCGCGCGCACGAACCGGCTGCTCGCGGCGATGTTGGTGCGCCTCCAACGCTGGCTTTGCGCGCTTGGATTGCTGGTTTCGACCGCAGACATCGTCGTCCTCACAGCGACCATGCACGGCGTCGCGCCATCTTCCGTCGCGCCGGGAATGCTCCGTACCATATTGGTCGAGACCGACGTGGGCGCTGCGTGGCTCGTCCGCACTGCGGCGCTGCTTGTCGCGGCAATCGCCGCGTGGAGCTTCACCCGGCGGCCGAGGATCGCCGCGACTATTCTGGCAGCGGCCGGCGTGGCCGCGCTTTCGACGCTGGCATGGTCCGGCCACGCCGGAGCGACCGAAGGGCTGACAGGGACGGTGCACCGCATCAGCGATGCGCTGCACATGATCGCTGCCGCCATATGGCTCGGGGCGATCGCCGCCTTCCTTATCCTGTTGCGGCCGCGCCGCCGCGGCCTGCCCGTCAAAAGAATTGCGCTGGCCGCGCGGAGCCTCGACCGGTTCGGGCGCGTCGGGACGATTTGCGTGCTCGTCATAACGGCGACAGGCCTCATCAATGCCCAGCTCATTCTGGGGCTAGAAAACGCCGGCCGATCGATCGCATCGCCCTATGGCCAACTCCTTCTGATCAAGCTCCTGCTCTTCGGGGCGATGCTGACGCTTGCCGCAGCGAACCGCTGGCGGTTGACGCCCGCGTTGACGGCCGCATCGATCGACGCCGATTCCAGCCGTGCAGCCGCCGCGATCCGCCGAAGCATCGCCGCCGAGGCGGCGGCGGCCGGGACGATCCTCGCGCTGGTCGCCTGGTTCGGGACGCTCGAACCATAGGGCGTCGAGACAGCAGAAGGTCGGCGATTCCCTCGCGCGCCCGATGGGGCTAGGGTCGGCGTGGAGCCCGGATATATCGGTGAGGAGATGGCCAGTTGAGTATCGCGAGTATCGCCCTGCCCCGCATCTTCCGCGTCGGCGGCGGCGCGTCGAAGCAATTGCCCGATGTGCTCGGTACGCTCGGACTGTCGCGGCCGCTGATCGTCACCGACGGCTGGCTGGTGAGCAGCGGGCGGGTCGCGGAACTGACCGACGGCCTGACGGCAGCCGGGATCTCGGCGCGGGTGTTCGCCGATACGGTTCCCGACCCGACGGTCGCGTCGATCGACGCGGGTGTCGCATATCTGCTGGATGGCGAGCATGACTGCGTCATCGGCTTCGGCGGCGGCAGCCCGCTCGACAGTGCCAAGGCGATCGCGCTGCTCGGAAAGTTCGGCGGCGCGATGGCCGATTACAAGGCGCCGCATGTGCAGGATACGGCCGGCTTGCCGGTGATCGCAATCCCGACCACCGCAGGGACGGGGTCGGAGGCGACGCGCTTCACGATCATCACCGACGAGGCGACCGACGAGAAGATGCTGTGCCCCGGCCTCGCCTACCTGCCCGTCGCGGCGCTCGTCGATTACGAGCTGACCTTCACCAAGCCGGTGCGGCTGACCGCCGACACGGGGATCGATTCGCTGACGCACGCGATCGAGGCCTATGTTTCGAAGCGCGCGAATCCCTTCAGCGACGGTATGGCCTTGCTCGCGATGCGCGCGATTGCGCCGAACCTGCGGCGCGTGTGTAGCGACCCGACGGATGCCGCGGCGCGCGAGGCGATGATGCTGGGCGCGACGCAGGCGGGGATCGCCTTCTCGAACAGCTCGGTCGCGCTGGTCCACGGGATGAGCCGGCCGATCGGTGCGCATTTCCATGTGCCACACGGGCTGTCGAACGCGATGTTGCTACCCGCGGTGACCGCCTGGTCGGCGCCCGCGGCGCTGCATCGCTATGCCGATTGCGCACGCGCTATGGGGGTAGCGGACGAGGCCGAGGGCGACCAGTCGGCCGTGGCGCGGCTGCTCGACGAACTGGCGGCGCTCAACCACGAGCTCGAGGTCCCGGGGCCGGCGGCATGGGGCATCGACGCGGCGCGCTGGGATGCGCTGGTCCCGACGATGTGCGCGCAAGCGGCGGCGTCGGGTTCGCCCGCGAACAATCCGCGCGTGCCCGATGCGGAAGAGATGGCGGCGCTCTATGCGCAGGTCTGGGCCGGGTAAGGCGCGCAGCATGGAAATCAGGCGCTATAAGGCTTCCGACTTTGACGGGGTGAAATCGCTTTGGGAGGAGGCGTTCCCGAACGATCCGCCGTGGAATCGCGCCGAAGCCGCGATACCCGCCAAGCTCGCGTTCCAGCCCGAACTATTCTTTGTCGCCGTCGAGGATGGCCAGATCGCCGGATCGGCGATGGCGGGCTATGACGGGCATCGCGGCTGGCTCTACTCGGTCGCGGTCCGGCGCGATGCGAAGCGCGCGGGCATCGGCCGGGCGCTGATCCGACACGCAGAAGAGGCATTGCAGGCGCTCGGATGCGCAAAGGTCAATTTGCAGGTCCGGGCGACGAACGCGGAGGTCGTCCAGTTCTACGAACGGCTGGGATATGCGGCAGAGGACCGGATCAGCCTCGGCCGGCGTCTTTCGGTGTCGGGCGAATAGCCGCCGCCACGGGTGCGCGTCCGCATGTCGCGGCCCCGCTTTTTATATCCCTGTTCATCGCCCCGTAACCCACCGGGTGGTTAAGCGCGCTCGCCCCGTCCCCCTCTCTCCTACGTCTCAAACGTGGGGCGGGGCATCCTCCCAAGATAATCGCTGCGAACGCGGCCGCCCGGCTACGGCAGCTTCTCGCCCATCGCCAGCTGCAGCACCGCATACCATTCGGTGCGCGTCCAGCGCGGCGCGAAGGCCTGCGGGATCTCCCTGATGCGGTCGACATTCTGCGTCCCAACGATCGGGATCGGACGCGCCGGATGCGCCATCACCCAGCTATAGGTTGCCGCCGCCCGCGATACGCCATAGTCCGCAGCCTTCGCATCGAGCAGCCCGGCGATGGCCCATGTGCGCTTGTCGGCGGGATCGCCGAGCCGGCCGCCGCCGAGCGGCGACCAGGCGAGAAAGGCCATGCCCTCCGCCATCGACTGGTCGAAAATGCCGTCGAAAAGCGGGGCTAGGTGGAGCGGCGAAAATTCGCTCTGGTGGCTTGCCACCGGAACGGGCAGGAATTTGGCGAGCGCGGCGGTTTGCGCCGCGGCGAAATTCGAGACGCCGATCGCGCCGATCTTGCCCGCGCGGTGCGCCTCTTCGAGTGCGCGCGCGATTTCCTGCGGATGGGTAAGCAGGTCGGGGCGATGGACCTGCCATAGCTCGACATGGTCGGTGCGCAGGCGCCGGAGCGAATTGTCGATCGCCGACGCCAGATAGGGCGCGCCGCTGTCATAGGGCACCCCGGGAATGATCCCGCCCTTGGTCGCGAGCACCATCTGTCCGCGCAGCCCCGGCGCTTCGGCAAGGACCTCCCCGAGCAAGGCTTCGGCCGAGCCGAAGCCCCCTGGCGTATCGGCGCCATAGATATCGGCGGTGTCGAAGAGGGTGACCCCCGCCTCGAATGCGGCGTCGATACGCGCGCGCGCCGTCGCGACATCGGTGCCGGCAAAACGCCACATGCCCCAAGCGATGGGGGAAAATTCATGACCGGCAAGGTTCACATTGGCGGGCGCGGGAAGATGGTCGGTCATCGATCAGAGCCCGAGCAGCTTGCGTGCGTTGCCCGACCGGATCTTCGCGCGCTCTTCGTCGGTCAGGTCGAGCTTCGCAAAGGCATCGAGCGTCTTCGCCAGCGAGATTTGCGGGAAGTCCGACGCGATCAGCACATGGTCGACCCCGACGTTGCGGATCGTCCACACAAATTCGGCCTCGACCGGCGAATCCGCCGCGAGGATCACGGTCCCCGAAATGTCGAAATAGATATTGTCGGCGAAAAGATTTTCGGCGGTGCGCGCAAGCGCAAGGATGTTCCAGAAACGAAAGCCGAGCCCGCCCATATGGCCGAAGATGAACTTCGTCTTCGGCGCCGCGAGCGCGAGGTTGAAGAGTTTCTCGTTATCGCTCGGCACGATGCTCGCATTGTCCATCACGACGACCAGCCCCGCCTCTCCGGCACGCCTGACGAGCGTCAGCACGCGCGGGTCGGCGGCGTCGAATTTCTGCGTGTGCGGGTGGATCTTGAGCAGCCGCACCCCGCGCGCGGCGACGCGGTCGACTTCGGCGAGCGCGGCGTCGCCGTCATAGGGATGCACCGTCGCGATCGCGATCATGTCCGGATTCTTCGCGGCGAGCGCGATCAGCGCATCGTTGCGCCTGGCTATGTCGCCGGGATTGCCCGCGAGCGCCTGGTTCGGGCCGCCGAACCACATCGCACCGAACGCATCGACCGACTGGCCGGCGGCTTTGAGCTGCGCCCGGTACTCGGCAATCGACGCCTCGCCCTTGTGGAGGTGGACATGGGTGTCGATGACCGCGCCCTGCGCAAAGGCAGGCGAAGCGGACGCCAGCAGGGCGATCGAAAGCAGCAGGGCTCGCATGAAGTCTCCATTGCGTAAGGCGGGAATGTCCCCGACCTGCCACAAAGCGACGCCGCGGCCAATTACCTCGACGGCGAAAGAGGTTCGGGCGGGATCATCTCCCGCCCTCCCCAATGATCCTCAGAGCGCCGAACCGCCGAGCTTGTAGGTCAGCTGCAGGAAGACGCTGCGGCCGATGCTGTCGAACCAGCTGGTGTTGTAATAGGGATAGCTCGACCAGGTCGGGTCCTTCACCGGCATCTTGTCGAAGACGTTCCGCACCGTCAGCGACCCGCGCATATGATCGGTGAAATCATATTGCAGCGTCGCGTTGAACAGATAGCTCGCCTTGATGAAGGCATCTTCGTCATAATTGGGCAGCTTGCCGAGGCGCGTGCCCGACAGGGTGAACTGCATGCCGTCTGACGCCCAGGTGATGCTGCCGTTCGATTTGTCGCGCGGCGTGTAATAGCCGCTGTCCGCCGCCAGTTTGTTTTCGACCGGATCGCCCGTGTACTGGACCAGCGTGTGCTTGAACACATGGCTGTGCGCGAGCGACAGGGTGAAGTCGCCGAAGCTGGTGGGCAGCGTACCGCGGAACGCGACGTCGATGCCGCTCGTCTTTTCGCGCGCGACGTTGATCGGGTTGATCGAGATCGACTCGATCTGGTTCACGAGCGCACCGCTGGCGAAACGCTTGATGCGCGCGAGCGCCGCCTGGCACGTCGGTGAATTCGGATCGAGCGTAGTGTTGTTATTGCGGTCGGGCCGACAATCGGCCTCGTCGCGCGTCAGCTCGCTGGCGCGCAGGTCGTTGACCTGGTTGTCGAGCGACACGCGGAAATAGTCGACCGAGACATGGAAGTTGCGCGACGGCGAGAAGACCGCGCCGGCGGTCAGCGTCTTGCCGGTCTCGGCCTTGAGGTCGCGGTTGCCGCTGCGCTGCGCGACGATATCGACGTCATAATCCTCGCAGTCGCTGATCCCTGCGCTCGCGTCATCCTGTCGGCAGGCATAATAATCGATCACGCTGCTTTCGACATTGCCGGGGCCGGTGAACAGATAATGGAGGTCTGGGGCGCGGAAGGCGGTGCCATAGGCAGCGCGGAACAGCAGGCTGTTCGTCGGGCGCACCTCGATGCCGCCATTATAGGTGAATTTGTCGGCGTGCCGCCCGGCGTAGCCGAAGCGGTCGTAGCGGCCGGCGCCGGTCAGCGTGACGAAATCGAGCACCGGCACGCGGACTTCGCCGCCGATCGCGGCATGGCTGCGCTTGCCCGACCCGTCGCTGTCCTTCCAGCTGTAATAATAATCGGTGAGCGCGAGCGGATCGGGGCGGAGATTATAGCCCTGCTTGCCATATTCGGCGACGAGCGCGATGCCGACCGGCCCGGCGGGCAGTTGGAACAATTCGCCGTTGGTCAGCGTCGCCTGCGCATTGCTCGTCCAGCTATAGGGACGATAGACGGTGTCGGCCGAGATGCTGTCATATTCAGCGGGCGTCAGCTGGCGATAGAGGTTGGCGGGGTTGGCATTGAACGACGGATAATCGTCATCGCCAAGCCCGTTCTGTGTGCCGAGGAAAAAGGCCTTCGCCTTGCTGTTGATGATCTGCGGCCAGCGGACGATCGACTGGTAACGGCTGTAGTTGAACGACGCCTCGTAATTCCACGCATTGCCGAAATTGCCGCGGACGCCGGGGGTGATGCTATAGGTCGTCTGTTTGGTGCGCTGCATTTCGAACCCGCCGGTTTCCTCCGGCGTGAACTGGCGGCCCCAGTCCTCGATCTGCCCCGTGAAGCTGTTGTAGAAATAATTGTCCGAGCTGCTCGATGTCTGTTCGAAGGCCCAGCTCGTTGTGTCGTACATCAGCCGGACCTTGCTGATCCCGAGCTGTGCGTCGACAAACAGCTTGGCATTGTCCGACAGTTCGTAGGTCGCGCTGGCAAAACTGTTGAAACCCTTGCGGCCCGAAATGATCGTGCCGTAGCCGATCGATTCCTTGCTGCCGCAGAAATCGCCGTAACGCGGGCGGTTATAGAGCGCGACCGTCCCGAAATTCAGGTTCGACAGCCGCTCGCACGTCCCGGCGTCGGGCGTGATATAATCGTCGTTATAGTCGGCGCGATAGAAGGTACGCCGCGCGCTCGCCGTTGAAGCGACCGGGCTGTCTTCGGTGCTGTCCTGGATCTTGCGCTGGAAACCCCAGAGCGGCCGCTGGTCGAGATATTCGATCCCGCCGACGATGCTGAACCGGTCGGTCGACCAGCCGCCCGTCGCGGTCACGCGGTGCGACAGGCCGCCGCCATGTTGGGTCCGGCCGTGGCGATAGTCGAGCGTGATGCCGTCGAGCTTTTCCTTCATCTTGAAGTTCACGACCCCCGCGATCGCATCCGAACCATAAATGGCCGAGGCGGCGCCGCTCAATATTTCGACCTTGTCGATCAGGCTGACGGGGATGTTCGAGATATCGGTGAAGTTGCTGCGCCCGATATAGGGCAGCGGGAAGTCGGCGATGCGGCGGCCATTGACCAGCACGAGCGTATGATTGGGGCCGAGCCCGCGCAGGTCGACCTGTTGCGCCCCGGGGGTGAAATCGGCGCTGCTCCCCGACTGCGGGCTTTGCGTTTCGCCGCTGTTCTGCGTCATCGCCGCGAGCAGTTCGGGAACGCTGGTGTAGCCGTTGGCGCGGATCGCATCGGAATCGATCGTGGTGACGGGCGACGGCCCCTGGTCCTTGATCGTCGGGATGCGCGATCCGGTGACGATGATTTCCTGTTCGCTGCCTTCGGCGGCGTCCTGCGCATAGGCCGGCGCGGCCAGTGCCGGCACGCAAACACCCAGCCCGAGGGCAATCCGAAACGCCCGCTTCCCGAAATTCGTCATCTATCAACCCCTTGTTTCTATCGCAGGGCGACTCGATCCCAAGCGCCGCCCCACCGGATATTTCAGCCTCTCGACCAGAAAACGTCGATAATTTCAATCATAATGGTGAAATGGGAAATCATATTGTCTTTTGGTGCGGTCATTATGTAACATCGCACCTTCAGGGGTCGCAAAAAGGAAGACGGATGCTGCGTTCGATCGTGCGGGGATTTTGGCTGCTGCTCGCGGCAACGGGTCTTTGCCTCGCGCCCGCGGGGGCGAAGGAAGCAAAGGACAAGCCGACCGAACATTATGTCTTCGGCAAATTGAACACGCCGACGCCGGGACCGGTATCGGGCGGGCTGCTGTTGATGGGTGGCGGCGACCGCAATATCGATGCGATGAAATGGTTCTTCGGCAAAGCCGGGAACGGCCATATCGTCGTGATCAGCGCATCTTACGGCAAGGAAATCGGCGAGGAGTTCTTCCACGACATCGGCGGCATCCAGTCGACCGAAATCTTCGTTTTCCACGCCCGGTCGCAGGCGGCGAACAGGAAGATCCTCGACCGGCTGAAAAAGGCCGACGGCATCTTCATCGCGGGCGGCGATCAGGCGCGCTACGTCCGATACTGGCGCGGGACGCCGGTCGGCGACATCCTCAACGCGCATGTCGCGGCGGGCAAGCCGCTCGCGGGCACCAGCGCCGGCCTCGCGATTCAGGGCGAGAAGCTTTACGGCGCGATGGACGACGGCAGCATCAAGAGCCCCGAGGCGCTCGCCGACCCCTTCGGTCCGGCGAACACGATCGAGGGCGACTTTCTACATTTCGCGCTGCTGAAAGGCATCGTCACCGACACGCATTTCAAGGAACGCGAGCGGCTCGGCCGCCTGTTCGCCTTCGTCGCCAAGGCGCAGGCCGGGCGCGCAGCCGACCAGCCCGCGATGCTCGGGCTCGGCGTCGACGAAAGCGCGGCGCTCGCGGTCGAACCCGACGGCCGGGCGCGCATCTATGCCACCGAACCCGACGGCTATGCGTGGGTCGTCGACGGTACCGGCCTTCGCAATCTGCCTCCGCGCGGCTCGCTCGACGCGCCGCGCGTCAAGGTGACGGGGGTCGGCCCCGGTTCGGTTCTCCATCTCCCTTCGGGTCAGGTCGACGCACCGGTGTTCGTGCGCAATTATGCCGCGCGCGCGGGCGAGATCGTCGAGGTTCCGCGTTGGTCGCTCGCGATCCACGGCGGCGCGGGGGTGATCGAGCGCGGCTCGCTCTCGGCCGAAAAGGAGAAGGCCTATCGCGCCGGGCTCGACGAAGCGCTGCGTACGGGCAGCGCTGTGCTCGACAAGGGCGGCGCGGCGCTCGATGCCGTGGCGGCCGCGGTGCGCGTGCTCGAGGATAATCCGCTGTTCAACGCGGGGCGCGGCGCGGTGTTCACCGCCGAGGGCAAGAATGAACTCGACGCCGCGATCATGGACGGCAAAACGCTGAAGGCCGGCGCGGTCGCGGGGGTGACGCGGACGCGCCACCCGATCGACCTCGCGCGCGCGGTGATGGACAAGAGCCCGCATGTGATGCTGGCGCGCGACGGCGCCGACCGTTTTTCGGTCGAGCGCGGGCTCGAACAGGTCGACCCGAGCTGGTTCCGCACCGAGGAACGCTGGCAGGGGCTGCTGCGCTGGCGTGAAAAGCAGGTGTCGGCGATCGACCCGACGCATCTGTTCGGCACCGTCGGCGCGGTCGCGCTCGACGCCGAAGGCAATCTGGCCGCGGCGACCTCGACCGGCGGGATGACCGGCAAACGCTGGGGCCGCATCGGCGATTCGCCGATCATCGGCGCAGGCACCTATGCGAAGAATGGCCAGTGCGCGGTGTCGGCCACCGGGTCGGGCGAATATTTCATCCGCGAGAGCGCGGCGCGGCAAGTGTGCGACCGCGTCGCGTGGAAGGGGGAGAGCCTGAAGGACGCCGCGCAGGGTGCGATCATGGCGGTAGGCGCGATCGGCGGCGACGGCGGACTGATTGCGATGGGTCCCGACGGGCGCCCCGCCTTTGCCATCAACGACCTCGGCATGTATCGTGGCCGCATGAGCGCCGGGGGGACTCCACAAAACGCGATTTTCGCCGACGAAAAGCTGGCCGATTGATGGCGCAATCGGGCGTCAATCTCGACGAGATCGACGAACGCCTGCTCACCCTGCTGCGCGACGATGCGCGGCAGACGATCGCGCAGCTCGCCAAGGAGCTCGGCATTTCGCGCGGCGCGATCTATTCGCGGCTCGCGCGGCTCGAAGAGGAAAAAATCGTCGCGGGCTATACGGTGCGGCTGGGCAACGCCTTCGCCGCCAGCCGCGTGCGCGCGCATATGATGATCAAGACGCTGCCGCGCTTTCACCGCGAGGTCGAACAGGCACTCGCGGGCTTCTCGCTGGTGCAGGCGATCCATGCGATCAGCGGCGAATATGACATCATCGCGATGCTCGAGGCCGAGGATGGCGCGCAGCTCAACGAACTGATCGACGAGATCGGCCTGCTCGACGGGGTCGAGCGCACGACCACATCGGTAATCCTCGCGACCAAGGTCGAACGCTAGGACGCGAGCGCGATCCGGCGACGAAGCAGGAACAGCCCACCCGCAAGGAGCGCGGTCGGCACCAGCATCAGCGTGAAGGCGGTCTGGCCATCGAGATGGGCGAAGATCGCGCCCGTGATGATCGACCCGGTGGTACCGCCAAGCGCCGAAAAGACCACGACGAGCCCCATCAGCGGCGGGTGCTGGCGGTTGGGCATGGCGCTCAGCATCACCGAGATGATCGTCGGATAAACCGGCGCCAGCGCGATGCCGATCAGCGGGAAGAGGAAGGCCGCGACCGGTGCATCGCCCCAGCTGTGGATCGCGCCGGGTGTGAGGCCGTCGGCGAGCGGCAGCACGAGGATGATCAGCGCCGCGAGCGCCGCAAGACAGGCGTTGAGCACCGGATACCAGTCGAAGCGCGCCATCACCGCGCCCGCGCCGAAGCGCCCGATCGCGAGGCATGCCGCGAACAGGCTCGCCGCCTGGACGCTCATCTGGGCGGGCAGATGCAGCACCTCGTTGTTGAAGGTCGGGAGCCAGCTCTGGATCCCCTGCTCGATCAGCACGAACAGGAAAGCGCAGGCGACGAAGACCAGCACCAGCGGCAGCGCCGCGAGCTTGAGCATCGCGACGAACGGCCGGCCCTCACCTGCCGCCGCTTCTTCGCCCTCGTGCGTGCGATGCTCGTCGACCCGCGCGGTGAGCAACAGGGCAAGCGCCAGCGCGGTAATCGCGCCGAGCACCCAATAGGCGTTGAGCCAACGAAGGCCGGCCGGGTCGATGAAGGCACTGAACACCCAATAGGAAGAGAGGACGCCGACCATGAACATGCCCTCGATCAGGCTGGTCAGGCTGGCGTGCTTTCGCGGGCTGTCGGTGACGAGGCCGATCATCGAATAGACGACCACCTTGGCGACCGCGAAGGCGGCGCCGACCATCGCGAAATGGAGCTGCGCGGCGCCGAAGCTGCCGACCAGCGGCATGACGATACAGCCGGCGACGGCAAGCAGCAGCGCCCCGATCAGCGCGTTGCGGAGGCCAAGCCGCGGCAAATAACTCGCGGTCAGGAACGACACGACCGCGATCGTGATGTCCTTGAAGCCTTCCAGCGTGCTCGCCTCTGGCTTGGTCACGCCAAAGCTCGAAATCGACTGGAGAATCACCGTCCCGACGCTGTTGAAGGCTGCTTGGCCCTTCGCTCTGCGGACCGGTTTCCCGTAAAATGGTATCGATGTTAAGATATCGATACCATTTTACGGGAAGGTGCTGGAAGGAAAGGGAGAAACGATCCTGACTGCTAGCTGTCGCGGACGATGAGGGCGACGGGCATCGCGCGCGATTCGACCGCTTTGCCGGCGACAAGGTCGAGCACCTTTTGCGCGAGCAATTCGCCGCCGATGCCCCAGTCCTGCCGGATGCTCGTCAGCCGCGGCGAAAACAGCGCCGCGCCCGGCGAATCGTCGAAGCCGACCACCGAGACGTCGTCCGGCACCCGGTGCCCCCTCGCCTGTAACGCCTCGATCGCGCCCATCGCGATCGCGTCGCTGCTGGCGAAGATGCCATCGAAGCCGGGTTCGCCGTCATCGAGCAACGGCGCGACCGCGTCGCGGCCCGCGGCGAGGGTGAAGGCGCAGGGAATGTTCGCGACCAGCGCGGCGTCCGAACCCGCGAGCCCGGCATGGAAACCATTGAGGCGGTCCTCGGCCTCGCCATGCCCGGCGTCGCCAAGGAACAACAGCCGCCGCCGCCCGCGCCCCAGCAGATATTCGGCGGCGAGCCGGCCGCCTTCGCGATTATCGCTGCCGACGACGATCCGTTCGGGCGGACCATGTTCGGCGCCCCAGACCACATAGGGAAGCCCGGTCGCCTCGATCACCGCCGCCGCGTCGTCATGCACCCCCTGTCCGAGCAGGATCACCCCGTCGGCCGAAGGCGGCGCTTCGGAAAACAGGTCGATCGTGGTGAGCACCATATTCTGCCCCGCCGCGGTCAGTTCCTGCAGGATGCCGCCGAGCAGCAGCAGGGGATAGGGCTCGCTCATCAGGCGTTCGTGCGACGGCGTCATTTCGATGACGACCGCGATCGTGCGCGTGCGCTGTTGCCGCAAATTGCGCGCCGAGACGTTGAGCCTGTAGCCCATCCGTTCGGCGGTTTCGCGGATCAGCGTCCGCGTGCTTTCCTTGACCGTCGACTGGTTCGACAAAGCACGCGACACGGTGATTTTCGCGATGCCGAGTTCCTTCGCGACGTCCGCCATCGTCGGGCGCGCATTGCCGCCGCCATTGGAACCCGATCCACTTGCCATCCCCGCCCCTTACCGCGCGGTGTCGATGTTTCACAAGCCGCCTGCGTCAGTTGGTCCAGTAGATATAATCCTGCCCGTCCTTCCACGGCGCGTCGAGCGGCACGTCGATACGCACTGGCCCTTCGACAAGGCCGGGCCAGATCGGCTTCGCCATGCCCTTGTTCTGCGCCTCGATCATCGCGCGCAGCGCCGCGACGCGCTGCGGGTCGCTCGCGGCGAGGTCGTGGCGCTCGGTCGGGTCGACGGCCAGATTGTAGAGACGCGCCTTTTCGGGGCGCTTCGTCACCTGCAATTTCCAGTCGCCCGCGCGCACCGCGCGATAATCGCCCGAGCGCCAGAACATCGCAGGCCGCTTCGCCGGGCCGGCGAGGATATTTTCGCTGTCGATCGTCCGGTCCTCGGGCGGCTTCGCCCCCGCCGCGGCGGCGATGGTGGAGAAGATGTCGAGATGGCCCGTGACGTCGGCGCGGCTGGTTCCCGGCGCGATCCCGCCCGGCCAGCGCATGAACAGCGGCGTCCGGATCCCGCCTTCGAAGAAAGTCGCCTTCCAGCCGCGGAAGGGCGCGTTCAGGTCGGGCATCCCGTTATACCAGGCGCCGCCATTGTCGCTGGTGAAGATGACGAGCGTATTGTCGTCGATCCCCGCTTGCTTCAGCTTCGCCATCACGTCACCGATGCGCCGGTCGAGCTGCGCGATCATCGCGCCATAGACGCGCGTCTTGTGATCCTTGATTTGCGGGAATTTGTCATAATCCGCCTTCGTCGCCTGAAGCGGCGTGTGCGGTGCGTTGAACGCGAGATACATGAAGAAGGGCCGGTTCTTGTTCGCTTCGATCGCCTCGATCGCCTCGTCGGCGAAATAGTCGGTCATGTGGCCCTTGGGGTTGAAGCGTTTGCTGCCGTTGAAGGTCACCACGTGGCGAAGATTGGCCCAGATGAAACGGTCGATCGGGTCCCATGCCAGTTTGGCGTTGACGCTGTCCGGATCGTCCTCGGGCAGGAACATCGCCGCGCCGGCGAGGATGGCGAGGCTTTCGTCGAAGCCTTGGCGCTGCGGCTGGAGCTGCGGCGATTCGCCGAGATGCCATTTGCCGATGTGGAGCGTGTGATAGCCCGCGGCCTTCACCGCCTCGGCGATCGTAACCTCGCTCGCGGGGACACCCATGTCGGGATAGGCGGGGATGTCCGGCGTGATCAGATCCTTGTGAAAGATCGCGCGGTGCGGGCCGACACCCTCGCCATGCGCCAGATTCTCGGCAAACTCGACCGGCACCGCGGTAAATTCGAAGCCGAAGCGCGTCGGATAGCGCCCCGTCATCATCGCTGCGCGCGACGGCGAGCAGGTGGCATTGGCGGCGTAGGCGGTGGTGAAATTGACGCCTTCGCGCGCGAGCGCGTCGATGTTCGGGGTCTTGACGATCCCGCCCGCGACCCCGCCGCCGTTCAGGCTGATATCATTGTAGCCGAGGTCGTCGGCGACGATCAGGATGATATTGGGCGGACGCTTGCCCTCGGGTGCCGCGCTCGGCCCCTGTTGCCAGGCCACCGCGCGGTTCGGCTGCACCGGATCGCGCCAGTCCTGAAGCATGCCGGGTATGCGATATTTATTCGCCTCGAACGCCCAGTAACCACCGGCGGCCGCCAGTGCCAGCACCCCAAGCGCGACCCACCTTTTCTTCATCTTCATCCCCTATTCTCACGCTGCCGGCGGGTGTAAAACTATTGACACTATATGTGTCACTATATTGGTCGATACGCAAGATTGTTTGACCCCGGCGCCAAGCCGGGCCAGCAGGGGCGCCATGACGACAGGGGTGAGGAAATCGAACGCGGCAAAGGCCGAACCCGCTCGGGTCGACGGCCGGCGCGAACGCGGCCGGTCGAGCTACAAGCGCATCGTCGAGGCGATGATGGAGCTGATCGTCGAAGGCGACCTGTCGCCGAGCGCGGCACGCGTCGCCGAGGAAGCCGGGATCGGCCTGCGCACCGTGTTTCGCCATTTCGACGACATGGACGCGCTTTATGCCGAGATCACGCGCACGATCACCGAACGCGTGATGCCGATCGTGATCGCGCCCTATCCCGACCAGCCGTGGCGCGCCAACATCGGCGAGCTCGTACGCCGGCGGGTCGAGGTGTTCGAGACAACGCTGCCCTTCCGCCTCGCCGCCAATATCAAGCGCTACCAGTCGCCCTTCCTGATGGGGCAATACAGCCGCGTCGTGATGCTCGAGCGCGAACTGATCGTCCGCCTGCTGCCCGCGTCGGTCCGCACCGACCGCATCGGCGTCGAGGCGCTGTGCGCGGCGCTGTCGTTCCACACCTGGCGCACGCTGCGCCACGACCAGAGCCTGTCGCCCGACGAGGCGGGCGCGGTGATGGGGCAGATGGTCGACGCGGTGATGGCGACGATCGTCGAAGAGGCGTAATGGCTAAGCGGTGCGGCGCCGACGACGGCGCAAGCCCCAGACAAGCCCGGCGACCAGCACGATAATCCCGCCGACCCACAATCCGAGGCGGATCAGGCGCGGCTTGCCCTGCTGCGCGAAGGCATAGCGGTTGATCTGTTCGTCGGCGGTGTAGCCCGCGGGCATTTCGAGCACCCCGTTCGCTTTCGCATAGGTGCGGTAATCGGCCATCATCGCGGCGAAACGATCAGGCATCGCGCCCGCAAGATCGCGCGTTTCTCCGGGGTCGGCCTTGAGGTCGTAGAGCCGCCATTTACCGTCGCCGGTCGGTGCGAGGTTGCGCACCAGCTTGTAATCGCCGCGGAACAGCGCGGCATTGCCCGACAGTTCATAGCCGAGCGGGGCATCGCCATGGACGCTGCCCGGCGCGCCCTTCAACATCGGCACGAGGCTGCGCCCGGTGACCGCCTCGACCGCGCGTCCGCGCCAGCTTGCGCCATGTCCCGTCACGCCCGCAAGCTCGGTCAGCGTCGGCAATATGTCGGTGACATGCGCGAGCCCGTCGCTGATACCACCGGCACGAACCTGCGCATTGCCGGGCCATGCGATGATCAGCGGGACCCGCAGCCCCCCTTCGGTCGCGCTGAACTTGTACCCCGACAGGGGTGACGCCGCGGCGCTCGCCCAGCCGGGCCCGATCGCGGCAAAGCTCCCACGCCGGCCGATGTTCGCGGTCGCGAGGTCATATTGCATGTCGAGGAACAGGCGGTTGCGCCGGCTGCTGAAGGGGTTCGTCGGTTCGGCCCCATTGTCCGACAGGAAGACGAAGATCGTGTTGTCATAATCGCCGGTCGCCTTCAGATGCGCGACGAGCCGCCCGACCTCGCGGTCCATCGCGGTCGCCATGCCGCCATAGGCCTGCATCACGCGCACCGCCGCGGCGCGCTCTTCGGCAGTCAGCTTTTTCCAGTCGGGGGTCGTCGGCATCGTCACCAGCGGTGCGCCCGCGGGCATCACGCCGAGCGCCGCGGCCCGCTTCGCCCGCGCTTCGCGCAGCGCGGTCCAGCCGTCGCGGTACATCGCCGAATAGCGCGCGATATCGCTGTCGGGCGCCTGTATGGGGATATGGTTGGCGAGGAAGTTGACCGAAGCGAGGAAGGGTTTGCCGCTCTTCCGGTCGGCCTCGATATAGTCGATCATCCGCTGCACGACGAAACGCGACGAATAATAATCCTTGGGCAGGGTCGCGGGCTTGCCGTTCTCGGTCCAGTTCGCCTTGTCGTACATGCCCTCGATGGGGCGCTGTTCGAAATTGTCGGCGCCCGCATCGGCGAGGCTGAACGCGCGGTCGTATCCGCGCGCGTGCGGCAACCGCGTCTTGTCGCTGCCCAGATGCCATTTTCCGGTGAGATAGGTGCGATAGCCCGCCGCCTTCAAAAGCTCGGCCATCGTCACGACGCGGTGGTTCATCACCGTGTCGTATCCGGGCTTGCCGCGATGTTCGTCGGGGATCGTCTCGGGCATGTTGCCGAGCCCGTTGCGGTGGTTCATCACCCCGGTCAGCAGCATCGCGCGCGTCGGCGAGCACGACCCGGCGACATGGAAGTTCGAAAAGCGCATTCCCGCGTTCGCCAGCGCGTCGATATGGGGTGTCGCCATCTCGGACCCGAAGGCGCCGACATCGGAAAAGCCCCAATCGTCGGCGAGCAGGATGACGATGTTGGGATGGCGCGGCGGCGCGCTTTCCACGCGCTGCGCCTGAACGGGAAATGCGGCGATCAGCGCGCCGGATATGATGATGGCAGCACGCCGGGACCCGCCTAAGCGACCCGGCATTTAGTGGTCCTCCTGCGTACTGCCATCACTCCCACCCCCTCGGGATATGGCACTTACTATGTCAATATATTCGCGAGTCAATGGGCAGGATATCGCAGCGGTAACCTTATCGTTCGCGATAGTCGGGCGCGCGTTTTTCGAGGAAGGCGGCGAGCGCTTCGCGATGGTCCTCGGTCGCCGAAAGGATCACCTGCTGGCGGTCCTCGATCGCCATCGCCGCCTCGAGACTCGGGGCGTCGATGTTGAGGTTCAGCGCCTGTTTCGAGAGGCGAAGGCCATAGGGCGAGGTCGCGAGCATCTCGTCGGCGAGCGCGAGGCCGCGGGTCAGCAGCGCTTCCTCCTCGACGATCTCGCTGACCAGCCCCGCGCGCAGCGCGCGCTCGGCATCGATGAAACGCCCGGTCAGGATCATCTCGGACGCGAGGCTCGCGCCGACGAGGCGCGGCAGGAAATAGCTCGACGCCATGTCGCATCCGCCGAGGCCGATGCGGATATAGGCGGCGTTGCAGCGGAATGACGGCGCCGCGTAACGCACGTCGGAGGCGAGCAGCAACGACAGGCCGCCCCCCGCCGCGGCGCCATGGCCGAGCGCGATGATCGGCTGCGGACAGGCGCGCATCTTGCGATAGATATTGCCGATGCTCGTCTGGGTACGCAGCGTACGGAGCACCGGCGTCTCGTCCGAAGACCGGTCCTCCTGGATGTCGAGCCCCGCACAAAAGCCGCGCCCCGCCCCGCGCAGGATGACGACGCGCACCTCCGGCCGCTCGGCAAGCCCGCCGAAATAGGCGTTGAGTTCCCCGACCAGCCCTTCGTTCAGCGCATTCAATCGCTCGGGGCGGTTGAGCGTTGCGATCTCGACCGCCCCGCGCGCCTCGACGAGCAGTTCGCTCACAGCGTCTGCCCGTCGTCGACCGTGATCACGCTGCCCGTGATGCCGAGCGCGGCGTCGGAACAGAGCATCAGCAGCGGTGCGTGCAGGTCGCTCGGCGGGCGCATCCGCTGGCGCGGGAAGGCCTTCACCATCGCCGCGCCGACGTCGCCCTCGAACAGTTCGGCGGTCATTTCGGATTCGAAATAGCCGGGCTGGATCACATTGACGCTGATCCCGCGCCGCGCCCATTCGCGCGCCAATGCCTTGCCCAGATGCCGCACCGCCGCCTTGGTCGCGCCATAGACCGACGTCGCGGGAAACACCTTCTCGGCGGTGATCGAGCCGATGAGAACGATGCGGCCATGCTGCTTTTCGCGGCTCCCCGCCTTGTCGAGGCGCTTGGCGCCCTCGGTCGCGGTCAGGAAGACGCCGCGGACATTGGCCGCAAGCAGGAAATCGACGTCGGCGACCGACAGGCCCATCGCCATCTTCTCGGTCGCGACGCCCGCGTTGGCGACGATCGTGTCGACGGTGCCGAACGCCGCCTCGGCGGCGTCATAGGCGGCGATGGTCGATGCCTCGTCGGTCACGTCCATGCTCACCGCGACCGCCTGCCCGCCCGCGGCCTCGATTTCGGCGACCTGCTCGGCAAGCTTGTCGGCGCGGCGCGCCGCGAGCACGACCTTTGCCCCCGCTGCGGCGAGCGCCTTCGCAAATCCGGCGCCGAGCCCCGACGAGGCGCCGGTGACCAGCGCGACGCGCCCCGACAGATCGAATTTCGGTTGTTCGGCCATCATGATCCCTTTCCTTCGTTTTCTATGCATTGGTCCTGATTGACGTTTACGTCAACCGGGCGAGGCCGTGCGGAAAACGACGGCACAGGGGTTGACGAAGTAATTTTGTTCTCCTATTGTTCTTCTTGTGCACAACGAACCTCATCCCCCGTCGCGGCTGCCAAGCGCGGCGGGCGGGGGATAAAGGTCCCTCCCTTTGCGCGCCGGCCAACCCAGCTCCTGAAATCCGGCTGCCGCCAAGCTTTTGAGCTTGCACAATCTCCGGCATTGATCGCCGCCGCAAACAGCGTCACAAAAGACACCGTGGGATTGGACGAATAACAAGGGGCCGCATCATGTCATCGTCGTTCGGCATCGCTATGGATCGCTCTTAGGCGATGCACGCCGTCGAAGCGTTCGAGCTTGTCCTGGGGCTGCTCGTTCTCGTGATCGGGCTACACTGGCTGGCGCTCAAGCTGCACTGGCCCCCCGCGACCGCGCTGCTCGTCGGCGGCGGCGCGCTGGCCTTCGTTCCCGGCCTCCCGCAAATCTCGCTCGACCCCGAACTCGCGCTCGTCCTCTTCCTGCCGCCCTTGCTGATGGACGGTGCCTATTACACCGCACTCGGGCGCTTCAGGCGCCACTTGCCGGGGATATTGTCGCTCGCGGTCGGCGCGGTCGTCTTCACCACCCTCGTCGTCGGCGTGGTCGTGCACACGATCATCCCCGAATTGCCGTGGGCCGCCTGCTTCGCGCTCGGCGCGATCGTCTCGCCGCCCGATGCGGTGTCGGCGCGCGCGGTGCTGAAGGGCGTGCACCTGCCTCGCCGGCTCGAGGCGCTGCTCGAGGGCGAGAGCCTTCTCAACGATGCGACCGGACTGATCCTCTTCCGCTTCGCGGTCGCCGCGACGCTCAGCGGGGTCTTCCATACGGGCGAAGCGGTGCAGAGCTTTGCGGTCGTCGCGATCGGCGGCGTGATCGTCGGTGCCGCCGTCGCGGCGGGCTGGATATTCCTCGCCAAGCGCTTTCGCGACCCGATGCTGATCATGCTCATCACCATCTTGCTGTGCTGGGCCGCCTATCTGGCCGGCGAGGCCGCGCATGTCTCGGGCGTCATCGCGACCGTCACCGCGGGGCTGGCGATGGGCTGGTACCAGCATGTGATCCTGCCCGCGGCAGTGCGCCTGCGCGCCAATTCGGCCTGGCAGATCATGGTGTTCGTGCTCGAGGCGCTCGTCTTCATCCTGATCGGCTTTTCGCTGCGCGGCGCGATCGAACGGATCGGGGGGATCTGGGCGATCCCGATGTCGATGATCACCGTGATCGTCGCCGTCGTCGTCACCGTCACCATCGCGCGCTTCATCTGGATTTTCGGATCGGAGGCGATTCTCGGCCTCGCGCGCAGGCTCGGCCTCGAACGCGCCCGCCCGCTCGGCTGGCGGCAGGCGACGGTGCTGAGCTGGGCGGGGATGCGCGGTGTCGTGACGCTCGCGGTCCCGCTGACCCTGCCGGTCGACATGCCCGGCCGCGACCTGATGCTGATCTGCGCCTTCGCGGTCATCTTTGTCACCGTCGTCGTCCAGGGGTCGAGCCTCGGCGCGCTCATTCGTGCGGTTCGGCCGGCCGATACCGATCCGCCCGCCAAAATGGCGATGCCCGCCGCCGAAGCGGCGATGGCGCGCGCTCGATTCGCGGTGATCGAAAGGCTCGCCTATGACGAGGACGGGACGTTGATCCATCCGATGATGCTCGAAGAACATCGCAAGCGGCTGAATTTCATGGAGCGCTACGAGGCCGACGCCAGCACCACGATGGACGGGTTACGGTCGCATTTCGACGTTCTGCTGCAAGCCATCGCGGCCGGCCGCGCGGAGCTGATCCGCATCCACCGCGCGGGGTTGATCGAGGACGAGGTCCTCCACGAACTCGAACGCGATCTCGACGTCGAGGAACTGGCGATGACATTGCAGCGCGGCGACTAGGCCCAGAAGACGCCCCATCAATCGAGCAGGCGGAAACGGATCGCCGTTCCGCCGCCCGGCGCCAGCACGAACCTGAGCGTATCGGAGCGCGTCACGATCCGCTTCTCGATCGTCAGCGCGTCCGGGTTGGTCCGAAAATCGGCACCCGGACCGTCGGCGTATATCTGCGCCTCGAACCGCTTGCCCGATGGGAGGAAGCGGAGCGGCTGTTCCAGCGTCCGGGCCTCTTCGTCGGTGATGGCGCCAAGATACCAGTCGCCCTTCCCCCGCTCCTGCCGCGCGACGACGACATAGTCGCCGATGGCGCCCTGCAGGGTCTTCGACGTCTCCCAATCGGCGGGGACGTCGCGAATGAACTGGAAGGCGTCGAGGCGCTTTTCGTAATTTTCGGGCAGGTCGGCCGCCATCTGGATCGGCGAATAGACCACGACATATTCCGCCAATTGCGTCGCGAGCGTCGATTGCACCCGCCGTGTCAGCTCCATGCCGCCGCGCGCGATGTCAAAGATGCCGGGCGTAAAATCCATCGGGCCCGCGAGCAGGCGCGTGAAGGGCAGGATCGTCATATGTTCGGGCGGGTTGGTCGGGTTGCCCCAGGCATTGAATTCCTGCCCGCGCGCGCCCTCGCGGCTCACCCAGTTCGGCCAGGTCCGGCGAAGGCCGGTATCCTTCACCGGTTCATGCGTATCGATGACGATATGGTGCTTTGCGGCGCGCTTCACGACATCGAGATGGTGGCGCACCGCATATTGGCCGGCAAACCATTGCAGCCCGCCCTCGCCGTCCACGATCGTGCCGCTGTGCCGGACATAGCCGGTCTTGATCGCCGCAACGCCATGATCCGCATAGAGTTTCAGCGCGTCGTCGAGCTGGCGGGCATAATTTTCGATCGCCCCGCCGGTTTCGTGGTGACCGATCAGCCCGACCCCCTTGGCCTTGCCGTATCGGGTGATCGCGGCGAGATCGAAATCGGGATAGGCGGTGGTGAAGCTGAACTTGTCGCCATTGGCGATCCAGTCGCCGTCCCAGCCCTTGTTCCAGCCTTCGACGAGGACGCCATTGAAGCCATATTTGGCCGCGAAATCGATATAGCGTTTCACATTCGCGGTGGTCGCGCCATGTTTCGGCCCGCTGCCCCAGGTCGATTTCTCAAGGTGCATTTCCCACCAGACGCCGACATATTTGCCCGGCTTGAACCATTTGCCGACATCGGGAAGCCTATTCGGCTCGTTGAGGTTGAGCGTGATGCGGCTGTCGGCGAGCGCCGCGGGGCTGTCGCCGACCAGCACGGTACGCCACGGCGTCGTGAACGACCCGGTCTTCTTCGCAAGCGTTCCGTCGGGCCAGGGCATCAGCCAGGCGCTGAAGCTGCCCGCGCCATTGCCCTGGAGCAGCATCGACGGAAAGTCGACGAGCGCGGCCTCGTGGAAGCTCAGATAGAGGCCGTTATCGCCTTTCAGCGTCAGCGGGGTTTCGGCGAGCGTGACGCGCCGCGCATCGGTCTGCTTGTAAAGATATTCGTCGCGTTCCTGTCCCAGCCCCTCGTACCACCAGGCCTGCCAGTCGCCGACGGTTCGGAACTGGCTGTGGTCGGCGGTGACGGCGACCGCCTGCCCCGCCGCGATCGCGCCATAGTCATAACGAAAGCCGAAGCCGTCGTCGAAGAGGCGGAAAGTGACGCCGACCGCCTTGCTCAGCGGGGTATCGCCCGCGAGGGTCACCTTCAGCTCACTGTGGTTATCGCGGATCAGGCGCTGTTCGCCCCATGGCTGTTCCCAGCTCGTATCCGACGCCGAGCGCCTCACGTCGCCAAGCGTCGAGTAGCGCGGGTCGGCTTCGCCGGCGAACGCGAGTCCGAGGCGCGACGGCGCAATTACGACCGTGCCGCCGCGCTTGACCTCGTAGCGCGCCTCGCCATCCTCGACCGACACGCAAAGCTCGAGCAGCTTGCCTGGCGACTGCGTACACTCGCGCGCCGCCGCGGGCGAGGCGATCGCCGACATCGAAAGGCCAAACAACAGGAACGTCTTCGATTTCATGGACAATCTCTTTCGGGGGGAGGAGTCATTTGCGGAATGCCGCGGCGATCTTCTGGCGCAATGCCGCGCGGTCGGCGGGCCGCATCGTGCCGAGCGCGCCGCGCAGCGCCTCGGGGATGTGGCCAGCCGAAATCTCGGGTTCGCCGAAAACATGCGCAGCGAACATCGCCTGCCAATAAGCGCGTTCGCCGGGCGGCAGATGTTTCAGCGCGAGCAAGGCGGCGAGGAAGGCATTATTGGGTTCCTCACCCTCCCCCGCCGGCGGCCCCCACCAGTAATTGACCATCGCATTATACGGATCGAGCGACGTCACATGGTGCCACCAGTAACGGGGGATGAAGAGGGCATCGCCGGGTTCGAGGAACGCGATCCGCGCCGCCGCCATCGCCTCGCCGAACCGCGGGAAGCGATCATGGTCGGGCGTTTCGGGATCGACGAGCGATAAGGGGGGCGGATTGTCGAGCGGCCCGACGTAGAGGTTCGCGACCTGATCGGGCGGAAAGAGCAGGAAGCGCCGATGACCGGCGATAACGCACGCGAGATTATGATCGCGGTCGTTATGCGTCTGCGTCTTCACCGCTCCGCCGAGCCAGAGCTTCGGCCCGGCATCGGCGGGAAGCAGCGGCATCGGATTCTGGCGCACGAAGCCGGGCATCGCGTCGGCGAGCGGAAGCATCTGGATCGCCGCGGTCGGCGCGCCATCCTGCCCGGTCAATGCCTCGATCCGGGCAAGCGCCTCGCGCAGCGGCACATTGCGTTTGGTGAAGGTGAATTCGCGCATATCGGCACGATAGGCGAAGCGCGCCTCGGCCCGCGCCGGCGCCTCCATCAGCGGAACAGGCATGCCGCGATCCATGCCCGCAAGATAAGCGTTGAGGCGGCCGGGCGAATGACGCCCGGCCGCCAGCGCGACCCAGTCGCCGATCAACCCCTTGATGACGACAGGCATTCCGGCCGCGACGATCGCGGCGAAATCGGCCGGCGCGGGCGCACCGCGGGCAGCGATGCGCGGCAGTGCGTCGAGCGGCGACGCCCCCGCCGCGCCGCTGCCGAGGCGTGCGGGCTCAGCCATGCGCGGGCCGCTGTACGATCCGCGCGAGCAAGGCGTCATGGGTCGGCTGCCGCAGCACCGCCTCGCGCACGAAGCCGAGCATCTTGCGGAAATGCGCCTTGACCTCTTCGGGTGGCAGCCGGTCGATTTCGGGGCGCCAGCCCTCGGGCATCAAGCCATGACCGAGGAACAGCGCGCGCCAGCTGTCGGGCGGCAGGCTTTCGTCCTCGAACGGCGCGAGTTCGCCGCGTGCGCCGAAGAAGTCGATCCGGTGCGCCAGCTCGTCCGACATCGGGACCGCGCGCGCGGCGTCCCAGAAAGACCCGGCATAATGTTGCAGCGCATAATGGGCGGCCTGAAAATCGGCGACGCGGGCCAGATGCGAACGCATCGTGCGGTCATATTCGGCGCGGCGCGCGGCGTGGCTGTCGCCGTCGGCCGGGAAATTGGCGAGAAGATGGACAATGCCGAGCTGCAAGGCGTGGAGCGCGACACCGTGCACGGGGTCGAGAACGACGCCCGCCTCGCCGATCCCGACGACATTGCCTGCCCAGAGTTCGGCGGCGATGCCGGGCTGGACGGGGCGAATGGTTACAGCCTCGAGCGGCAGCCCGCTGGCGGCGGCGGCGGCATCGACCGCCTCATCGTCCGACATCGCCATGCTCGACCAGATGTGAACGACATGCGTGTGCGCCATGGCGGGGATCAGCCCGGTCCACCCGGCCGTTCCGGCGCGCATCTCGGCATAGACGGGCAAGGCCGCAAAGCGCGGCGCCAGCGCCGACAGCATCCGGTCGCCCGGTGTCTGCCATGCTTCGAACGACATGCCGGGCGTGCTGCGCAACAACAGCCCGCCGGCCGTCGCATCGACGAAAAGGTCGCCTTCGACGCGGCGCCCGCCATCGAGCAACAGCGCCCGGACATCCCTGCCGTCGCGTTCGGCCCCGACGCTTGCTGCTTCGGTGACCTCGACCCCCAGGTGCCGCGCGATCGCCATCAGGCTTTTCGCATAGGCGGCGGCGGGCAAGTGATAGCCATAATCGGCGCGGGCATATTTCTCGCTGTCGGCATCGGGCAGGAACAGCCGGCCGTTGTGCGCGGCGGTCGCCGTCAGCGAGAAATCGTCGATCCCGACACCCAGCCCGTGGTGCCGCGCCTTGACCCAGTGCGGAAAGAAATCGCTGCCGCCGATGCCGGTGCCATGCGCGCCATAGCTGTGCAGGAAGGGTACCTGCCCCGCACCGGTCGCGTCGACGAAATTCTGTCCGAGCGTGAAGGCGCCGCGCACCCCGCGCAGCAGCGCCGCCTCGTCGATGCCGATCTGGTTATGCAATGCCTCGATCGCCGGAAGCGTCGCATGGATATCCGCCGCGCCGGCTTCGGACGGCAGCGCGACCGCGGCGACCGCGATCCCCGCGGGCGCCAGTGCGCGGCGCAGCGCCGCGGCGGCAAGCCACAGCGGCGCGTCGCTGCCGACGACAACGAGGCGACGCACGCTCACGCCGCGCTCGCCGCGCCCGGCCGCGCGGTCGCTTTCGACGCGCAATAGCCGGTGAGGAATTCGCCATGCGGCGTCATCTCCGCCGCGTTGAGCGCGATTCGCGCGGCCAGATCGTCGAGACGCGCCTGGCGCTCTGTCGCCGGCATGCGATGGGTTAGCGGATTCGCAGCCGACGGCAGAACGCCCTGCCCCTCGAGAACCGAGAGCCAGCTATCGCGGGAAAAGAGGCCAAGACTATATTCGGGCGCCGCCGCGCTCTCGCGGAACAAGGCCAGCCGGTGCGCCAGGCTCTCGGGCAGCACCATCGTACGCACATGGTCCCACAAGGGTTCGCTCACGCGTTCGTTCGCGGTGTAGTGAAGCACCAGGAAGTCGCGGGTCCGGTCGTAATGGATTCCGAACAGCCGGTTGAACTCGCGCACCGCGCGTGCATCAATGCCCTCGCCGCGGCGCGGCATCAGCGCCACCAGATCGATCGCCGCCGCCTGGATTAGGAAGATGCTCGTCGATTCGAGCGGTTCGAGGAAGCCGCTGGCGAGCCCGATCGCGACGCAATTGCCCGCCCAGCCCTGCGCGCGCCGCCCCGCCGCAAAGCGCAGCAGGCGCGGCTCGTCGAGCGCTTCGCCATCGAGATTGGCGAGCAGCGTACGGCGTGCCTCCTCTTCGCCGCAGAAGCGGCTCGAAAACACATAGCCGTTGCCGATGCGGTGCTGGAGCGGGATGCGCCACTGCCAGCCGCCGCGCCGCGCGGTCGAACGCGTATAGGGGGTGATCGGTTCGACGCCGAGGCACGGCACGGCAAGCGCCCGGTCGCACGGCAACCACTCGCTCCAGTCGATCCACGGCACCTGCATCGTCTGCCCGACAAGCAGCGAACGAAAGCCCGAGCAATCGACGAACAGGTCACCCGCCACCTGCGCGCCCGCTTCGAGCGTCAGCGCGGAGACGGCGCCGCTTTCGCCGTCGCGCACGACGCTCGTGACCTTGCCCTCCAACCGCCGCACGCCGCGGGCGGTCGCCCAGCCGCGCAGATAGCGGGCATAGAGTCCGGCGTCGAAATGATAGGCATAGCTGTATGTCGATCGGATCGACCCGGGATCGGTGTTCGGATGCTCGAACCCATTGGCATGGCAGGCGGCGACCGCGAAGCTGTACGCCTGCAGCGACCGGTCGTCGCTCGCGTCGAGCCGCGCCTGCGCCCAGTGATGCTGGAAATCGACGCCGCCCCAGCGGTCGCCGAAGGTGCCGAAGGGATGGATATATCGCGCGCCCTCGCGCAGCCAGTCGACGAACTCGATCCCCAATTTGATCGTGCCCGCGGTTTCGCGCATGAACTCGGCCTCGTCGATGCCGAGCATGTCGTTGAAGGTCTTGATATGCGGCAGCGTCGCTTCGCCGACGCCGACGGTGCCGATCTCGTCGCTCTCGATCAGCGTGATGTCATAGTCGGCGGCGGGAAGCAGGCCGGCCAGCGCCGCGGCGCTCATCCAGCCGGCGGTCCCGCCGCCGAGAATGACGATCCGATAAGGTTCCGCCCCGGTCATGCCGATCCTTCATTCCCTGTTGGTCGGGATGGCGCGGCCGCGTGTGGACGTGGCGGCCGCGCCATCCCGGGGATCAGAATTTGACGCGCGCGCCGAACTGGAAGCGACGGTCGACCCGGCTCCAGGCGGAGTCGAAATATTTCGCCGTGGCCCCCGGCGTCTGCGGGGAATCGCCGAATATCTGCTGCTGATACACCGTGGTGGTATTCAGCAGGTTCGTCCCGTCGACCGAAAGTTCGAGCCATTTCGTCGGCGAATAGCGCAGCGAAGCGTCGAGGAAACCCGCCCCCTTCTGGAACACCGGCAAACCGATGCAGCAGTCGAGGTTCTGCGTCAGGTATCGCGACCGCCAGTTATAGGCGACGCGCAGCCCGATCGGTCCCTTCTCGTATAGTCCGACGAGATTGAAGGTGTGCTTCGAGATGCCCGCGAGCCGGTGCGAGTCGATGACGAAGCCCGATCCGCCGAGCGATTGCTGGCCGGCACCGAACGCACCGACATCGCCGCTCGACGACGCGGTGAACAGGTTCGAATTGTTGATATCCGATTGGTGCACATAGGTGTAGTTCGCCTGCATACCGAGGCCGCTGAGGAACCCGGGCAGGAAGTCGAAGAAGGTCTGGTAGGCGAACTCGGTTCCCCAGATTTCGCCGCCCTTGCGGACATTGCTCGGCCCGCTGATCTGCACCGTCTGCGTCGACGACCCGTTGGCGACGTCGCGGCTGAACTGCCCGAAAGAGATCGCGTTGGTCAGCTTCTTGTAGAACAAGCCTACGGTCAGCGAGCTGTTCGATCCCATATAGCGCTCGAACGTCAGGTCGAACTGGTCGGCCCTCAGCGGTTTCAGCGCCGCATTGCCCGAATTGGCCAGGAACACGAAATTATAGCCCCTGACATTCTCCGGCGTGTGCGCCGCAGTCGGCGAACTATAGACGACATAGGGCGAATCCGCGGTGGTGTTGATCACCGGCGCATTGATTGCGAGCGTATTGCGCAGATAGCCGAACTGCGGCCGCGATATCGCCCGCGAATAGGCGAAGCGGACGAAGGTCTTGTCGTCGAATCCGAAGCGCAGGTTGAGGCTCGGAAGCCAGTCGGTGCGCGACGTCTTATACTTGTCTTCGGATGCGGCGCCGTTGGCGAAGGCGAGGATCTCCGGCGTCAGATAGCAGCGCGGATTGACGACATTGTTGCCGGTCAAAGGCGTGTTGCAGGGCACCAGATTGTCGAAGATATTCGTGGCGGGAAAGGCGACGCTGCCCGTACTCTCGATCTTCGTGCGCACCACGCGCAGGCCGACATTGCCCTGCAGCGCCACGCTGCCGAGCATCAGCTTGTCGCCGCCGCCGAATTTGACCATCGCATAGGCCGCTTCGGTCTGTTCGCGAACCTTGAGCTTTTCGCCGGCCGTGAAGCATTCGTCGACGGTCGCTTCGGGACGGTCGCAAATCGCAGTATAGCCCGTGCCGAGCGGCGATGCGGTGTTCGCGCCGCCCAGCGACTGGATCAGCCGCGGGAAATCGCGAAGCGTGTCGCGGTTGAGGAAGACGAGCGGCCCGTTGGCATAGGCGCTGCCATTATAGAAGTCGCCGAGGCTCTGCGATTCCCAGATACCCGCGCCATAGCCCTTGAAGGGCGCATGACCGGCATTCCCGCCGCAGTTCCCGCTGTTCGTCGGATACGCGCCGCCCGTCGTATTGTCGGCATTGAAGCCCGGCCCGTTGCAATTCCAGTTGGCGGCGATCGGCGTCCAGTTGAACGTCGAATAGCGCACCGTCTGCTCGCGATCGGCGTAACGCACGCCGACTTTCAGCGAGTCGAGCCAGTTGCTCTCGGGGAAATCATATTCCACGTCGCCGCGCAGCGCGAGTTCGTTGGCATCATTGTCCTCGACATGCCCCTGGATGAACGGGATCCAATAATTGTGCGCATTGGCCAGGCCGCCCGCCGCATAATTGACGTTCGAGCCCGGCAGCAGGGTGATGTGCGGGGTGCCGTCGCCATTCACGCTATAGTCGTAATTGGCCATCGACCCCGCCGCGACGAGGATGTCGTTATTATACGTCGACGCGTCGATATATTGCGCGTCCAGGTCGAAATGCAGCCGGTCGCTGGCATCCCAGCTGATGTTGGCCGAAAAATCGCGTGTGCCTTCGCGATGGTCGAAATTGCGCGCTTCGTTCTGGAAATAGAGCCCGTCGCGCTGCGTCGTGCAGTTTCCGCCGGGGCCCGGACCGCAATAGTTGACGAACGGCTGGCCCGGCACTGCCGAGCCCGCGTTGATCGCCGCCTGCAGGCTCTCGGTCGTTCCGCTGAAGCTGCCGTGCGGCTGCGTCAGAATTCCCCCGGTCAACATGCCGTCGGGACCGAAGGTCAGGCCGCTGCTTCCGACGAGCACCGATCCGGTACGCGGATTGTAGGCGCGGGTGCCGAAATAATTGCCGTCAAGGATCGCGTGGCTGGCGCGTTCGAGCCAGGCGTTGGTATAGTGCGAGTCGATATATTGCAGCGTCGCGCGCAGGCTGCCCGAGTTGTTTTCATATTGCAGGGCGCCGGCGATGCCGCGCCGCTTGCGGTCATAATCGACCTGCGAATAACGGATGCCGTCGGGCGCATAGGCCCAGCCCGTTCCCCCGAACGGATTGGCGGTACAACCCAGGCTGCCATCGGCACCGGGGGTGGCCCGAACGACATTGTCCGGCCCCGTGGTGCCGAAACCCGCCGAGCAATAGGTGTCGATCTTGTCCATGATCACGCTCTCGGTCCGCGTGACGACATGGCTTTGCGCATAGCTCGCGAGAATGCCGAAGCGACCGATGGCGGTATCCCAGGTGTTGCTGATCAGGCCCGAGAATTCGGGCGTCCAGCGACCCGAACGATCGCCATAATTCATCCGGAAAGTGCCCGTGACGACGAGCCCGCTCTGGTCGAACGGCACGCGCGTGCGAAGGTCGACGGTGCCCGCGATCCCGCCTTCGATCATGTCCGCCGTCTGGTTCTTATAAGCATCGATCCCGGCGAGCAGTTCGGGTGCGATGTCGTTGAACTGGAGCCCGCGCGCCGAGTCCGCCGAGAAGCTGTCGCGGCCGTTGATCTCGGTCCGCACAAAGGTGAGGCCGCGAATGAGGACGTCGGTCGGCTCGCCCGACGGGTGCGTCGAGTCATCCGCCGATTGCAGGCGGTTGACGGTGATGCCCGGAAGGCGCTGCAGCGCCTCGGCGGCCGATTTGTCGGGAAAGGCGCCGATGTCGGTAGCGGTGATCGAGTCGACGACCGTCAGCGCGTCCCTTTTGCGGCCGGCGGCATCTTCGAGTGCCGCGCGCACGCCGGTCACCACAATCTCGTCGTTGCCCGAACCCCCTTCGGGCGCAGCATCCTGCGCGAACGCGGGCGCCGCGGCGATCACCATCACCGACAGCGAGGCACGACCCAATAGGCGGCGACCACAATCCTTCGCGAAACCGTTGAGCCTCATCATCCTCCCCTTCCCATTCGCGCTCCCTTGTTCCGGAGCTTTTCATTGCGGACACGTCAGGGCGGCGCCTGCGATCCTTTTGCATGTTTTTGCGTATTGTTGCAGAAATGGCAAGCGCATTTGTCCGCGGCAAAAATGCGCCAAATACCTTAATATTATCAATGTTTAAGCGCCAATTTCACAGAAAGATGAAGGGGTGGGCCGGCAAAATTGCATACGTTTGCGTCGTGGTCATTTTATGCAAATATTTGCATAATCCATCAGCAAGGGTGGGCGTCGCGGGGGACGAGCAGCGCGGCGAGTGCCGCGATTCCCACAAAGATGGCGGCGATTCCGAGTGCCATGGCCGGATCGCCGCCGAACGCCCCGGCGACGAGCGGGCCGAGACACACCGCTGCGACAAGCTGCGGTATGACGAGAAACACGTTGTGGATGCCGAGATACACGCCGACCTTCTCGGGCGGCACCGCGTTGACGATAATCGCATAGGGAAGCGACAGGATGGCCGCCCAGCCGAGGCCGATGCCAAGCGACGATAGCCAGAGCCATTGCGCGTCGGCAATCAGGACGAACCCCGCCATTCCCGCGGTCGCGGCCAGCAGGCACAGCGCATAGGTCGCGCGCTCGCCGATCCGCGTGACGACCGAAGGGAGGAGCAGCGCCGCAACCGCCGCGACGCCGTTGTAACCCGCGAACAATATGCCCACCCAGTCGGCGGCGGCATTGAAGGCGGCCGACGCGGGATCGCCGCTCCCGAAATGACGACGCGCAACCGCGGGCACGGCATAGATCCACATCGCGAAAAGGCCGAACCAGGTAAAGAATTGCACGATCGCGAGACGCCTGAGCGCGGCGGGCATCGACAGGAAATCCTCGACGATCTGGAGCAAGCCCAGCGGCGCATTGCCCCGCGCCTGCCGCCGCGTCGCTGCGAAATGCGCGAGCCCGACGATCAGCGCGGCGGCGGCGAGGACGAATATCTCCCATTGCCACCCGAACGCCGCCGCCGCCATGAGCAGCAGCGCGCCGGAAAGCGCGAGCGGCCAGCCGAAACGGCGCACGGGCCGCGCCTCCCCGGTTTCCGGCGGCCCGGGGTCGGTTCGCGGCACTTCGCGCGTCGAAACGACCGTCCACAAGACCGAAACCGACAGGCAGGCGCTGCCGATGTAGAAAGCATAGCGCACGGCGGTCGGCAGGCCGCCCGCCGCCGCGCTTCCCGATACGCCGAACCAATTGACCAATATCCACGGAAGCGACGAGGCAAAGACCGCCCCGGTGCCGATGAAGAAGACCTGGATCGCATAGCCGCGTGCACGCTGCGCTTCGGGAAGATTGTCGGCGACCAGCGCCCGCGACGGATCCATCGCGATGTTGATCGAGGCCGTCAGCAGCCACAAGGCGCCGATCGCGGCCCACAGGGTCGGCGCATTGGGCATGACGAGCAAGGCGAGCGCCGTGATGAGTCCCCCGCCGAGCAGGAAGGGGCGCCGCCGCCCGAATCGCGACCGCGAATGGTCCGACAAATGGCCGACGATCGGCTGGACGATCAGCCCGGTGATCGGCCCCGCGATCCACAGCAAGGGCAGTTCGGCAACGTCGGCGCCGAGCGCCTGGAAGATGCGGCTCGTGTTCGCGTTCTGCAGCCCCCAGACGATCTGGATGCCAAATAATGCAAAACACATGCTCCATATCTGCAAAGGCGGCACAGCGCGCGACTGCCGAACAGGATTTTCCTTGGCTTCCAGACCGTCTACGGCATGCAAATCTTGCATACCCCTCCCCTCCTTGTGCTAACGCTCTCGCGACGTCGAACACGGATTGGCCCTTATGAGCACCAACAAAATCAGATTGGAAGACCTGGCGCGGATGGCGGGTGTCTCGATTTCGACCGTGTCGCGCGCGCTCAACGACCATCCGCTGATCAGCCTCGCGACCAAGAAAAAGGTCTGGGCGCTCGCGCGCGAGCATAATTATCCCTTTCGTTCGTATATGCCGGCAGCGCCGATCGGCGCGGAGGGATCGATCGTCGTCGTCACCCCGCATATGCAGGGCCGCCCGCTGCCGCTGTCGCACCCCTTCTTCCTCGAACTTCTCGCCAGCATCGGCGAGGCGGCGCGCGCACGCGACTGCGACTTCACCGTCAGCCACACCGCGCCGCGCGATTTCGAAGACCTGACGACGGTGATGAACAGCGGCCGCGCGAGCGGCGTGATCTTCCTCGGCCAGTCGATGCTTCACGACGGCTTCAACCGCCTTGCCGAGACGAACAGCAATTTCGTCGTGTGGGGCGCCCATCTGCCGGGACAGAAATATCCGTCGGTGGGATCGGACAATGTCATGGGCGGCCGCCGCGCGACGATGCACCTCGCGCGCCTCGGCAGAAAGGCGATCGCTTTCGTGGGATCGAACGACCCCGAGGCGATGCAGCGGCGGCAGGGCTATCTGGAGGCGCTCGAGGCGAACGGGCTGGAACCCGACCCGTCGCTCGACATTCGCGTCGACTTCGGCTTCGAATCGGCCGAGCGGGCGCTGAACCAGCTCCTCTCGCGCCGGCGCAAGCTCGACGGCATCGTCGCCTCAAGCGACCTCATTGCGCTCGGCGCGATCCGCGCCCTGCGCAAGGCCAACCTGTCGGTGCCGAAGGATGTGTCGGTGACGGGCTATGACGATATGCTGCTCGCGCGGCTCAGCACGCCGGCGTTGACGACGATCCAGCAGGATACGCTGGAGGCGGGGCGACGGCTCGTTGCTCAGGTCATGGACCCGAACGCCGAACAATATCTCGATTACCTGCCAACGCACCTGATCGTGCGCGAATCCTGCGGCGCCTGACGACGATCGACGCGATGCTGCCGCGAACGGCGATTGCCGCCCGTCCGCTTTCCCGTTTCAGGATCGGGCCGGCTATGCCTCCCGCCTGCCGCGTCCCGGAATGTGGCTGAGCACGCTTCGCATCGCGAGGCTGGAATGGATGCGCGCGACACCCGGCAGGCGCGAGAGGATGTTCTTGTGGATCGCTTCATAAGCGGCGGCGCTGGCCGCTGAAGCACGGAGCAGATAGTCGGCATCGCCGGTCATCAGGAAACATTCCTCGATCTCGGGATATTGGCGCACCGCCTCCTCGAACCGGTTGAGATAGGCCTCGGTCTGCCGTTCGAGGCTGATGCGCACGATCGCGATGACGCCCCCTTCCTCGGGCGCGGCGACGATGGCGGTGTAGCCGCGGATCACCCCGCGCGCCTCAAGATTGCCGACGCGCCGCAGGCAGGCCGAAGGCGACAAGCCGACCTCCGCCGCCAACTGGCTGTTCGGCATGCGGGCATTGAGGCGCAGCAACCTCACGATATTCCTGTCGATCGAGTCCATGACGCAATATCATTCTGTTTGTGTCGTCGATTATTGCATCTATCACCGATATTTGCCGATTTGAACAACAGTTTGCACGAACATTCGAATGATGTTTGCCTAGAAGCGATACCGACTGGAGGCACCAGCGGGGATATGAGGATATGGGTATCGCGGGCATAAGCGGCGGGCGGCTACGCATCGACCTGGCGGCAATCGCCGCGAATTATCGGCTGATCGCCGGGCGCGTCGCGCCCGCCGCGGTCGGCGCCGTCGTCAAGGCCGACGCTTATGGTCTCGGCGCGGCCGAGGTGGCGCGGACGCTGTGCGAAGCGGGGTGCCAGCTGTTCTTCGTCGCCCATCTGGGCGAAGCACTCGCGCTACGCCCCATCTTGCCGGCCGCGTGCCGGCTGGTCGTGCTCAACGGCCTTCCCCCCGGCGCGGAGGCCCTGTGCGCCGGAGCGGCGATCACCCCCGTCATCAATTCACCCGAGCAGGCCTATCGATGGGCGGAGGCCGCGCGGCATTCCGGCGAACGGCTGCCCGCCGCGCTCCAGGTCGACAGCGGCATGGGACGGCTGGGAATGGCGGCAACCGAGCTCGCGGCACTCGCCGGCGACGCGCCATTCCGGTCGGCGGTCGATCCCGTCATGATCATGAGCCATCTCGCCTGCGCGGACACGCCCGAACACCCGGCCAACGCCGCGCAGCTTGCCTGCTTCAAAGCCGCGGCCGCGCTGTTTCCGGGCGTCCCCCACGCCCTCGCCAATTCGGGCGGCGCCTTCCTCCCCGCCGATTTTCACGCCGATATCGTGCGGGCGGGGATCGCGCTTTACGGCGGCGCCCCGAACCGGGGTGACCCCAACCCGATGCAGCCGGTGGTCGGGCTGGAGGCGCGCGTCATCCAGATCCGGACGATCGCGGCGGGCGGCGCGGTCGGCTATGGTCATAGCCATGTTTGCGAGCGCGAAAGCCGCATCGCCACGATCGGGGTCGGCTATGCCGACGGATTGCCGCGCTCGCTCGGCAATCGCGGTGCGGCATGGCACGCCGGGGACCGGTTGCCGATCGTCGGCCGCGTGTCGATGGACAGCATCACGATCGACGTCACCGCCCTCCCCTCCGGCCGCATCGGGGCCGGCGACTGGGTCGAGTTGATCGGCCCGCATCAATCGCTCGACCGGCTCGCAGCCGATGCGGACACCATATCCTACGAGATGCTGACCAGCCTCGGCGCGCGATATGATCGGACCTATGCGCCGGCCACCGCCCGGCAGCGGGAGGATGCGGCATGAAGGTTGCGGTCCTTGGCGGCGGCGTCATCGGCGTCGCGTCGGCTTGGTATCTGGCCGAGGCCGGACATGAGGTGGTCGTGATCGACCGGCAACCCGGCCCGGCGCTCGAGACGAGCTTTGCCAACGCCGGCGAAATCTCCCCGGGCTATGCCTCGCCATGGGCGGCGCCCGGCATCCCGCAAAAGGCGATCCGCTGGCTGATGATGCGCCATGCGCCGCTGATCCTCCAGCCCGCGGTCGATCGCGAGATGCTCGGCTGGCTGTTCGCGATGCTGCGCAACTGCACGAGCGCCCGCTACGCGGTCAACAAGGCGCGGATGGTGCGGCTTGCCGAATATAGCCGCGACCGGCTCATTGCGCTGCGCGCCGACACCGGCATCGCCTATGACGAACGGATGCAGGGAACGCTGCAGTTGTTCCGGACGCAAAAGCAGCTCGACGGCATCGCCAAGGATATTGCCGTGCTTCGCGCCGGCGGCGTTCCGTTCGAAATACTCGACCGCGAAGGTTGCATCGCGGTCGAACCCGGACTCGCCGCGGCGCGCGAAAAGATCGTCGGCGGCCTCCGCCTGCCCGGCGACGAGACCGGCGATTGCTTCAAATTCACCGGCGCGCTCGCCGCCATGGCCGCCGAACGCGGCGCCCGGTTCCGATATGGAGAAGCGATCCGGTCGCTGGTCATCGAGGGCGGCCGTGTCGCCGGGGTCGAAACCGATCGCGGCCGGATCACCGCCGACCGCTATGTCCTCGCGCTCGGCAGCCATTCGGCGGCGATGCTGCGACCGCTGGGCCTTCGCCTGCCCGTCTATCCGGTGAAGGGTTATTCGATCACCGTCCCGATCGTCGATCCGGCGCGCGCGCCCGAATCGACGTTGATGGACGAAAGCTACAAGATCGCGATCACACGGCTCGGCGACCGTATCCGCGTCGGGGGGATGGCGGAAATTTCGGGCTACAACAACGCGCTGCCCGAACGCCGCCGCGCCACGCTCGTCCATTCGCTCACCGACCTGTTCCCCGGCGCCGGCGATGTCGAAGCCGCCAGCTACTGGTCGGGCTTGCGCCCCATGACCCCCGACGGCACGCCCGTCATCGGCGCGACGCCTTACGACAACCTCTTCCTCAATACGGGGCACGGAACGCTCGGCTGGACGATGGCGTGCGGATCGGGCCGGTTGATCGCCGACCTGGTCAGCGAGCGCCCGACCGATATCGAGGCTGCGGATCTGTCGATCGCGCGCTATGGCGCCCGTTGATTCCACCCACTCCACCCAGACGAAAGGAAAAAACATGACTATCACCCGCATCCAGGCCGGCGCGCGCATGAGCCAGGCGGTCGTCCACGGCGATACCGTCTATCTCGCAGGGCAGGTCGGTGCCCCGGGCGAAAGCGTCACGAACCAGACGCAGGCGATTCTCGGCCAGATCGAAGCGCTGCTCGCCGAAACCGGCTCGGACAAGGCAAAGATCCTGTCGGCCACGATCTGGCTCGCGGACATGGCCGACTTCGCGGAAATGAACGCCGTCTGGGACAAATGGGTCGACGGAAAGGACGCGCCGGCCCGCGCGACCGGCGAAGCGAAGCTGGCGACGCCCGACTATAAGGTCGAAATCATCGTCATCGCGGCGCGCTGACCGGACTAGGGCGGAGACCCGCCGAAAGCCGGTCTCCGCCAATCATTCGACCGAATGTTGGCTTATACGATCACGGCAAGCCGTGGGCCGCGCCGATCGGCGGCTTGTATCGAGGCAGGAAAATAGCAGCTTAAGCACCGGCTGGCTGGGGCGGCAGGATTCGAACCTGCGCATGGCGGCATCAAAAGCCGCTGCCTTACCGCTTGGCGACGCCCCAACGGCCGGTTGCGAGCGCGTCTATAGCGCGCCCGACATGAATGGCAAGTTGGCGACTTAAAGCCGCGTAACCCAGCCGTAGGGATCTTCGGCGCGGCCGCGCTGGATGTCGACGAGCTTGTCCTTGAGCTTCGTTGTCACCTGCCCCGGACCGCCCGCGCCGATCGTGAAGCTGCTCTCTCCGCGCGTCACCTTGCCGACCGGGGTCACCACCGCGGCGGTACCGCAGGCGAAGCTTTCGGTCAGCTTGCCGCTTTCCGCATCGGCCTGCCACTGATCGATCGCATAGGGTTCCTCGCGCACCGTCAGCCCGGCGTCGCGCGCCAGCGTGATGATCGCGTCGCGCGTGATCCCCGGCAGGATCGTGCCGGTCAGCGGCGGGGTGACGATGCTGCCGTCGTCGAACACGAAGAACATGTTCATGCCGCCCAGTTCCTCGATCCAGCGATGTTCGGCGGCGTCGAGGAAGACGACCTGGTCGTGCCCCTTGGCGATCGCCTCGCGTTGCGCGACAAGGCTGGAGGCATAGTTGCCGCCGCATTTGGCGGCGCCGGTGCCGCCGGGCGCGGCGCGGGTATAATCCTCCGACACCCACAGCGAGATCGCGGGCGCGCCCGACTTGAAATAATTGCCGACGGGCGAGGTGATGACGAGGAACTGATATTCGGCCGCGGGTTTGACGCCGAGGAACACCTCGCTCGCGAACATGAAGGGACGCAGGTACAGCGCGCCGCCGTCGACCGGCGGGAACCAGCTCGCGTCGGCGGCGACGGCTTCCTTCACCGCGGCGATGAACAATTCTTCGGGCAGTTCGGCCATCGCCATGCGGCGTGCGCTCGCGTTGAAGCGCGCAGCATTGGCCTCCGGCCGGAACAGCGCCATCGAGCCGTCGTCGAGGCGATACGCCTTCAGCCCCTCGAAGATTTCCTGCGCATAATGGAGCACCGCGGTCGCGGGATCGAGCGTCAGCGGCCCGCGCGGCATCACCTGCGCATCGTGCCAGCCCTGTCCCTCGGTATAGCGGATCGACACCATATGGTCGGTGAAGACGCGCCCGAACGCCGGGTCGGCGATCGCCGCCGCCCGTACATCGTCCGCGATCAGATTGGGGTGCGGCAGATGGGTGAAGGCGGGAGCGGACATGCGAAAACACCTGTGGTTTTGGGGTTTAAGGAGCGCGCCTCTTGCCAAAGACCGGCGCGGCGCGCAACGGTAGTGGCTATGCCGGATGACAATTTTCTTTCACAAGTACCCGCCGCCTCTGCCCTTTTCTTGCGTGAAGACGAGGTACGCCGCGGCATCGAATTTCTGTTTTTCGCGCACGCATCGCTGTGGCGCGCGATCGACGCGCGGCTGGCCGAAAAGGAATTGGGGCGCGCGCATTATCGCGCACTCTATTTCATCGCGCGGCAACCCGGGCTGACGATTTCGGACCTGCTCGCGCTGCTCGGCATCACCAAGCAATCGCTCGGCCGCGTCGTGAAGGAGCTGGAGGCGCGCGAATTTCTGACGACGCGCCCCGGAAACCGCGATCGCCGCCAGAAGGAGCTGCGCCTGACCGACGCCGGCCGCGCAGCCGAGAGCGCGATCTTCACCACGCTGCGCGACACGATGAGCCGCGCTTACACCCACGCAGGGCAACAAGCGGTGACGGGCTTCTGGCAGGTCAGCGAAGCGCTGGTGCCGCCGCGCGAGCGCCGCCGGATCGCGATGCTCGGAAAGGACGGGGGCTAGCTCAGCCCTCGCCGCGCGCGATATCGGCGAGCTCGCGCCCGCGGTCGCGCGCCGCGCGCAGCACATTGGTGAGCAGCGCGGCGAGCTGGCCGTCGCTGTCGAGCACGTCGAGGCCCGCCTGCGTTGTGCCGCCCTTGCTTGCGACCTGCGCGATCAGCACGCCGGGCTTTTCGCCGCTGTCGGCGAGCAATGCGGTCGCGCCGCCGAAGGTCGCGGTCGCCAGCGCCAGCGCATCCTCCGCCGAGAGGCCAAGGCGTTCGCCCGCGGCCGCATAGGATTCGATCAACCGGAACACGAAGGCGGGGCCGCTGCCGGTAAAGGCGGTGACAAGGTCCATCGTCGAATCGTCGGCAAGAATCACCGTCTGCCCGAGCGGGTCGAGCAGCGCATTGATCGCCTTGGCGTCGGCGTCGCCGAGCGTCGCCACCGCCGACACGCCGGCACCGATCCGCGCGGCAAGGTTGGGCAGGATGCGGACCTGCGCCCCGGCGTCGGGGAAGCGCGCCGCAAGGTCGGACAGCGACACGCCCGCAAGGATCGAGAGCAGGTGGACCTCACCGGTGGCGAGCGGTGCGAGGATATCGGCGACATCGCCGAGCTGCTGCGGCTTCATGCCGAGCATGATCCAGTCGGCGGCGCCCCCCGCGGCCTGCCATTCGCCGAGCGACGCGTGCTGGACGATACCGGCGCGCGGCGCCGCATAGGGGTCGACGATCGCGACCAGCGCCGGGTCGAGCCCCGCCGCCAGCCAGCGATCGAGCATCGCGCCCGCCATGTTGCCGCAGCCGACCAGCAGGAGACGGCCGGAAAAATTCCGCAAAGCTTTGGTCATAGGTCCTTCTTTTCTTGTCCTTTAGCGGCAGCTGCTCTCGGGACCCGACAACAGGTCGAGGCAGCGGCCGTCGATCTTTCCCGCATCGACGGGCAGGCCGATCACCGACGCCAGCGTCGGCATGATATCGACCGTCATCACCGCATTCGGCTGTTCGAACGCGGTGAGACCCTTGCGCCAGAAGAGAATCGGCACGCGGCGGTCATAGTCCCACACCGACCCGTGCGTCGCGACATATCCGATGCCCGATTCCGGAATCGGGGTGACCCGAGGCTTGAGCGCGATGATGAAGTCGCCCGACCGCTGCGGGTGATAGGAGGCGCGGAGCTTGTCCATCAGCGACCAGGTATCGGGCGCGCGCTTCGACACCGGATGCGCCGCGAGTTCCTCGCGCGTCACCACCGCCTCGATCTGCGGGTGCGCACGCAGGCGCGGGAGCAGTTCGGCGAGCGCCGCCTTGCGCTGCGCTGCGGTCAGCGTCTTCGCGAGATAATAATCGCCGCCGTCGCCGTAGAGGAGCGGCTGCGGCAGGCCGAGCTTCTCCGCAACCGCCTTGCCCATTGCCGCGGGGTCGAGCGCCTTGTCGACCCGCTGCGCGTCGGGCCAGGCATTCTGGCGGTTGCGTTCGGGCAGGTCATGGCCGCCATGGTCGGCGGTCAACGCAACGACATAGTCGATCCCCGTCGCGTCAAGCCGCGCGAAGAAATCGCCGAGCTCGCGGTCGAGACCCGCCATCTGGAGGCACATTTCGCTGCCTTCGGTGCCCGTGCTGTGGCCGACATAGTCGGTCGCCGACAGGCCGAGGATGAGGAGGTCGGTGCTTGTCCCCTCGCCCATCTTGCGCACCTGGCGCAGCGCCGCGGCGGTCGCGAGCACGGCGCCGTCGGCCTCGGGCGACGCCTGGAAGCGGCGGAAGTCGCCAGCATCGCGCGCCATCCGGCCAGTGCCGACCGATCCGCCCTTTTCGAGCGGGATCGCGATGTCATTGGCGGCGCAATCGGCGGGCAGCGCCAGCGCGGCGCGCGGCTGGTTGATCGCCGCGGCGATCGCGGCACTCGCCTGCTGCGCCGTCGGCGACAAGGTGGTGCCGCGATAGCTGGTGAGCCCGGTGGGCGCGAGCCACATCAGCTCGTCGGCTTGCCGGCCGCCCATCATGATCGCCGAACGATCCTTGCCCGAAACCGAAACGACCTGCGCCTTCGGATCGCGCGCCTTCATCAGGTCGCCGAGCGTCGGGACGAGCAGATGCTCCACCGACGGCGCATATTTATTGTTGCCCGAGCTGGTTCCCGGCACGCTCTCGTCCTCGGCGCAATAGATGCGCTTGTCCTCGCGCGCCGCCGACAGGTCGAAATAATGGTTGGCGACGATCCCGGTGCGCGCGGGGTGGCTGCCGGTCAGGATCGTCGAATGCCCCGGGCAGGTTTCGGTCGCGCCATGCGCCTGATAGCCCGACGGGAAGACGATCCCCGAAGCGAGCCGCGCGAGCCCGCCGGTGAAGCTGCCGCGATATTCGGCGAACAGGTCGGCCGAAAACTGGTCGACCGCGATCATCACCACCAGCTTCGGCGCCGGGGTCATTGCCGTCACCTTGGGGGCTGGCGGCGCCGTATCCTGTGCGATTCCGGTTCCGGCGGCGGCAACGCAAAGCACGGCGGCGAGGGCGGTGGTCAGATATTTCAGCTTCACGGACGGCGTCTCCGAAAAAGAGGGGTGTCAGCGCGGGCTGTCCTCTCGTCGAAAGCCGCCTATATGGCAAGCCTTCGAAGGGTGAACAGCTGCGGACGGGCCATGAATTTGCTAAGTGAGGCTTTTGTGACACGCGCACGGCGTGCGGTGCTGGCATTATTGGCGGTGCTGGCCTCTATGCTCGGCGCCTTCAGCCCGGCGGCGGCGCAATCGACGCATATCCAGCCGAAGCTGGTTGCCGAGTCGGCGGCGCCCGCGCCGGGCGGCGCGACGACGCTCGCGCTCACCATGGCGCCCGACAAGACATGGCACGGCTATTGGGTCAATGGCGGCGACGCGGGGTTCGGCCTGTCGGTCGAATGGAACGCGCCCGAAGGCGTCACGATCGCCCCCTTTCGCTATCCGGTGCCCGACGCGCTGATCCTCTTCGGCATGATGAACCATGTCTACGAACATCCCTACGCGCTGCTCGCCGAGGTGCAGGTCGACAAGAGCGTTGCCCCCGGCACCGACCTCACCCTGTCGGGGGTCGCCAACTGGCTCGCCTGCACCGACAAGGTATGCGTTCCCGAAAAGGCGGTGATTTCGGTCGCGCTGAAGGCGGGCGACGGCAAGATCGCTCCCGCCGAGCGCACGCGCTTCGATAGCTGGCGCGCGCTGCTGCCGCAGCCGCTCGATCGCCACGGCACGTGGGAACGGCGCGGCGACCTGCTGCGCTTCGCTATCCCGCTTCCCGCAAGCACCACGGTCGACGCGCCGCATCTGTTCGTCGAGACGCAGGACGTCATCGACTATGCCGCGCCGCAGCGCTTCAGCCGCAACGGCGATCGCATCATTGTCGAAGCGCGCGCCAAGGGCGAGAAGACCGGCGCGGTTTCGGCACTGCTGAAACTCGGCGACGGGCGCGGCCTGTCGTTGCAACTCGAACCCGGCACGGTACCCGCCGCAGGCGAACCGATTGCAGGGTCGGCGAAAGGCATCGACGCAGGCCTGTTCTGGACCGCGCTCGGCGGCGCGATCCTCGGCGGGCTGATCCTCAACCTGATGCCGTGCGTCTTCCCGATCCTCAGCCTCAAGGCACTGAGCCTCGCGCGCTCGGGCAGCGATGCGCGTGCCGCGAAGGTCGAGGCGCTTGCCTATACCGCGGGGGCGATCGTCACCGCGCTCCTGCTCGGCGGCGCACTGCTCCTGCTGCGCGCCGCAGGCGAACAGGTCGGCTGGGCGTTCCAGTTGCAGCATCCGCTGAGCGTGCTGGCGCTGCTGATCCTCGCGCTCGCGATCACCCTGAACCTGCTCGGCGCCTATGAATTGCCCTCCTTCGGCGGCGGACAGACACTGGCCGACAAGGGCGGTGCGGCCGGCGGCTTCTGGACCGGTGCGCTGGCCGCCTTCGTGGCGACGCCGTGCAGCGGGCCGCTGCTCGGTGCCGCGCTCGGTGCGACACTGGCGCTGCCCGCATGGGCCGCGCTGCCGATCTTCGGCGGGCTGGGGCTGGGGCTTGCCCTGCCCTTCCTCGCGATCGGCTTCGTCCCGGCGCTCCGCAATCGCCTGCCGAAGCCGGGGCCGTGGATGGGCAAATTCCGCAAATGGATGGCGCTGCCGATGGGCCTGACGGCGCTGGGACTGGCATGGCTGCTGTGGCGCCAGCTCGGCAGCGGGTCGCAGCTCGCATGGCCCGCGGTTGCGGTCGCCATGGCGGTCGTCCTGTTCACCCATTATGGCGCGATCCAGCGCGGCGACCGCCGTTCGTGGCTGCTGATCGCTGCCGGCTTGCTCTTCATGGGCAGCCTCGCCGGCACGGTCGGCGAAGTCGCCGACGCCGAGCGCACGACCGGCGCCGCGGGATCGACCTTCTCGCCCGACGCCCTCGCCAAGGCGCGCGCGACCGGCAAGCCCGTCTTCGTCTATTTCACCGCCGACTGGTGCCTGTCGTGCAAGGCGAACGAAGCGGGCGCGATCAACCGCGAGGCGGTGCAAAAGGCGTTCGACAAGGCCGGCGTCGTGACGCTCGTCGGCGACTGGACGAACGGCGATCCGGTCATCACGCGCACGCTGGCCGAGCATGGCCGCAACAGCGTGCCGCTCTACCTCTGGTACGCGCCGGGCGCCGCGAAGCCCGAAATCCTGCCGCAGATCCTGACCCCCACGATGCTGACCGACAAGGTAGAACGCTGATGGCGAAACAGCGCGCCGACCAGTTGCTCGTCGACCGCGGCCTCGCCGAAAGCCGGACGCGTGCGCAGGCGCTGATCCTCGCGGGGCTGGCCTTTGTCGGCGACCGCAAGATCGACAAGGCGGGACAGCAGATCGCCGACGACGCCGAGATCAGCGTCAAGGGCCGCGACCACCCTTGGGTGTCGCGCGGCGGGATCAAGCTCGATCACGCGCTCACGCACCTTGACTGGGACGTCACGGGCGCGGTCGCGATCGACGTCGGATCGTCGACGGGCGGCTTCACCGACGTGTTGCTCAGCCGGGGTGCAGCGCGCGTTTACGCCGTCGATTCGGGTACCAACCAGCTCGCGTGGAAGCTGCGGCAGGACGATCGCGTCATCGTCCACGAACAGACGAGCGCGCGGATCCTCACTGAGGACCATATCCCGGAGCCCGTCGACCTGATCGTCTGCGACGCGAGCTTCATCGCGCTGTCGAAGGTTCTGCCGGTACCGATGAGCTTCGCAAAGCCCGGCGCGCGCATCGTCGCGCTGATCAAGCCGCAGTTCGAGGCCGAACGCCACGAAGTCGGCAAGAAAGGCGTCGTGCGCGACGCCGCGGTGCACGCGCGTGTCTGCGACAAAGTCCGCGAATGGCTGACCGGCGAAGGCTGGGACGTGGCCGACCTTGTCGAAAGCCCGATCACCGGTCCCGAAGGCAATGTCGAATTTCTGATCGCGGCTGTGAAGCGAGGCGCTTGACGCTGCGCCGCACAATCGCGACACAAATGCAACGGATTCGCATGTGGGGGATATTGCGGACATGACCGAAATCGCAACGCCGGGCCAGCTTCGCATGTCCTATTTGCGCTGGGCGCTCGTCACCGTTCCGGCGATCGTGCTGATCGGCAGCCTGATGGGGCTGCTGTCGAACAGCGGCTACAACAATCGCTGGTTCGCCTCGCTCGACCTTCCGCCGATCACGCCGCCGGGCTGGGTCTTCGGCACCGTCTGGCCGATCCTCTATATCTGTCTTGGCCTGTCGCTCGCGATGATCCTCCACGCGCGCGGCGCAAAGGGACGCGGTTTTGCGCTCCTGCTCTTCTTCGTCCAGCTCATCGCCAATTTCGCCTGGTCGCCTTTGTTCTTCGGGCAGCATCAGGTGACGACCGCGCTCTACCTGATCATCTTCATCCTGATGGTGACGATCGCGACCGCCTTTGCCTTTGCGCCCATCCGCAAGGCCGCGGCGTGGTTGCTCGTCCCTTATATGATCTGGCTCAGCTTTGCCGCGATCCTCAATTTCCAGATCGACCAGCGCAATCCGAATGCCGAAAACAAGGGGCTTGTCGTCCCCGCCGCCAGCACCCAAATAGGGTGACGGCAAGGGGAAACTCCCCCGACGAAGGAATATGAGATGCAGAGCGAAAACCGCTTTTTCGACGATCTGGCCAAGATGGTGAACGGCATCGCCGGAACCGTGGCGGGCGCAGGCCGCGAGGCCGAGTCCGCGATGCGCGACCGCGCCAAGGAATGGGTCGGCCGCATGGATTTCGTCAGCCGCGAGGAATTCGAGGCGGTGAAAAAAATGGCCGCCACCGCGCGCGCCGAAGCCGAAGCGCTGAAAGCGCGCCTCGACAAGCTCGAAGGCGTGAAGCCCGCTGCCGCGCCCAAGGCTGCTGCAGCGCCAAAGGCTGCGACCAAGCCCGCTGCGGCGAAGCCGGCCGCGAAACCCGCTGCCAAGCCTGCGGCGCGCAAGCCCAAGGCCTGAGGCGCCCCGCAGCGCCTTTTGCCGATTGTACACAGATTATTCCCCGGATGGCACGGGACGCGGACTCGCGTCGCCACGCCATCCGGGCTAAGGCGCGCGCATGAGTGACGATATCTACGACGACGAAGACGGACAGGACGCGGCACCGATGGAGATGCTGGCGTCCTATTTCGCCGCGCACGACTGGCCGCACGAGATGGTCGGCGAGGACGAGATCGTCGCGACCGCGCAGGGCAGCTGGACGACCTATGAGCTGCGCGCGGTGTGGCGCGCCGACGACGGCGTGATCCAGCTCCTCGCCTTTCCCGACATCCGCGTCGTCGAGGACAAGCGTGCGGTCGCGCACGAGGCGCTGGCGATGATCAACGAACAGCTCTGGCTCGGCCATTTCGAGCTGTGGTCGAACAGCGGCACGGTGCTTTTCCGTCACGGGATGCTCGTCGGCAGCGAGGCCTCGCTTTCGCTCGACCTCACCGAAACGCTGATCGAAAGCGCGATCGACGAGTGCGAGCGTTTCTACCCGGTGTTCCAGTTCGTGCTGTGGGGCGGCAAGACCCCTGCCGAAGCGCTCGCCGCTTCGCTCATCGAAACACGCGGCGAGGCCTAAGCCTCACCTTTTCTCGAAGCGCGTCAGCCCCGCACCCAGTTCGTTCGCGCCGATCGCCAGTGCCTCGCCGCTCCAGTCGGCGACGAACACCGACTTGCGATCGATCCCGGCGGGCAGGCTCGCCCGGTTGCCGGCGATCGACAGGCCGCGCGACGGGTTCTTGCGCTCTTCGGCGGCGACCGCGATCAGCGCCGAATAATTTTCCTTGTCGCGCCCCTGCACGAACAGATTGTTCGCGATCCGCCCGACCGATCCCGACGGCAGGTCGATCATATAATTGGTCGCCTTGCCCTGCGTGTCGTCGAAGCTGTTGTCGTTGATGTCGACTGCAATCGCACGCGTCTTCAGATAATGGCCGCCGCTGCCCTTTTCGAAGCGGCTGCGCGTGACGACGACGCGGCCATAGATGCCGGTGTAGACGCTGTGCGCACAGCTGAGGCCGCGATCGCAGCGGCCGAGGCGCGAGAAGGTCGACCGGTCGATCGTCAGCGTGGCTTCGGGGTCGTCGGCCGAGAGAATGCCTTCCTCGCTGTTACGGAACAGGCTGTTGACGACGTCGAGGTCGCTTGTTTCGAGGCGGATGCCCGCGCCATTGCCGTCGGGGACGCGCATATTCTGGAACACGATGCCGTCGACCCGCGCTCCGTCGCCGCGCAGCACGAGCGCCGCCTTGCCCTCGCAGGTCACGCCGTCGAAGATCGCGCGGCCGGGTTCGACCGCAACAAACGCAATGCGGCCCGCAGTCTGCACCGCGCAGTCGCGGTGATAGCCCGGGGCAACACGGATCGTCCCCTCGCCTTCGCCGATCGCATCGACCGCATCCTGGAGCCGCCCGAAACTGCGGCCGCTTTCGGCCACCACATAAGGCCCCGCCCCGGCCTGTGCGGGCAGCGGCACCGGCGCGAGAAGCAGCGGGAGGGCGAGCAGCGGCAGCAACGGCCGGCGGAAAATTGCCTTGAACATGCGCGCCCCATAACCGTTTTCGCCGCTTTAGTCGTTGGCGAAGCTGGTTAATCCGCCGCCTGTCCCCTTATCGGACAGGCGGGCGCGCGCCGGTTAATCCAGATTGGGCCGCAGCCAGCGCGTCGCGGTCTCGATATCGACCCCGCGCCGCCGCGCATAATCTTCGAGCTGGTCGCTCCCGATCCGGGCGACGCCGAAATACTGGCTTTCGGGATGCCCGAAATAGAATCCGCTCACCGCCGCCGTCGGCAGCATCGCAAAGCTTTCGGTCAGCACCAGCCCGGCATTTTCGCCCGCCTGCAGCAGGTCGAACAGGATCGGCTTCAAACTGTGGTCGGGACAGGCGGGATAGCCCGGCGCCGGCCGGATCCCCCGATATTCTTCCTTGATCAACGCCTCGTTGGTGAGCTGCTCGCCGGGCGCATAGCCCCACAGCGTGGTGCGGACATGCTGGTGCAGCCGCTCGGCGAACGCCTCGGCGAAGCGGTCGGCGAGCGCTTTCAGCAGGATATCCGAATAATCATCCTTGTCGGCGCGGAACCGCTCCGAATGGGGTTCGATACCGTGGATGCCGACCGCGAAGCCGCCCATCCAGTCGCCCGCGGGATCGATGAAATCGGCGAGACACATATTGGCGCGGTCGCGGCTCTTCTTGATCTGCTGGCGCAGGAAGGGGAGCGTCACATGACGTTCTTCCTCGGCGAGATGGATCGTCACGCTGTCGCCATCGCGCGCACACGGCCAGAAGGCGCAGACGCCGCGCGCGGTCAGCCATTTCTCGGCGATCAGCTTGTCGAGCATCGCGTCGGCGTCGGCTTTCAGCGCCTGCGCCGTTTCGCCGACCACATCGTCCTGAAGGATCGACGGATAGGTGCCGTGCAATTCCCACGCGCGGAAGAAGGGCGTCCAGTCGATACATTCGCGCAAATCTTCGAGCGACCAGTCGTCGAAACGGTGCAGCCCGGGCTGCAACGGCGGCGCCGGCTTGTCGCTGAGATAGGCGTCGTAATAATTGGCACGCGCCTCTTCGAGCGTATGCAGCACGCTCTGCCCCTTGCCCGCGCGCACGTCGCGGACATGCTCATAATCGTCCTTGTAACCCTGCACATAGGCGTCGCGCCCGGTGTCGCTGACGAGCGCGGTCGCGACCCCGACCGCGCGGCTCGCGTCGAGGACGTGGAGCACCGGGCCCTTGTACGCGGGGTCGATGCGCAGCGCGGTGTGAACCTTCGACGTCGTCGCGCCGCCGATCAGCAGCGGCATCGTCATTCCCGCGCGCTGCATCTCCTCGGCGACCGTCACCATTTCGTCGAGCGAGGGGGTGATGAGGCCCGAGAGGCCGATCATGTCGGCGTCATTCTCGTTCGCCGCCTCGAGGATCTTCGACCAGGGCACCATCACGCCGAGGTCGACGATCTCGAAGCCGTTGCACTGGAGCACGACGCCGACGATATTCTTGCCGATGTCGTGGACGTCGCCCTTGACGGTCGCCATCACGACCTTGCCCTTGCCCTTCGCGCCCGGCTCTTTGGACGCCTCGATAAAGGGCAGCAGGTGCGCCACCGCCTTCTTCATCACGCGTGCCGATTTGACGACCTGCGGCAGGAACATCTTGCCCGATCCGAACAGGTCGCCGACGACGTTCATGCCGTCCATCAGCGGCCCTTCGATCACCTCGATCGGGCGCGGCATCAGCAGGCGCATTTCCTCGGTATCGTCGACGACATAGGCGTCGATGCCCTTGACCAGCGCATGTTCGAGCCGTTTTTCGACCGCCCAGCCGCGCCATTCCTCGGCCGCCTTTTCCTGCGCCGCGCTGGTACCCTTGTAGCGTTCGGCGAGCGCGATCAGCCGTTCGGTCGGCGATTCCGCCTCGCCTTCGACCTTGCGGTTGAGCACGACATCCTCGACCGCCTGCCGCAGTTCGGGATCGATCGTGTCGTAGACGTCGAGTTGCCCCGCGTTGACGATCGCCATGTCGAGCCCGGCGGGGATCGCATAATAGAGGAAGACGCTGTGCATCGCGCGGCGCACGACCTCGTTGCCGCGAAAACCGAAGGAGAGGTTTGACAGGCCGCCCGAAAAATGGACGTGCGGGCAGCGGATGCGGATTTCCTTCACCGCCTCGATGAAGTCGACCGCATAATTGTCATGCTCTTCCAGCCCGGTCGCGACCGCGAACACGTTCGGGTCGAAGATGATGTCCTCGGGCGGGAAGCCGATTGTCATCAGCAGCTTGTAGGCGCGCTCGCAAATCTCGATCTTGCGCTCTTTGGTGTCGGCCTGTCCGACCTCGTCGAACGCCATGACGACGACCGCGGCACCATAGGCCATGCACTTGCGCGCATGGTTCAGGAATTGCTCCTCACCTTCCTTCATGCTGATCGAATTGACGATCGGCTTGCCGGGCACACACTTCAGCCCCGCCTCGATCACATCCCATTTCGAGCTGTCGATCATCACCGGGATGCGCGCGATATCGGGCTCGGCGGCGATCAGCTTGAGGAAGGTCGTCATCGCATATTCGGCGTCGAGCAGGCCCTCGTCCATATTGACGTCGATGACCTGAGCGCCGTTCTCGACCTGCTGGCGCGCGACCTCGACCGCCGCGGTATAGTCGTCGGCGAGGATCAGCTTCTTGAACGCCGCCGATCCGGTAACATTGGTGCGTTCGCCGATATTGACGAAGCTGGAGGAAGCGGCGGTGGTCATCGGGATATCCTGAATCTGGGCATTAGGCGGCGAGCGGGCGAGCGAGGACGAGATCGTCGTAGAGCTTGCCGCCGACGTTGAACTGGCGCGTACCGAGGTCGGCGAACCCCTGTTTTCGGTAGAAGGCGAGCGCGCGGTCGTTCTGCGCATAGACGCCGAGCAGCAGGCGGCGATGACCCTGCGCGGCCTCCAGCGCGCGTTGCATCAACGCGGCGCCGAGGCCCGAGCCGTGAAAGCGCGAAAGCGAATAGATGCGCTTCAGCTCGATATCGCCGTCAAGCGCCGCGGCAAGGTCGGGCTTGCCGACCAGCGCGAAACCGATCGGCGCGCCGCCCGGCTGTGCCTCGGCGAGCCACGCGCGCGCTCCGCCGGCCAGATAGGCCGCGTAAGCAGCCGCATTGTGCTGCGCCGCGCAGTGGCCGACGATCGCGTCGCCATCGAGAATGCCTGCAAAGGTTTCGAGGAAGGTCGCCGCGCCGATCAGCGCGAGCGCCGCCGCGTCGTCGGCTCCGGCCTCCCGGATCGTCCATGTCGGAATGTCGGTCATCGGTTCAGGCCGCCATGGTGAAGGGCTCAAGCCCCGCGAGCCGCGTGCGCACCGGCACTTCGGGGATCACCCGTCCGGGCAGGCCCTCGATCGCGCGCGCCATCGCCGCGATGTGCGCGGGCGTCGAGCCGCAGCAGCCGCCGAGGATGTTGACCTGTCCGTGCTCGGCCCATTCGCGCACCAGCCCTGCGGTCGTGTCGGGCAGCTCGTCATATTCGCCGAGTTCGTTGGGCAGGCCGGCGTTCGGATAGACCATGACGAGCGCATCGGCGATGTCGGACAGCACTTTCACATGCGGACGCAACTGCGACGCGCCGAACGAGCAGTTGAGCCCGATCGTCAGCGGTTTCGCATGACGCACCGCATACCAAAAGGCCTCGACCGTGTGTCCCGACAGGTTCCGGCCCGACAGGTCGGTGAGCGTCATCGAGATCATCAGCGGCAGCTCGCGCCCGACCTTCGCCTCGGCTTCCAATGTCGCGGCGATCCCCGCCTTGGCGTTGAGCGTGTCGAAGATCGTCTCGATCAGGATGAAGTCGGCGCCGCCCTCGGCCAATGCGACGACCTGGTCGAGGTAGACAGCCTTCAACTCGTCGAAATCGATCTCGCGATAGCCGGGGTTGTTGACGTCGGGCGACAGCGACAGCGTCTTGTTCGTCGGCCCGACCGCGCCCGCGATGAAACGGCGGCGGCCGTCCATCGCTTCATATTTGTCCGCCGCCTCGCGGCCCAGCCGTGCGCTTTCATGGTTGATGTCGGCGACCAGATGTTCGGCGCCATAATCGGCCTGGCTGATGCGGTTCGCGCTGAAGGTGTTGGTCGACACGATGTCCGACCCCGCCGCCAGATAGGCTTCGCCGATCGCGGTGACGACGTCGGGACGCGTCAGCGCGAGGATGTCGTTATTGCCCTTCTGGTCGTGCGACAGGCCAAGCGATCCGGCATAATCGGCCTCGACCAGCTTGCGGAGCTGGATCTGGGTTCCCCAGCCGCCGTCGGTCAGCAGGATGCGATCCTTCGCCGCCGCTGTCAGGGCTTCGCGCGCGCTGTTCATGCTGCCTGATCCTTTGCGGTCAAGACCGGCCGCAGTCCCAGCAGGTGGCAGATGGCATAGCTGAGTTCGGCCCGGTTGAGGGTGTAGAAATGAAAGTCGCGCACCCCGCCCGCATAGAGGCGGCGGCACATTTCGGCGGCGATCGTCGCCGCGACGAGCTGGCGCGCGGCGGGGTGATCGTCGAGCCCCTCGAACAGCGACACCATCCACGACGGGATGGCGGTGCCGCACATATCGGCCATGCGGCGTGTCTGCGACACGTTCGAAACCGGCAATATACCGGGAATGATCGGCGCGTCGATGCCCGCCGCGGCGGCGGCGTCGCGAAAGCGCAGGAAGCTGTCGGGCGAGAAGAAAAATTGCGTGATCGCGCGCGTCGCCCCGGCGTCGAGCTTGCGCTTGAGATTATCGAGGTCCGATTGCGGGCAATCGGCGTCAGGGTGGGTTTCCGGATAGGCGGCGACCGAAATATCGAAGGGCGCGATCGCCTTCAGCCCCGCGACCAGTTCGATCGCATTGGCATAGCCATCGGGATGGGCGCGATAGGGAGCACCGCCGGGAACGTCACCGCGCAGCGCGACGATATGCCGGACGCCCGCTTCCCAATAGGCATGCGCCACCTCGTCGATCTCGGCGCGCGACGCCTCGACGCAGGTCAGGTGCGCCGCGGGCGGCACCGCGCTTTCAGCGGCGATGCGCGCGACCGTTGCGTGGGTGCGTTCGCGCGTCGATCCGCCGGCGCCATAGGTCACCGAGACGAAGCTCGGTGCCAGCGGTTCGAGCGTACGGAACGTATCCCACAGCTGCGCTTCCATCTTCTCGGTCTTGGGCGGGAAGAATTCGAAGCTGACGCCGATATCGCCGTCCAGATTGGCGAACAGCGGCGACGCCGCGGCGCGGCGCGCCTCTGCCAGCGAGTTCAAATTCGACGTCATGCCGCAAGCCTTTTACTTTGTCCGCCTTCACTGGCGGGGGGTTGATCTTCGTCGCTGCGACGGCGGCCGAGCCATAGCTTCACGGCCAGCTCCCCGCCTTCGAGCGTCTGGGTGGTTTCGAGCAGCAGCCCGGCCGAAGCGAACCAGCCGCGGATCTGCGCGTCCGAGAAACCAAGGCGCGCGTGCGCGGCGAGGCTGCGCAATTCCTCATCCTCGTGCGGTGCAAAGTCGACGACGAGCAAATGGCCGCCGCCGCGCAACACCCGGCTCGCCTCGCCGATCACGCGGTCGGGTTCGTGCGCGAAATGCAGCGCCTGGTGGATGACGATGCTGTCGATGCTGGCATCGGCGACGGGCAGGTGCAGGAAATCGCCCTGGAGCAGGTCGACGGGAACCGGCTGCCCCTCGAGCTTGGTACGCGCGATGCGGAGCATTTCGGGGCTGCGGTCGAGCGCGGTAATGCGCCGCGCGGTCGGCGCGAAGATTTCCGCCATCCGGCCGGTACCCGTGCCGATGTCGAGCAAATGGCCCAGTCGGCGATTGTGCATCATCGCCAGCATCGCCGCCTCGACCTCGCTTTCGGCGACGTGGCGCGAACGGATCGCATCCCATTCGGCGGCATGTTCGGCAAAATAGCGCTCGGCAGAGGCAGCGCGTTCGTCGCGAACCGCCGCCAGCCGCCGCGCGTCATGCGCAATCACCCGCGCCTCGCGCGGCGAAAACGGCCATTTTTCTGCCTGCACGATGATCCCGGCCACCGGCCCGCCCGCCACAATGCGCAGGAAAACCCAGCTTCCTTCGCGCCGCCGCTCGACAATTCCGGCCTCGACGAGGATACGAACGTGGCGCGACACGCGTGGCTGGCTCTGGTCGAGCACGACCGCGAGCTCGCCGATCGCGAGCTCCATCTCGCGCAAAAGCGCGACGACTCGCAGGCGCGTCGGATCCGCGAGGGCACGGAAAATGTCGAGAAGCTCGCTCACGAAACATCATATAAAGCTTTCTTTATATCCGGTCAACCGAGCCACGCGCCACAATTTCCGCGGGACGCGATCAGGCCGTGACCGAATTGCGACGAAAGAGGCAAGCTCTCGAAAAAAGGACGTTGCGCCGCTTTTGGCGAGGGGGTAATTCTGCGCGCGATTGGCACATTTCGGGATCGATCTGTTCCTGCGCCGGTCGATCAGTTCAAACCGAGAGGGGTATTCCCAATATGAAGAAATCGATCACTCTGTCGCTCGTCCTCGCCGCTTCGCTGGGCCTCGCCGCCTGCGCCGACAAGGCTGCCGACGACGCCGCTGCGACCACCGAAGACGCGGCTGCGACCGTCGAAGGCGCTGCTGACGGCGCGATGGAAGCTGCAACCGGCGCTGCCGACGCAACCGCTACCGCCGCTGGCGAAGCCGGTGCCGCTGCCGAAGCCGCTGGCGATGCCGCTGCTGCTGGCGACGCTGCCAAGGCTGCCGACAAGGCGACCGAAGCTGCCGGCGCTGCCAAGGAAGCTGCCGACGCTGCCAAGGGCGCGCTGGAAGAAGCCAAGAAGTAAGCTTCTCGTCGGCCTTTCGGCTGAAGAAATGGGGGGGTCGCCGGTTCGCCGGCGGCCCCTTTTTCTTTTGGGACAGGTATCAAGCGACGCAGTTGCCAAGCCCCTGATCCACCGTTAACTCTTGGCGCCATGGCCAAGCCGCCGGCCATTGCATTCGAAAGGAAAACCCATGCGCAAGATCATTATCGCTTCGATGGCCGCTGCTGCGTTCAGCCTCGGCGCCTGCTCGGAAAAGACCCAGGACGCCGCGTCGGAAACCGCGACGTCGGCAGCCGATGACGCCGCCGCCGCTGGCGACGCCGCGGCGGACGCTGCCGCGGGCGCTGCCGACGCGACCGCCGCTGCCGCAGGCGAAGCCGCCGATGCGACCGCCGATGCCGCCAAGGACGCCGGCAACGCTGTCGAAGGCACGGTGAACGCTGCCGGCGACGCCGCCGACAAGGCCGGCGACAAGATCGCCGAAGAAACGAAGAAGGCCGAAGCCAACGACAAGAAGTAAGTCGTCGGCACGCCTTCGGGCTGTTATCAGGGGCTCCATCCTTCGCGGATGGGGCCCTTTTTCATGGGAGCTTATGTGACAGCCGATCTCCGGACGATGCGCGCGGCGCTCGCGATCCTGATCCTCGCCACCGGGTGCAGCCGCACCGACAATGAACCCGGTCCCGGCGGGGTGACTGTCAGCGAGGCGAAGGCGCTCGACGATGCCGCCGAAATGCTCGAAAGCCGCGACAGCGCGCCGGGTGCCGAAACGCCGAAGCCGGCCGAAGATACAGCGAAGGCGGACAAATAGCGCCTTCCCCTCGCGATGCGGCCGCGTTAGACCGGAATGGCCTCGCGACTGGCGCTGAAGATGGAGTCCCATCGGGAAGCGGGGCGGGCCAACCGGCCGACAGGAGCCGCGCGCCTGGGTGATCCACCGTCAGCGAGGGGACATCCGCATGACCGATACGCCCACGACCCATATCGTCTTCCTGCTCTTTCCGGGTATTACCCAGCTCGATTTCACCGCGCCCGCGCAGGCCTTGTCGAGAATGCCCGGCGCGGCTCTTGCCGGCGCCGCGGCGACGATCGACCCGATCATGACCGACAGCGGCTTTGCGATCGTGCCGACGCATGATTTCACCAGCGCACCGCAGGCCGACATCCTCTGCATCCCGGGCGGACATGGCGTCGCCGACGCGCTCGGTGACGCCGCGACGATCGATTTTATCGCGCGCCAGGCGGCGGGTGCCGAATGGGTGACCAGCGTGTGCACCGGCGCCTTCCTGCTCGGGCGCGCCGGACTGCTGACGGGAAAGCGCGCCACGACGCACTGGGGCTATACGCATCTGTTGCCGCTGGTCGGGGCCGAGCCCGTGAAGGCGCGTGTTGTCGAGGACGGACATATCGTGACCAGCGGCGGGGTGACCTCGGGGCTCGATTTCGCGCTGACGCTGATTGCGCGGCTGCGCGGCGAGACCGTCGCACATGCGATCCAGCTGGCGATCGAATATGATCCCGCCCCGCCCTTTCCCGGCGGCCATCCCGACCGCGCGCCCAAGGCGGTTACGGCGGGATTGAAGGCGCATGTCTACGATGCCGCCGCGGCGCGAATGGAGGCGGCGCTGCGCACCTAGTTGCAGTCGGCGAGCGCTATTTCGTAAAGCTTCGGCCAGTATTTGCCGGTGACGAACAGGCGTTTCTTGCCTGCGTCCCACGCGATACCGTTGAGCACGCTGTCGGTGCCGCTCGCTCCCGCATCGGCCTTGAGTCCCGACAGGTCGACGAGCGAGGCGACGTCGCCCGTGGCGGGGTCGATACGGACGATAAAGTCGGTCATCCACACATTGGCCCAGACCTGCCCGTCGATCGTCTCGAGTTCGTTGATCATCGGGATCGGCCGGCCGCCGAAGCGCACCGTGACGCGCTTCTGTTCCTTCATCGTCGCCGGGTCGAGGAAACGGAGTTCGGGCGTTCCGTCGCTGAGGACAAGGCTGTCCCCGACCATCGTGACGCCCCAGCCCTCGCCTTCGTAGCGAAAACTGCCGACGCGCTTCAAATCCTTGATCGACCAGCGATTGCCGACGCCGCCCTGCCAGGTCACGCCGATGATCTGGTCGCGCCAGCGCGTGATACCTTCGCCGAACTGGTCGGACGGCGGCTTTGTTTCGGCGAGCGCCTTGCCCGTCTTGAGGTCGAGCCGCGCGACCCGCGACCGGCCATATTGGCCCGTCGCTTCGTAGAGATGCCCATCGTCCCAGAAGAGGCCCTGCGTGAAGGACGAGGCGTCGTGCGGATAGCTTTGGACGATCCGGTAACCGCAGCGCTCGATCGCCGGCGGTGCGGGTGCCGCCGCGACGGACGGGTCGGCGAACATGGCGAGCGCGAGGACGAACATCATCGATGCGTTGCTATGCCGCATCGCCTGAACTGGCAATGACCCATGAAAAAGGGCCGGAGGATTGCTCCCCCGGCCCGATTTCTGTTGGCTGAGCGCCGAACGGTCGTGGACTTAGAAGTCCATGCCGCCCATGCCGCCCATGCCGCCGCCGCCCATCGGCATCGCCGGCTTGTCTTCCGGCAGTTCGCTGACGGCGGCTTCGGTGGTGATCAGCAGGCCCGACACCGACGCGGCGTCCTGAAGCGCGGTGCGCACGACCTTGGTCGGGTCGATGACGCCGGCGGCCTTCAGGTTTTCGTAAACGTCGGTCGCGGCGTTGAAGCCCTGATCCTGGTTGTTTTCACGCAGCAGGTTGCCGGCGACAACCGCGCCGTCATGACCGGCGTTGGCCGCGATCTGGCGCAGCGGCGCTTCGATCGCCTTGCGGACGATGTCGATGCCGCGGGTCTGGTCGTCGTTGGCGCCCTTCAGGCCGTCGAGGGCCTTGGTCGCGTACAACAGAGCCGTACCGCCGCCGGGGACGATGCCTTCTTCAACGGCAGCGCGGGTCGCGTGCAGCGCGTCGTCGACGCGGTCCTTGCGTTCCTTCACCTCGACTTCGGTCGCGCCGCCGACCTTGATCACGGCAACACCGCCGGCGAGCTTCGCCAGACGTTCCTGCAGCTTTTCACGGTCGTAATCGCTGGTCGTGGTTTCGATCTGCGCACGGATCTGTTCGACGCGGCCCTTGATCGCGTCATGGTCGCCAGCACCATCGACGATGGTGGTGTTGTCCTTGTCGATCGTGACGCGCTTCGCCTGGCCGAGCATGTTCAGCGTGACCGACTCGAGCTTGATGCCCAGGTCTTCGCTGATCATTTCACCGGCGGTCAGGATCGCGATGTCCTGCAGCATCGCCTTGCGGCGATCGCCGAAGCCCGGCGCCTTGACGGCTGCGACCTTCAGGCCGCCGCGCAGGCGGTTGACGACGAGGGTCGCGAGCGCTTCGCCTTCGATATCTTCGGCGATGATCAGGAGCGGACGGCCCGACTGCACAACCGCTTCGAGGATCGGAAGCATCGACTGGAGGTTCGACAGCTTCTTTTCGAAGATCAGGATGTACGGATCGGCGAGCTCGACGATCATCTTTTCCGGGTTGGTGATGAAGTAGGGCGACAGGTAACCACGGTCGAACTGCATGCCTTCGACGACGTCGAGTTCAAACTCGAGACCCTTGGCTTCCTCGACGGTGATCACGCCTTCCTTGCCGACCTTTTCCATCGCTTCGGCGATCTTCTCGCCGACTTCGGTGTCGCCGTTGGCCGAGATGATGCCGACCTGCGCGATTTCCGAGGTGCCGGCGACCGGGGTCGAACGGCCCTTGAGGTCTTCGACGACCTTGGTGACCGCGAGGTCGATACCGCGCTTCAGGTCCATCGGGTTCATGCCGGCGGCAACCGACTTCATGCCTTCGCGAACGATCGCCTGGGCGAGGACGGTCGCGGTGGTGGTGCCGTCACCGGCCTTGTCGTTCGCCTTGCTGGCGACTTCGCGCAGCATCTGCGCGCCCATGTTTTCGAACTTGTCCTTGAGTTCGATTTCCTTGGCGACGCTGACGCCGTCCTTGGTGATGCGGGGCGCACCGAAGCTCTTGTCGATCACGACGTTGCGGCCCTTCGGCCCCAGCGTGACCTTGACGGCGTCGGCGAGGATGTCGACGCCCTTCAGGATGCGCTCGCGCGCGTCGCGCGAAAATTTAACGTCCTTGGCAGCCATGATTGCTTCCTTCAAAAAATCGCGGAAAATCGCGTAACTTTACTCGTGATGAGGTGAAATCGCTCAGGCGATGACGCCGAGAATGTCCGATTCCTTCATGATCAGCAGCTCTTCGCCGTCGACCTTGACTTCGGTGCCCGACCATTTGCCGAACAGGATGCGGTCGCCCGCCTTGACGTCGAGCGGGGTCACCTTGCCGTCATCGGCGCGGGTGCCGGTGCCGACCGAGACGACTTCGCCTTCCTGCGGCTTTTCCTTGGCGGTGTCGGGGATGATGATCCCGCCGGCCGTCTTTTCTTCGGCTTCGATACGGCGGACGAGCACGCGGTCGTGCAGCGGACGAAATTGCATGGATTACCCTCCAGAGGTGGAAATGATGTCGTTTAGCACTCACAGGGTGCGAGTGCTAACAGTCGGCCATATGGGTGGGAGTCAGATAGGCGTCAAGCGCCGGGGTACAAGATTCGTACGAAGTTTTTGCGTCAGCCCGGAAGCAGGCCGAGACGGGCGCGCATCCGCCACCGCGCGAGCAGCACCGCCGAGACCACGACCAGCCCCACCGCGAGACCGATCCACACCCCGACGCCGGCGAGCGGGGTCCAGAAGCCGAGATAGATGGCGGTGCCATATCCCGCGATCCAGTAACCGCAGATCGCGATGATCATCGGGGTCCGCGTATCCTGCAAGCCGCGCAGCACGCCCGCGGCGACCGCCTGCGCGCCGTCGAAGAGCTGGAAAGCCGCGGCGACGACAAGGAACTGCATCGCAAAGCCGACGAGCGCGGCGTTGCGCGCCGCATGCACGTCGACATAGATCGACAGCACGAGCGACGGGAACAGCCACATGATCAGCGCAGTCAGCCCCATGAAGCCGATACCGAGGATCAGCGACGCCTGCCCCGCGTGCGCGATCCCGCGGTGGTCGCGCGCGCCATAAGCGAGGCCGACGCGGATCGTCGCCGCCTGCGCGACGCCGAAGGGAATTTGGAAGGCAAGCGCCGCGACCTGGAGCGCGATCGTATGCCCGGCCAGTTCGGTCTCGCCGATCCGGCCCATCAGGAAAGCGGCGCCGGTGAACAGGCCGGCTTCGGCCAGAATGGTCAGGCTGATCGGGGTACCGATGCGCAGCATATCGAAAAAGCGCGTCCATTCGGACCGCCACCAGTTGCCGAACAGATGATAGCGCCGCAGCCGACGGTCGCTCTGGATGACAACGACATAGGCGATCAGCATCAGGAAGCTGGTCATCACGCTCGAAATCGCCGAGCCGTGGAGGCCGAGCGCGGGCATGCCGAGATGGCCGAAGACCAGCACCCAATTGCCGAGCGCGTTGACGAACAGCGCGCCGAAGGTGATCGCGGTTGCGATCGTCGGCCGGCCGAGCGCCGAGACGAAGATACGCAGCACCGCCGCCGCGATCATCGGGAACATGCCCCACATCAGGATCAGCAGGAAGCCCGCGGCGCGCGCCGAAGTTTCGGCGGGCTGCCCCGTGGCGAGCATGATCGGCCCGCCCGCCGCGCAAACACCCATGAAGACGATCGAAACCAGCGCGCTGAGCCACAGCGCCATACGCACCGTACGCCGTACCTCGCGCACCGCATGCTTGCGGCGCCCGAGCTCGGCGGCGATCAGCGGCGCCGACGCGCCAACGAGCCCCGACCCGGTCCAGAGCAGAAGGCCGAAGATCGCAACGCCGAGCGACGACGCCGCGAGCGCCGCGTCGCCGAGCCGCGCCACGAAGATCACGTCGATCGCATGGACGAGCATCTGCAACAGATTCGCGGCCGCCAGCGGCACGGCGAGCGCCAGCGTCGCGCGGAATTCGGCGCGAAGACCCTGCGGTGTTTCCGCGGTCAGGGGGGTAGCCTGCTGCAACATAGCCGGCCCGGATAGGCGCGCGAATGTTACGGTTCAAGTGCGGCGCGGCGGTGGCGAGTGATTTGGCGCCGGGGGTGGCAGAAAGGCAACAGCGAACAGCCTTCCCCCTTGATGGGGGAAGGATATGCAGCCTTATCGCGAAGCGATTAGGCGAAGTTGGATGGGGGTGAAGGTGCGTCCATGGCCCGTTCGCTTCAGGCCGAGACCGCACCCCTTCCGCTGCGACTAGCCAGCAAGCTGGCAAGTCTCGCTGCCTCCCCCATCAAGGGGGAGGTTTTCAGGCCCACATCCCGACCATCTCGGCGCCGAACGCAATGAAGGTGGCTGTCAGGCCCACGACGAACAGGCGGTAGGCATAAGCGAGATAGCGATATTTACGCCGCGCGAGCACGACGCCATTCTGATAGGTGTCGCGCAGCATCGTTTCGTACAGGTCTTCCTCGGTTCGCAGGCGCGTCTTCACCGCGGCGATGAATTCATCCTCGTCCATCTGCTCGAAGCGGCCGAAGAACAGGATATTGCTGTGATCCTTGCCATCCTTGTAGACGACGGGCGGCGTCTTGCCGACGCGCGGCAGCACCGCCGAGACCGCGAGCAGCGCCGACAGGAAGGAAAAGGTCGCAAGGATCGCGAGCGGTATCGCGAGCGCGCCGCCACCCGCGCGCGCCTGTCCGATCGCGAGGGTGAAGACGACAAAGGTCGCGCCCATCAGGATCGACGCCTTCTGGTCGGCCATCTGCGACAATTGCATCGTGATCTGCTGGTTGGTGCGCACGAGGTGCACCGCGTTCGGCGGGAAGGAAATCGCCGGCCGGTCCGGCGATAGCTTTGATTCTGCGCTGTCCATGCCAAGCTGCCCCTGCTGGCGACCCGCCACAGGGATGACATGAAGTATCAGGGGCGGCAAGATGCTGCCCTGTTCCCGCCGCATTCGCTTGCCAATCGGACGACAGCGCGGCATTCCCGCGCGCAACTTTATTCCTTTATAGGACGCATCCCATGAGCACCGCCCTGCGCGACCAGATTTTCGGGCTGATTGCCCCCTTCAACAAGAAGGGCGTCGAACTGACCGACGCCACCACTTTTGCCGGCGATCTCGAATGGGACAGCCTGACGGTGATGGACTTCGTCGCCGAGGTCGAGGACACGTTCGACATCATCATCAGCATGAACATGCAGGCTGAGATCGAAACGGTCGGCCAGCTGGTCGCCGCGGTCGAGAAGCTGCAGGGCTGATACCGCGATGACCGACCTCTTCTCGAAATTCGATCCGCTGATCCAGCAGCGCGAGGCTTTGCTCGCGACCGGGGTGACCGATCCGTTCAGCCTCGTGATGGAAAAGGTCGTTTCGCCGACCGTCGCGATCTGCAACGGGCGCGAGACGATCCTGCTCGGCACCTACAACTATATGGGCATGACCTTCGACGAGGATGTCATCGCCGCGGGCAAGGATGCGCTCGACAAATTCGGCAGCGGCACCACGGGCAGCCGCGTGCTCAACGGCACCTATCAGGGGCACAAGGAGTGCGAGGACGCGCTCAAGGAATTTTACGCCATGGATCATGCCATGGTGTTCTCGACCGGATACCAGGCGAACCTCGGCATCATTTCGACGATCGCGGGCAAGGGCGACTATGTCATCCTCGATATCGACAGCCATGCGTCGATCTATGACGGGTGCAAGATGGGCGACGCCGAAATCGTCGCCTTCCGCCACAACGACGTCGAAGCGCTCGAAAAAAGGCTGAAGCGCCTGCCCCCCGAAGCGGGCAAGCTCGTCGTGCTCGAAGGCGTCTATTCGATGCTGGGCGACATCGCGCCGCTGAAGGAAATGATCCGCGTCTCGAAGGAAAATGGCGCGATGGTCCTCGTCGACGAGGCGCATTCGATGGGCTTCATCGGCGAACATGGCCGCGGCGTCGCCGAGGCGCAGGGCGTGATCGACGATGTCGATTTCATCATCGGCACCTTCAGCAAGAGCGTCGGCACCGTCGGTGGCTTCTGCGTGTCGAACCATCCGAAGTTCGAGATCATGCGGCTCGTCTGCCGTCCTTATGTGTTCACCGCCTCGCTGCCGCCGAGCGTTGTCGCGACCGCCGCGACGAGCATCCGCAAGCTGATGCACGGATCGAACAAGCGCGCACACCTGTGGGAAAATTCGAAGGTCCTGCACAAGGGGCTTCGCGACCTCGGCTTCCAGCTCGGCACCGAAGAGCCGCAGTCGGCGATCATCGCGGTGATCATGCCCGACCTCGAGCGCGGCGCGATGATGTGGGAAGCGCTTCTCGAAGAAGGGCTTTATGTGAACCTCGCGCGCCCGCCCGCGACCCCCGCGGGCATGACCCTGCTGCGCTGTTCGCTGTGCGCCGAGCACACGATCGAACAGGTCGGCGAGATCCTCGCCCGCTTCGAGCGTGCGGGCAAGCGCGCGCAGATTATCGGCTGAACCGAGCGCATCCGCCGACCAGCGGATTCCTTTTCGGGGCGAGTTGAAGCGCCGTCGATGCGACAGCGGCTTCGGCGCTTTGCGGCGCCTTGCTTGTCCGGTAAGAGAAACGCGTGTTCGAGCGGGATATCGATAGCGAAAACGACGGCCGGCGGGAGCGTATTCGCTTCTGGTCGACGATCGTCCTCGGCGCGATCCTGACCGGCGTGGTCGGGGCGCTCGTCGTGCTGCTCGCGCGCGCCAACGACAATTACGACCGCTCGCTCGGCTGGCAGACGCAGAGCATGGAGGTGATCTCGCAGACGCGCTCGGTCGACGCCGCGATCGCGCGCGCCGAAGCCGCGCTCGGCCGCTTTGCGGTGGGGCTGCAGAAAGAGGACGGGCGCGTCTATGAATATCAATGGGGCCGCGCGCGCCAGTTCCTGACGCAATTGCGGCGCAACGTCCGCGACAATCCCAAACAGATCGTGCTGGTCGAGCAGCTGACGATCGAAATGGACAGCCGCGGCGCGCAGCTCGGCGACGCGGCACTCAGCGCGAATTACAACCAGACCGTCGCCGCCATCTCGAAATTTTATGCCGCGGGCAAGGGCGAGGGCCTCGGCCGGATCGACAAGCTGCTTTCCGAAATCATCGCGAACGAACGCGCGCTGCTCCGCGAGCGCAACCGGCTCGCCGCGGCCGACCGGGCGAACCTCAATCAGGCGATCCTGCTCTTTTCGCTGCTCGGTGCCGCCGCGGCGGTCATCGCGATCGGCGCGACCTTCTCGCTGATCCGCGCCGAAGGCGAGCGACGCCTCGCGCGGCGCGAACAGATCGTCGAGAGCGACCGCGCGATGCAGCTCGAAACCGCGGTCGAGGAACGGACTGCCGAGCTTGCCCATGCGAACGACGCGCTGCGCAGCGAAATGACCGAGCGCGAGGCGGCCGAGGCACAGCTGCGGCAGGCGCAAAAAATGGAGGCGGTCGGGCAGCTCACCGGCGGCATCGCGCACGATTTCAACAATATGCTCGCGGTGGTCGTGGGCGGGCTCGAACTCGCGCAGCGCTGGCTGCCGGGCAAGCCCGAAAAGGCGCAGCGGCACCTCGCCAACGCGCTCGACGGCGCCAACCGTGCCGCCGACCTCACGCGCCGGCTGCTGACCTTCGCACGCTCGGAACCCGCGCGTCCGGAGATGACGCCGATCGACGAGTGCATCACGAGCTTCGCGCAGCTGATCGAACGCACGATCGGCGACCGCATCGCGCTGACGCTCGACCTCCATGCCGACGGACTCGCCTGCTGGATCGACCGGCAGCAATTTGAAAACGCGCTGCTCAACCTCGCGGTCAACGCGCGCGACGCGATGAACGGCCATGGCTCGCTGACGATCCAGACGCTCGACGATGGTGAAAATCAGTCGGCAGCGCTCGCGGTGCAGGTGATCGACACCGGCTGCGGCATGTCGCCCGAGGTGCTCGAACGCGTGTTCGACCCCTTCTATACCACCAAGCCCGCGGGCCAGGGCACGGGCCTCGGGATGAGTCAGGTCTTCGCCTTTTGCCGCCAGTCGGGCGGCGAGGTGCAGATTGCCTCGACCGAAGGCGAAGGAACGAGCGTCGCGATGCTGCTGCCCGTCGCGCAGCCACAGGCCGATGCCGCCGCCGAAGCGCTGCCCGGCGAGGATACCCGCGCCGACACGCCCGCCGACGCGCTCAGCATTCTCGTCGTCGAGGACGATGCGCGCGTGCTTGCGGCGACGGTCGATGCGGTCAGCGAGCTCGGTCATACCGCGGTCGCGTGCGGCAACCCGCTCGAGGCCGAAGCGCTGGTCGAAGGACGCCTCGCCGACGGACAGGGCGGCTTCGACCTCATCCTCTCCGACGTGCTCATGCCCGAACTGACCGGCCCCGAAATGGTCGCGCAGCTCAAGCAGCGCTGGCCCGAACTGTCGGTGCTGTTCGTGACCGGCTATGCCGGCGATGCCAGCGAAGACGCCGCCTTCGGGGACCATGACGTGCTGCGCAAACCCTTCACGCTGAGCGCGCTCGACCAGGCGATCCGCCGCAGCGGCGAAGCCCGGCCCGAGGGACAGCGGCTCGCGAGCTGAGTCTGATTTGCCGCATTTTCCTGCCGAAAATGCTTAGCGGATCGCGCCGCCCCTGATCAGGCGCGGCACCAGCGTCAGCGCGGCGACGAGGGGCCAGCGGCGCTGCCAGGGCTTGATCTCGATCTTCGTTCCCGCGTGGCGATTGATCTTCCACGCCAGATAATCGATGCCGCCGGCATAGGTCAGGCTAGCCTTGGCGAGCCGCGCGATGCTGAGCAGCTTGCCCTCGATCCGCCGCCGCGCCCATCCGCCGCGCGGCGCGCCGGCGGGGATCGCCGCCATCGCCGGGGTACTGAACCGTTCGTAGCGGCCGGCATCGGCGTCGACCACCGACTGCGCGCGGCCCGTCCGTTCGGCGCGCAGCTCGACCGAATAGGTGAGTGAAAAGGCGCGCCGCCACCAGTCGAGCGGCGCCTCGCCATCGATCGATCCCGCCGCCGCGAGCAGCGTCGGCGCGGCGCGCGACACCGCTGCGATTGCGCGGTCGCGCGCCGTGTCGTCGACCACCCACACCAGCCGCGACGGCTGGGCAAAGCGCGCCCACACCGACACGTTGCGCGTCTCGGGCCCGTTCAGGCGATGGAAGTCGGCCTCGCTCAGCACCGCATATTTGGCGATCAGCCCGCCGTGCTGGAACGGGAAGACGTTCGGCGGGATCAGCCGGTTCGCGGCCGCCATCCAGCGCTTCGGATAGGCGTCGCCATAGTCGGAGACGATCAGGTAGAAATCGAGCATCAGCCCGTCGAGCTCGCTCTCGCGCAGGCAGCTGCCATAAAAGAGCACCGCGCGCGCGCTGCCCGGATATCCGGCCGCGATCGCCGCCGCCATCGCGGCGACGCGCGGGTCGACCGGGGTCGCGAGTTCTTCGCGGACGAGTTCGGTTAGCGCGGGCATGAAAGGCTCAGGCGGCGAGGCGCAGGAAGGGAACCGGCTGCGTCGAGGTCAGGATGATCGGCATGCCGTTCTTCGCCTGGAAGATCTCGCCGTCGAGGATGACGTTCGAGCGTTCGCCCTCGATGCGGATTTCATCGCCCTGCTGGAAATGGACGCCGTCGAGCTGCTTCTGCCCCAGCGTGCCGCGCCAGGTCGCGCCGAGCATGCGGAACAGCGCGCCGACACTGGTGTCGGTCGCGAGCAATTTCATATTGCCGTTGGTGCCATGCGCTTCGCTGGTGCGGATGCTGAGCAGCAATTTCTCGAGCGTCGTGACGATCAGCAGCGAGAATTTGCCCTTGAACTCGCCCTGGCGGATCAACGACACCGTCATATTTTCGGGCTTGGGCGGCAGGCGGCCGCCGCCGATCCCGAAGATGATCGCGAACAGCCCGAGGATCGCCGCGAGGAAATGCGAAATCCCGTTGGGCAGGCCGAGCGGATAGATGCGGTTGCGGCAATAAAGCATCACGTCGGCGAGATAGGCGCCGCCAAGGAACATGCCGAGCACCGGCCGCTCCTCGCCCCCGCTGTCGAGCGCGATGAGCTGGCGTTCGATCACATGATCCTCAAGCCGGCCGCTTTCGACCAGTTCGACGACGCGCTGCAACGCCTTGATCGGATCGCCCTCGGCGCCGAGGTCGAGCGCGATCAAATTGGTCTTGCCATTGGGAAGCACCGCGACCGGCGGCGGCGAGCCGCCGAAATGGTCGCCAGAATAAATTTCGGTGAGCGCGGCCTGCACCGTGCCGTCGCCGCCGTTGATCACGACGACGCGCGGGCCGACCATCGCCATCGTGCGGATGGCCTTTTCGATCTGGTCGACATCCTCGACTTCATAGTGAAAGATGTCGGGGTGCGCCGCGCAATATTCGCGAACCCGCGGCAACAGCGAGCGGTTGCCCGTGGAGCGAGGATTCGAAAGGAGCGCGACGCTGGCCATCTATGGATCACATATATTTCATCGAAATGGCGATCGTCTTGGGGGCTTCCCCGACCGAAAAGGCGGTCTTCTTGTAGCTCGGCTTGCCGAGGTTGAAGACGTTGATGCTGGGATTGTTCGACATCCCGCCGCCATCGGCGCGCAGGTCGGTCTTGCCATTGCCATTGACGTCGTGACGCACTGCAATGCCGTAAACACCGGCTTCGGGCAGAGGCACGCAGACAGTCATCGTTCCGGCGCGCGCGGGCACTTCCACGCGGGCGAGCCAGCGTCCCTTGGTGAGCCAGTCGGCGGCCGTTCCACGATAGCTTTGCACGCGAATCCTGCCGGTCGACGCCTTGACTCCGCTGATCTGGACCAGCGTCGACGGACCGCTTCTGCACTTCGACAGATCGTTCGAGATGACCCGGCCTTCCGCCTGCGCCGTTGCCGCGAAAGCCAGCAAGGAAACGCCAAGCAGCGCGGATACAAATTTCGACATGACCTCAAAACCTCCAGAGGCTATAGCCATCCCAGCAAGCGCAAATGCGCGCGCTGACACGGGTCCCTGTCGCCCTTGAAACGGCATATCGGAAACAACTGCGGCCAAATCATGGTGATGGGGCGACCAAAGATTGAATAAGCTTCCTGCCATCGACCGCTACATCGCGCGGCTCATCTTCTTCCCGATGCTCGGCACGCTCGTCCTGTCGGCGATGCTGCTCGTGCTCGAAAAAATGCTCCGGCTGTTCGACTTCGTCGCAACCGAAGGCGGCCCGGTCAGCGTCGTGTGGCGGATGCTCGCCAACCTGATCCCCGAATATCTTTCGCTCGGCATCCCGATCGGCCTGATGCTCGGGATTCTCCTTGCTTTCCGGCGCCTTGCGACATCGAGCGAGCTCGATGTGCTGAAGGGCGTGGGGATGAGCTTCGGGCGGCTGATGCGCATGCCCTATGTCTATGCGATCGCGCTCGCGGCGCTCAATCTCGCGATCGTCGGCTTCATCCAGCCCGTTGCGCGCTATGCCTATGAGGGGCTCCAGTTCGAACTGCGCTCGGGCGCGCTCGGTGCGTCGATCAAGGTCGGCGAATTCACCAAATTGGGCGACCGCATGACGCTCAGGATCGAGGAAAGCTATAACGACGGACGGTCTTTGCGCGGCATATTCGTGCGCGGCGACAACAAGGACGGCCAGCGCGTGTCGGCCACCGCGGCGCGCGGACAGTTCCTCGCGACCGACGATCCGAACACGATCATCCTCCGCCTCTCGCAGGGCGTGCTGATCCACGAATCGCCCAAATTCTCGGTGCCGCGCGTCCTGACCTTCGACAATCACGACCTGCCGATCCCGCTGCCCAAGATCGAGGCGTTCCGCCTGCGCGGCGGCGCCGATCGCGAAATGACGATCCCCGAGCTGTTCGTCGCGGGCAAGGACAAGAGCCAGTCGGTCCAGACGCGGCTCGAATCGCGCGCCAATTTCCACTTCCGCATCGTCGAAGTGATGTCGATGTTCCTGATCCCGCTGATCGCGGTCGCGCTCGCCATCCCGCCGAAGCGATCGACCTCGTCGCTCGGGGTTTTCCTGTCGATCGTGCTGCTCGTGACCCAGCACAAGATCAACCAATATGCCGAGGACATCGGTGCGCGCGGCGTGATCGACCCGCTGATCGCGCTTTGGGTTCCTTTCCTGCTGTTCTCCGCCCTCGCGATCTGGATGTATTATACCGTCGCGCACGTCCCCGGCGGCCAGCCGATCGGCGCGCTCGAACGCGTCGCGGCAAAGGCGGCGCAGAAGATTCGCACGATGCTCACGATGTTCCAGCGCAAGCCGCGGACGGTGGAGAGCCTGACCTAAATGCACCAGCTCCACTTTTTCCCGTCGCGAACGATGGCGCTCTATGTCGGCCGCCTGTTCCTCGTCCGCTCCTTCTCGATCCTCTTTGCGCTGGTGCTGATCCTCCAGACGCTCGACCTCTTGGGCGAGAGCGGCAAGATCCTCGCGGTCGCGGGCAACAGCGATTCGGACGTGTGGCGCTATGTCGGCATGCGGCTGCCGCAGATCGTCGAGACCTTCCTGCCCTTTTCGGTGCTGCTCGGCACGATCCTGACGATGGTGACGATGAACCAGAACAGCGAGGTCATCGCGATGAAGGCGTCGGGCATGTCGGCGCATCAGGTGCTCGCGCCCTTGTTTCTCGCCGCCTTGCTCGTCGCGGGGATCAGCTTCGCGTTCAACGAACGCATCGTCACGCGCTCGACCGCGGCGCTCAGCGCCTGGCAAAAGGTCGAATATAAGAAGGTCCCCAAGGACAGCGGGATACGCACCAACATCTGGGTCCGCGACGGCGACAATCTGATCAACGCGGCGACGGTCGACACCAGCGGCCCGGTGATCACCCTCGGCTATGTGACCATCTATGAACGCACCGGCGGGGTTCTGTCGTCGATGCTGTCCGCCGACAGCGCGCGCGCGGTGGCGGGCGGGTGGGAAATGACCAACGCGCGGCGCTTCATGCGCCGGTCGGGCACGCTCGAACCCCTGGGTACGATCGTCGCGGCGAAGGGCGTGCGCCCCGACCAGTTCACGCTGGCGCAGGTCGATGGCGACGAACTGCCCTTCCTGAAGCTCAAATCGGCGATCGACGATCTCGAGGCCGCGGGGCGGCCCGTCGACGCGCTGAAGGGCGTGCTGTGGCACAAGATTTCGGGGCCGCTGTCGGCGATATTGATGCCGCTGCTGGGCGCAGTCGCGGCATTCGGCCTCGCACGATCGGGCAAGCTGTTCATCCGCGCGATCCTCGGCATGGGGCTCGGCTTCGCCTATTTCGTCGCCGACAATTTCGCGCTCGCGATGGGCGACCTCGGCGCCTACTCGCCGTTCCTCGCGGCGTGGGGGCCGTTCATCCTGTTCGCGCTGATCGGCGAGATGATCCTGATCCGGACCGAGGAATAGGGGCTTGTCCGGTTCGGAAAAGCGAACCGCAAGCTTTCCGCAAGCCGCTTTGGCAGCGTCGGCCCTTCTCCTTGTCTCGTGCAGTGAAGCCCCGCCGCCCGACGCCGCGCATTGGCGAATTGGGGTGAGCGGGAGCCCGGGTTGCCTGGGTCGGTTAACGCAAGCATTGACGGAGGCAAGAATGGACATCGCGCGCTTTCCCGAACGGAAAGGCGGACACAGCGTCATGGAATTCGGTCCGATTCCCGAAGGCCGTGTCGACCACCTGAGCGCCATCGTGCGCGCTTCGGGATGCGCAACGATAACAGGAAAACGGCGGAGCTGCTCATCCGATTACTCGGATGTGTCCGCCTGCTGATGGCCCCGAAGAAGCTGCCGCAGGCAGCCTCTTCGACATTCAGGCGGCCGCACCCTTCGCCGACCCCGCAACCAGATTCATCACCAGCTTCGGCAGGCTGTCGTAATTCGCGCCATGATACTGCGAATCGGCGGGCAGCGCGCCCTTCAGGCGGCGATGCGCCTCGGCGAGCGAATGATAGGGCACGCCCGGCAGCAGATGGTGCAGCGCGTGATAGCGCAGCCCCACCGGCGCCCACAATTCGGGCAGCAGGCCCGGCGGCGGGACGTTGACGCTGTCGAGGAACTGGCCGGTCACGGTCAGCACCGCGCCGTCATTTTCCCAGAGATGCGCGACGAGCGTGCGAATCTGGTTGAGCACCAAAGTCGCGGCGGCGATCGCGCCGAAAATGGCGAGCGCGCGCAGCGGCACCCAGCCGAAGACGCCCGCGGCGATCAGCAGGCTCGACCACGCCCATGCGCCGCCCTCCTGCCACGCCCATTGGCGGCGGAACTCGCCCTCGGGCGGCTTGCGGCGGAACATCGGGTTGATGATCATCCCCGAATAGCGTTCGACGACGATCTTGCGCAGCGGCGGGATCAGGAACGACAGCGGGGTGAGCACCGCATAGCGGAAGACGAGCGCGAGCGGCGCGAACGCCGCGGCGACGACGAACAAGGGCACCGTCCACGGCTTCATCAGCGCGAGCGGCAGATATTCGGGATCCTCCACCGTGCCATATTTGGTGCGGTTGTGGTGCAGGCTGTGGATGCCCTCATACATGAAGGACGGGATCAGCATCGGCACGCCGACAAGGATATTCCATGCGAGGCGAAAGCCCGGAAGCGCATTCTTGCGGATATGCGTCAGTTCGTGGATGAAACTGCCCGCGCGATAAAGCGCGATCACCGAAATCACTGCGGCAACAAGCATCCACGCCGTCGAGGGCGCAAGGATCGCCGCCGCGATGCCGGCATAGCCGATGAAGGCCGAGGCGAGCATATCGGTCCAGTAGATGCGCGCCGACGGTTGCACGAGATCGCGCGTCAGCTCCGAAGCTGCACGGATCATCGCCATATCGTCCGCGATCGCGGATTTGGGCATGGGCGCGGCGGGGGAGGCCGACAGCCGATCAACAAGGGTATTCATCGTCAACATATCCGGTTCTTGACCATGATTTCGTGGCAGCAAAATGGCCGAATGCGGGTCGCCAGCGCCATTTCTATGCCCTAATGCGTCGCCACAAATATAGGACGCCCTTTTCAGGAAACCAATATGAGCGCCCATAACGAAGGCCCGATCACCATCCACCCGGTCAAGGACAAGGGGGATCTGCGCGAGTTCGTCGAGCTCGCCTACCGGCTCAATCGCGGCGATCCGGCGTGGGTACCGCCGCTGAAGGGCGAGGTTTACGGCCTTCTCACCCCCGGCAAGAATCCGTGGTTCGAACATGGCAAGGCGCAATTTTTCCTCGCGCGCCGCGATGGGCGGACGATCGGACGCATTTCGGCGCATATCGACAGCCTCGCGCTCGCGCAGCCCGCCGAACAGGGCATGGGCCCCGGCACCGGCAATTGGGGACTGCTCGAGGCCGAAGACGAAGCGTGCGCACAGGCGCTGCTCGCGACGGCCGAGGATTGGCTGCGGACGCAGGGCATGCACCGCTCATTGGGCCCGCTGTCGATTTCGATCTGGGACGAACCTGGCCTGCTGATCGAAGGGTTCGACGAGCGGCCGACGGTGATGATGGGGCACAACAGCCCGCTTTATCGCGGCTGGATCGAGGGCGCGGGCTATCAGCCGGTGAAGCAGCTCTTCAACTATGATGTCGCGATCGCCGACGGCTTCCCGCCGCTGGTCAACCGCATCGTCGCGGCGGGCGAGAAAAATGCGCGCATCCGCATCCGCAAGGTCAACAAGCGGCACTTCGCCGCCGAAGCGGCGCTGATCATGGGGCTGCTCAACGACGCCTGGTCGGACAATTGGGGCTTTGTCCCGCTGACCGACAGCGAGATCGCCTATGTCGGCAAGAAGCTGAAGGACATCGTCTTCGAAGACCTGATCCGCGTCGCCGAAGTCGATGGCGAGCCGGTCGCCTTCATGATCGTGCTGCCGAACATCAACCAGCTCTTGATCGACATGGACGGGTCGCTGCTGCCCTTCAACTGGGCACGCCTGCTCTGGTGGCTGCGCAAACCGCAGAGCGACATCCTGCGCGTGCCGTTGATGGGCGTCGCGAAGAAATTGCAGAACAGCCGCATGGCGAGCACGCTCGCCTTCATGATGATCGAATATATCCGCCGCGACGCGGTGCGCGATTACGGCACCCAGCGCGGCGATATCGGCTGGGTGCTCGACGACAATCAGGGGATGAATGCGGTCGCCGACGCGATCGAGGCCAAGGTCAACCGCGTGTACCAGATTTACGACAAAGCGCTGGTCTAGGCGCGGCGTGCTCAAGGTCATCGCGCAGGATTTCATCGACCCCGATGCCATCGATATCGTCCTGCCCTTCTATCGCGAGCTGGTCGAAAAGACGCGAATGGAGCCGCTGTGCATCGCCTATGACCTGTTCGAAGATCAGAAGGAACCTGGCCACTTCATCTTTATCGAGGAATGGCCCGATCGCGCCGCGCTCGATATCCATTGCCGGTCGGAACATTTCACCCGGCTGGTCCCGCTGATCAACGCGCATCAGCGGCAGGACGGAACCTTCCTTCTGATGGATATGGTCGCGTGATTCTTCCGGCAGACGGCTGAACCGGAACGAAGCGCCCACCGAACGCGATGGGACAGCTTTGCGACAAATACCGCCCATCGTGCGTTGGAGGCACGGAAAGGCTTTGTCATGGCTGTCCAATATCTTGCCGCCAGTCGCTTCGGCCTCGGCCGCCGGTTCGACGATCCGGCCATCGATGACCCGAAAGCCTGGCTGACGCGCCAGATCGGCGATTATGATCCGGCGCCGCCCGCACTGGCAGGACTTGCCGGACGCGAAGCAATCGCGGCCGCCTATGCCGAATATCGCGACGAGCGGCAGGCGATGCGCCGCGAGGCGAACGACGCGGCGATGCGCGACGACGATCCGATGCCCGAAGCGATGCGCCGGATGGCGCGCACGGGCTTTCGCCGCCATTATGCCGAAGCCGCGGGCGCGCGCCTCGCCGCCGCGGTCGCGACCCCGACCCCCTTCCCCGAGCGGCTCGTCCATTTCTGGACCAACCATTTCGCCGTGTCGGCGGACAAGCAGACGGTCATCGGCTTCGCGGGCAATTACGAGAATGAGGCGATCCGCCCGCACATCATGGGCAAATTTTCGGACCTGCTGGTCGCCGCGGTCCGCCATCCCGCGATGCTGCTCTACCTCGACCAGGCGCAAAGCTTTGGTCCCGACAGCGACTTTGCGACGCGCGTGCGGAACCGTGGCAACCGGCAGGCGCCGGGGCTCAACGAAAATCTGGCGCGCGAGATATTGGAGCTGCACACGCTCGGCGTCCGCACCGGCTATACGCAGGCCGATGTGACGAGCTTTGCCAAGGCGCTCACCGGCCTGACCGTCGCGGGCCTCGGCCGCGGTGCGGGGCAGCGGCTGATGCCCGCCGATGCGGCGCCCGGCGCAACCCTGTTCGTCGACCGGCTGCACCAGCCGGGCGCGCAGACGATCCTCGGCAAGCGGTACGACCAGTCCGGCGCGCGGCAGGCCGAAGCGGTGCTGCGCGACCTGGCCGTCCACCCTGCGACCGCGCGGCATGTCGCGACCAAGCTCGCGCGCCATTTCACCGGCGACGAACCGCCCACATCGCTCGTCGACCGGCTCTCGGCCGACTTCCTCAAAACCGGCGGCGACCTGCCTTCGCTCTACCGCACGCTGATCGCCTCGCCCGAGCCATGGGCTGCGGCGCCGGCGATGTTCAAATCACCGTGGGATTGGACGGTGTCGATGCTGCGCGCGCTGAAGGCGCCCGCGTTCGGCGAGCGGCAGAATATCGCCGCGATGTTCACCCAGCTCGGCCAGCCGGTGTGGCGCCCCGGATCGCCCGCGGGCTATGACGACAAGGTCGCGACGTGGGCCGGATCGGCAGCGCTGATGCAGCGCGTCGAACTCGCGAGCCGCATCGCCGCACGGATCGGCGACCGCGCCGATGCGCGCCTGCTCGCGCCGCTCGTCCTCGCCGACGCGCTCACCCCCGACACGAGCCAGGCGATCGCGCGCGCCGACAGCCCCGGGCAGGGGCTCGCGATGCTGTTCGCCAGCCCGGCCTTCCTGCGGAGATAGACCTCATGATCCTCTCACGCCGCTCGATCATCCTCTCCGGAATCACCGTCGCCGCCGCGGGCGCCCTCCCCGGCTTCGCCTATGCCGCCGCCGGCACGCCGAAACGCCTCGTCTTCATCATCCAGCGCGGCGCCGCCGACGGCCTCGCCACCGTCGCGCCGACCGGGGACCCCGCTTTCGCTGCCGCGCGCCGCGCGATGGCCGACGAGACCGCGGGCGGCGCAAAGCTCGACGCGATGTTCACGCTGCACCCGTCGCTGGCGCAGACCGCGAGCCTCTATTCAGGGAAGCAGGCGCATTTCGCGCACGCCGTCGCGACCGCCTATCGCGACCGGTCGCATTTCGACGGGCAGAATATGCTCGAGGGTGGCGGCGCGCGGCCCTATGGGCGCGACGACGGCTGGGTTGGGCGGCTGCTCACCCTGCTCCCCGCCGCCGAGCGCGACGCGATCGCGATCGCTCCCGCGGTACCGCTCGCGCTGCGCGGGACGGTGCAGGTCGGAACCTATGCACCGAGCCGCCTGCCGCAGGCCGACGCAGACCTGATCGCGCGGCTGACCGCGATGTATGCGAACGACCCGCTGCTTCACCCCTTATGGGACAGCGCGGTGAAGACGCAGGAACTGGCGAGCGACATCGGCGGCAACAACGGCCGCAACGGCGCCGACCTCGGCAAGCTCGCCGCCTCGCTGATGCCCCCCGCCGACGGCGCGCGCGTGATGATGGTCGAAACCGGCGGCTGGGACACGCACAGTGCCCAGCGCGGCCGGCTCGCGGCGCAGCTTCGCGGGCTCGACCAGCTCGTCGGCGCGCTGCAAACCGGCCTCGGCCCCGCGTGGAGCGACACGCTGGTGATCGTCGCGACCGAATTCGGCCGCACGGTCGAGGTCAACGGCACCGGCGGGACCGACCATGGCACCGCCTCGACTGCGATGCTGCTCGGCGGCGGGCTGGCGGCGGGCGGCAAGGTGTCGGCCGACTGGCCGGGGCTCGGCACCCCGGCGCGCTACGAAGGCCGCGACCTCAAACCGACGCGCAGCCTCGAAAGCGTGATCGCGGGTGCGGTCGCGCATCATTATGCGCTCGACCCGAAACGGGTGATGACGACGCTTTATCCCGACGCTTAGTCGAGGATCGCCCAGGTCGGGCCGTGGTCGCTCGCTTTCTCGCGCCCGCGATGATCCTTGTCGACGCCCGCATCGACCAGCCGGTCGGCGAGCGCGGGGCTCAAAAGCAGGTGGTCGATGCGGAAGCCATGGTCGCGCTGCCAGCCGCCCGCCTGATAGTCCCAGAAGGTCCACACGCCGCCTGCCGGATGGCGGCTGCGGATCGCGTCGGTCCAGCCGTCGCCGAGCATCCGGAACCACGCGTCGCGCGATTCGGGCTGCATCAGCGCGTCGGTCGACATCGCACGCGGATCCCACACATCGTCGTCGTGCGGGATGACGTTATAATCGCCGGTCAGGATCGTCGGGATTTCGCTCGCGAGGAGGAATTTCGCGCGCTCGCGCAGCCGCGCCATCCAGCGCAGCTTGTAGTCGAATTTCGGTCCCGGCTGCGGATTGCCGTTGGGAAGGTAGATCGACGCGACGCGGAGGCCATGGACATCGGCCTCAAGGTAACGCGACTGTTCGTCCTCGGCCTCGCCGGCAAGCCCGCGCTGCACCTCGACCGGCTGCGTTCCTTTCGCGAGGATCGCAACGCCGTTGAAGCCTTTTTGCCCGTGATAAAGGAAGCCGTAACCCGCCGCCTCGATCTCCTTCGTCGGCATCGTCTCGTCGCTCGATTTCAGTTCCTGCAGGCAGGCGACATCGGGCTGCGTTTCCTCGAGCCATTCGACGAGGCGCGGCAAACGGGCCTTGATCCCGTTGATATTGAAGGTCGCGATTTTCATCGGCTTGCTATGCCAGCAAGCACGCCGCTGTGAAAGGCGTCAGATCGAGAAGCTGGAGCCGCAACCGCAGCCCGAGGCCGCATTGGGATTTTCGACCTTGAACGACGATCCGCCGAGCGAATCGACGAAATCGACGATGCAGCCGCGGACAAGGTCGATGCTCACCGGATCGACGACCAGCTTCACCCCGTCGGTTTCGGTGACAATGTCATCGGCGTCGATGCTTTCGGCGAGGCCGAAGCGATAGGTGAAGCCCGAACAGCCGCCGCCATCGACCGCGAGGCGGAGCGCGGCGTCGGTGTCGCCCTTGCGCGTCGCAATCCAGCGGACGCGCGCCGCGGCGGCGGGCGAGAGGGTGATATCGGAAAGCTGCGTGGCCATGACCGCTAGATAGGCGTCCTGTTCCCAAATAAAAAGGGCGCCTCGACGGTGACCCGCCTGGCGCCCCTCCTCTCCGACCCAGGAAAGCTTTTTATTCGGGACCGCCCATCGCGACATTCTTGCCGGTGATCGCGGCGATCGCCATCTGGTCCGAACGAACGAACGGCATCGGATTGACCGGCGCGCCTTCGATGCGGACTTCATAATGGAGGTGGTTGCCGGTCGAACGGCCGGTCGAACCGACGTAACCGAGGATGTCGCCCTTCTTCACCTGCTGGCCGGGGGCGACGATGTACGAGGACATATGGCCGTAGCGCGTCTGGATCGCGTTGCCATGCTCGACTTCGACATAATTGCCATAGCCGCCGAGGCGCTGGGCGCGGCCGACGATACCGTCGGCGGTTGCGTAAATCGGGGTGCCGCGCGGCGCCGGAATGTCGATGCCATTGTGGCGGGCGACCTTGCCGGTGACCGGGTGGACGCGCATGCCGTACGACGACGACAGCGACATCTGGTCGATCGGGCGGCGCGAGGGGACTGCAACGCCGAGCGAAGCGGTCAGGCCGGTGTCGAGGCGCTTCCACGCCTGAAAGATTGCGCGGGCTTCGCTGTCTTCGCCGGTCGACGGAACGCCAGCGGTGAAGCTGTCGTCATCGGGTTCGTCGGGAACGACAATGCCGGCATCGGCGCTGGTTTCGGCAGCGTGGGCGGCCGGTGTGGCCAATCCGAAACATGCTGCCGCGCAGAGAATCGCGACTTGGTGCAACTTCTGCGCCAGAAGAGTGTTAATCAAAACGACGACCCCGCGTTTGCCATGTCGCCAAAGTCCGGAAAAGGGCCTTGGCGCCGGTGTTTTCTAGGTTTGGATGATTGCTCATCCCCCGCGGAAGCCTGTGTGCTGTTCCAATCCTTATGAAGCAATAACAGCGTAGAATTCTTGCGTTAAACCGGCGTCGTGGCGCGCCGAGTCGTTGAACGGAGGCTTCAGCGAGCCGCGGAAGCGCGATTTTACGAGGCTCTGCCACGTTTCGACGACGTTGAATCCCCTTTCGTCGCACTTCCAGCCGAACCAGGCTGTGCCGGCGCTCACATGCCGGATTTCATCGTTGTAAATCCGCGATAAAATCTTCGCCGACACCGCGTCGCCGGCCGCGCGGAAGCGTTCGACCGTTGACGGCGTGACGTCGAGCCCGCGCGCTTCGAGCACCATCGGCACGATCGCGAGCCGCGCCAGCGCGTCGTCGGCGGTGACCTCGGCCGCTTCCCACAAACCGGCATGCGCGGGCAGTTCGCCGTAAAAGCTGCCGAGCTGGCGAAGGCGCCGGTCGAGCAGCGCGAAATGCATCGCCTCGTCGGCGGCGACCGCGATCCAGTCGTCGACGAAGGCGCGCGGAAATTCGCCGCTGAAACGCCCCACCAGATCGACGGCCAGGTCGATCGCGACAAATTCGATATGCGCGAGCGCGTGGAGCAGCGCGGTCCGGCCGCGCGCCGACCCGCCCTTGCCGCGCTTGGGCATCGCATTCGGCGCGAGCAATTCGGGTGCCGCGGGCCAGGCGGGCCGGTCGGGCATCGCCGTGTCGCAGCGATGGACGAGTTCGCCGCGCCGCCACGCCCGCGCGAAGCCGCGCGCCGCGCGGCGCTTGTCGTGCGGATCGGGCGTCAGCAGGACCGCGCGCGCGGCTTCACCCAACGTCGTCATGTCAAAGCGCTTTTGCAGCCTCCAGCACCGCGTCGGCATGCCCCTTCACGCGCACCTTGCGCCATTCTTTCGCGAGCTTGCCATCGGCGCCGAACAGGAAGGTCGAGCGTTCGATTCCCATATAGGTCCGGCCGTAATTCTGCTTTTCGACCCAGGTGCCGAACGCTTCGCACACCGCGCCATCCTCGTCGGAAGCAAGACGGACGGTCAGCCCATATTTGTCGCGGAACTTGCAGAGTTTCGCGGGTGCATCGCGCGAGACCGCGAGCACCTGCGCGTGCAGATGCGCGAATTCGGGCGCGAGGCGCGTGAAGTCCTGCGCCTCGGTCGTGCAGCCCGGCGTATCGGCCTTGGGATAGAAATAGACGATCAACGGCGCGCCCTTCATCGCGGCGAGGTCGATCGCCGCGCCATCGGCATCGAGAAGTTTGACCGCGGGAATCGCGTCGCCGATCTGGGGGCCGCTCATTGTCCTGTCTCCTACTGAGGGGGTGCGGCGGGCCGAATCGCGGCCCACCAGTTTGCGATCTCCTGCCGCGCCGCGTCATGCGCGGCAAGCAGTTGCGGCCAGCCGGGCTCGCCGCACGCCGCCGCGACGAGCTGCCGCGCCGCGGCGGTCGGCGGCTCGCCTTCGGGCGCGGTGAGCCGCAGCATCACGAGCATCCGCGCGAGCAAGCCGTGCGCGTCGCAGACTTCGGGCGGCGCTAGCCCGGCCGCCTTCAGACACCCGAGCGCCGCGGCGATATTCGGATCGTGGCACTGCCCGCTCGCAAGCTGCGTCACCTGCATCGCGAATTCGAGGTCGACGAGTCCGCCCGGCCCGCCCTTGATGTCGAGCGCGCCCTTCGCGGGCTTGTGCGCGGCGATCTTGCCCCGCATGTCGGCGGCATCGGCCACAAGCTTTACGGAATCGCGCGGGATCGCGAGCAGTTCGGCGATGATGCGCCCGACCTCCGCCTTCGCCGCATCCGAACCATAGACCGGCCGCGCGCGCAGCAGCGCCATATGCTCCCACGTCCACGCCTCTTCGCGCTGGTAGCGTTCGAAGCTGTCGAGCGTGACGACGAGCGGGCCTTGCGCGCCCTGCGGCCGGAGGCGCGTATCGACGTCATAGAGCTTGCCCGCTGCGGTCGGCACCGACATCGCCGCGGTAACGCGCTGCGCAAGGCGGTTGTAATAGGTCGTCGCGCCGAGCGGGCGCGGCCCGTCGGATTCGGCGAGATGGTCGCCGGTGAACAGGTAGATGAGGTCGAGGTCGGACGCGTGCGTCAGCGCCCTGCCCCCGAGCCGCCCGAGCGCGAGCACGACGAGCTCGCTGTCGGGCACACGCCCGTGCGCCGCGACGAATTCGGCGACCGTCGCATCGGCGAGCACCTGCAGCGCGGCTTCGGCGAGTTCGGAATAACCGCACGCGATTGCCAGCGGATCGGTCGCCCCGGCGATCAGCTGCACGCCATAGGCGAAGCGCCGCTCGCCGACGCGGTCGCGCACGCGGTCGAGCAGCCGTTCATAGTCGAGCCCCGCAAGCCCCGGCGCCCATTCGGCGAGCAGCCCGGCCTTGTTCGCGGGCGCCTCGAACGCGCGCTTGTCGATCAGCCCCTCGATCAGTTCGACGCGCGCGCCCAGCGCCTCGGCGAGCGTCGGCGCGAGCGACAGGGTGCGCGTCGCGATTTTGGCGAGTTCGGGCTGCGCGGCGAGCAGGTGGAAGAAATTGATCGCGCTCGGCAGGCCCCCGACGAGCTTGTCGAAGCGCAGTAGCGTCGCCTGCGGATCGGGTGCCGCGCCCAGCGCCTTGACCAGTTCGGGCAGCACCGTTTCGAGCGCGCCCTGCGCCGCCGGACTCCGCAGCGCGCGCAGCTTGCCGCCGCGCCATTCGGCGATCGTGCGCAGCGCCGCATCGGGCGGGTCGAACCCCGCCGCCATCAGTTGCGCTGCCAGCCCCGCCTCGTCGCGCGGCAAGCCCGTCGTCACCGCGCGCTCGGCGACGAGCCGGTCGTAACAGGCGCCGACGTCGGTCACGACCGGCGCCAGCGCGGCGAGCAGCGCCGCACCGTCGGCTTCGCCGTCGAGCCGCGCGACGCAATCGAGCGCCGCCTCGTGCGTCGGCAGGCTGTGCGTCTGCTGGTCCTCGATCATCTGCAGCCGATGCTCGATCCGGCGCAGCACCGCATAATGGTCCGACAGCCGGGCGGCGACCTCGGGCTCGACGCGCCCCGCCGCGGCGAGCGCGGCAAGCGCATCGACCGTTGCTGGAACGCGCAGCGACGGGTCGCGGCCGCCATAGATGAGCTGGTGGACCTGTGCGAAAAACTCGATCTCGCGAATGCCGCCGCGCCCGCGCTTCAAGTCGAATCCGGGGCCGAACGCTTGCCCCTGCGCGAAATGGTCGCGGATCCGGTCGCTCATCGCGCCGATTTCCTTGAGCTGCCGGAAATCGAGGCTGCGGCGCCAGATGAAGGGCTGGATCGCGGCGAGGAAATCCTCGCCCAGCGCGCGATCGCCCGCCGATGCGCGGCTGCGAATGAACGCCGCCTGCTCCCACGCGAGCGCTTCGGATTCATAATAGGAAATCGCCGCGCTTTCGGGGAGGACGATCGGCGTCACTTCGGGATGCGGACGCAGGCGCAGGTCGACGCGCAGCACATGGCCGTCGCCCGTCCGCGCCGACAGGATTTCGGTCATCCGCCTTGCGATCCGCACCGCCGCCTCGCCCGGGTCATCGCGCGAACGGCGCGGCAGCGTTTCGGGGTCGAAAATCAGGATCGGGTCGATGTCGGACGAATAGTTGAGCTCGTAGCTGCCGAGCTTGCCGAGCGCGATCACCGACAGCCCGCGCGGCTCCTCGTCCGGCACGCGTTCGGCAAAAGCCGCCGCGAGGGCGGCGTCGCACGCCCGGTCGGCAAAATCGGACAGGAGCCGCGTCGTCGTCGCCACATCATGTTCGCCCGACAGGTCGCCGAGCGCAAGCAGCAGCGCCATCCGCCCGCGCCACTGGCGGAGCGTGCGCATGATATCGCCGTCCACCGCGGGCGCGGCGACATCGGCGAGCGCCGCATCGGTGCCGTCGGTCAGGAAGCGATCGACGTCGGCCGGATTGAGCTCGGCCAGCCGCGCGAGGAACGGGGCATGTGCGGCAAGCCGGTCGAACGCCGACTGGCGGCGGGAAGCATCCACGAGTGTCATCGCCTCGCCCTATCACCCGCGCCGCGGCGCGTGACAAGGGCGAGAGCCGGGCCGCGCCGCGCTGTCAGGCCGGAATCGTCGATTCGTCGAAGAACAGCACCTGCGAAATCGCCGCGCGCAGCGTCGCGGGCTGGTACGGCTTGGTCAGCAGGAAGGCCGGTTCGGGCCGGTCGCCGGTGAGCAGCCGTTCGGGAAAGGCGGTGATGAAGATGACGGGGACCTGGAGGTCCGCCAGGATTTCCTGCACCGCCTCGATCCCCGAACTGTTGTCGGCGAGCTGGATGTCGGCGAGCACGAGGCCCGGCTGGTGCTTCTGCGCCTCGTCGACCGCCTCGCGGTGCGTCGTCGCGACCCCGACAACATCGTGGCCGAGTTCGCGGACGATCATTTCGATGTCCATCGCGATGATCGGCTCATCCTCGATGATCAGGATGCGCGCGCGCGTCTGGCGGTCGATCTCGTCGGTCGCATCGGCGATCAGCGCGCGCACCGTCTCGGCATCGCGGCCGATGATGCGGCCCGTGTCCTCGAAGCTGAAACCCTCGACCGCGGTCAGCAGCAGCGCCTGCCGCGCGAGCGACGGAATGCGGCGCAACCGCGCGTCGGCGATCGCGATTTCGGTCATCGTGCCGTCGTCCTTCGCTGCCGCCTGTTCGGCGATCAGCCCGAAATTGTCGTGGATCATCCGGTAGAGCTGGACGCGCAAATCGGCGCCGATATCGACCGCGCCCGGGTTCGCCACCAGCGTTTCGAGCAGCCGCGCGACCAGCGCATCGCCGCTCTGCTGGTTTCCGGAAATGGATCGGCCATAACGCCGCAGATAGGGAAGATGCGGCGCAACCGACTGACTCAATGACATATTTTACCTCCTGAAAGCCGCAGAATTCGGGGCGAACGCGTCCGGAAAAGGGACAAATTCGCGCGCCTCCCCGCCCCGCATCCGATATATTTCGACGTTATGGAACGATTTAACCGTAAATTGGTTTCATGGGGAAGGAACAAACGCGCCATTGCGCTTTGGTGTATGCGCGGTTAGCAAAAGGCCCCATGTCCAGCGGATGCTTCTATAATGTCGTCTAAAACCGGTTCGCCACGCGGCGAGACCTCCGGCAAGGACGCCGAGAAAAAACCTTCCGCCAAGGGGCAGGACGTCAACGGCGCCCTGCGCCGCGCCTATGAATCGACCGTCGACGAGACGATTCCCCAATCGCTGCTCGATTTGCTGAGCAAGCTCGACTGATCTAGCGCCGGTAGCGCGCGTCGAAATCGCGCTGGAAAACCGCGAACGTTCCCGCCGCGATCGCATCGCGCATCCCCTGCATCAGATCCTGGTAGAAATGCAGATTATGCTGCGTCATCAGCATCGCGCCGAGCATCTCGCCCGACCGCACGAGATGATGCAGATAGGCGCGCGACCAGGTCGTGCACACCGGGCAGCTGCATGACGGATCGAGCGGCCCGCTATCCTCGGCATGTTTCGCGTTGCGGATATTGACCGGACCGTCCCAGGTGAAGGCCTGCCCATTGCGTCCCGACCGCGTCGGAAGCACGCAGTCGAACATGTCGACCCCGCGCGCGACCGCGCCGACGAGATCGTCGGGTTTGCCGACCCCCATCAGGTAACGCGGCTTGTCGGCGGGGAGTTGGCCCGGCGCGAAATCGAGCACGTCGAACATCGCGTCCTGCCCCTCGCCCACCGCAAGCCCGCCGATCGCATAGCCGTCGAAACCGATGTCGGTGAGCGCCGCCGCCGAGCGCGCGCGCAGTTTCTCGTCGAGCGAGCCCTGCTGGATCCCGAACAGCGCCGACCGCTCGGCATGCTCGCCGCCCGCGTCGAAGCCCGCACGGCTGCGCACGGCCCAGCGCATCGATCGCTCCATGCTCGCTTCGGCGCGCTTGGCATCGACGCCGTTGGGCGGGCATTCGTCGAACGCCATCACGATGTCGCTGCCGAGCAGGCGCTGGATTTCCATCGAGCGTTCGGGGGTCAGCATGTGGCGCGAGCCGTCGAGGTGGCTCTTGAACGCGACGCCCTCTTCGCTCTGCTTGGTCAGCGCCGACAGGCTCATCACCTGGTAACCGCCGCTGTCGGTCAGGATCGGCCGGTCCCAGCCCATGAAATTGTGAAGTCCGCCCAGCCGCGCCATGCGTTCGGCGGTCGGGCGCAGCATCAGATGATAGGTGTTGCCGAGGATGATGTCCGCGCCGGTCGCGCGCACTTCGGCGGGGCGCATCGCCTTCACCGTCGCCGCGGTGCCCACGGGCATGAAGGCGGGGGTGCGGATGTCGCCGCGCTGCATCCGGATCACGCCCGTGCGCGCGGCGCCGTCGGTCGCGGCGACATGAAAAGCGAATCTGTCGGTCATGGCGCGCGCCTATGACGGCGCGCGGGCCAAAAGTCGAGGCCGGCCGGTCACGCCTTCGCGTGTTCGCTCGACGGCTCCTCTTCGGCTGCCTTCGCCTTTTCCTTCGGCTTTTCCTTTTCGAATATCTTGATGAGCTCGCGCTTCTTGGCGTCCGACAGGCCCTTTTCCGCCTGCGGGAACATCTCTTCCTCCTCCTCGTCGATATGGTGGAGATAGCGGTCCTTCATCGTCCGGAAGCGGGTGAGCCAGCCGGTCGAGGAAAAGTCCATCTCGTAAAGCTCGGTCAGGAAATCCTCGATCTCCTTATGCTCGGCGACGCTGTGCTGCGCCTCGTCGCGCAGCTCGGGGTTCGCGAGCATCGTCGCATAGAGCGACATTTCCTCGGACGCCGCGTGCGCGGTCACCTCGACGCGGAAGGTTTCGAACAGATAACGGCGCTCGTCGCTGTCGCCCTGCGTCGCATCGATCCGGTCGAGGAGGTCGCGGTGCCGGTCGTGATCGGCCTTCAGCCGCGCGAAGATCTTGGTCTCGGTCATGTCGGTCTCCGTCCGTTGGCGGTCAAAGACAATACGGTTCAGCGCCAGCAGGGTTCCGGCATCAGGCCGCCCGCCAGTCGGCGGTGGTCGTGAACGACGGCAGCGCGAGCCCGCTCGTCTGCTGCGCGGCCGCGGCGATCAGATAGGGCGAGACGCGGTGCCGCGTGCACAGCCCGCCATTGCCGTCGCTGACCATCGTCTGTTCGAATTCGACCCCCTGCTGATCTCGCATCGACCGTCGGACGGTCGCGGTGACGAGCTGGCCCTCGCCGAAATCGATGACGAAGCGCGTACCGACGGGGACGTCCAGCAGCCCCTCGATAAAGGCGCCCGTGGCCGACAGGTTGCGGATGACGACCCCGTAGCGGTGGTTGTCGTGGATCGCCCCGACCTTGCGGAACAGCGAGAAACGATCGTTGCGCTGGCGCGCCGGTCCCGCGGGCTTGATCGTCCACGACCCGGCCTCGGCATGTTCGAGCAGTTCGGCCTGCGGCACCGCCTTGCTGTAGACATAGCCCTGGACGTGGCTGACGTTGAGCTTGCGCACGAGGTCGAGCTGGTCGAGCGATTCGATGCCTTCAGCGGTCGTCTCCATCTCCAGCGCCTCGGCGAGCGCAACGATCGCGGCGATGATCGCGCCGTTGCGCGACCCGGGAATCGTCGCATCGCGGACGAAGCTCTGGTCGATCTTGATCTTGTCGAACGGCGCCGATTGCAGATAGCCGAGCGACGAATAGCCGGTGCCGAAATCGTCGAGCGCGAGGCGCACGCCAAGCCCCTTCAAGGCCTTGAACATCCGGCTCGTTTCCGTCGAATCGGCGAGGAACACGCTTTCGGTGATTTCGAGCTCGAGCCGGTCGGGCGCCAGCCCCGTCGCCGCGAGCGCGTTCGCGACGATCTTGGGCAAGTCGGGATTCGCAAACTGGATCGGCGAGACGTTGACCGCGACGCGCATCTCGCCCGGCCAGCGCGCGGCATCCTCGCACGCCTTGCGGAGCACCCATTCGCCGAGCGGCCAGATCAGATTGGCTTCCTCGGCGATCGGGATGAACACGGCGGGCGATATCGCGCCGCGCTCGCGGTGGTTCCAGCGGACAAGCGCCTCGACCCCCGTCACCATGTCCGACCGCGAATGGACGACGGGCTGGTAGCCGAGCTCGATCTCGCCGCGCGCGAGTGCGTCGCGCAGATCCTCTTCGAGCACGCGCCGGTCTTCGGCCGCCTGGTGCAGGTCGCTCGAATAAAAGGCGAAGCGGCCGCGGCCATTGCCTTTCGCGGCATAGAGCGCGAGGTCGGCGTTACGCACCAGGTCGTCGCTGCTGAGCCCGTCGAAGGGCGCGATGGCGACCCCGACCGACGCGCCGATGATGCAACGGCTGCCCTCGACCGAATAGGGCTGCGACAGGCTGGCGATAATCTCGGCCGCCATGTCGCCCAATTTGCCCCGATCCTCGATGTCGGGAAGGATGATCTGGAACTCGTCGCCGCCAAGGCGGCTGACCATCTCGCGGTCACCGGCAATCTTGAGCAGGCGTTCGGCGACTTGCTTCAGCAACGCGTCGCCCGCCGGATGGCCGAGCGTGTCGTTGACCTGTTTGAAGCGGTCGAGGTCGAGCAGCATGATCGCGCACGACCGCTGCTGCTGCGCGAATGCGGCAAGCGTCGCCTCGAGCTTCTTGGAAATATGGAATCGATTGGCGAGCCCGGTCAGCGAATCATAGAGCGCGAGGCGCGAGGCGTCCTCGGCCGAGCGGCGCTGCGCGGTGATGTCGGTACCGCTACCGCGATAGCCGGCGAACTTGCCGCCGCCGTCGAATTGCGGACAGCCCGAAATCGCCCACCAGCGATCATCGCCCTCGAACGCGCTGCGCAGCGGCAGTTCGTCGAACCGCGACTGCCGGGTCAGCAGGAAGGGTAGCGTGCGCTGGCGTTCGCCGTGGCTGTCGGCGGGCAGGAACAGGTCGACAAGCGGCGTACCGAGCAATGTCCCGGTCGTGCGCCCCATCAATTGCGCCACCGAATCGGTGATATAGGTGAGCCGCCCGCCGGCGTCGGTCGACCAGAACCACCCTTGGCCGCATTCCTCGTAATTGCGGACGAGCAGGAGCGCATCAGCGGCCGCGAGCACCGACCCCAGCTCGGCCCGCGGCGGCGCGCGGCGCACCCCGATCTTCCCGAAAAATCCGCGTTCGGCGCCGCCCGGCACTCATGGTCCCCTGTCATGGTCCGCGCGAGGCGCCGGATCATCCTGCTGCATTGTCGCGTTGGTCCCCACCAACAGGGGCGATTTGCCTGAAATGCCTTGCGAATCCGTAAATGCCCTGGCGCGTTTACGGGCGCATCGACCCCGTTTCGATGAAGCGCTGGTGCCACGACAACGCCTCGGTCAGCAGCGACGGGGCATGTTTGCCGTAAGAGGACACGAGCGCGCGGGCATAATAATCCTCGAGCATCGGCCGGAAATCGGGATGCGCGCATTTCTCGATGATCAGCGCCGCGCGCTGTTTCGGCGCGAGCCCGCGCAAATCGGCCAGCCCCTGTTCGGTTACCAGCACCTGCACATCCTGCGTGATATGATCGACATGGCTGACCTGCGGCACGATCGCCGAAATCGCCCCGCCCTTCGCGGTCGAGGGCGTCATGAAGATCGACACGAAGGCGTTGCGCGCGAAATCGCCCGACCCGCCGATGCCGTTCTGGATGCGCGAGCCCATGATGTGCGTCGAATTGACGTTGCCATAGATATCGGCCTCGATCAGCCCGTTCATCGCGATACAGCCGAGGCGGCGGACCAGTTCGGGATGATTGCTGATTTCCTGCGGGCGCAGGATCATCCGGTCGCGGTATCGCGCCATGTCGGCGTTCACCCGCAGCGCCGCCTCGGGCGACAGCGAAAAGGCGGTCGCCGACGCCATCCGCAGCTTGCCGGCATCGATCAGGTCGAGCATCCCGTCCTGAATGACTTCGGTATAGGCGGTCATATTCTCGAACCGGCTGTCGACCAGACCCGTGAGCACCGCGTTGGCGATATTGCCGACCCCCGACTGGATCGGCAGCAGCGACGCGGGCATCCGGCCCACCGCCACTTCGTGCGCGAAAAAGTCGAGCAGGTGCCCCGCGATCGCCCGCGCCGCGCCGTCGGGCGGGGTAAAGGGCAGGTTGCGGTCGGGCATGTCGGTCACGACGATCGCGGCGATCTTGTCGAGGTCGCAGCGGAACAGCGGCTCGCCGATCCGATCGTCGGGACGCACGAGCGGGATCGGCACGCGGTCGGGCGGCAGCCGGGTGCCGTAATATATGTCGTGCATCCCCTCGAGCGCCGGATTTTGCCAGCTGTTCACCTCGAGGATGATCCGGTCGGCGCGGTCGATCCACGTCTTGTTGTTGCCCACCGACGAGGACGGGATCAGCCCGCCGTCGGCGGTGATGCCCGCCACCTCGATCACCGCGGTGTCGAGCGGCCCGAGGAACCCCTGCCACGCCATCGGGGCGACCTGGCTCAGGTGCATGTCGAAATAGTTCATCTCGCCGCGGTTGATCTTTTCGCGCGCGATGGGGTCGCTGTTGTACGGCAGGCGAAATTCGATCCCGTCGGCCTTGGCGAGCGCGCCGTCGAGTTCGGGGCCGGTCGAGGCGCCCGTCCACACGCGCACGCGAAACGGGTTGCCCGCCGCATGTTCGGCCTCGATCCGTGCGGCGAGGGCGATCGGCACCGCTTTCGGATAGCCCGAACCGGTAAAGCCGCTCATCCCCACCGTCGTTTCATGGCCGATCAGCGCGGCGGCGGCGTCGGCGCTCATGATCCGGCCGTGCAGTCCGGGCGGGGCGATTCGGCTGTTCGTCATGGTGACGTCCCTTTCATGGCCGGCGGCGTGCCACGCCGCGCGGGTGCCGGCCGACGGGCTCAGCGCTTCGATCATACCACTGCCGACCTGCCCCGGCAGCCTCTTTGCCACTATCGCTTCGGCAGCAACAGGCTCGCGTCGCCATAGCTGTAAAAGCGATAACCTTCCCCGATCGCATGGGCATAGGCCGACTGCATGACATCGAGCCCCATCAAGGCGCTGACCAGCATGAACAGGGTCGAGCGCGGCAGGTGGAAATTGGTCATCAACCCATCGATCGCCTTGAACCGATAGCCCGGCGTGATGAAGATCGCGGTGTCGCCGGCAAAGGGCGCGATCGTGCCGTCATCGCGCGCCGCGCTTTCGAGCAGGCGGAGACTGGTGGTGCCAACCGCGATCACGCGGCCGCCCGCGGCGCGCACCGCATTGAGCCGTGCCGCGGTGTCGGCCTCGATCCGCCCCCATTCGGCGTGCATGACATGGTCTTCGGTATCGTCGGCCTTCACCGGCAGGAAAGTGCCCGCGCCGACGTGCAGCGTCAGCGTTTCGCTCGCGACGCCCGCGGCGGCCAGCGCAGCGAGCAGGCCGGGCGTGAAGTGGAGCGCCGCGGTCGGCGCCGCGACCGCGCCATCCTCGCGCGCGAACATCGTCTGGTAATCGCTGCGGTCGTCCTCGTCGGTCGCACGCTTGCCCGCGATATAGGGCGGCAGCGGCATCGTACCGGCGCGTTCGAGCAGCACCTCGACGGGTTCGTCGCCGGCAAAGGCCAGGATGAAGCTGCCGTCGGCGAGCCGCTCCTCGGCGAGCGCTGCGACCCCGGCGCCGAAGTCGACACTCTCGCCGACGCGCAGCCGCTTGGCGTTGCGCACAAACGCCTGCCAGCGGCGCAGGTCGATCCGCTTGTGCAAGGTCGCGCCGATCCTGGCCCCAGGCGCGCCCTGCGCGCCGTCTTCTTCTCTTGGCGCGCGTCGCCCCTCGAGCTGCGCCGGGATGACGCGCGTGTCGTTGAAGACGAGGCAGTCGCCGGGCCGCAGCCATTTGGGCAGATCGGCAACCCCCGCGTCGACGATCGCGCCGCCATCGACCACGAGCATCCGCGCCGCATCGCGCGGCCGCGCGGGGCGGAGCGCGATGCGCTCGTTGGGCAGTTCGAAATCGAAGGCGTCGACGCGCATGGTGCAGCTCAGATCCCGGCGTGCGCGTCGCCGCGCTTACTGCTTGATCGGGGCGTTGAGCTCGTCGACGGTCACGGCGGGCGCGGGTGCGGGAACCGCTTCGACGAGCGCCGACGCCGGCGGCATCGGCTTGTTGTCGGCGGCGACCGACACCTGGACCATCCGCGACATCACTTCGGGCGGCTCGCCCTTATGGACCGCGTCGACATATTGCATGCCCGACACGACGCGGCCGAACGCCGTGTAACGGCGGTCGAGCGAGAAGCGCGGCTGGAGCATGATGAAGAACTGGCTGTTCGCGCTGTCCTCGCTCTGTGCGCGCGCCATCGACAGGACACCGCGCAGGTGCGGTTGCCCGTTGAATTCGGCCTTGAGGTCGGGAAGCTGCGAACCACCCTGTCCGGTCGCGGACGGATCGCCCGTCTGCGCCATGAAACCGTCGATCACGCGGTGGAACTTGATCCCGTCGTAAAAGCCCGCGCGCGCCAGCTGCTTGATGCGATCGACGTGGTTCGGCGCAATGTTCGGAAAGAGCTGGATCACGACGCGCCCGCCCGTCGAAAGGTCGAGGTTGAGCATATATTCGGGGTTGTTGATATATTGGTCGGGGGTCATCGCGGGCACCGCGGGGACTTCGGCCGCAGGGGTTGCCTCGGCGGCCGCGGGCGCGGGTGCGGTCGGCGTTTCGACCGGAGCGGGCGCGGGCGTTTCGACGGGCGGTGCCGGCTGGCTTTGCTCGGGGTTCGGCCCCGGTGCGGGCGGCGCATCCTGCGCGACGGCCGCGCCTGTGAGACCGAACACCATCGCCGTGAGAATCATGGGGCGGAAGGAAGATTTCATGCTGGATCGGCCTTTGGATAATAAACTGGATTTGCGCCCCGATGGCGCGCCCTAGCCGGAAAAAGCTGAACGCTCAATGATCGGTATCAGCGCTCACCCTGGAGGAGCCCCCGCTCGGAGATACGGCCGACGACGGCATCGCGAACCGATGGCGTCACGAATTTGCGGATGTCGCCGCCAAAGATCGCGATTTCCTTGACCAGCCGCGATGCGATCGGTTGCAATCCGACGTCGGCCATCAGGAACACCGTTTCGATCCGGTCGTTCAATTGCTGGTTCATGCCCGCCATCTGATATTCATATTCGAAGTCGGCGACCGCGCGCAGCCCGCGCACGATGACGCTCGCACCCTCGCGCTCGGCAAAATCCATCAGCAGCGAGTTGAAGCCGACGACGCGGATATCGCCCTCGATCGACGCGACCTCGGCCTCGACCATCGCGATCCGTTCGTCGTCGTCGAACATCGGCGATTTGGTGATGTTGGTCGTCACCCCGATCACCAGCCGGTCGACGAGCTTCGCGCCGCGGCGGATGATATCCATATGCCCGAGCGTGATCGGATCGAACGTCCCCGGATAAACCCCCACCCGCATCAACGGTCCCTTTCCACGACATAGCGCGCGATCGCGCGCAACAGCGCCGCCTCGTCGCCGAAACTCGACAGATGCGCGATCGCCTGTTCGACCAGCGCGGTCGCCTGTTCGCGCGCGCGCTCGATCCCCATCAAGGTGACGAAGGTCGCCTTGCCCGCGGCGTCGTCCTTGTGCAGCGCCTTGCCTGCAAGATGTTCGTCGCCCTCGACGTCCATGATGTCGTCGGCGATCTGGAACGCGAGGCCGATGTCGCGCGCATAGCCGCGCAGCGGCGTGCGCCCCTCGGCCGGGATACGCGCGAGGATCGCGCCCGCCTCGACCGAAAAGGCGATCAGCGCCCCGGTCTTGAGCTGCTGGAGCCGCGTCACCGTCGGCAGGTCGAAATTCGACGTTTCGGCGGCGAGGTCCATCATCTGCCCGCCCGCCATGCCCGCGGGCCCCGCGGCGCGCGCGAGTTCGCAGCACAGCTCGCTGCGCACGAAGGGGTCGGCGCTCGTCACCGGGTCGCACAGCCATTCGAACGCGAGGGCATGGAGCGAATCGCCCGCAAGCACCGCGGTCGCCTCGTTGAAGGCCTTGTGCACCGTCGGCTTGCCGCGGCGCACATCGTCATCGTCCATGCACGGCAAATCGTCGTGGATCAGCGAATAGACGTGCATCGCCTCGACCGCCGCGCCGACGCGCAGGCTGAGCGCGCGATCGACGTGGAACAGGTCGCCCGCCGCGCGCACGAGCAGCGGGCGCAGCCTTTTGCCCCCCGCGATCGCGGCATGGCGCATCGCTTCATACAGCGGTCCGCGCGGGTCGGCGGGGATGGTCAGCAGCTGGTCGAACAGCCGGTCGATCCCCTCGGCCACCTCGGCCTGAGCGTCCAGGAGCAATTGCGTTCCGCGCGAAATATCGCTGTCGACGGACGCCATCGCGGATCAGCTTTCGCCGAAGGGCGTGGTTCCGGCGGGCCGGCCGTCGGCGCCGAGGCTGACCTGCTCGATCCGCGCCTGCGCGGCGGCGAGACGCGCTTCGCAATGGCCGCGCAGCGCATGGCCGCGCTCATAGAGCGTCACCGATTCCTCGAGGCTGACGTCGCCGCTTTCGAGCCGCCGCACGATCGTCTCAAGCTCGCCCATCGCGGCTTCGAACGAGAGCGAGGCGATGTCGGCGGCGGCGGTTTCGGGGGTGTCCGTCATGCGCCTTGCTTTGGCCCCTTCGCCCCCCCGCGGTCAAGTGCGGTCGAGCTTGACGTCATCCCGCGCCGCGATAGGCTCCAATCATGTTCATCGGCCACTTCGCCCCGGCGCTGATCGCGGCGGCCCGCCCGCGGGCCGCGGGGCTCGGAACGCTGTTCGTCGCCGCGCAGCTCGTCGACATCGGCTTTGCCGTCCTGCTGATCCCGGGAATCGAGGCGATGCGGATCGTCCCCGGCATCACCGCGATGAACCCGATGGACCTCCACCACATGCCTTACACGCACAGCCTGCTCGGAACGTTGATATGGGCGAAGATTTTCGGCGTGATCGTCTGGTTTGCGACGAAACGGAAAGAGGCGGCGATCGGCGCCGCGCTGGTGGTCGCCTCGCACTGGTTCATCGACCTCGCCGTCCACATCCCCGACCTCACGCTTTACGGCGCACCGCCAAAGCTCGGACTCGGCCTCTGGAATCACCCCTTGATCGCCATGCCGCTCGAAATCCTGCTGATCGGCGGCGCTTTCCTTTATTATCTGCGCCGCACCGATGCGCCGCAGGGCAACCGGCGGCTGTGGGTGCTCGCGGGCGTGCTCGCCTTCGCGCAGGCGGTCGACTGGTTCGGGCCGAAGGAGCCGGCCTATTCGCTCGCCGTCCCGGCGACGATGCTTTTTGCCTATGCGCTGCTCGCCGGCACCGCGGCGTGGGCGGGCGCAAACCGGCGGCGCGCGGTCCGCTGAACCCATTCGCTTCGGCGCAATCGCGCTTCTGTTTTTTGCAATTGCTGGCAAGCCCACCGCGCGTCATGCTGCACCGCACAAGAAGAGAGGGGCTCGAAGGCAAGTTTTGTTTTTAGACAAGGACTTGCATCATGAAAAATTACATTCTCCCCGCCCTCGGCCTGTTCGCGCTGGCACCGACCGCCGCGCTGGCGCAGGACGACGCCACCAAGCGTTTCGAACATGAAGGCGCGACCTACAGCTACACCGTCACCAAGGTGGGCGACACGCGCGTGATCAGCGGCGTCGAGGAGCGCACCGGCAAGCCGTTCACGCTCCGCGTCGGCCAGCACCGCGTCCGCGGCACCGTCGGCTCGCAGCAGGTCAGCTTCGCGCTTCGCGACGTCGAACCGCTCGTGAAGCCCGCCGCCACGCTCGCCTCGCGCTAAACCGTCTCTCCGACCGCAGACCCCATGATGTTTTCGCATCATGGGGTCTGTTCGTTTCGCGCCTACATCGCTAAAGGCGCGCCATGACTCAGACAGCAGCCGCGCCCGCCTCCGTCATCACCCCCGAGATCGTCGCCGAACACGGCCTGTCTCCGGAAGAATATGATCGCGTCCTGAACGCGCTCGGGCGCGAGCCGAACCTTGTCGAACTCGGCATCTTCTCGGTCATGTGGTCGGAGCATTGCAGCTACAAAAGCTCGCGCCTCCATCTGAAGAAACTGCCCACCGAAGCCCCATGGGTGATCTGCGGCCCCGGCGAGAATGCCGGCGTCATCGACATCGGCGAAGGCCCGGACGGCAAGAAGCTCGCCGCGATCTTCAAGATGGAGAGCCACAACCACCCGTCGTATATCGAACCCTATCAGGGTGCGGCGACCGGTGTCGGCGGCATCCTCCGCGACGTCTTCACCATGGGCGCGCGCCCCGTCGCGAACCTCAACGCGCTGCGTTTCGGCCGCCCCGACCATCCGAAGATGAAGCATCTCATCTCAGGCGTCGTCCACGGCATCGGCGGCTATGGCAATTGCGTCGGCGTCCCCACCGTCGGCGGCGAGGTCAATTTCCACAAGGCCTATGACGGCAACATCCTCGTCAACGCGATGACCGTCGGCGTCGCCGAGCAGGACAAGATTTTCTATTCGGCCGCGTCGGGCGTCGGCAATCCGATCGTCTATGTCGGCTCGAAGACCGGCCGCGACGGCATCCATGGCGCGACGATGGCGTCGGCCGACTTCGGCGAGGATGCCGAGGAAAAGCGCCCGACGGTTCAGGTCGGCGATCCCTTCACCGAGAAGCTGCTGATCGAGGCGTGCCTCGAGCTGATGGCGTCGGACGCGATCGTCGCGATCCAGGACATGGGCGCCGCGGGCCTCACCAGCTCGTCGGTCGAGATGGCGTCCAAGGGCGGCGTCGGCCTCCACCTCAAGATGGACGATGTGCCGCAGCGCGAAACCGGCATGACGGCGTATGAAATGATGCTGTCCGAATCGCAGGAACGCATGCTGATGGTGCTGAAGCCCGGCCGCGAGGATTTCGCCGCCGCGATCTTCCACAAATGGGAACTCGATTTCGCCGTCATCGGCACCGTGACCGACACGGGGCGCATGGTGCTGGAGCACCATGGCGAGATCGTCTGCGACATCCCGCTCGCCCCGCTCGCCGACGATGCGCCGCTCTATGACCGCCCGCACGTCCCGACCCCGAAGCAGGCCGAGCTGACGAACGTCCCCGAAACGAAGGACGTCGCGGCCGACCTCAAGACCTTGATGGGCACCCCCGACATCGCCAGCCGCCGCTGGATCTGGGAACAATATGACAGCCAGGTCGGCGGCGACACGGTGCAGACCGGCGGCGACGCCGCGCTCGTCCGCATCCACGGCACCAACCGCGCGCTCGCGATGTCGACCGACTGCACCCCGCGCTATTGCTACGCCGACCCGGTCGAGGGCGGCAAACAGGCGGTCGCCGAAACCTGGCGCAACATCAGCGCCGTCGGCGCGACGCCGCTTGCGATCACCAACTGCCTCAATTTCGCCAACCCGCAGCGCCCCGAGATCATGGGCCAGATCACCGGCTGTCTCGACGGCATGGCGCAGGCGTGCCGCGCGCTCGACTATCCGATCGTCTCGGGCAACGTCAGCCTCTATAACGAGAGCAAGGCGACCGGCGGCGGCAGCGCGATCCTGCCGACCCCCGCTATCGGCGGCGTCGGCGTGATCGAGGATTGGAACAAGGCGGTCGGCATCGGCTTCAAGCGCACCGGCGACATCGTGCTCGCGGTCGGCGAACGCGCCGGCCACCTCGGCCAGTCGGTGTGGCTGCGCGAAATTCTGGGCCGCGAGGAAGGCCCGCCGCCGCCCGTCGACCTCCGCGCCGAAAAGCGCACCGGCGATTTCATCCGCGGGGCGATCAACGCCGGCTGGATTACGGCGTGCCACGACGTGTCGGACGGCGGCATGGCGGTGACGCTCGCCGAAATGGCGCTGAAGTCGAACATCGGCGTCCTCGTCAGCGAAGAACAGCCCTTCGGCGTCGCCGAGAGCTTCTTCGGCGAGGATCAGGGGCTTTACCTCGTGACGGTGTGCGACACCTGCCTCGCCGACTTCCTCGACGCCGCCGGCCGCGCCGACGTGCCGGTCGATCCGGTCGGCCGCACGATCAAGGACCGCATCGTCTTCGAACTGGAGGGCAGCGACCATCAGGTGACGCTCGCCGAACTGCGCGAGGCGCATGAAGGCTTCTTCCCGAACCTGATGGGCGCCGACGCGGCGCTCGCCTGATGCGGCGCGCGCTCGTCGCACTCGCGCTGCTGACGACCGCCCTGCCCGCTCAGGCCGCGCCCCGCACGGTCACATCGCCGCAGCAACTGCCCGCCGATCACGCGCGGCCGCGCATCTTTCTGGGCGGCAGCATCGACATGGGTCGCGCCGTCGACTGGCAGGCCGAGCTGGTGAAATCGCTCGGCGACCTCGACGTCGTCTTTCTCAATCCGCGGCGCCCCGATTGGAACGCCGCATGGAAACCCGTCGCGGAAGAGCCCGAATTTCGCCGCCAGGTCGAATGGGAACTGGGCGCGCTCGAATCGGCCGACATCATCGTCATGTATTTCGCCCCGGGATCGCAAAGCCCGGTCAGCCTGCTCGAGATGGGCCTCCATGCGCGCGGCGGAAAATTGATCCTGCTGTGCCCCGAGGGCTTTTGGCGCAAGGGCAATGTCGATATCACCGCCGAACGCTATGGCGTCGAACAGGTCGCGACGATGGACGAACTCGCCGCGGCCGTGCGGCGACGGGCGGCGAACTGGACGCCGCCGGAGACGCCGGTCAGGGAGTGACGAGCCGATGAGCATCCATATCGGAATCGGGGGCTGGACCTTCGAACCGTGGCGCGGAACCTTTTACCCGCCCAAACATCCGCAAAAACGCGAACTCGAATATGCCGGCCAGCACCTCACCGGGATCGAGATCAACGGCACCTATTATGGCAGCCAGAAGCCCGAAAGCTTTGCGAACTGGGCTGCTTCGGTCCCCGACGGCTTCCGGTTCAGCGTCAAGGCGTCACGCTTCACCACGAACCGCAAGATATTGGCCGAGGGTGCGGCGTCGATCGAGAAATTCCTGACGCAGGGGCTGACGCGGCTCGGCGACCGGCTCGGCCCGATCCACTGGCAGTTCATGGCGACGAAGAAGTTCGACCGCGACGATTTCGCGGGCTTCCTCAACCTGCTTCCCGACACACAGGACGGACTGAAGCTGCGCCACGCGATCGAGGTGCGTCACGAAAGCTTCCGCGACCCGGCCTTCATCGACATGCTGCGCGAGCGGAACATGGCGGTCGTGTTCGCCGACAGCGACGAATTTCCGTGCATCGACGAACAGACCGCCGACTTCACCTATGCGAGGCTCCAGCGCAGCCAGGAGGATGTCGAAACCGGCTATGACGCCAAGGCGCTCGATCATTGGGCCAAGCGCGCCCAAGATTGGGCGAAAGGCGACCGCGACGTCTATATCTTCTTCATCTCGGGCGCGAAGGTCCGCAACCCCGCGGCGGCACAGGCGCTGATCGCCAGGCTCGCCTGACCGGCGTTACCGATCGCCGATGACCGGGGGTTGCAGATTGCTTTTCCCCCACTCGCACAGCGGCGTCAGCGCTTCGTTGAGCGACGCCCCCAGCGGCGTAACCGAATAATCGACGCGCGGCGGGACCTGATGGAACATCTCGCGGTGGACAAGGCCGTCGGCTTCCATCTCGCGCAATTGCTGGATCAGCATCTTTTCGCTGATTCCGGCAATGCGGCGCTTGAGTGCGCCGAAGCGTACGGGCGTATCGTGAAGCTCCCAGAGAATCAGCGCCTTCCACTTGCCGCCGATGATCCCGAACACCGGCCCAAGGCCGTCATTATAGGGCTGGTTGCGTATCGTCATGCGCGCCAATTCTTACCTTATGGTGGGTATATGACAAAATAGTGGGTAGTTGATCAATTGAAAGTATAGCGTCACCCCTTTTCGTCAACAAGGTGCGGCAACCGTGCCGCGCCCCACGCGAAAGGATCGGTCGATATGCCCGAAAAACTGCTCATTCTTGTCGGGAGCCCACGCCGCAACGGCAACAGCGCGACGCTTGCCGAAGCCGTTCGGCGCGGCGCCGAGGCGGCAGGCAGCGATGTCGCCCTGCAATTTCTGGACGACCATATTTCTGGGTTCCTGCGCGATTGCCGTACATGCCGCCGCGCCGACGGCGAATGCGCGATCGACGACCCCTATCGCGCCCTCTTCTTCGACGAGTTCCTGCCTGCGCGCGGGGTGATTTTCTGCTCGCCCATCTATTGGTATGGCGTGTCAGCCCAGATCAAGGCGTTCTTCGACCGCAGCTTCTGCTATTATGCGGCCTCCTATCCGGGATCGAAAGACGCACTCGCCGCGATGGCGCGCAAGCGGCTCGGGCTGGTGCTGGCGTCGGAGGAGACCTATCCCGGTGTGGCGCTCGGCATCGTCCACCAGATTCAGGAATTTTCCCGCTACACGGGATCGGACCTTGTCGGCGTGGTGCGCGGCGCCGGCAACAGCCGCGGCGAAGTGCGTCACGATCCGACGAACCCGGTCGCGGACGCCGAACGTCTGGGCCGGGAGATATTTTCCCGGTCCTATTCGGACTATCGGCTGGAAACCCCGCGCAGTCCGCGTGTCTGGCTGGAAAGCGCAAGCTGAGCGCCGGGTAGCCCGGCGCCGGTGGGTCCCCGGCTTTCGCCGGGGACCAGTTCAGGCCATCGCGGCCTTTGCCGCGAGGAAATTATACGGATCGATCCCGCGGTTGCGGTACGCGCGGTGCGCTTCCTGATACAGCGTCGGCTCGCCGATGCCGAGGCGCGCGCGCGCGGCTTCGAGCGGTTCGGCGAGCAGCGAGCGGATGTCCTGCTCGATGATCGCCTTTGCCGCCTTGCCGTGGCGCTGGCCCTGACGGATCGCGCCCATCACCGGCGCGTCGCTCTTGATGCTGCGCTTCACTTCGTAACCGCCGGCATAAGCGATGAAGAAATTGCCGTAATTGCCCGTCTGGCCATAGGTGAAGCCGAGCACGCACTGTTCGCCGAGCGCGTCGCGGCCATAGCCGGTCAGGATGTGGAACAGGTCGTGCGTGTCGCGCAGGCGGTTCGAATACCATTGCACCTGATCGTCATATTGCGCGCGGCCCATCTTGTCGCTTTCGGCGACGAGGCCCGCGGCCGACAGGCCCTCGCGGCGCATGAAGGTCACATAGGCATGGCCGACGCTGCCCTCGGGCAGTTCGTCGATCCACGCATGGTCGTCGAGCAGGTCGGGCAGATAGGGTTCGCGTTCCATCAGCTTCTGGCCGAAATCGCTTGTCACGAAGGCCCGCGCGTCGTCCATGAAGCCCTTGCGCGGCAGGTTTTCAAAGATGTGGAACACCTGTTCGGTGTCTTCCTTGTCCTTGATGAGCTTGCGGAAGTGCGCGAACGCCTTGAACGGGCGGAACTTCTGCGGCTGGCGGTCGGGATGGGAGAAGATGGTGGGGGTCATAGGTCGTTCCCGTTCGAATCATCTGATGCTGGTGAAATAGCATTACTGACATAGATGTCAATAGCAGGTTAAAGCGCTGGACGGATCGCCGCCGCAGCCGTTATAGGCGGATAATACAGTGGAGGGCGATATGCGCGAAGATCGACAAGTTGCGGGCGAACGCCTCGTCACCCTCGACGCGCTGCGCGGCTTCGCCGTGATGGGCATTTTGGCGATGAACATCGTCGCCTTTGCGATGCCCGAAATGGCCTATGTCTCGCCGCGCGCCTATGGCGGCGAAACGCCGTCCGACATCGCCGCCTGGGCGCTCGGCTTCCTGCTGTTCGACGGCAAGATGCGCGGGCTTTTCTCGATCCTGTTCGGGGCGAGCATGCTCTTGATCATCGACCGCGCGGAAGCGAGCGGCCAGAACCCGGGGTCGGTGCATTATCGCCGCATGGCGTGGCTCGCAGTCTTCGGCCTCTGCCACTATTTCTTCATCTGGTGGGGCGACATATTGTTCCTCTATGCGGCGGTCGGCTGCATCGCCTTCCGCTTTCGCGCGTGGGAGGCACGCCGGCTGATCAAATGGGCGCTCGGCCTTTTCACCATCGGCGTCGTGCTGACCTCGTTATTCTTCGGTGCGCAGCTTGCGATCGCCAGCGCCGCCGACGACCCCGCCTCGCCGATGGCCGAAGCCGGGCGCGAGGTCCGCGCCGAATATGCCAAGATCGACGGTGAAGTGACCGAGGAGCTCGCACTCCATCGCGGTCCCTACCTGCCGATCCTGGACTCGCGGCTCGATACTGCGATCAATCCGTTCATCGGCGTGCTGATGACGATACTCGAAACGCTGCCGCTGATGATGCTGGGCATGGCGCTGTTCCGCAACGGCTTCCTGACCGGCGCATGGGCCGCCGCCGATTACCGGCGGACGGTACGACGCTGGCTGCCGCCCGGCGTGGTGCTGACATTGCTGGTCGGCTGGCTCCAGTGGCGATCGGGCTTCGACTATCTCGTCGGCGTCAACGCGTTCATGGCGTGGGCGGGGCCGGGGCGGCTGATGATGACGATCGCCTATGCCGCGCTGCTCGTGCTGCTGATCCAGCGCGTGGGCGCCAGTGCGGGGATCGCGCGCGTTGCCGCCGCGGGGCGTGCCGCCTTCTCCAACTATCTCGGCACCAGCATCGTGATGACGACGATCTTCTATGGTTACGGGATCGGGCTGTTCGGCGATGTCGGCCGCTGGACGCTCTACCTGTTCTGCATCGGCATGTGGGCCGTCATGCTGCTGTGGTCGAAGCCGTGGCTCGATCACTTTCGTTACGGCCCGCTCGAATGGCTATGGCGCAGCCTTGCGCGCGGAACGCTCCAGCCGATGCGGAAAGGGTAATGTCATTTCCGACTGACGTCGGAAACGGCACCGGCCCGCTCCGATTCATCGAAGCCGCCAATAATATTCAGTAACCGACTGCGCGGCCGAAACCTGCGGGACGGCGCTGGACAAGCGGGTTCGCTTCGCGCTCGAGCGCGCCGAGCGTCTCTTCGAACAGCCGGCGCAGTTCGACGACGCGCGGCAGATATTCTTCGGGGCTCGTCTGGCTTTCGACGCAGCGCCGCGCAAACATTTCGATATCTTCGGACAGCGCACCGAGCTTTTCGCCGCCGAACTGGCGCGCTTCGCTTTTCAGCGTGTGCGCGGGCATCACGAGGCCGCGCGCATCGCGGGCGCGCATCGCCTCTTCGATCGCGGCGACCGATTTGGTGCCGTCTTCGCGAAAATAGCCGAGAATCCGCACAAACGCGGCGCCCAACTGGGTGCGCGTCGCGCGAAACTCATCCCAATCGACCAGGATTTCGTCCAATGCTTTCGTCCCTTGGTGTTCAAATTCGGCCGTGGTCCCACCCGGTCCATGCCGAGTTTGGGTAAAAAAGACGTTACGGTGTCAGCGGGGGCATGCGGGAAGCCGTCCCGCTTTGGATCAGCGCCGGACGCGCCAGCGCCCTTCGCCGGCGTCGGTCGCGCCGTCCTCGACCTGCCAGCCATGCTCGCCCGCCAGCGCCGCGACCTCGCGCCCCGCCTGCGGATCGTCGGCGATCAGCAGCACGTCCGACGCATCGCGCATTGCGCGCGCCAGCCTGAGCGCCGGCCAGGGGCAACGCATCCCGCGCGCATCGACGACCAGCGTCGATGCGTCACTCATCGTAGGGATTGCGCGAATTGCGGAAATTGAGGCGCACCGGAACGCCCTGGAAACCCAGTTCCTTGCGCATGCCGTTGACCAGATAGCGTTCGTAGCTGCCCGGCAGGCTGTCGGTGCGCGTCCCGAACACGACGAAGGTCGGCGGCCGGGTGCGCGCCTGCGTGATATAGCGCAGCTTGATGCGCTTGCCGCCCGGCGCCGGCGGCGGATTGTTTTCGACCGCGCCTTCGAACCAGCGGTTGAGGCGCGCGGTCGAAACGCGATTGGTCCAGATTTCGCGCTGTTCGAACGCGACGCGGACGAGCGTATCGATGCCCTTGCCCGTCGCGCCCGAAATGCTGAGCACCGGCACGCCCTTGACCTGGCTGAGCCCGTCGTCGAGCGCATTTCGCACGCCGTTGAACAGCGACGAGGGATCCTCGGCGATGTCCCATTTGTTGAGCGCGACAATCAGCGCGCGGCCTTCCTGCAGCACCCTGTCGGCGATGCGCAGATCCTGCGCCTCGAGCCCCTTGGTGGCGTCGAGCAGCAGCACGACGACCTCGGCGAAATCGACCGCATGGAGCGCGTCGGCGACCGACAGTTTCTCCAGCTTGTCGACGACCTTGGCGCGCTTGCGCATCCCCGCGGTGTCGAACAGCTGGATCTCGTGGACCTCGCCGTCATTCTCCCATTGCCAGTCGACGCGGATCGAATCGCGGGTGATCCCGGCCTCGGGCCCGGTGATCAGGCGGTCCTCGCCGATCATCCGGTTGATCAGCGTCGACTTGCCCGCGTTCGGGCGGCCGACGATCGCGAGCTTCATCGGGCCGAGCGGCGCGTCGTCGTCTTCCTCGCCCTCGACGGGCGGCGGCAGCGCTTCGGCTTCGGCCGCATCATAGGCCTCGACGATCGGACGGAGAGCATCGAACAGGTCGACGACCCCTTCGCCATGCTCGGCGCTGAGCGCGATCGGATTGTCGAAACCGAGCGAATAGCTTTCCATCAGGCCGTTTTCGCCCTGCTTCCCCTCGGCCTTGTTGACGAGGAGGATGATCGGCGTGTCCTCGCTGCGCAGCCAGCGCGCGATTTCCTCATCGAGCGGGGTCACTCCGGCGCGGCCGTCGATCATGAACAGGGCCGCATCGGCTTCGCGCACCGCCTTTTCGGTCTGCACACGCATCCGGCCGGGCAGGGTCGCGGCGTCATAATCCTCGAAACCCGCCGTATCGACGATGCGGAATTCGAGTCCGAGCAACTGACCGTCGCCCTCGCGCCGGTCGCGCGTCACCCCGGGCTGGTCGTCGACGAGCGCGAGGCGCTTGCCGACCAGCCGGTTGAACAGCGTCGACTTGCCCACATTGGGACGGCCGACAATGGCAATCGTCGCGAATCGCGACATGAGACTATTCCCTGTATCCAACCGGGCCGCCCCGGCCCGGACGCCGTATCAGCGCCAGGCCGTGATCTGCCCGTCGTCCGCGAGGACGTACAAAATATTGTTCGCAACCACCGGGGGCTGCGACAGCGACGATTTGAATTCGGTCGATCCGAGCAGCGATCCGTCGGTCGGCGAGAATTCGGAAAGCGTCCCTTCGCTATTGACCGCGATCAGGCGTCCGCCAGCAAGGATCGGCCCGGTCCAGCGGATCGGGTCCTTTTTCTTCTTTTCGGTTTCGACGCGGAAGCGCGCGAGCTGCTGCAGCCAGCGCACCTTGCCGTTCGCGCGCGACACGCACAGCAGCTTGCCGTCGTCGGTCATCGCATAAACCCACTCGCCGATTACATAGGGGGTCGAGATGCCCGCGATCGAGATTTCCCAGCTTCGCTGGCCGGTGACGAGCTCATAGCTTGCCATGCGGCCGCCCTGGCCGAGCGCGAAAACGCGGCCGCGGTCGACGACCGGATCGGCATCGACGTCGGTGAGCGTCGACACCGACAGCGCCATCGACGTGCGCGCGAGCGCGTCTTCCCAAAGGTCGCGGCCGTTTTCGTAGCGATAGGCCTGAACCTCGCCGGACGAATAGCCGGCGACGATCGTTCCCTGCCCCGCCGCGGGCGACGCCGCACCGAACACGCTGCCGGGTTCCATCGACGCCGTCGCCTGCCACTGCACCGCCCCGGTCGCGGCATTGAGCGCGAAAATCTGGTTGTCCTGGCTGATCACATAAACGCCGCCAAAGGCAATCGTCGGGGCACCGCGCAGCGGACCCGCCGGCTTGACCTTCCAGATCACCGATCCGTCGGCGACGTTCAGCGCCGCGACGTCGCCGACGCCGCTGGTCGCATAGACGACATTGCCGTCGACCCCGGCACCGCCGCCAAACAGCGACGCCTTGAAATCCTTGCCCTCGCTGCCGATCGGCGTGCGCCAGAGCGGCGCGCCCGTGTCGGCGGAAAGAGCGGTCACGACGGCGTCGGTATCGACGACGAACAGGCGATTGTCGGCGACGACCGGCGACGCGGCGAGGCGCTGCTTATTGGTGCTGCCGGCAATATTCGCCTGCCACAATTTGCTGCGCGTCGCGGCGAGCGCCGGATGACCCATCGACTTCGACGCATTACCGCCCGATTGCGCCCACGCCGCGTTGACCGCGGGTTCGGGCAGCACCACCGCGATGTCCGCGGTGGCCGGATCGACCTTGACGCTGTTGTCGTTCGACAGGATCGACACGCGGTCGCCGACCGTCGGCGTCTTCGGCCCGCCGTCGCCTTTCAGCACGCCGCAACCGGCGAGGGGCAGCGCGATCAGCGCCGCATAGAGTCCGTAACGCGATTTCCGCATATTATTTGGCTTCCTCAGCTTTTCCGGCTGCCGCTGCCTTCGGCGCAGCACTGCCTTTCTGGTCCCCGGCGGCGCTTGGCGCCGCCTTTTGTTCGGCTTTGGCGCTTTCGGCCGCCTTGTCGGCGACGGCATCGACGCCGAGCATCCCCGCCATCTGCACCGATCGCGATTGCAGCGACTTGGCGACGCCCGGCAATTTGGCGATGCGGCCGTACAGCGCGCCGGCCTGGTCGAACTGACCGAGCTGGTAATGCGCGGTGGCCGACAGTTCGGCCGCGCTGGCGAACCAGCTCGACGCCGGATCCTTGGCGTCGACCATCGGCTTCAGGCGCGCGATCACCGCTTCGGGCTTGAGCGTGTCATATTCGAACGCGGTCTGGCGGATCAGCGCGAGGTCGCGCAGCGACTGGTCGAGTTTCGTGTCGGCCGCGACCTTCGCCATCAACGCAGCGGCGGCCTTCAGGTCGCCGGTCTGCGCCTTGATGTTCGCTTCCTGCATCTGCGCAACCGCGCGATAGGCGGGATTGCCCTCGGCAGCGAGCTTCTGGAGTTCGGTGGTGGCGGCGCGCGGCTGGTTCGTTCCCAGCTTTTCAAAGGCGGCGATCAGCTCTTCGGCCTGTTCGCCGCGCGCGGCCTCCTGCCGATGGCCCCAGAAAAGATAGCCGCCGAACGCGAGCAGCGCGGCGAGGACACCGCCGAGAATCCAGCGGCCATAGCGCTGCATGATCGTATCGAGCTGGTCCTTGCGGACGGCTTCATCGACCTCTTGCAACAGCGCGGCGTCGTTCGTCGGGCTCAGGGCCAATCAAACCTCCATATATTCGTCATGGCTCTGGGCCGGCCGCTTCCTTAGCGACGGCACCGAAAAAGGCCAAGCGATTCACTCGGCCCGGTCGGCACGCCGCGCGGATTCAGCCAGCGTAGATCTGATCCTCGGTCGGGAATGAACGGGACCTGACTTCGTCCGCATAGTCCTTCACCGCGCCGCTGACGACCGCCCCCATGTCCTGATAGCGCTTCACGAACTTCGGGACGCGTTCGAACATGCCGAGCATGTCGTCGGTGACGAGGACCTGCCCGTCGCACTGCGCCGACGCGCCGATGCCGATCGTCGGGCAATCGACCTTGTTCGTGATCTCGATCGCGATCGATTCGAGCACGCCCTCGATGACGATCGAAAAGGCGCCGGCCTGCGCCACGGCGACGGCGTCCTCGACGATCGAGCGCGCTTCTTCCTCGCTCTTGCCGCGCACGCCATAGCCGCCGAGGATGTTCACCGCCTGCGGGGTCAGCCCGACATGGCCCATCACCGGAATGCCGCGCTGGGTCAGGAATTCGATCGTCGGGGCGAGCACCTTGCCGCCCTCGACCTTCACCGCCGCCGCGCCGGTTTCCTTGAGCAGGCGCGCGGCATTGTCGAACGCCTGCTGCGGGCTGCCCTCATAGCTGCCGAAGGGCATGTCGACGATCACCGCGGCGTGATAGCTGCCGCGCACCACCGCCGCGCCGTGGAGCGCCATCATGTCCATCGTCACGCCGACGGTGTGCGGCAGGCCATAGATCACCTGCGCCAGCGAATCGCCCACGAGCAGCATGTCGCAATGCGGATCGAGCAGCTGCGCCATGCGGACAGTGTAGGCGGTCAGCATGACGAGCGGCTCGCCGCCCTTGCGCTGGCGGATGCGCGGCACCGTCAGGCGCTTCATCGGCTGCGGGGTCGGATTGGCGCGGCTCGTCGAGGTGTCGAGGGTGAGCGTTTTGGGGAGTGTGGACATGGGGCGGCGGCTTAGCCCCAAAAGCCGGGGCGCGAAAGCGCCAAAGCCGAGCAATGTTATTCCTGCTTGACTCGATGTTAAAAATATCGAACATAGAGTTCGTAATTTATAACATGGAGGCGAATCGCATGGCGTTCCGCGAGAAAATTCACTGGGTCACGCTGGTGACGATGATTCTGGCGTTCGGCTGGTATTTCCTCGCTTACCCTTGGCAGGTCGCGGACAGCCCGGCGGGCGTGTGGGCGACGGCGGGGCTGCTCGTGCCGGTCACCATCGCTATCATCGTGGCGATGACGGTGGCGACCGCCTTCCTCGCGATCCGCAACCGCGCCGAAGTCGATCTGAAAGAGGATGAGCGCGACCGCAGCTTTCACATGCGCGGTACCCATTATGCCTATTACCCGCTGGTGGTCGGCATCTGGGCCAATATCTTCCTGATCTTCTGGGGCGTGAACCAGGCGCAACAGCTCAACCTGATGCTGGCTACGCTGGTTATCGCCGAGTTGGTCCGCATCGGCACCCAGCTGTTTCTCTATCGCCGAGGCTATTGAGCCATGTCCCCCGCGATCCTCGAATCCGCGCGCCGGCGAGCCGGCGCCGACACCGGAGATTTTCGATGAACTTCCGTGAAAAGACCGCTTGGCTGAACGTCATCGCGATGGTCGCCGCTTATACCGTCTATTTCGGGCTGTTGCTTTCCGGTCACCCTGCCGGGCGCGAAGTCTTCCCGATGCTGTGGCTCTTCGGTTCGATCGCCATCGCGCATGCGGTCACGGTCATCATCGGCACGGTCATCCTGTCGGCGCAGGCACCGAAATCCGAACGGGCGCGCGCCGACGAGCGCGACCGCGCGATCCGCCGCCGCGGCGCGACCATGGCCTATTATGTGCTGCTGGTAGGGATGATGGTCGTCGGCGTATATATGCCCTTCGTCGAGCGCGGCGTGCCGCTGGCGAACATGGGCCTGCTCGCGATCGTCATCGCCGAACTGGTCAACAGCGTCATCGTGCTGACGAGCTACCGGAGGGGCTGGCATGGCTAGTTTGCCCTTCACCAACGACATCCGCACGCTGCGCTTCCTCGCCGGCGAAATGACGCAGGGCGAACTCGGCGATCGCGTCGGAGTGACGCGCCAGACGATCGCGGCGATCGAACAGGGCAAATATTCGCCCTCGCTCGAAGTCGCCTTTCGCATCGCGCGTTGCTTCGACAAGCCGCTCGAAGCGGTGTTCCAGTGGGACGGCGGCAGCAATTGAGACAGCGCGGCCGCGCGGGTCCGGCTCCCGCCTCTCCCCGGGGGCGGCGGGCCGGACTTCAGGCCACGCTCAGCGCCGCAAGCTGTTCGTCGCTCAGGGCGAGGTCGAGGCTGCCGATCAATTCGTCGAGCTGTTCGACCGTCGTCGCGCTCGCAATCGGTGCGGTGACGCCGGGCTGCGCCGCGACCCAGGCGAGCGCGATCTGCGACAGCGTGGCGCCGGTCTCCGCCGCGATCGCATCCATCGCCGCGAGCATTGCCGGTCCCTTGCCCTCGACATAGGGCTTTACCCGCGGCCCGCGTGCGCTCCGGCCGATGTCGTCGACGCTGCGATATTTGCCCGTCAGATAGCCCGAAGCGAGGCTGAAATAGGTAACGACGCCAAGCCCCTCCGCCACGCACAGATCCTGCAAGGTCCCTTCATATTGCGCGCGGTCGAGCAGGTTGAGTTCGGGCTGCATCGCGGTGAAGCGCGGCAAGCCCGCCTCGTCGGCGACGCGCAGCGCCTCGGCGAGCCGGTCCGCCGAATAGTTGGACGCGCCGATCGCGCGCACGATGCCCGCGTCGACAAGTTCGGCGAATGCGCCCAGCACCTCGCCCAAAGGAACGTCGGGATCGTCCTTGTGCGCGAAATAGAGGTCGATCGTGTCGACGCCGAGCCGGTCGAGCGATCCCTGCACCGCCTCGCGGATGCGTTCGGGCTTCAGCCCGCCGGGCATCATGCCGACCTTTGTTGCGATGAGGATGCTGTCGCGTGCGCCGCTTGCCTTGAGCCACGCGCCCATCATGCTTTCGGATTCGCCGCCCTTGTGGCCAGGCACCCACGCCGAATAGACGTCGGCGGTGTCGATCATCCCGCCGCCATGTTCGACGAAACGGTCGAGCACCGCGAAGCTCGCCTCGCGCCCCGCGGTCATGCCAAAGACATTGCCACCAAGGACAAAGGGGCGGATCGACAGCCCGCTCGCACCCAGGGCCCGTTCGGTCATGGCTCGCCTCCTTGCTTCACCGCCGCCACCGCTTCGCGCGAATTGTCGCTGAACAGTCCGTCGATCCCGGTCCTGAGATAGGCGCGGATTTCGGCACCGAGGTCGCCGTGACCGGCGGGATTGACCCCGCCCTTTTCGCCGAGCGGCAGGAAATAATTTTCGCGGCGGAAGGTCCACGGATGCACCTTGAGTCCCGCGGCATGGGCATCGCGCACCAGGGTCGTCGGATCACCTAGCCGGCCGAGCGCAGCGCGCGGAATCACCATCGCCTTGTTCGGGCCGATGCCGTCGGCATAGCCCGCAACCATCTTCAGCCCCGCGGGCGACGCCATGGCGGCATAGCGCATGTCGGGCTTGTCGGCCGGGCCGCCCTCGGCATCCATCAACTGGATCAGCGGCAGGTCGCTCTTGGCGCGCAGGTCCATCAGGTTGCCGACCTCGAAGCTCTGGATAAACACCGGCGCGGCGCGGCCGCGATACCCGAAACGATCGAGCATCGCGAGCAAAGGCGCCTCGTGCGGCAGGCCGATCGCGGCGAAGTAGCTCGGGTGCTTGGTTTCGGGATAGACGCCGACCGGCTTGGCACGGCCCTTATTGACCTCGGCGAGCAAGGTCAGGATTTCCTCGAAGGTGGGGATGTCGAACTTGCCGTCATAGGCGGTGCTGCGCAGCTTCGGCAGCCGTTCGCGCGCGCGCAGCGTCTTCAGTTCGGCAAGCGTGAAATCCTCGGTGAACCAGCCGGTGACCTGCTGCCCGTCGATCGTCTTGGTCGCCTTCCGCGCCTTGAACTCGGGATGATCGGCAACGTCGGTGGTTTCCGAAATCTCGTTCTCGTGCCGCGCGACGAGCACGCCGTCCTTGGTCAGCACAAGATCGGGTTCGATATAATCGGCGCCCTGGTCGATCGCGAGCCGATAGCCGGCGATCGTATGTTCGGGCCGCTCGCCCGACGCGCCGCGGTGCGCGATGATGATCGGCGGCTGGCCGTCGAGGGTGGGTTCTACGGTCATGTCGTCAGCCGCGCAGCCCGCCGACAGCATCAGGGCCATAAGGGCCAGCGGCCAGCGGGTCATGCCGCAAAACGCGTCTGCCAATCGCCGGCCGCGAAACCGACGCTGACGCCGTCCGCGGCCTCGACCACGGGACGGCGGATCATCGCGGGCTGTTCGAGCATCAGCGCCTTCGCCGAGGCCGCGTCGAGCCCGTCCTTTTGCGCATCGGGCAGCTTGCGGAAGGTCGTGCCCGCCTTGTTAAGCAGCTTTTCCCAGCCAAGCGCGTCGATCCAGCCTTGGAGCCGCGCAGCGTCGAGCCCGTCCTTGCGCACATCGTGGAAACGATAGGCGACACCCTGTTCATCGAGCCAGCGGCGCGCCTTCTTCACCGTGTCGCAGTTCGAAATGCCATAGAGAATCAGCGTCATGGATAGGATGCCTAGCAGGTGCCGGTGGCAGATTCGAGACGCGAAAGCGCCCGCCGCGTCACGAGGCGAGCGGACGGTCGGCGAGGCGCGTGTTCGCGCTCGCCAATTTGCCGCGCAGCGCACGCGCGAAGCCTTCGTGAAGGGCGCCGGCGATGGCGGGATTGGCTGCGAGATAGGCGCGCAGCGCCGCCGCCGGAACGAACCAGAGCCGCGCGTTGCTGCTGAGCGTCACCGTCCCTGTCGCGTGGGTGCCGTCGAGCACGGTCGCCTCTCCGATCAGTGCGCCGTCGGACAATCGCCCGACCTCGACGCCCTCGCGCAGGATTCTCGCCTGCCCTTCGGCGAGGTAGAAGAGGCTGGGTGCCGCCTGGTTCTCGCGGATCAGCACTTCGCCGCGGCGCGCCGATATCCAGTGCCCCTGGTCGATCAGGTCGCGCGCGAACGCGGGACTCAGGCCCGCAAAATGCTGGCGGCGGAGCTCGTCTTCCTCGGCCGAGAAGCGCAGCTGTGCCCCGCGCAGCCACAAGCGCGCGAGGATGCCGATATTGACGACGAGGATCGCGAGTACCAGCAGGCCGGAGCCGATATCGGGTTCGCGAAACAGCACGAGCGGGAGCGCCACCAGCGCCGCGGCGGCAAGCCCGAAGCGGACATAGTCGATGCGCACGACAAAACTTGTCGCGAGCAGGAGCAGGAGCGCCCCATATAGGAACCACGCGGAATCGAAACTCGCCATAACCAATCGCTTCGCGTCGAGACCCGAAGTCAGGTCACCGGGTGTATAACGTTGCCGATAGCCGATCGCCTTGGCCCGCCCCTCACCGCGCCAAGCCTATAATAAACTATCAGTTCACTGGTCCGAAGAAAAGCATAGGTGCGCAAAGGTCACGATAATGCTAATTTTCGGATTTTCGCGCGCCCGCAACATTGCTTCCGCGCGGTATCCGCGCCATGGGGCGCACGATTCGAAGATGAAAAGACAGGCAGATGACGAAAAACTGGCAACCGCATAGCTGGCGCTCGCACGAGGCCCGCCAGCTTCCCACCTATCGCGACGCCGATGCGCTCGCAGCGGCGGAACGCGAACTCAGCAATTATCCGCCGCTGGTTTTTGCCGGCGAAGCGCGCGACCTGACCGCCGAGCTCGGCCGCGTGGCCGAGGGCAAGGCGTTCCTGCTGCAGGGCGGCGATTGCGCCGAAAGCTTTGCCGAATTCCATCCGAACAACATCCGCGACACCTTCCGCGTTCTCCTCCAGATGGCGGTCGTCCTGACCTTCGCGTCGAAGATGCCCGTGGTGAAGCTCGGCCGCATGGCGGGCCAGTTCGCCAAGCCGCGTTCGGCCGACATGGAAGATGTGGATGGCGTCGAACTGCCGAGCTATCGCGGCGACATCATCAACGATATCGCGTTCGAGGAAGCGGGCCGCGAGCCCGACCCCCAGCGCATGGTCAAGGCGTATAACCAGTCGGCGGCGACGCTGAACCTGCTGCGCGCCTTCGCGAACGGCGGCTATGCGAACCTGCATCAGGTCAACGCCTGGACGCACGACTTCATGGACCGCAGCCCGTGGGCGAAGAAATATCAGGAAACCGCCGCGCGGATTTCCGAAGCGCTCGCCTTCATGGAAGCGTGCGGCGTGACGCCCGAAACGGTGCCGCAGATCAAGGGCACAAGCTTCTACACCAGCCACGAGGCGCTGCTGCTCCCCTATGAGCAGGCACTCACGCGCCAGGACAGCCTGACCGGCGGCTGGTACGACACGTCGGGCCACTTCCTGTGGGTCGGCGACCGCACGCGCTTCGAAGGCTCGGCGCATATCGAATATCTGCGCGGCATCGGCAATCCGGTCGGCATGAAGTGCGGACCCAGCCTCGAACCCGACGTGCTGCTGCGCCTGCTCGACACGCTCAACCCGAACCATGTCGCGGGCCGCATGACGCTGATCACGCGCTATGGCCACGACAAGATCGAGGCGCATCTGCCCAAGCTCGTGCGCGCGGTGAAGGAATCGGGCCACCCCGTCGTCTGGTCGTGCGACCCGATGCACGGCAATGTCATCAAGACGCCCAACGGCTACAAGACGCGGCCCTTCGATCGCATCCTCGCCGAAGTGCGCGGCTTCTTCGCGGTGCACCGCGCCGAGGGCACGCATGGCGGCGGCATCCATATCGAAATGACCGGCCAGAATGTCACCGAATGCACCGGCGGCGCGATGGACGTGACCCAGATGGATCTCGCCGACCGCTATCACACGCATTGCGACCCGCGCCTCAACGCGGGGCAGAGCCTCGAACTCGCCTTCCTGCTGGCCGAGATGCTCAACCAGGAAATGGCGGATCGGGCAAAGCAGGCGGCGTAAGCCAAGTTAAAGGATCGTGTGTCCCCGCGAAGGCGGGGACCCATCTCCTGCCGTCTAATTCCGAAACACTCGGTGATGGGTCCCCGCCTTCGCGGGGACACACTTGATTTTTATTTCGCCGTTCCCGACCAGGCTTTCGTATCGGCGAACGCGCGGCCGAGCGCGACATGCAGGTCGGCATCCTCCGCCGCGCCGCCAAGCGGGATCTTGTCGGAGAAATTATCCGCAGCGGTATGATAGTCGCTGCCGAGGAACGCTTCGAGCAGCTTCATGTCCGAAAAGCTGCCGCCAACCATCAGCGAGGTCACGCCCTTGGCGCCGAGCGCCCAGCCATCCTGCCGCTGGATGAAGGCATCGGCCTCGCCATCCTCGTCGAGCGTCCGGCCGAGCTTCGTCGCCGCTTCGCGCACGACCGCGTCATAGGCGGGCTTGCCGCGGCCGATCGTCGCGACGGGCGTTCCGCGCGGCGAGATCGCGATCGTGTCGACATTCAGCGCGACGGTGATGTCGGAAAGCGGCACCACCGGATGATCGGCGAAATAATGCGCGCCGAGCAGGCCCTTTTCTTCCGCGGTCGTCGCCATGAAATAGATGTCGCGGTCGGGGCGGACGCCCGATCCGAGCCGCTTCGCAACCTCGATCAGCACCGCAATGCCGCTCGCATTGTCGACCGCGCCGTTGCAGATGCGGTCGGCGGTGCCTTCGGGCTCGCAGATGCCGAGATGATCCCAATGCCCCAGGAACAGCACCGCCTTGCCGTCGGGCTTCGCGCCGGGCAGCTTCGCGATGACGTTGTTGCTGGCAAAGGGACGGATCGCCGATTGCGCCGCAAGGTCGGCGGTAACCGGCAGCGCGGCGCCCTTATAGTCGGGTGATTTCGCCGCTTCGCGCGCCGCGCCGCCATCCTGCCCCGCTTTTTTCAGCAGCGCGTCGGCGGCTTCGGGCGAAAGGAAACCGGTGATCGGGGCACCGGGCTTGGCGCTTGCGAGACGCATCGCCTTGGCGCCGGCGCTTTCGCGCAGCGTCGTCCACGGCACCGCGTCGGTCGCGATCACGAGCACCGCGCTCGCACCCGCATCGGCGAGCATCTGGCGCCGCTCGCGATAGCGCGGCAATTTGTCGCCGAACGGTGCATTGTCGAACAGCATGATCGCGAGCTTGCCCTTGACGTCAGCGTTGACCTTGCCCGCGCCGTCGACGCCATAGCCGACGAAGACCGCGGGGACGCCGGTCAGCGACACCGACGGGTCGCGACCGGTCAGGATGATGCCGTCGTTCGCGAGGGCGAAGTCGCGGCCGCTGACCTTGAACTTGGCGGTGCCGCCCAGCGCCTGCGTCTCGACGAAGGGCACCGGCTGGAGCCAGGGGGTCGTGCTGCCCGGCACGGCTTCGAGGCCCGCCTTGGCCCATTCGCCGACGATATAGGCGATGGTGCGATCCTCGCCCTCGGTGCCCGGCGCGCGGCCCTCGAACGCATCGCTCGCGAGTATCCTGATATGGTCGGCGAGCTGCGCCTCGGTGACCGGGGCGTCGGCCGCTTTCGCTGAAGCGGCGGGGACGGCGACGAAAGCGGCCAGGGCGACGGCCGCGATCGCGGCGCGAAACTTTATTGCTTGCATGGGCGTGCCGCATGGCATGATCGCCGGGGACAGGCAAGACGCGTTCGTCGAACGACGAACGGCGGTGTCAGGCGCCGCGCGCCGCGCGTTCGAGCAAGGCGCGCGCCGCCTCGACGTGCATATCCTCGACCATGCGGCCCGCGTGCCGCTGCGCACCCCCCGTCGCTGCCGCGACGAGCGCTTCGGCCGCCGCGATCTCGCGTTGCGAGGGCACGAAGGCGGTGTTGCACGGGTCGACCTGCGACGGATGGATCAGCGTCTTGCCGTCGAAACCAAGCCGACGGCCCTCGGCGGCTTCGGCGGCGAAACCCGCGGCATCGTCGATCGCATTATAGACGCCGTCGAAACCCCAGATCCCGCCCGCGCGCGCAGCGAGAACGATCGCCTGGATCGAATGGCTCATCGCGCCGCGATCCATGCCATCGGGAAGCTGGAGCTCGTGCGCGAGGTCGTTGAGGCCCGCAATCAGCCCGCAACCGCCGGATCGGCGGCAATGTCGCGCGCGGCGTAAATCGCCGTCGGCGTCTCGATCATCGCGAGGATCGGCAGGCCAAGGCCGCGCAGCGGGTCGAGATCGGATGTCGCATCGACTTTCGGCAGCACGACCGCATCGAGCGCCAGCCCGGCGAGCGCCGCAATATCGTCCGCTTGTTCGCCGGCGCCCGTCGCGTTCACCCGGACCGCGACACGCTTGCCCGGATAGCCCGCGGCCACCGCCGCGCGCATCGCGCCCCGCGCTTCGGCCTTGCGGTCGGCGGGTACGGCATCTTCCAGATCGATGATCAGCATGTCGGCGGCCAGCCCGCCCGCCTTTTCGAGCGCGCGGGCATTCGATCCGGGGACATAGAGGAGCGAGCGGGGAGCGAAGGCGGGAACAGTCATGCGCTTTTGTCTGGCGCAAAGGGCCCAAAGCCGCAATAAAGAAGGACTTGCAGGCGGTAATTTGCGGAGGGGTCAAGCGATGGGTTATGTGGCGATTGCCGGGGTCGTGCTGGCGCTGGTGTTCGTACTTTGGGCGCTGACGCCCGTGCGGCAGGGCTATGCCTATACGATCGAACGCTTCGGCCGTTACACGCATACCGCGCAGCCGGGACTCAATTTCATCATGCCGATCTTCGACCGCGTCGGTCGCAAGGTGAACATGATGGAACAGGTACTCGACATTCCGGGCCAGGAAATCATCACCAAGGACAATGCGATGGTCGCGGTCGACGGCGTCGTCTTCTTCCAGGTGCTCGACGCCGCGAAGGCCGCGTATGAAGTCAGCGATCTCTATCTCGCGATCATGAACCTGACGACCACGAACCTGCGCACCGTGATGGGGTCGATGGACCTCGACGAAACCTTGTCGAAACGCGACGAAATCAACCTCCGGCTGCTGCACGTCGTCGACGATGCGACGACGCCCTGGGGGGTCAAGATCACCCGCGTCGAGATCAAGGACATTCGCCCGCCCGCCGACATCTCGAACGCGATGGCGCGGCAGATGAAGGCCGAGCGCGAGAAGCGCGCCAACATCCTCGAAGCCGAGGGCGCGCGTGCTTCGGAAATCCTCCGCGCCGAGGGTGAGAAGCAGGGCCAGATCCTGCAGGCCGAGGGCCGCCGCGAAGCCGCCTTCCGCGACGCCGAAGCCCGCGAACGCGAGGCCGAGGCCGAAGCCAAGGCGACGCAGATGGTGTCCGACGCGATCGCCGGCGGCAACGCGCAGGCGATCAATTATTTCATCGCGCAAAAATATGTCGAGGCGGTCAGCCAGTTCGCCACCAGCCCGAACGCCAAGACGATTCTGTTCCCGGTCGAGGCGACACAGCTGATCGGGACGCTCGGCGGCATCGGCGAACTCGCCCGCGACGCGATCGAGCGCAAGACGGGAGCCTGACATGCCCGAATGGCTGACGAATATGGAACCGCACTGGGCGTGGCTCGCGCTCGGCGTGCTGCTCGCCGCCGCGGAAATCGTCGCGCCGGGCTTCTTCCTCGTCTGGCTGGGCGCCGCCGCGATCGCCACCGGGCTCCTCGCCTGGGTGCTGCCGATCGGCATCCCGCTGCAGCTTGTCGTTTTCGCAGCGCTGTCCTTCGTCGCGCTCTACACAACGCGGCGCTGGCTGAAGGCGAACCCGATCACCAGCACCGACCCGCACCTTAACCAGCGCGGGGCGCGGCTGGTCGGCGAGGTGCTGACGCTGACCCGCGGAATCGAAAACGGCCGCGGCCGCGCAAAGGTCGGCGACGGCGAATGGCCGGTGCGCGGACCCGACGCGGCCGAAGGCACCAAGGTCCGCGTCGTCAGCGCAGACGGCGGCGTGCTGGTGGTCGAGCTGGCCTAACCGCCCTTGGGACGGCCATAGATCGCGACGACATGCCCTAACGCATCGCTCTCCCCGATGCGGCGGAAACCCAGCTTCGCCGACACGCGTTCAGACGCATCATTGCCCGGATCGATGATGCAGCGGACTTCCTTGGCTTCGAGGTTCGCGTCGGCCCAGCCGAGCGCGGCGGTCATCGCCTCGGTCGCATAGCCCGCGCCCCAATGGTCGGCGTCAAACGCCCAGCCCGCCTCGGGCAGGTCTTCGAGTTCGGGGATGCCGCGACAGAAATAGCTGAGGCCGCCCATGCCGACGAGCGCGTCGCTTTGCCGGTCGGCGAACACCCAGTAGCCGAAGCCCATCACCGGCCACAGCCCGGCCGAGCCCAGGAACTTGCCCCAGCTCACGTCTGCCGTGCGCGGTTCGCCGCCGATGAAGCGCGTGACGCGCGCGTCGGCCCACATCGCGATATGGACGTCCTTGTCGGACAGGCGCCCCGGACGCAGGCGCAAACGGTCGGTTTCGATGAGGGGGGGTGCAGTGAACATCGCGCGGGTGTGCCGAAGCCCGTCGAACGGGTCAATCGGGGTCGAGATAATGATCGAACAGGTCGTGCAGCACTGCCTTGCCGTCGACCTGCTGCTTCGCGCGCAGCACTGCGAGCGTGTCGACCCGCGTCAGCACGTCGACGTGCCGAAGCACGCGATGATAATGCGGCCGGTCGTTGAAATCGTGGAACAGGAAGATGCAGTCGGGCTTGCAATGGATGATCGCCTGCAACAGGCAGGCGACGCGAAAACGCCCGTCGACGAGCACCGCGTCGGGACTGCCCCCCATGCTCTGCCATATCCGCGTGTGATAGCGCGGCCAGTCGCGGAGCCGGCTTTCGTCCGCGGGATAGCCCCATTCGCCCACCGGACCGATGTCGATGTGGACCGGAGTAAAATCGACCGCTTCGCGCGCGATTTCGGCGTGGACCTTCGCCAGCCACAGCGGGTCGCTGTCGACGCTGACGATCCGCCGCACCTGCCGCGCCGCGACGAGCGTGCTGCCGCCGCAACCGAATTCGAGCAACGACGAAAGCCCTGCCAGTTGCAGTTCGAACTGCGTGACTTCGGCCGCGGTCATATGTGGCTGCATGGTCCCCTCCACCGGTGAAGGGATATGGGACCGCATCGGCCGCGTCCAGCGGGCATCGACACCCCTCCTCTCCGCGGATGAGGAGGCCCAGAGACCGGGAGAGAGAACCGCTCTGGACCCCCGCATCCGCGGAGAAAGGGATCAGGCGGCGGCTGCCGCCAGTTCGGGCCGCGACGAATGCGCGGGCATGATCGCGTCGGCATAATCGCTTTCATATTTGCCGATCAGCGCGCGATCATCATGGTTCCACGGATGGAAGCCCGGCATGAAATAGCTGAGCCAGGGGAAGAAGCTCTTGCGCAGCACGCCGGGCGGGCCGAGCAGATACCACCAGATACGCGCCGTGACGCGCCAGCCGGTCAGGCCGTCCTGTTTGAGCAGCGCCTTCATCCCCTTCACGCGCTTCGGCCAGAAGCGCGTCGTGACGAGCAGCATCATCAGCGACTTGGCGCGCCAGCGCTTGAAGCGGCTCCAGTCCTTCGTCGCGTGGAGCCAGGTGTCATAGGCGACGCCCTTATGCTCGATCTCTTCGATCGCGTGCCATTTCCACAAGGCGGCCCATTCGGGTTCGGCGCCCGCGTACATCTTGTCCTCGCGCAGCATCACCGCCGCCATCATCGCGGTATAATGTTCGAGCGCGATCGTCGCCATCAGGTTGACGATCTGCGGCCGCGTCTTGATGAGGTCGAGGACCTGGTTCACATCGTCCTCAAGCTCGCTGAGGTCGTAACCCGCCTCCGCCGCCTTCTTGTTGAAGACGACATGCTCGCGGCTGTGGATCACTTCCTGCTGGGTAAAGGCGCGGATTTCGCGTGCCAGCTTGTCCGGCACGCCGTCGCGGTGCGCCTTGACCGCCTCGATGAACATCGCCTCGCCGCGCGGGAACGTCACCGACAGCGCGGTGTGGAACGCCGACGCGATCGGGTCGCCGTTCAGCCACCAGCGGCCCTGTTTGTCGTCGCGGCCAAAGCGCATGTCGCGCGGCGTGATCGACAGGTCTGCAGGCGTCGGCGACTGGGAAAGGCTGGACATATGGCTCATACCGTCGAAAAGAGGAGATGGGCCAGCAATAGGGTTTACTTACATATATGTCAATAGTGAAGAAGCGCCTGAGTCCCGAGGAAAGCCGTTCGGCCGCGCTCGAGGCCGCGCGGCAGATTCTGGTGGAAACGGGACCCGCGGCGGTGACGCTGAAGGCGGTCGCGGCGCGGATCGACCGCACGCACGCGAACCTGCTCCACCATTTCGGCAGCGCCGCGGGGCTGCAAAAGGCGCTCGCCGCCTATCAGGCCGAAACCGTGTGCGCGACGATCGGCCGGAAGATGGCCGAATCGCCGCCGGGCGAACGCAATGTGCGCGAGATCGTCGACCTCGCCTTCGATGCCTTCAACGAAGGCGGCGCGGGCGCGCTCGCGACATGGATGGCGGCGACGGGCAACGACGACGCGCTCGACCCGATCGTCGAGGCGATCCACCGGCTGATCGACGGCATGGCTCCCGACGCGCACGAAAAGCGCCTGATGCACGAAGATACGCTCGCATTGGTGCTGATGGCATTGGGCGATGCGCAACTCGGCGGACCGATGGCAGAGGCGCTCGACCTGCCGCGCGACACCTCGCGCGTCCTCGCGACCGAACTGATCACCGGGCGGATCGCGAAGTTCTGGGCCGAGCAGGGCAGCAAGCCGCAGGGCTAGGGGCTGGTAATTTTGTGGCCCCTACGCTAGGGGCCACGCCAATCCCCTCATTCCGTTCGCATCGAGCGAAGTCGAGATGCCCGTCGGCGTTGCGCCATTTTGATGGGTGTCTCGACTTCGCTCGACACGAACGGTAGCTTTTCCGCCCAAAGGCCCCGCCATGCATTTCCTCGACCAAGCCAAGATCTTCATCAAGTCCGGCGACGGCGGCCCCGGCGCCGTGTCGTTCCGGCGCGAGAAATATGTCGAATATGGCGGCCCCGACGGCGGCAATGGCGGCAAGGGCGGCGACATCGTGTTCGAAGCGGTTGCCGGCCTCAACACGCTGATCGACTTTCGCTACACCCAGCATTTCAAGGCGAAGCGCGGTACCCCCGGCGCGGGCCGCGACCGCACCGGCGCGGGCGGCCCCGACCTCATCATCCAGGTGCCGATCGGTACGCAGATTCTCGACGATGACGAGGATCGCAGCCTGCTCGCCGACCTGACCAAAGAGGGCGAGCGCCTCCATTTCCTGCGCGGCGGCGACGGCGGCCGCGGCAATGCGAGCTACAAGACCTCGACCAACCGCGCCCCGCGCCAGCACGGCCCGGGCTGGCCGGGCGAGGAAGCATGGGTGTGGCTTCGCCTCAAGCTGCTCGCCGACGCGGGCCTCGTCGGCCTTCCCAACGCCGGCAAGTCGACCTTCATCAACGGCGTCACCAACGCGCAGGCCAAGGTCGGCGCCTATGCCTTCACGACGCTGCGTCCGCAACTCGGCGTGGTGAGCCACAAGGGGCATGAATTCGTGATCGCCGACATACCCGGCCTGATCGAGGGCGCCGCCGAAGGCGCCGGGGTCGGCGACCGCTTCCTCGGCCATATCGAACGCTGCCGCGTTTTGCTCCACCTCGTCGACGCGAACGATACCGATGTCGCGACGAGCTACCGCATCGTCCGCGACGAACTCGAAGCCTATGGCGCCGACCTGATCGACAAGCCCGTGATCGTCGCTCTGAACAAGACCGATACGCTCGACGACGAGCTGATTGCCGCGCTCTCGGCCGAACTGGCAGAAGAAAGCGGCCATCCGGTGATGGCGCTGTCGGGCGCGAGCGGCGCGGGCGTGCCCGCGGTGCTCGATAAATTGCTCGAGGCGATCGGCCACCCCGAACCGGGCGCGGATGACGGCGAAGAAGCGACCGGCTGGTCACCGGTTTAGGAACAAAAACCCGCCGCAGGGGATTTCATGCGGAACAACAAGGAGTTCCGCATGGCCGTCCGTCGCACCTTACTGACTATTGCCGTCCTCGCCGCGCCGCTCGTCTCGATCACGGCGAAAGCGCAGGAAAGCGAGGGAGGCGAAAAGCGCACGCGCCTGATCCTCGGGCCGCAGCTTTCGCCGTCGTGGCCGGGCGCCGACAAGTTCAGCGTCGGCCCCTATGTCGACCTTTCGCGCACGCGCGACAGCGAGTTTGCGTTCGAGGCACCCGACGAAAGCTTCGGGTCGCCGCTGCTCCGTTCGGGCAATTTCGCCTTCGGGCCCGCCTTTGGTTTCGTCGGCAAGCGCAAGGCGTCCGATATCGGTGCCGACCTGCCCAAGGTCGGCCTGTCGGTCGAGGCGGGCGCCTTTGCACAGGTCCACCTGACCCCGGCGCTGCGTCTCCGCCTCGACGGCCGCAAGGGCCTAAGCGGTCACAAGGGCTGGACCGGCGAAATCAGCGCCGACTATGTGGCGCGCGAAGGCGACGACTGGCTTTTCTCGATCGGCCCGCGCGTGACGCTCGGCGACGCCAAATATACCCGCGCCTATTTCGGCGTGACCCCCGCCGCGGCGGTGACATCGGGGCTCCCCGCCTATGATCCGGGCGGCGGCATCCAGTCGGTCGGGGTCACCGCGGGCTATCACCGGATGCTCGGCAAGCGCTGGGGCATCGCCGTCTACGGCCGTTACGACCGGCTTGTCGGCGACGCGGCGGACTCGCCGGTGACGCGCCAACTGGGATCGCGCAGCCAGCCTTCGGGCGGCATCGCGCTCAGCTATACTTTCGGCGGATCACGCTGACGTAATAGCATTGGCGTGGCGGCGCCCGCACGCTATCGGCGGCGGATGTTGTTCGCACCTACCTCCTGCCCCCGCCTCATCGTCAAGATCGGCTCGGCGCTGCTCGTCGATCCGTCGGGCGCGGTGCGGCGCGACTGGCTGGTCGGGATCGCCGCCGACATTGCCGAGCGCACGCGCGCGGGCCAGCAGGTCGCGGTCGTCTCGTCGGGTGCGATCGCGCTCGGTGCGCGGCGGCTGGGCCTTGCCAAGGGCGGACGCGGGACGCTCGAAGATGCACAGGCGGCGGCTGCAACTGGCCAGATCGCGCTGTCACAGGTCTGGGCCGACGTGCTCGGCGCCGAGGGGCTGACCGCGGCGCAGATGCTCGTCACACTCGACGACCTCGAGCATCGCCGCCGCTATCTCAACGCCGCCGCGACGCTCGACCGGTTGCTGTCGCTGGGTGTCGTGCCGATCATCAACGAAAATGACAGCGTCGCGACCGAGGAAATCCGCTTCGGCGACAACGACCGCCTCGCCGCGCGCGTCGCGCAAGCTGCAGCGGCGGGCGGTGTGATCCTGCTGTCCGACATCGACGGCCTCTACGACCGCAACCCCGCGCAGGACGGCGCCGTCCATATCGCGCGCATCGAGCGCATCGATGCGGGCATCGAGGCGATGGCAGACACCGGGTCGGCGTCGGGCATGGGATCGGGCGGCATGGTGTCGAAGATCGCGGCGGCGCGCATCGCCAACGCAGCGGGCGCGCATCTCGCGATCGCGTCGGGGCGCATCGACCGGCCGCTATCGACCGAAGCGCGGCACAGCCTGTTCGTCGCCGACAAGGGCGCGAGCGCGCGCAAGGCCTGGCTCGCAGGCGGGCTCACCGCCAAGGGCCGGATCGAGATCGATGCGGGCGCCGCGAAGGCGCTGCACGGCGGCGCGAGCCTGCTCGCCGCGGGCGTAACCGCGGTCAGCGGCAGTTTCGCACGCGGCGACATCCTCGACATCGCCGGCCCCGACGGACGCGTCATCGCGCGCGGCCTCTCCGAATACCCCGGCGCCGACGCCGCCAACATCGTCGGCCTCGGCCGCGACGCGCAGGAGGCGGCGCTTGGTTACGCGCCCAGAAGCGCGATGGTGCATCGCGACCATATGGTGCTGCTGTGAGCGAGCCTGTGCTCGCGATGACCGGCGCGACCGGCTTCGTGGGCGGCGCGACGATGCGCGATGCGGTCGCGGCGGGCTGGCACGTCCGCGCGCTTACCCGCCGTCCGCAGCCCGAACGCGAAGGCGTAACGTGGATTGCGGGCGCGCTCGACGACACGGCCAGCCTCGCCGAAATGGCGAAGGGCGCCGAAGTAGTCATGCACATCGCGGGCGTCGTCAACGTCCCGACCCGCGCGGCGTTCGAGGCGGGCAATGCGACCGCGACCGCCAACGTCGTCGATGCCGCGCGCGGTGCAGGCATCACGCGCTTCGTCCATGTGTCCTCGCTCGCCGCGCGCGAACCCGGCATCTCCAACTATGGCTGGTCGAAGGAGCGCGCCGAAGCGGTGGTCATGGCAAGCGGACTCGACTGGACGATCGTGCGGCCGCCCGCGGTGTTCGGTCCCGGCGATACCGAGATGCTCGACCTGTTCCGCATGGCGCGGCGCGGCATCGCGCTGGTACCGAGCGGGCGCATGTCGGCGATTTATGTCGACGAACTCGCGCGGCTGCTCGTCACGCTCGCCGCCGACCGCGGCGCGAGCATCGGGCAGATTTACGAGCCCGACGACGGCAAGCCCACGGGCTGGTCGCACCGCGGCTTCGCGCGCGCGGTCGCGCGCGCGGTGGGGCGGCAGCGCTTATCGACGGTCGCAACCCCGGCGTTGCTGCTCAAGGCAGGCGGGCAGCTCGACAAGCTCGTCCGCCGCAGCCGCGCGAAGCTCACCCCCGACCGCGCGCGCTATATCGCGCATCCCGACTGGGTCGCGAGCGAAGGGAAATGCCCGCCCGCCGCGCTCTGGCGCCCCGAGCGCGACACCGACGACGCGCTCGCCGAGACCGTGCGCTGGTATCGCCGCGAAGGCTGGCTCTGACGTCGCCGGTACCGCGTCATCGCCCGCCCGTCGAAGCGTGCATTGCCAAGGGCGAGCCGCGTCCCTAGGTTCGCGGGTATGACCGAAACGACCGCGAACACGCCCAACGATCCCGCCGGCCCCTGGGCCATCCCGGTGCGCCGCCCGCTGCCGGGCGACGACAAGCCGAAATCGACGACCAGCTTTCCGCGCAAAGTCTGGCACCTGCTCGTCGGGATCAAGGATGCGCTCGCGCTGGTCTTCCTGCTGCTCTTCTTCGTCGCGCTGTTCGGCCTGCTCGCGGGACGCCCCAACGCGGGCCTGCCCGTCAGCCAGGGCGCACTGCTGATCGAACTCGACGGCATCGTCAGCGAACAGCCGTCGGAGGTCGATCCGTTCGCGGCCTTGTCGGGCGGCGCGCAGCTCAAGGAAGTCCGCGTCCGCGACGTCGTCCACGCACTCGAGGTTGCCGCCGATGACAAGCGCATCACCTCGGTCGTGCTCGACCTCGACCGCTTCCTCGGCGGCGGACAGGTCTCGCTCGCCGAAATCGGCGCCGCGGTCGACAAGGTGCGCGCGAAGAAAAAGCCCGTGCTCGCCTTCGCCACCGCCTATACCACCGACAGCTATCAGGTCGCGTCGCACGCCAGCGAAATCTGGGCTGACGGCATTGGCGGCGTCGCGATCGCCGGCCCCGGCGGATCGCGCCTCTATTACAAGGGGTTGATGGACCGGCTCGGCGTCACAGCGCATATCTATCGCGTCGGCACCTTCAAGAGCGCGGTCGAGCCCTTCCTGCGCACCGACCAGTCGCCCGAAGCGAAGGAAGCCGACCTCGCCTACGCCAGCGTGCTATGGGAAAACTGGCTGACCGACGTCAAGAAAGCGCGCCCCGGGGCAAAGCTCGACGCCTTCATCGCCGACACCGCGGGAGCGGTGCGCGCGGCGGGCAATGACCTGTCGAAGGCGTCGGTCGATGCCGGCCTCGTCGACAAGGTTGGCAGCCGCATGGCGTTCAACCGCCGCGTCGCCGAGATCAGCGGCACCGCCGACGACAGCAAGCCATGGGAATTTAACGCGATCCCGCTCGAAAACTGGGTCGCCGCCAATCCGCCCTCGACGAAGGGGAGCACGATTGCGGTCGTCCCCGTCATCGGCGAAATCGTCGACGGCGAAGCGCCGAGTGGGGTCGCCGGCGGCGAAACCATCGCGCAGCATATCCTCGACGCCGCGACCGACAGCAGCGTCAAGGCGATCGTCCTTCGCGTCGATTCGCCCGGCGGGTCGGTGCTCGCGTCCGAAGAAATCCGCCAGGCGCTGCTCGCCGCGAAAGCGAAGAAGCTGCCGATCGTCGTGTCGATGGCGAATGTCGCGGCCTCGGGCGGTTATTGGGTTTCGACCCCCGCCGACCGCATCTTTGCCGAGCCGGAGACGATCACCGGATCGATCGGCGTGTTCGGTATCCTGCCCAGCTTCGACCAGGCACTGGCCAAGATCGGCGTGAATGCCGACGGCATCGCGACGACGCCGCTGTCGGGGCAGCCCGATGTGTTCGGCGGGGTGAACGACGAGTTCAACGCACTGGCGCAGGCCAGCGTCGAGGACATTTATGGCCGCTTCACCGGCCTTGTCGCCAAGAGCCGCAAGCAGCCGATCGAGAAGGTCCGGACGATCGCCGAAGGGCGCGTGTGGGCCGGTGGCACCGCGCGCCAGATCGGCCTCGTCGATCAGTTCGGCGGCCTGCCCGACGCGCTGAAGGCGGCCGCCGGGCTCGCCAAGGTCAAGGGCGATTTCCACGCCAAATATTTCGAGGACGAACCGAGCGAATTTTCGAAGATGCTCGCCAGCTGGTCGGGCGCCGAGGAAGAAACCGCAGCGCTCCCGCGCGGCTGGTTCGGGATCGCGGCGATGAACCGTCAGCTCACCGAACGCCGGCTGGTACAGGATCTGACGATGCTGACGCAGGCGGGGTCGGTGCAGGCGTCATGTCTCGATTGCCGCGCCTACCTTCCCGTCGTTCCGCGGCCGGGCAAGGCCGAAGCGAAGGGGTTCTTCGCGACGATGGCGCTGTTGCTGAAATAACTTTTGCCCTTCCCGCCTGCAGGAGGGACAGCGAGATTTGCGCGCTTGGCGCGCTGGTCGCAACGGGGTGGGCAACTGCAAGGTTGCTGCCCACCCCGAACCTCTCCCGCAAGCGGGAGGGGAGGATTACGCCGCGACGGCGGTCGTTTCGGTGATGTGCCCCGCAATTGCCTCCGCCATCGTATCGACGAGCGCGAGCGGCAGATCGTGGCCCATGCCGGGGATCGTCAGCAGCCGCGCTCCCGCGACATTCTCCGCCGTGTCGCGACCGCCCGGCAGCGGCACGAGCGGATCGTCCTCGCCGTGGATCACGAGCGTCGGCGCTTTGACCGATTTGAGCAGCACCCGCCGGTCGCCGTCGGCAATGATCGCCGCCATCTGCCGCGCGACACCCTGCGGATACCAGCCGCGCTCGAAATCGGCGCGCACGCGGCGCTGGAGCCGGTCTTCAGCTGATGGGTAGCCGGGGCTGCCGATCACGCGCGCCGCGTTGACCGAATAGGCAATCAGCGCTTCCTTGTCGCCGCTCATCGGGCGGTTCGCGAGCACCTGCATCGCTTCCTTCTTCGCGCGCGGCAAGCGGCGGTTGCCGCTGGTCGACATCACCGAGGTCAGCGACAGCACGCGATCGGGATAGCGCGCCGCGATATGCTGCGAAATCATGCCGCCCATCGACACGCCGACGACATGCGCGCGCGCGATGCCCAGATGGTCGAGCAGCGCGATGCCGTCGGCCGCCATGTCGGCGAGCGTATAGGCCGGCCGCACGGGTAGCCCGAGCATCGATTTGACGACCATCCATTTGACGTTGGGCACCCCCGCCGCATCGAAGCGCGTCGACAGGCCGACATCGCGGTTGTCGTAGCGGATCGTGCGAAAACCGCGTTCGTTCAGCGCATCGACGAACTCGTCGGGCCAGAGCGTCAACTGACCGCCAAGCCCCATGACCAGCAGGATCACGGGCGCATCACGCGGTCCCTTGTCCTCATAGGTGATGCTGATGCCGTTCACGGCCGCCTGCTGTGTCTGCATGGATATCCCTTGGCTGGAAAAACGGATCAGCCCGCCGTGGCGGGTTTGTAATTTGCCGCGTTCGAAGAGAATTCGGCGCGGCCATAGCCGTCAAGCTGACGCTCGATCCGGCGCACGAGGCGGCGGTCGGCGAGATGGCGAACGACGGGCAGGCGCGAGGCGATGCGGTACGCGGCCATCCGCCCCGCGATGCCGAGCATCGTCGCGCCATAAATCAGGTGGTCGCGGCGCTTCACCGGCACCCCGACGCTCGCCGCCCTTTCTTCGTCCCCGGCGAGGAACGCCTTCACGAAAAAGACGCGGCTCACCGAATGTTCGAGGCGGCGCTTGACCTGTCCCTTGGGCGACATGTCCTTCGACAATTCGGCGTCCATCGTCGCGCGCAGCAGCCCGCCGCAAACCTGGTCGTCATATTCGTAGCGGAGCGTCGCGCTCCGCGTGCGCCAGATACGGACAATCTCCTGCGGCGTGTCGGCGAGCAGATCCTCGGGCAAGCCGAGCAGGTAGCAGCGATAGCGCGCCAGCTCGACGCGTCCGCGTTCGAGCCGCGTGAAACTCGTGCGGCCCTTTGCCAGCACCTCCTGCGACAGGAAATAGACCGGGATCAGCCCCGCGGGCATCTGGTCGAGCTGCGGGATCGGCATGCCATAGGTTTCGGTGTCCCACATGCCGGGACGCGACAGCACATTGACGCGCACCATCGAGTGCATCAGCCGCACCATCGCCGCCGCCTTGAACCCCGGGCCATAACGGTCGAGCGCGCCCGGCAACGCCGTGGTGGCAAAGAAGGTCGCGGTTTCCTTGACCCGCCGCGCCGCGGTCGCGTGACCGAGCGTGCCGGTCAGCGCCATCGGCAGCGCCGAATATTTGTTGAGGAAGGTCGCGATGAACGCGCCGCGGATCAGGAAGGGCGACAGGTTCGCGGTGGCGTTGCGTTCATAGGCCGCGCCCTCCTCGACCAGTTCCATATCCAGCCAGTCGGGCTTCTGTTCCATCTCGTGGATCAGTGCGGCGAGTTCGGGCGGTGCATCCTCGACCGCCTCGATGCCCTTGTCGCATGCCTCGACCAGCATCGCGACGGTCCGCTGGAAACCGAGCCCCGGCATCAGCGCGGCATAGGCGTCGCCCGTGCGGTCGCCGAGCATCGTATACTCGCGGATGCGCGCAAGCAGGTCGGGATCGTCCAGATAGGCCGATCGATCGATGCTGCGGACGCGACTGAGCTCGCTCACCGCTCCGGCCTCGGGCGCCCAGCGCTCGGGCGCCTTGTCGAAATCGAAACGGCCGAACAGCTCGGGCAAGGCGTCCGCCTGACCCCGCACCCGGCGTGCGATGGTGCTGACATCAGTGTTCATAATGCGAACCTGCCACAGATTCGCGATTTGGCAAGCCTGTCGCTTGTCCTAGCCCTCGTGCCCGCGATAGGCGGGCAGCGCGAGCGACCAGCGGATCGCCGCGCCGCGCAGGATGAAACCCGCGACCGCGCCCGTGACCGCCGCGACGGGCGTTCCGGTACCGAGCCATTGCAGCAGCAGGAACAGCCCCGACGCGAGCGCGGCCGCCGTGACATAGACTTCGGGGCGCATGATGATCGACGGCACCCCGGCGAGGATGTCGCGGATCGTGCCGCCGACACAGCCGGTGATGACGCCCATCATCAACGCGGGCACGGGCGGAACGCCCCACGCCAGCGCCTTCGCGGTGCCGAACACCGCATAGGCGGCAAGCCCGACCGCATCGGCCCACTCGAGCAATTGCCCCTGCCACCAGCGTTCGGGGGTGAGCCAGACGACCAGCGCGATCGCGATGCACACCGCCGCGATCGCCCCATCCTGCACCCAGAACACGGGCGCGCCGATCAGCAGGTCGCGCACGCTGCCGCCGCCGACGCCGGTGACGAGCGCAAAGAAGCAGGCGGTCACCAAAGTCTGCCGCAGCCGCACCGCCATCAGCGCCCCCGACAGCGCGAAGACGCCGATGCCCGCAAGGTCGAGCAGGCGGACGATCAGCGCATTGTCGAAGTCGAGCAACGCGCCCCCCCTATTTCGCCGCCGGGCGCACGCCCCCGACGATCGACAGGACGATCGCGGTCACGGCGTTGCGGATCGCGGGTTCGGCCTTCGGCGCGAAGAAGGGGGAATGATTGGTCGGCGCGGGCTCCCCCTTTGCCTTGAGGTCCGCGAGGACCGCCGGATCATAGCCGCCGATACCGAAGAAGAGCGAGGGAACGCCCGCGTCGACGAACTCGGAATAATCCTCGCTTCCCGACATCGGCGCCGCACTCGCCGGCGCGAAGACAAGGCCCTTGCCGAACACTGGCGTCAGCGCCGTGACCGCGGCATTGGCCATCACCTCATCGTTGGTGAGGACGCCGGTGCCGCTGAGATAGCGGATCGTCGGCTCGGGCGCCTTGCCCATAGCCGCCGCCGATTTCGCGACGCGCGCGGTGCCGTCCTGGAGCAGCTTGCGCACCTCGGGCGACTGCGAACGCAGATTGACCTTCACCTCGGCGCTGTCGGGGATGATGTTGGGCGCGCTGCCCGCATTGATCGCGCCGATCGTCAGCACGCCGAAGGCAGCGGGGTCCTTTTCGCGGCTGATCACCACCTGCGTGTCGGTGACGAAGCGCGCGGCGATCGGAATCGGGTCGATCGTCGCCGCGGGCATCGAGCCGTGCCCGCCGCGGCCGTGGAAGGTGATCGAATAGCTGTCCGATGCCGACGACCCGGCGCCCGCCTTGATCGCGACCACACCGGCCGGAAGGTTCGAGACATGCGCGGCGAAGCCGAAATCGGGCTTCGGGAAGCGCGTGAAGAGCCCGTCGTCGAGCATCGCGCGCGCACCCACGAGCGGCTCCTCGGCGGGCTGGCCGATCAGCACCACGGTGCCCGACCAGCTATCGCGCATCGCGGAAAGCGCCTGCGCGACGCCGACCAGATAGGCGACATGCGTGTCGTGACCGCACGCGTGCATCACGGGCACATCCTTGCCCTCATAAGTCGCGCGCGCCTTGCTCGACCAGGCGAGCCCGGTCTTTTCCTCCATCGGCAGCCCGTCCATGTCGGCGCGCACGAGGATGGTCGGACCTTCGCCATTTTTGAGCACGCCCACGACGCCGGTGCCACCGACCTTCTCGGTCACGGTGAAGCCCGCCTTGCGCAGATGCTGCGCGAGGATGCCAGCAGTCCGCACCTCCTGCATCCCGAGTTCGGGGTTTTGATGGAGGTCCTTGTAGAGCGCGTCGAGCGCCGGGTAATTTTTGTCGAGCAGCGCGGTCAGCCGCGCGTTCGCGGCATTGACGTCGGGCGCCGCTTGCGCGCCGGTCGCCATAAGGGAGAGAGCCAGCGAAGCCCCTGCCCGGAGCCAATGCTTCGCCATATTTCTCTCCCCCATTATGTTCGCGTCAGATGTGGATCGGTTTGCCCGTCACCGCCATCGCGGCTTCCTTGATTGCTTCGCTGTGCGTCGGGTGCGCGTGGCAGGTGTAGGCGATGTCTTCCGACGTGGCGCCGAATTCCATCGCCTGCGCGGCCTGCGCGATCATCGTGCCGGCAACGCTCGCGATACACCACACGCCGAGCACGCGGTCGCTCTTGGCGTCGGCGATGACCTTCACGAAACCGTCGGGCTCATGATTGGTCTTCGCGCGGCTGTTCGCCATCATCGGGAATTTGCCGACCTTGACCTCGCCCTTTTCCTTCGCCTGCTCTTCGGTCAGGCCGACGCCGGCGATTTCGGGCCAGGTGTAGACGACCGACGGGATGACGTCGTGGTTCACGATGCCCGTCAGCCCGGCGATATTCTCGGCGCAGGCGATGCCTTCGTCCTCGGCCTTGTGCGCGAGCATCGGGCCGGGGATCACGTCGCCGATCGCCCAGATGCCGGGGACCTGCGTGCTGAAGTCATGGTCGGTTTCGATCTGGCCGCGCTGATTGACCGCAAGGCCCGCCTTGTCGAGGCCAAGGCCATCGGTGTTCGGACGGCGCCCGATCGACACGAGCACGACGTCGGCTTCGAGCGTCTCGGCGTCGCCGCCGGCCGCGGGCTCGAGCGTCAGCACCGCCTTCTTGCCCTTGACGTCGGCCTTGGTGACCTTGGTCTTGAGCTTGAATTCCATGCCCTGCTTCTTGAGGATCTTGTTCGCTTCCTTGCGAACGTCGCCGTCCATGCCGGGCAGGATCTGGTCGAGGAACTCGACGACAGTGACCTTCGCACCAAGGCGGCGCCACACGCTGCCGAGTTCGAGCCCGATCACGCCGCCGCCGATGACGACCATGTGACCCGGAACCTTCGCAAGTTCGAGAGCGCCGGTCGAATCGACGATAATCTGCTTGTCGTTATCGACCTCGACGCCCGGAAGCGGGGTCACCGACGAGCCGGTCGCGATGATGATATTCTTGGCGCGATAGGCCTTGCCCGCGACTTCGACCGTGTCCTTGGACGTGAACTGGGCATAGCCCTTCAGCCAGTCGATCTTGTTCTTCTTGAACAGGAACTCGATGCCGCCGGTCAGGCCCTTCACCGCATCCTTGCGCTGGCCGTGCATCGTGCCGAGGTCGAGTTCGGGCTTCACCTTGATGCCCATCGCCGCCATAGCGCCGCCCGCCGCCGCCTCGAAATATTCCGAAGCGTGGAGCATCGCCTTCGACGGGATGCAGCCGACGTTGAGGCAGGTGCCGCCCAGCGTCTCGCGCCCTTCGGCGCACGCGGTCTTCAGGCCGAGCTGCGCCGCGCGGATCGCCGCGACATAACCGCCGGGACCCGAACCGATGACAAGGACGTCGTAGTCGTAATCAGCCATGTTCAATCTACCTCAATTTCTGCCTGGCACCGTCAACAGCGACTCCGCTCAAACGGGCAGCCCGGATTTCGCCGCGCATGACTTCATAACGGGTGCCGCCATTTCGGGCGACAGGCCGATCAGTTCAGATGCGCTATATTTCTTGATCAATTCGTCGGCCGCGCATTTGCAGACCTCGGCAGCGAGGCCGGCGGCCGCGCCGCCACCCTCGGCCGCGGCGCGGCACGATTCGCCGAAACTCTCGACAAAGCTGGTCCTGAGCCCGTCCTCGAACCCCTTCGCCATGCGGCTTTCGCCCTCGCCGCAGCCCGCGAGGGCGGCGGCGGCGAGGACCAGAATTGCGCGGATGGGGAGGAGCGCCGTCATCGGATCAAAGGTCGATCAGCAGGCGCGTCGGATCCTCGATCGCTTCCTTGATCGTCTTCAGGAAGGTCACCGCCTCGCGGCCGTCGATCAGGCGGTGGTCATAGCTCATCGCGAGATACATCATCGGACGGATCACGATCTCGCCGTTCCGCACGACCGGACGATCCTCGATGCGGTGGAGGCCGAGCACCGCCGATTGCGGCGGGTTGATGATCGGCGTCGACATCAGGCCGCCAAACACGCCGCCGTTCGAGATGGTGAAGGTGCCGCCGGTCATGTCGTCCATCGTCAGCGTGCCATCCTTGGCGCGCTTGCCGAGGTCGGCGATCGCCTTTTCGATGTCGGCGAACGACAGGCTGTCGGCGTTGCGCACGACGGGAACGACAAGGCCGTTCGGCGCGCTGACCGCGACCGAGACGTCGAGATAGTCGTGATAGACGATTTCGTCGCCGTCGATGCGCGCGTTGACCGCCGGAATGTCATGCGCGGCGAGCGCGACCGCCTTGGTGAAGAAGCTCATGAAGCCGAGGCGGACGCCATGCTTCTTCTCGAAGCTTTCGCGATATTTGTCGCGCGTCGCCATCACCGCCGACATGTCGACGTCGTTGAACGTCGTCAGCATCGCAGCGGTGTCCTGCGCCGCCTTCAGCCGCTTGGCGATCGTCTGGCGCATCCGCGTCATCTTGACGCGCTCCTCGCGGCGGCCCGGGGTACCGCTCGCGGCGGGCGCGGGCGCAGCGGCCGGAGCGGGGGCGGCCGCAGGCGCGGCGCTGGCGGCGGCGAGCACATCTTCCTTGGTCAGGCGGCCGTCCTTGCCGCTGCCCTGGATCTTCGTCGGGTCAACGCCATGTTCGAGCACGAGGCGGCGCACCGCGGGCGACATGGTCGTGACGGTGTCGACGCCATCGCTCGCCGGGGCAGCGGTCGCGGTGGGTGCCGGTGCGGCGACTTCCGCCTTGGCAGCCGGAGCAGGTGCGGCGGCGGGTGCCGGAGCAGCAGCCGCGCCGCCGGCTTCGACCGTCGCGATCGTCGCGCCGACGTTGACCGTGTCGCCGACCGCGGCGAGCTGCTGGCCCATCACGCCGGCGACGGGCGACGGCACTTCGACCGCGACCTTGTCGGTTTCGAGGCTCGCGATGGGCTCGTCGAGCGCAACGGCCTCGCCGGGCTTTTTCAGCCATTCGCCGATCGTCGCTTCGGTAACGCTTTCGCCCAGCGTGGGGACTTTGACTTCGGTGCTCATAGGTGCAGTTCCTTGGGGCTTAAGCTCAGGCTTTGTTCTTGGCGCGGCGGATTTCGGCGCGAACCGAAAGGCCGAGCGCATCGGCGACGAGCGCCGACTGTTCGGTCTGGTGGCGGCTCATCAGGCCCGTCGCAGGCGACGCGGCGGCAGCACGACCCGCATAACGCGGGCGCATGCCCTTGTGGCCTGCATTGGTCAGCGCTTCCTCGATCAGCTCGTTGACGAAGAACCACGCGCCATTGTTGCGCGGTTCTTCCTGCGCCCACACCACCTCTTCGAGGTTGGGCATCCGCTTCAGGCGGACGCTGAGCGGCTCACCCGGGAAGGGATAGATCTGCTCGACGCGGACGATGGTCGTGTCGGTGAGGCCCGCGGCGTCGCGCGCCTCCATCAGGTCGTAGCCGACCTTGCCCGAACAGAGCACGACGCGCTTGATGTCCTTGTCGGCGGGCGGTGTGCGATCGGACATCAGGCGGCGAAAATGCGCGTCGCCGATAAAGTCCGAACGCTGCGACACCGCGAGCTTGTGACGGAGCAGCGACTTCGGCGTCATGATGATGAGCGGCTTGCGGAACGGACGCAACATCTGGCGGCGGAGGACGTGGAAATAGTTCGACGGGGTCGAAATATTGCACACCTGGATATTGTCGCCTGCGCAGAGCTGGAGGAAGCGTTCGAGACGCGCCGAGCTATGCTCGGGTCCCTGCCCTTCGTAACCGTGCGGCAACAGCATCACGAGGCCGTTGGCGCGCAGCCACTTGGCCTCGCCCGACGCGATGAACTGGTCGATCATGATCTGCGCGCCGTTGGCGAAATCGCCGAACTGCGCTTCCCAGAGCACGAGGCTCTTCGGATCGGCCATCGCATAGCCATATTCGAAGCCGAGCACGCCATATTCGGAGAGCGGGCTGTCGAGCACCTCGAACCGGCCGTGCGGCACGGTGGTCAGCGGGATATATTTCGCCTCGGTCCGCTGGTCGACCCAGACCGCGTGGCGCTGGCTGAAGGTGCCGCGTCCCGAATCCTGACCCGACAGGCGGACCTGGTAGCCTTCGCTGAGCAGCGTTCCGAAAGCGAGGCTCTCGGCAGTCGCCCAGTCGAACACTTCGCCGTCGCTCTTGTCGGCGAACATCGCGCCGCGCGCGTCGATCACGCGGCGCAGCGTCTTGTGAACTTCGACGTCGGCGGGGATCGTCGTCAGCGTACGGCCGATCGAATCGAACAATTTGTCCGAAACGCCGGTCGCGATGTTACGGCGCGCGTTTTCGGGATCGGCGGGAGCGTGGAGCCCCGACCAGCGCCCGGCGAACCAGTCGGCCTTGTTGGGCTTGTAGCTTTTAGCCGATTCGAAGTCGGCTTCCAGCCGCGCGGTGAATTCGGCGCGGCGGGCGTCGGCCCAGCCCGCGTCGATCACGCCCTCGGCTTCGAGCTTCGTTGCGCAAAGCTGCGACACCGGCGGATGCTGGCGGATGCTCGCGTACATCAACGGCTGGGTGAACGAAGGTTCGTCGCCTTCGTTATGGCCGAAGCGGCGGTAACACCACATGTCGATCACGACGTCGCGCTTGAACTGCTGGCGGAAATCGATCGCGAGCTTGCACGCGAAGGTTACCGCCTCGGGGTCGTCGCCGTTCACGTGCAGGATCGGCGCCATCACGCCCTTCGCGACGTCCGACGGATAGGGCGACGAGCGCGCGAACTGCGGGCTGGTCGTGAAGCCGATCTGGTTGTTCACGATGAAGTGGATGCAGCCGCCGGTGTTGTATCCGCGGATGCCCGAGAAACCGAGGCATTCCCAGACGATGCCCTGCCCGGCGAACGCCGCGTCGCCGTGGATCAGCACGGGCAGCACCTGCTCATGCTTTTCGAGGTCGTCGCGCACGACCTGCTGGGCGCGGACCTTGCCGAGCACAACGGGATCGACCGCTTCGAGGTGCGACGGGTTGGGGACGAGCGACATATGCACCGACGCGCCGCCGAACTCGCGGTCGGTCGAGGTACCGAGGTGATATTTGACGTCGCCCGAACCGCCGATGTCGTCGGGGTTGGCGCTGCCGCCGGCAAATTCGTGGAAGATGATCTTGTACGGCTTTGCCATGACGTTCGCGAGCATGTTGAGGCGCCCGCGGTGCGCCATGCCGTACACGATTTCGCGCACGCCATACTGGCCGCCATATTTGATGATGGCTTCCATCGCGGGGATCATCGATTCGCCGCCGTCGAGACCGAAACGCTTCGTCCCGACATATTTGCGCGCGAGGAATTTCTCCCATTCCTCGGCCTCGATCACCTTGTTCAGGATGGCGCGTTTGCCCTCGACCGAAAATTCGATGATCTTGTCGGCGCCTTCCATCCGTTCCTGCAGGAACTGGCGCTCCTCGATGTCGGCGATGTGCATATATTCGAGGCCGACATTGCCGCAATAATTGGCGCGAAGGATCGCGACGATCTCGCGGATCGTCGCCTTTTCCAGCCCCAGCGTGCCGCCGATGAAAACCGGGCGATCCTGGTCGGCACCAACGAAGCCGTGGAATTCGGGGGTCAGGTCGGCGGGCAGTTCGCGCGTGCTGAGCCCGAGCGGATCGAGATTGGCCGCAAGATGACCGCGCACGCGATAGGTGCGGATCAGCATCATCGCGCGGATCGAATCGTCGGCGGCGCGCTCGACCTCGGCGCTCGACAGCGCGGCACCCGCCTTGGCGGCGGCGGCCTTCACCGCGACCTGCATCTGCTGCGGGTCGAGCGCGGCGGTCAGGTCGTCGCTGTCGATCTGGGGCCAGTTCTTCGGCGCCCAGCTCGGGCCAGCCTGCGGCTCGTCGATGTCGAAGCTTTGTCGTTCGAGGTTCATAGTCTTAAACTCGCAGTGCCCCTGCGAAGGCAGGGGCCCATCTCCTGGGGCCTAAACATGGTGCCGACGGAGCAGATTTTCATCAGCCCTGAATCGCGAACCACAAATCCCGCCAATCGGGATTTGTTTCCTCGATCATCCGCACCTTCCAACTTCGTTTCCATCGCTTAATCTGCAGTTCGCGTCTTCGCGCTTCCTGCAAATCCTCATGCGCTTCAAACCACACCAGAAGCACACAGCCATGGGTCTTCGTAAAACCCTCGATCAACATCGTGCGGTGCTGATAAACGCGCTGCACCAGCTTCGATGTCGATCCGGTATAGATGGCGCCGTTTTTGCGGTTCGCCATGATATAGACCGCGCCGCTCTTCATTCATCGCCCGGGCAGGAGATGGACCCCTGCCTTCGCAGGGGCACGTTGAACGAGCGGCACGATCTGAATTACACGCGTTCCTTCAGCACCTCGGCGAGGGTCGAGCCGAGTTCCGACGGGCTCGCCGACACCTTGATGCCAGCAGCTTCCATGGCCGCGATCTTGCTTTCGGCGTCGCCCTTGCCGCCCGACACGATCGCGCCGGCGTGGCCCATGCGGCGGCCCGGAGGGGCGGTGCGGCCCGCGATGAAGCCGGCCATCGGCTTTTTACGGCCGCGCTTGGCTTCGTCGATCAGGAATTGCGCGGCCTGTTCCTCGGCGTCGCCGCCGATTTCGCCGATCATGATGATCGACTTGGTCGCTTCGTCGGCGAGGAAGAGTTCGAGCACGTCGATGAAGTTGGTGCCGTTGACCGGATCGCCGCCGATGCCGACCGCGGTCGTCTGGCCGAGGCCGACGTTCGTCGTCTGGAACACGGCTTCATAGGTGAGCGTACCCGAGCGCGACACGACGCCGACGCTGCCCTTCGAGAAGATGCTGCCCGGCATGATGCCGATCTTGCATTCGCCCGGCGTCAGCACGCCGGGGCAGTTCGGGCCGATCAGGCGCGACTTCGAGCCCGAAAGCGCGCGCTTCACCTTGACCATGTCGAGCACCGGAATGCCTTCGGTGATCGCGACGATCAGTTCGATCTCGGCGTCGATCGCCTCGAGGATCGAGTCCGCGGCGAACGGCGGCGGCACATAGATGACCGACGCGGTCGCGCCGGTCGCGGCCTTGGCTTCCTCGACGGTGTTGAAGTTGGGCAGGCCGATATGCGTCGTACCGCCCTTGCCCGGCGTCACACCGCCGACCATCTGAGTGCCATAGGCGAGCGCCTGTTCGGTGTGGAAGGTGCCGGTGGCACCGGTCATCCCCTGCGTGATGACCTTGGTATTTTTGTCGATGAGAATAGACATTTTATTGCACCTCTAGGAAATTGGTTTTGCATTATCTCGTCGCCATGACGCAAAAGTCACATGAATTGCTGTTGCAATGCCAGTCAGTATGACCAAGGCGCCAAACGTCAGATAGGTCAAAGGGCTGAAAAGCAGATGCAAGAAAGCAAGGGCAAAACTGTCTCTGCTGCCACAGACATATCCTTGCTCCATCGCGCTACAACTCATCGTCCAGATCACCGCCAAACTGACACAGTATGTGAGGAAGAGCATTATGCTCCAAACCCTCAGATTGCCCCGGAAGCAGGCCCAAAAGAGCCCCGCGAACCAGGGCAATGCCAGCCACAGTTTGACATCATCCATGCCGAACTCAGGCGAGGCTCGAATCCAGCGCCTTGCACGCGTCGAGCAGTTCCTTGACCGCGTCGACCGAGACCTGCAGGCCCGCCTTGTCGGCGTCGTCGAGTTCGATCTCGACGATCTTTTCGACGCCGCCAGCACCGATCAGCACCGGAACGCCGACGTACAGGCCGTCGAGACCGTACTGGCCATCGACATAGGCGGCGCAGGGCAGGATGCGCTTCTGGTCACCCAGATAGGCTTCGGCCATCGCGATGCCCGAGGCTGCGGGCGCATAAAAGGCCGAACCGGTGCCGAGCAGCGCGACAATCTCGCCGCCGCCGCCGCGCGTGCGCTTGACGATCGCGTCGATCTTGTCCTGCGACGACAGGCCCATCTTGACGAGGTCGGGAACGGGAATGCCGTTGACGGTCGAATAGCGCACCACGGGAACCATCGTGTCGCCATGACCGCCGAGGACGAAGGTGTTCACATCCTTGACCGAGACGTCGAATTCGTCGGCGATGAAGTGGCTGAAGCGCGCCGAATCGAGCACGCCGGCCATGCCGACGACCTTATTGTGCGGCAGGCCCGAGAATTCGCGCAGCGCCCACACCATCGCGTCGAGCGGGTTGGTGATGCAGATGACGAAAGCGTCGGGGGCGTTCGCCTTGATGCCTTCGCCGACGGCCTTCATTACTTTCAGGTTGATGCCGAGCAGGTCGTCGCGGCTCATGCCCGGCTTGCGGGCGACACCGGCGGTGACGATGATGACGTCGGCGCCGGCGATGTCGGCATAGTCGTTCGTACCGGTGATCTTCGCGTCAAAACCCGCGATCGGGCCGACCTGCGACAGGTCGAGCGCCTTGCCCTGCGGCACGCCTTCGACGACGTCGAACAGGACGACATCGCCCAGTTCCTTCTGCGCGGCGAGCAGCGCCAGCGTTCCGCCGATATTCCCGGCTCCGATCAATGCGATCTTCTTGCGTCCCATGGCGCGCGGCACTCCCTTCCTGGCAAGCCCGGCAATTGGTTCACAGACCGGCGGGAGCACGGGCTAAAGCTCCGCTCCGGTCCCAAGACTGGCGACGCCCCTACGCCGATTCCCTTAAGGAAACAACCGCCAAAAGGACGAAAAACTGCGTTTCTTTGCTAATAGTTCGCAATAACGATAAAGCCTCTCGCGAGACACTCTCCAGATGGGAATAACGCTGCGATGTGACAAGCACGAAGCGATTGCGTGCACCATCTTTGGGGCAAATCCCGCAGCGGCGGGTTAACCCTCCCTTATCGCTGCGATGCTACGCGCGGGTAGCATGACGCGGGCGATCATCAGCTTCGACACCGAATTGTCGGCCGGCCTCTATCAACGGGGCGCCGACGCGCGCGCCAATTTCGAAAGCTCGATCCTCGGCCGCTGCCGCGACGGCGATTTCGGGATTCACTTCCAGATGGACATGCTCGAGCGCCACGGCCTTACCGGCGTGTTCTTCATCGATCCGATGCCCGCGCTCGTCTATGGCCCCGAAGTGATCGACGCGATCGTCCGCCCCGTCATCGCGCGCGGGCACGAGGTGCAGGTCCATATCCACACCGAATGGCTCGCCTTCGCGCGCTTCAACCCGGTCGGACGGCTCACCGGCCGCAACATCGGCGATTTCCCGCTGGCGGCGCAGAAAAAGCTGATCGCGCTCGCCCGCGACATCCTCGTCGGCGCGGGGGCGCCGAAACCGACGGCCTTTCGTGCCGGCAACTTCGGCGCGAACGATGACACGCTGCGCGCGCTCGCCGCGCTCGGTTTCCGTTTCGACAGCAGCTTCAACGGCGCGTACCAGGGCCATGGCTGCGACATCTCGCTCGACGCGGGCAACCTCGGGATGCGAGGCCACCACGGCGTGGTCGAGGTGCCGGTCAGCGGGCTGATGGACCGCGCGAGCCGTTTCCGCCCCGCACAGCTTTGCGCGATGTCCGAAGAGGAGATGCGCGATGCACTCGACCATAGCGCGGCGAGCGGTGCGATCCAGTTTTCGGCGTTCAGTCACAGTTTCGAATTATTGAGCCGCGACCGCGAAGTTCCGAACCGCCTCGCGATCTCGCGAATGGAAGCGCTGTGCCGCGCGGTTGCGGACGACGCACGCGTGACCAGCGGTGGCTTCGCAACGCTGCCCGGACCGCCCGCGCGCCCGGCGCGCATCGCCGTCGCCGCGCCCAAGCCGCTGCGCACGCTGCGGCGGACAATCGAGCAAGGTATCGGCCATCTCGTGCACGAGGTGCGCTACGTCCGCGACCTGATTTCGGTCACGGTCAATTCGTCACGCTGGGGAAAGGTCTTGGGCGGCGTTTTCCTCGCGATCGCCTAAGCGATCGCGCCTTCGGTGGATCCGTGGCCTAGCGCCAGATAATCGTCCGACTGCATTTCGGCCAGGCGGCTTGCGGTACGCTCGAATTCGAACGCCCCGTCGCCCGCGACATAAAGCTGGTCGGGCATCGCCGCGGCGCTCGCGAGCAGCTTGACCTTATATTCGTAGAGCGCGTCGATCAGCGTGACGAAGCGCGCGGCTTCGTTGCGGTTCTCGGGACCCATGCGCGGGATGCCGACGATGATCGCGGTATGGAAATGGCGTGCCACGGCGAGATAGTCCGCCGCGCCGCGTGCCTCGCCGCACAACCGCTTGAACGAAAACACCGCAACGCCCTTCAGCGCCTTCGGCACATGCAGCATCCGCCCGCCGCCGACGTCGAGTTCAAGGCTCGGGACATGCGCGCGGTCTTCGGGCGGATAGTCGGTAAGGCGGAAGAAGGCGGCGGACAATGCGGCGCTCGCCGTATCGTCGGCGGGAACGAACCAGCGCGCGCCGTCGCCGAGGCGGTCGCGGCGATAGTCGGTCGGGCCGTTCAGGCTCATCACGTCGAGCCGGTCCTCGACGAGCGCGATGAAGGGCAGGAAATGCTCGCGGTTGAGCCCGTCCTTGTAGAGATCGTTCGGCGGCCGGTTCGACGTCGCGACCATCGTCACCCCGCGGTCGATCAACGCGGTGAACAGGCGCGAGAGGATCATCGCGTCGGCGCTGTTGTTCACGACCATCTCGTCGAACGCGAGGCAGCGCGTATTTTCGGCGAGCGCGTCGGCGACGAGCGGGATCGGGTCGCCGCTCTCGCTCTTGCGCACCTCGCGCATCCGCGCATGGACGTCGAGCATGAAGGCGTGGAAATGGACGCGCTTTTTCCGCTGGATGGCGAGATGGTCGTAGAAAAGATCCATCAGCATCGACTTGCCGCGCCCAACCGCGCCCCATAGATAGACGCCGCGCAGCGCCGCGGGCTTGCGACCCGTCAGGCGCCACAGCAGGCTGCCACGCGGCGGCACCGCCTCCAGCTCGGCCTGCAGCCGGTTCAGCCGTTCGGCGGCGGCGCGCTGTTCGGGATCGGGCTTGAGTTCGCCCGCGGCGACGAGGGCGTCATAGGCCGCCAGAACGGTGATCACTTGCCGCTCGCCTTGCGGATCGTCCCGGCGAAGCTCAGCACGATATGGCTGTCGCCTTCGCCCTGCACGACGAGGCCGCGCAGGAAGATCAGGCGGCCGGTTTCGCGCACCAGCTCGACTACAGCATCCAAAGGTTCGCCGACACGGCCCGCGCCGACGAACTGGGTCGACAGGTCGAGCGTCACCGAATGGCCGGCGTTGAGCGAACCGAACTGATGCGACGCCGCGAACAGCGCGATGTCGACAAGCGCGAGCGTCACCGCGCCATGGACATTGTCGCCAAGGTTGCTGTGCTTGCGTTCGGGCAGCATTCGCACCCGCGCGCACGGCCGGCCGTCGGACGTCGGCGGTTCGGCGCGGACAGTCAGCGGTTCGATGAAGGCGTTGAAGCGCGTCGGGTCCTTGAGGTTCCAGCTAACCCAACCATCGTCCAGCGCCTCCGCGCTGAAATGGTCCCGTCGCTTCGGTTCCTCGATCCCGTCGTTCACACCTGCCGCTCGGCCTCGAGCTTCTTGATCTCGGCGATCGCGCGCGCGGGACTCAGGCCCTTGGGGCAAGCGTTCGAGCAGTTCATGATCGTGTGGCAGCGATAGAGGCGGAACGGATCCTCGAGTTCGTCGAGCCGTTCGCCGGTCATCTCGTCGCGGCTGTCGGCGAGCCAGCGATACGCCTGGAGCAGGATCGCGGGGCCGAGGAACTTGTCGCTGTTCCACCAATAGCTCGGGCAGCTCGTCGAGCAGCAGGCGCACAGGATGCACTCGTAGAGGCCGTCGAGCTTTTCGCGCTCGGCGGGCGACTGCAGTCGTTCCTTGCCGCTCGGCGTCGTCGTCTTGGTCTTCAGCCAGGGCTCGATCGACGCATATTGCGCGTAAAAATGGGTGAAGTCGGGGACGAGGTCCTTGATCACGTCCATCGCCGGCAGCGGGGTAATCGTGACGTCGCCCTTCAGATCCTCGATCGCGGTCGTGCAGGCGAGGCCGTTCTTGCCGTTCATGTTCATCGAGCAGCTGCCGCAAATGCCTTCGCGGCACGACCGGCGGAAGGTCAGCGTCGAATCCTGCTCGCTCTTCATCTTGATGAGCGCGTCGAGGACCATCGGGCCGCATTTTTCGGTATCGATCTCGAACGTGTCGAAATGCGGGTTCTGACCCTTGTCGGGGTCGTAGCGATAGACTTTGAATTTCTTGACGGCGGTCGCGCCATCGGCCTTGTGGACCTTGCCCGTCTTTTGCGGGCGGCTGTTCTTGGGCAGGACAAATTGAGCCATATCGCGGTCTTCCCTATGCAATCGCGCGCTGCCTAGACCCGATTGGCAGAGTCGACAAGAGGGTGAAGCGCGAAAGCCGCTGGCAGGCGCGCGGGCAAGGCGCTAGGGCGGCGATGATGAGCGAAAGCGCCGACCAGCCCGCCGTTACCAGCCGCAGCGTCGCGCGCGGGCTCGGCACCACCGTGCTGGCCCGGCTCGGCGCAGTGGTCGAGATCGTCGCGCAGCCGCTTTATGTCCTGATGTTCGGGCTGGCCGGATACGGCCTCTATGCCGTGCTGTGGGCAACGATCAACCTGCTCGAGAATATCTTCGACCTCGGCATGACCAGCGCGATGCAACGCACCGTGCCGCAATCGGCGAGCGACGCCGACGCCGCGGCGGCGCTGCGCACCGCGATGCTCTTCGGCGTCGGTCCATGCCTGGTCGTCGCAGCGCTGATCGCGATCTTTGCAGCCGAGCTCGGCCCGCTGCTCAACGTCGCGGCGAAGGACCGCGACCTCGTCACGCCGGCGATCCGCATCTTCGTCTGGGCGCTCCCGCTGTGGGCCTTTGTCGAAATCGCAACCTCGGCGCTGCGCGCGCGCATGGTGTTCGGCGCCGAAATCCGCCTCCGGATCGTCTGGGAACAGATCATGCGGCTGGTGTTCGCGGGATTGTTCTTCGCGGGCGGGCTCGGGCTCAAGGGGCTGTTCATCGCGCATCTCTGTTCGCTGGCGATCACCGCGGCGCTCAGCGTCCGCCTGCTCGCGCGCCACTACAGCCTCGCCGATATGTGGCGCGGCCCACGGGCGAGCAACACGGCGCGCAACACCTTCTGGGCCGGGCTGTCGATCCTGCCATCGAACATCATCGCGCGCCTGTTCGGCGACGCGCCCGCGCTGATCCTCAACCTGTTGCTGCCCGGCGCGGCGGGCGCGGCGGCGGCGGGGCTGTTCACCATCGCGCGCAAGCTGTCGAGCGTCGTCCAGCTCGTCCGGATCGCCTTCACCTATGTCATGGCACCGCTCGCAGCCAGCGCCGAGCGGCAGGACCGGCGGCAGGTCGCCGACATCTACGCCTATGCGACGCGGCTGATATCGGCGATCGCGCTGCCACTCGCGGCGGTGCTCGCAGCGGGGAGTACCTCGTTGCTCAGCCTGTTCGGCGATCAGGCGCAGGGCGCGCAGGCGGCGCTGATCACTCTGCTCTTCGCGCGCGCCGCCGAAGCCGTGCTCGGGATTTCGGCGCCGGTGCTGCAAGTCGTCGCGGCCTTCCGGCACCAGCTCACCGCCAGCATCTTCGGCGTCGCAGTCGCGCTCGGCACCGGCTGGCTGATCGTCGGGCATCTCGACGCGTTGACGGGAGTGACGCTCGCGACCGCGACCGGCCTCGTGGTCATGGCTGCCGTCCCGATGCTCCAGCTCGCGATCACCGAAAGACTCCAGCCGTTCGATGCGCAATTCCCGGGCGTCGCGCTCCGCGGGCTCGTGGTCACGGCCGCCGCGGGCGTGGCCGCGCTGTTCGCAAGCCGCCTGCCCGACCCGGTCGCGCTGCCGCTGATCGTGCTGATCGCCGCGGCGTCGATCTGGCTCGCGCTCCGCTTCGCCCTCCCGCTCGCCGACCGCACCTCGCTGGGCAAGACCGGCCGCACGCTGCGGCTCTTCGAACGCGAGGCGCCATGACCGACGCCGTCCCGCCCGCGGGCGTCGCGATCTATGATCTCGACCGCACCATACTCCGCAAGCCGACCTTCACGCTCTTCCTGCTTTGGGCAGCGTGGCGCGAAGCGCCGTGGCGCCTGCTTTTGCTGCCCGCGCTCGCGGCGCTGATGATCGGTTATGCGCTGCGCCTCTACGGCCGCGACCGGTTCAAGCCCGCCGCCATCCGCCTGATGCTGGGCAGGCGCATCGCGCCGACACGCGCCAGCGCGCTCGCCGCCGCTTTCGCCGCGTGGCGCGTGCCGCGCGACGTCCCGCCGGGCGCCGCGGCGTGCATCGCGCGCGACCGCGCCGAAGGGTACCGGTTGCTGATGGCGACCGCAGCGCCCGAATTCTACGCGGGCGCGATCGCCGACGCACTGGGCTTCGACGCGATCGTCGCCTCGCGCCACCACCGCGATGCCGAAGGGAACTGGCTTTCGCTGCTCGACGGGCCCAATTGCTATGGCGAGGAAAAGGCGCGGCGCGTCGCCGAGTGGCTTGCGGCCAACGCCGCGCACGGTGCCCCCCATATCCGCGCCTATTCGGACCATGTCAGCGACGCGCCGACCTTTGCGCTCGCCAGCGAGGCCTGGCTGGTCGGGCGCGGCGACAAGTTCGTACGGCTGGCCGCGAAGCATGGCTGGCGGGTTGCCGATTTCGAGGATGCGACAGCGGGGAGGCTCCCCTGATGCGCACGCTGTTCCTGTTCATCGGCGAACCGCACCAGATTTTCCACGCGCTGCCGATTGCCGCCGAGATGGCGGCGGCCGGAGAGGAGGTCGAGGTTGCGGTCGCGAGCGGCAACCATCTGCGCATGGTCGAACAGGTCGCGCTCGCCTATCCGGGCTTTGCGCCGCGCATCACCATGCTTGGCCAGCGCGGCGTCGCGCGCTGGCTGCGCGACTGGGGTCTGTTCCGCAATCCGCGGCTTCCGATGCTGTTCGGCGCGCTGCCGTTCCTGCGCGGCTTCGATGCGATTGTCGTGCCCGAACGGACGACGACGGCGATCCGGCATTTCCTGCCGCGCCGCACGCGGCTGATTTTCACCCCGCACGGCGCAGGCGACCGTGCGATCATGCTCGACCCGCGCGACCGGCATTTCCATTTCGTGCTCGTCGCGGGCGAAAAAAGCGAACAGCGGCTGCTGGGCGCGGGGACGATCCGGCCGGGGCATTATGCCGTGAACGGCTATGTGAAGCTCGACCTGATGCCGCGGCTTCAGGCGGCACGCGCGCCCCTGTTTGCGAACGGCCGGCCTACGGTGCTTTACGCCCCGCACTTCCGGCGCGACCTGTCGTCGTGGGACCGCTTCGGGCGCGACCTGATCGCGTGGTTCGCTGCGCAGGACCGCTATAATCTGGTCGTCGCGCCGCACGTCCGCCTGTTCGCCGAGGCGAGCGACGCCGAGCGCGCGGCCATCGAGCGGCTCGCGGTGCCGGGCAAGATCCTGATCGACCTCGGGTCCGACCGGCTGTTCGATATGAGCTATACCAGCGGCGCCGACATCTATATCGGCGACGTCAGCAGTCAGGTGTACGAGTTTCTCGCCACCCCGCGCCCGTGCCTGTTCCTCAATGCGCATCGCGTTCCTTGGCAGGGCGATCCCGATTATCTGTTCTGGACGCTCGGCGACGTCGTCGACGATCTGGCCGACCTGCCGGCGGCGCTCGACGCGGCGCCCGCGCACCATGAGCGCTACGCCGACGCGCAGCGCGAACGGCTCGCCGAATCGATCGGCGGCGACCCCGCCGGCGCCGCGCGGCGCGGTGCCGAGGCGATTTCGGCCTTTCTTGCAAAGGACGCCCTACAGGATAAGAGCGGCGGATGACCGACGCAAACTTGCCCGCGCTGTCGCCGATCGGCGAAAATCCGACCCCGATCTGGGGCATGTCCAACACTGAGCGGCTGCGCCGCCTCGCACGCGCCGAGGGATTGCCCGAAACCGCGAGACCGTCGGGCGCGCATATCTACGCCAACCTCGCCTATGTTTTCGACCCCGTGTGGCTGCGCCATATCGTGCCGCTTCCGGGTACCGTCGTCATGGACGGCGACGAGCTGGTGCTTGCGCATCTTCCCGGCGGACTGCGCCCGGAAGATATCGCGCAGCACCGCAGCGAACTCACGATCATCGACTATCGGGGCAATCCGCAAATCTATAACCGCCAGCTCCGCAAGCTCGACTGCCCGTTCATCCAGCGGCTGACGCCCGAAACGCGGCGCGCGATCGAGCGGAAAAGCTATTTCGGCGCGTACAAGGGTGTCACCGACGCGCTGACCAAATATCTGTGGCCCGAACTCGCGCTGTGGCTGACGCGGATCGCCGCGAGCATCGGCATGACACCGAACATGGTGACCGCGATCGGCGCGACGCTGTGCGTCTATGCGACATATCTGTTCGCCTATGGCCATTATTGGCAAGGGATGCTCGCGGGCTTCGTCTTCATGGTGCTCGACACCGTCGACGGAAAGCTCGCGCGCTGCACGATCACCTCGTCGAAATGGGGCAATGTCGCCGACCATGGCGTCGACCTGATCCATCCGCCCTTCTGGTGGTATTTCTGGGGTGTCGGGCTCGGCACCTGGGGACTCGCGCTGTCGACGCAGGCCTTCGCCTGGGTGATGGCCGCGGTCGTTGCGGGCTATGTGCTCCAGCGCGTGATCGAGGGGCTGTTCATCAAGGATTTCGGCATGGACATCCATGTCTGGGAGAGGTTCGACAGCCGGTTCCGCCTGATCACCGCGCGGCGCAACCCGAACATGGTCATCCTGTTCTTCGCGACACTCGCCGGGCGCCCCGATATCGGCCTGATCCTGCTCGCATGGTGGACGATCATCTCGCTGGTCGTCCATGCGGTGCGGCTGGTGCAGGCCTATGCCGTCAAACGTTCGGGCCGCCCGATCACCAGCTGGATGGAAGAAGCATGAACGACACGATCGCAAAATTCGGCCATCCCGCGACGCTGATCGCCGAATATGCGCATTGGGTCGTGCTGCTGCGTCCGGCGCAGCCGACGCTCGGCGCGCTCGTTCTGGCGGCGAAATCGGACGCGACGGCGTTCGGCGACCTGCCGGCCGAAGCGCATGCCGAACTCAAGGTCGCAACCGCCGCGATCGAAGCCGCGCTGGGCGAGGCGGTCGGCTATGCGAAAATCAACTATCTGATGCTGATGATGGTCGATCCGCACGTCCATTTCCACGTCCTGCCGCGCTATGATGGCGAACGCAGCGGGGCTGGCCTGACGGTGGCCGACGCCGGCTGGCCGGGTCAGCCCGACCTCGGGCAGGCCATCAAACTCGACGAAGCCCAGACCACTGAACTCGTCGGCTGGCTCAAACCCTATTTCGCGTAGCGGCCTTCGGCGGCCCATTTCGCGGTAAGCGCATCGGCGGCTTCGACATCCTGCGGGAAGTCGACTTCCTGCCATTCGAGCCCCTCGATCGACACGGTGCCGACGCGGTTGCCCTTGGCGATGATGTCGATCGCGCGCAGGTACCAGCGCTCGACCCCGTCGGGGGTGCGCATCATCTGGTCGACCTGGTTGCGGAAGATCGAGGGGCCGTCGCCGACGAACGCGAGCATCCCGATCGACTCGGCATTGGTGTCGGGGGGCAAAAGCCGCTTGCCGATGTGATGCAGCCGCCCCTCGGCGTCGCGGTTCACCTTCATGTCGTCGTCGTCATAGTCGGCCTTGACGTCGACCGTGACGTTGATCGGCTCGTTCGCGCCCGCGATCAGCTTCGCGACAATCTCGTCCGAAATGATGGTGTCGCCGTTGAGGATGATGAAGTCGCGGTCCATCTCCTCGCGCGCGATCCAGCAGGTGCCAAGATTGTCGGCGACCTGAAAGAAGGGATTGAACAGGGTGCGAATGCGCGCGCCGGTGTCGCGGTAGAGCTGGAGCGCATGGTCCTCGACGCGTTCGGTGCGAAAGCCCGTGACGACGACGATGTCCTTGATCCCGTTCGCGACGAGCGCCGCGACCTGCCAGCTGATGAGGCTGCGGCCGTTGAACTCGATCAGGCATTTGGGAATGTCGCGGGTCAGCGGCAGCAGGCGCGAGCCCTGCCCGGCCGACAGGATGATGGCTTTGTCGATGCTCATAGGGGCTGGCCTATAGCCGCTTCCCGCCGTGCGGCAAATATCGCTTCGATCAGTTCGATGTCCGAAGGTTTGTCGGCGTCGATGCACGCCTCGGCCTCCGACATCGGCACGACCTTCGCGTTGAGGCCGAAACGGAGGCCGGCGCGCGCCACCCCCTGCTGGATCGTGAAGAGGCGAAGCAGCGCGCCGAGCAGCAGCCACGGGCCGAAGGCCGCGATGATCTTGAGCCCCTTTTTTCGGTCGCGTTCGATGCGACCCCAGAAATCGAGCAACGGCAAGACGCGGCGCCCGCGCAGGCGGAACATGTTCGCCCCCGACCACCAGCCGCCGCGAAATTTGAGCCAGGTGCGCTGCGACTGCGGATAGCGCGCGAGCAGGACATCGCGCTCGACCATCGCGACCGCGACATCGCTGTCCGCAGCACCGCCCAGGAATTCGGCGACCATCGTCGGCGTCAGCAATACATTGTCGGCGGTGGTGACGAACAGCGGATCGTCACCGGGCGGCAGGGCGGCGGCGAGCGAGCTGCTAATCCCCTGCCCCGAATCCGAAAAATGCAGGTCGGCGAACCCGGCAAGGCCCGGCTCGGCCGCGAGTTCGGCGCTTTTCTGCGCGAGGATCGTGATCGGCCCGACCAGCGGCGATCCGCGCAGCGCCGTTACGACATGGACAAGCATCGCCTGCCCCCCGATCGGAAGCAGCGCCTTTGTCGATACGCCGCTGCCCGTCAGCAAGGGGTCGGGGCCGGGCCGGCTGCCGGCAAGGACGATCGCCGGGATCGGGGCGCTCACTGGGCCGCGTCCGATGCGGGCGCGATGCGGCGGCCGGTCACCCCGCGCAGGAAATCGGTCGCCTCTTCGAGCACCGGCCCCTTGTTCTGGAACGGCGCGGCAAGCGCCATCACGATGCCGGTATGCCCCATGCCCGGATAGATGCGCAGCGTCACCGGGCCGCCCGCCTTCTCGATCGCGGCGGCGAGGTTCTGGCTGTTGCGCGGGCGCACCGTGTCATCCTCATCGCCCGTCGCGAGCCAGAGCGGCGGCGCATCACCGCGCGCGAAATGGATCGGCTGCGTCTTCTCGAGCGGCCGCACCTTCCCCATCGCCCTGTCGCCACGGCCACCCTTTTCGAGCGGCAGGAAGTCATAGGGTCCGGCAAGCCCCGCGACGCCGCGGATGATCGACGGATCGCTCTTTGCCGCGCGCAGCCACTGCGGGTCGAGCGCAAGCATCGCGGCGTTATAGGCCCCCGCCGAATGCCCCATCAGCGCGATCCGGTCGGCGTCGCCGCCGAGCGTGGCGATATGCTCGTGCGTCCATGCGACCGCAGCGGCGCTGTCCTCGATAAAGTCGGGCCAATGCGCCTTGGGCACAAGGCGATAGTCGGGGATCACGACAACGAAGCCCTGCCGCGCCAGCGCGCGCCCGGCAAAGCCGTAACTGTCCCGCTCGCCGCTGTCCCAGCCGCCGCCATAGAAAAAGACGATCACCGGCAGGCGGTCGCCCTCTTTGAGGCTATCGGGCACCCAGATGTCGAGCGACTGGCGCGGCCCGCGGCCATAGGGCTGGTCGCCGAGCAGCAGCCGCGCGCCGTCGCCCTGCCCGAGCAGCCGATCGGCCATGTTGAGCGACTTCGCGCCGCCCGCGACGATCATCTTCGCCCCGCCGCCAAACAGCAGCACGAGCAGGATCACCACGAAAAGGAATTTGATCAACCGTCGTCCTCTGGAAACCGGCCCCGTCATCCTCCGCGCCCTACAGGGCGGCGGTTCGGCGAACAAGCGGCTGCGCGACAAAGCGCCGCGACCTTTTCCGCGTTCGCGCGTAGGACATGGCAATGACCAGCCCCTTCTCTCGCCCCGCCCTTGTCTGCAACAGCCAGAGCGGCAGCCATGACGACGCCATTCTTGCCGAGATCGCGGAAGGCTGCCGCGCGGCAGGGACGCCGCTCATCGCCATCTTCGCATTGCCCGACGACGATATTCCCGGCGCGGCAGAACTGGACCGGCAGGGCATCGACCTGCTGCTCGTGTGGACGGGCGACGGGACGATCAATGCCGCGGCGCGCGGTGCGGCGGGCTGGGACGGCGCGATCCTGCCGTTGCCCGGCGGCACGCTCAACCTGTTATCGAAGGCGCTGCACGGCGACCGCGCCGTGGTCGAGATATTGGCCGATGCATTGCAAGGCACGGGTCGGCGCGGTCCGATCCCGACGATTCGGGCGGATGGCGGGGACGCGTTCATCACCGTCGTCGCGGGGCCGGCGACGCGCTGGGCCGAGGTGCGCGAAACGATGCGGCAGGACGGGCTGATCGAGGCGAGCCGCGCGGCGCCCGACGCGCTCGATGCGATGACCAATGCTCCCGGGGTCAGGGTCGCGGGGCATGACACGGCCTATCCTGCGGTCATCCTCACCCCCACGCCCGAAGGCATCCGTGCCGACGGGATTTTGACCGAAGGCACGGGCGACGTGCTGCGCCACGGCCTCGCATGGCTGGGCGGCGATTTTCGCGACGGGCCGAGCGAAGAAATTGCGTGCGCCGCGACGATCACCCTCGAAAGCGAGGCGCCGATCAGCCTCGAATATGATGGCGAGATGGACGAGGCCCCTTCGCCGGCCCGCTTCGATCTGGGGGCGAGCGCGGTGGATTTTCTGGCGACGGCATGACGCGGCTCTTCCATATCAGCGACCTGCATTTCGGGCTCGAGGACCCTGCCGCGCTCGGCTGGTTCCGCGAATGCGTGCGCCGCGAGCAGCCCGACGCAGTGCTGATCACCGGCGACCTGACGATGCGCGCGCGCAGCCATGAATTCGCCGCGGCGTGCGACTGGATCGGCGCGCTCGATGTGCCGGTAACAGTCGAGGTCGGCAATCACGACCTCCCCTATTTCAACCCGATCGAGCGCTTCTTCTGGCCCTATCGCCGGATTCGCGGAATCGAACGGCTCGTCGAACGCGAACTCGACCTGCCCGGCGTCGCGGTGGTGCCGCTGAAGACGACGGCGCGCGCGCAGTGGCGATTCGATTGGTCGAAAGGCTGGGTGACGCCCAAAGCGCTCGCCAAGACACTCGCCGCGATCGACGCCCTGCCGCGCGGAACCACAGCGCTCGTGACCGCGCACCACCCGCTCGCTGAGGCGGGTACGCGCGGCCGCGCGCTCACCCGCGGCGGCGCGCGCGCGCTTCGCGAACTCGCGGCGCGCGGGGTCGCCGCTGTGCTCACCGGCCATGTCCACGATGCCTTCGACCTCGTCGCACAAACCGACGCCGGACCGATCCGCATGATCGGCGCGGGCACGCTGTCGCAGCGGATCCGGTCGACCCCGCCGAGCTTCAACGAACTGCGCATCGACGGCGGTGCCATCACCGTGCGCGTGCGCAACGTCGAAGCGGTTCCGACCCCCGATATGCAGATTCCCGATATCCCGCCCGACGCCTTGCCGCCGCGCGAACCGGGCGAGCCCGTCGCGCCCATCCAGGCGGTGCCGCCGGTCGATCCCCCCATCCATTGACGCGGCGCCTTATCCCGTTACGTTGCAAGAAAAAACCAAATGGGATGAGAAACGATGCTGACCAAGGGCGATGATTTCCCGCTTCACCAGAGCGCCGAGCCGATCGCGTTCGCGGGCACCGACCGCAATTTCTACGACCGTTATTTCTTCAACGGCACCTCGCCCGACGGTTCGGTCTTTTTTGCCGCGGCGATGGGCTTCTACCCGCAGCTCGGCATCGTCGACGCCGCCTTTTGCGTGCTGGCGGACGGCGTGCAGCATAATTTGCGCGCCAGCCGCCGGTCCGGGGGTGAAAGGCTCGACCTGTCGGTGGGGCCGATCGCGATCAGCATCGACGCACCGCTCGAAACGCTGACGCTCCGCATCGCCGCGAACGACGGCCCGCTCGCCGCCGAGTTGCGCTTCACCGCGCGCCACTTTCCGATCGAGGAGCCGCGCTTCACCCGCCGCAACGGCACGCGCCTGTTCATGGACTATACGCGCATGACGCAGAACGGCCATTGGTCGGGCTGGCTGTCGGTCGATGGCCGGCGCGTCGATGTCGGCCCGGGTTGGGCGGGAACGCGCGACCGGAGCTGGGGCATCCGCCCGGTCGGCGCCGCCGAACCGCAGCCGCCGCCAGAGGGCAATTTCAGCCGGTTCTTCTGGCTGTGGACGCCGTGCAATTTCGCCGACCGTTCGCTGTTCTTCCACAGCAACGACGATGGCGAGGGAGCGCCGTGGAACCGCCGCGCGGTGCTCGCCGAAGATCATGGCAGCGAACGACATTTCGCCGATCCCGCTTTTGCCGCCGAATGGCATCCGGGCACGCGGCGCCTGTCGAAGCTGACCGCCGAGCTGGACCGCAGCACGCACCTCACATTGACTCCGCGCGGGCCGGTGTTCGCAATGAGCGGGCTCGGCTACACGCACCCCGTCTGGGGACATGGCTTCGACCATGGCGGACTCGAGGTAGCGCACGACAGCCTGTCCGAGGCCGAGCGACACTGGGGCAATCCGCTGGCGATGCATGTGCAGGCGCTCGTCCAGGCCGAGCTAGTGGACGGCGACCGCCGCGAAAGCGGCGTCGGTGTGCTCGAACAATTGTTCGTCGGACCGCACGCACCGACCGGCCTCACCGGCCTGCTGGACCCCGCCGCATGAGCTTCCCGACCTCGCCCGAGGTGATCGAGGCGCAATGGCTCGGCGCGGTGCTCGGGCAGCCGGGGAAGCTCAGAGGCTTCTCCTCGGCGAAGGTCGGCACCGGGCAGATGTGCGACAGCTATCGCCTGACGCTCGACTGGGACGAGGGCATCGATGCGCCGACGAGCGTGATCGCCAAATGTCCGAGCCACGACGAGGCGAGCCGCAATATCGCCAAGCTTACCGGCACTTATGTCAAGGAGGTCAGCTGGTATCGCGAGCTGGCGGCGGCAAGCGGGGTCGCCGCGCCGACCTGCCACTTCGCCGATATTGCGGCGGACGATGTCGATTTCGTCCTGATCCTGTCCGACCTCGCTCCCGCGCGAGCCGGCGACCAGCTCGCCGGGCTGGGCCTCGCCGCGCTCATCCCATGCATCGAGGCCGCGGCCCAGCTCCATGCCCATCTGTGGAACGACACGCGGCTCGCCGATTTCGCATGGCTGTCGCGCGACAATGGCGATCTGATCCGCGCGCTCTTTCCGCAACTTTATGGCGGCTTTCGCGAACGCTACGCGGCGCGGCTGGCGCCCGACGTTCTCGACCTGGGCGCCGGGCTCGTCGACAAGCTGGATGCCTATCTGGCGCGCGAACCCTCGGCCCGGACGATCGTCCATGGCGACCTCAGGATCGACAATATCCTTTTCGCGCCCGGCGGCGAAGCCTGCTGGCTCGTCGACTGGCAGACGCTGGGGCGGGGCAGCGGCGCCGCCGACCTTGCCTATCTGGTCGGCACCAGCATCGCCGACCCGTTCGAGCGCGCCGCCGCCGACCGGCCGGCGTTCGACCACTGGATCGCGGCATTGGTCGCGGCGGGCGTTGCGCCCGATGTCGACGCCCTGTGGACCGACTATCGCGTCGGGGCGCTGAGCGGTTATTTCATGGCGGTCTTCGCATCGATGAGTGTCGAACGTACCGAACGCGGCGACGAAATGTTCGCGGTGATGGCCGAACGTCCGGCGCGGCAAGCGCTCGCGCTCGGAAGCCTCGACCTGCTCTAGCCGAGCTTGTGCGGCGTCGGATCGCCGAGTTCGCCGACCAGCTGGCGGTAAGCCTCGGCACGGCATTTGGCGTAATGATGGCCCAGGTCTTCGCGCGACATCGGCAAGTCGTTCGCGAGCGCGTCGAGGATGGCCGGATCGTCGTGCACCGCGATTTCACGGACGAGCACGCCGGGGTCGATATCGAGGATCGCGGCGAGCAGGCGGAAGCTCCGCGCGCGCTGGCGGAACTCGAAATCCATCAGCCGCGCCGAATCCTTTTCCTCCTTGGCGAGAAGGGCCCTGCGGAGGTCGAACGCCATGCCCGTGATCTACCCCGCGTGACATGTTTCTTCAACGCGCAAAGAAAAGGGCGGCCCGTTGCCGGACCGCCCTTCCTTCTCCGTCCGTCGACGGAAAAAGCGTATTAGCGCTTCGAGAACTGGAAGCTGCGGCGGGCCTTGGCCTTACCGTACTTCTTACGCTCGACCGCGCGGCTGTCGCGCGTCAGGAAGCCGGCCGCCTTGACCGGGCTGCGAAGCGCCGGTTCGAAGCGGGTCAGTGCCTGCGCGATGCCGTGCAGAACCGCACCGGCCTGGCCCGAGAGACCACCGCCCTTGACGGTCGCGATCACGTCGTACTGGCCAACGCGTTCGGTCAGGCCGAAGGGCTGGTTGATGACGAGACGCAGCGTCGGACGTGCGAAATAGACTTCCTGGTCGCGGCCGTTGACGGTGATCTTGCCCGTGCCGGGCTTGACCCACACGCGCGCGACGGCGTCCTTGCGGCGGCCGGTCGCATAAGCGCGGCCCTGCTTGTCGACGATCTTTTCGCGCAGCGGCGCGGTCGAGACCGGAGCGGCGACGGTGCCTTCGACGGCGCCGGCGAGATCCTTGAGATCGGTCATGGTCTGTTCGTCAGCCATTATGCACCCACCTTGTTCTTGCGGTTCATCGACGCGACGTCGATCACTTCGGGGCTCTGCCCTTCATGCGGATGTTCGGTGCCGGCGAAAATGCGCAGGTTGCGCATCTGCTGGCGGCCGAGCGGGCCGCGCGGGATCATACGTTCGACAGCCTTTTCGAGCACGCGCTCGGGGAAACGGCCTTCGAGGATCTTCGCGGGGCTCGTTTCCTTGATACCGCCGGCATAGCCGGTGTGCTTGTAGTAACGCTTGTCCTGCAGCTTCTTGCCGGTGAACGCCACCTTCTCGGCGTTGATGACGATGACATTGTCACCGCAATCGACGTGCGGGGTGAACGACGGCTTGTGCTTGCCGCGCAGGATGTTGGCGATGATCGATGCCACGCGGCCCACAACGAGACCCTCGGCGTCGATCAGCACCCATTTCTTTTCGACCGTCGCGGCATTGGCCGATGCAGTCGTCTTGGTCAGCGCCTTCATGGCACGCTCCTTGACAGAGATGGACTAGGACGAACGGCGATGCCGCCGCCCGAAACAAACCGCGCCGCCCGAATCCCGAAGGAACGCAGCGGCGCTTCGGAGCGGGCCAATGGCGCTCAACGAGCGGAAAGTCAAGCATGGAGCGGCTTTGCTGACGGGTATCATGATACCATCACCGCTATCGGAGGGATTCGAGCGCGCGCACCCTTTCCTCGACGAGCGTTCGTCCGCCGCCCGCTTCGACGATCCAGCTCTGCCGCCGCTCGCGCATCACGAGCCCCGTGCCGGTGTCGACGGTCCAAAGATTGTCGATCGCCAGCGGTTGCTCGGCGCCGCCGACGGGCGTCGCGACCTGCTCGACCCTCGCGATCGTCTGCAACGCGCCGTCGTGCGTAATCGATACGCTCGCGCCGTCGGCGGGCGCCCGCGCGGGAATGGCGTGGTTTGCCGGCGCGATCAGCGCGCGAATATCCGCGGTCGCAATCCGGTCGCGCTCGGCGGCGGGAAGCGCGGCGATCAGTTCGGCCAGCCGTCTCGCTTCGGGCCGTCCGGCCCCGGCGCCCGTCGTCTCGATCCGCGCGGTCACGCGCGCCCAAAGCTGTTCGGGATCGACGAGGTCGATCCGGCTGCCGTCGGGCGCCACAAGATACGCCATCGCTTCACCAACGAGCGGCTGGAGCATCATGGTGAGAGCGCGGGTGACGTCGGGCCGGGCATCCGAATCGATCCGCTGCAGCACCGCCTCGAGCCGATAGCCGCGCCCGACTTGCTGCCATTCGAGCGCATAGACGAGCGCGAAATTGATCAGCGCGCCGTCGCGGCCGATGCGGCGCGTCGTGACGCGATAGGTCATCGGCACGCCGACCGGCGGAGCAAAGCGGACCTGCGCAGGCGCGGCGACCGTAGCATCGGCGGGCAAGGCGGCCGGCAGGGGCTGGGCCAGCAGCAGCAACGCACTGCCGAGGCTGCCCGCCAGCGTCATGCGGTATTGCGACCCAGCCGGTGCAGCGCCGCCGCCGCGATGGCGACAAGGATCGCACCCACCACCTGATGCATCACCGCGACCCACATCGAAACGCCCGACACGACAGTCCAGATACCGAGCAGCATCTGCGCGACGACCACCGCCACAAGCAGCCGCGCCTCGATGCGCGCGCCGCGCCGCGACAGGCTGCGCGCAAGAAGCAGCAACGCAATCGCGGCGACCCACGACCACCAGCGATGGAGGAAATGGATGAGGAACGGATCGTTGGTCAGCGCCAGCCAGGCGCCGCCCGCCCAATCGATACCTTCGGGCACGAAATGATCGTTCATCAGCGGCCATGTGCTCGCGACATAGCCCGCGTTGAGCCCCGCGACCCACGCGCCGAGCAGCAATTGGACGAACAGGATCGCGATGACGCCCATCGCGGCGCCGGTCAGGCGCGCCGGCCGCGCACCCGAATCCTGCGCCAGCGCGCCAAGGTCGCGCGCAGTCCACACAAGCCCCGCGAGCAGGAACAGCGCGGTCAGCAAATGCGTCGCGAGGCGGAAATGGCTGACGTCGACGCGATATTCGAGACCCGAGGCGACCATCCACCAGCCGATCGCGCCCTGCAGCCCGACGAGCGCCGCGAGCGCAAGCAGCCGCCAACTGTAACCCGCGGGGATCGCACGGCGCCAGGCGTACCAGATCAGCGGCACGAGAAGCGCCATGCCGACCAGGCGGCCAAGGATGCGGTGCAGCCATTCCCAGAAGAAGATCGCCTTGAAGCCGGCGAGCGTCATGCCGAGGTTGATCTCCTTATATTCGGGGATCCGCTTGTATTTCTCGAACTCGGCGATCCACCCCGCCTCGGTCATCGGCGGGATGACGCCCGAAACGGGACGCCATTCGGTGATCGAAAGCCCCGATTCGGTGAGACGGGTGATGCCGCCGACCCCGACCACGATGATCACGAGCAGCGCGACGGCCCAGAGCCACCGCGCAAGCGCTGCGGGCCGGGGTGCGCGGGCGGCGGGCGCCGGCATGGCGGAGGCGTTCGTCATCGCCGCCCTATCGGCGCTTGCCCCAAGATAGGCAAGGGTAGGAAACCGCAGATCCGGGGAAATTCATGGCCCCGACAGCGCGGCATTGATAAGCGGTGTCGATGTTACGTCCCATTCGCTTCCTGACCTTCGCCTTGTCGTTCGCGCTGTCGCCGGCGACCGCGACAGCAGGCGACGCACGCGCGGACTATTATTCCACCCTCGCCGATCAGGAAACGCGCCTCGCCACCGTCGGCTATCGACTGACCACGGCGAACGCGCGCTGGTGCGACGTCGTCACCCCGCAGCCCGGATGGATCCTAGGCGACTTGCGCCAGTTCGAGGCGGGCGACCGCTCGGCCGCGAGCAAGATCTATCGGGCCGGCGACGGCGCATTCATCGCAGCCGTCGCGCCCGGCTCACCGGCCGATCGCGCCGGCCTGGCCCGCGGCACGCGGATCGCGGCGATAGAAGGCGATGCGATCGCGCCAGCGGATAGCGGGCCGACGATCCGGATCGATACGGCGATAGTGAAGCTCTACACGATCGATCCGACCGCGCCCTGGACGGTCACCGACGACGCCGGGCGCCTGTACCGGATGGCGCCCACGCCGGGCTGCGCGAGCGCCTTTCGCGTCGAGCTTGGCGGAGCACAGGCCGCCGCGAACGGGATATTGGTGCGGATCACGCTGAAGCTTGCCCGGTCGATTGCCGATGACGAGGAACTCGCCGCCGTCGTCGCGCACGAACTCGCGCATAATATCCTGCGCCATCGCGACCGACTGGGCGCCGACCGTTCGGCTGTGCGTGTCCGGCAGACCGAATTCGAAGCCGACCGGCTTGCGGTCTGGCTGATGGCCGATGCGGGCTATGATCCCGCCGCCGCCATCCGGTTCTGGAACCGGCACAAGCGTCCGCTCGTCCGCGCTGCGTCGCATCCGCCGCGCAGCGAACGCATTGCCGCGATCCAATCCGAAATCGCGGCGATGCAAGCGGCTCGCGCGGGCGGTGCTGCGGCAAGGCCGCCGCTGATCGACGCGCCGCCACCCTTGGAATAAGGTACGACGCACCCTATTTCGGGAATATTCCATCCCCCCAACAAGGACGACGCCATGACCCGTGAGACCGCGATTTTCGCCGGAGGCTGTTTCTGGTGCACCGAAGCCGTGTTCCAGTCGCTCGGCGGGGTCGAAGGCGTCGAGAGCGGCTATATCGGCGGCACCGTCCCCGACCCGACCTACAAGCAGGTGTGTGGTGGCGACACCGGCCATGCCGAAGCGATCCGCGTCGCCTTCGATCCTGCGGTCATCTCCTACGCCGACCTGCTCGACGTTTTCTTCGCGACGCACGATCCGACGCAGCTCAATCGTCAGGGGAACGACATCGGCACCCAGTATCGCAGCGCGATCTTCCCCCTCGATGCCGCACAGGCCGACGCCGCACGCGCCGGGATCGAGCGTGCAGCGCCCGACTGGCCGGCGCCGATCGTCACGACAGTCGAGAATGCGTCGAACTGGTATCCCGCCGAGGATTATCACCAAGCCTATTGGGAAGGCGAAGGCCAGCGCAACCCCTATTGCATGGCGGTGATCCCGCCGAAACTCGCCAAATTGCGCAAGGGTTTCAGCGACCGCCTCCGCACCGCCTAGGATGGGGCATGGCGTCGCGGCCATGTTGTCATATGGCCGCATGACGTCACTTTTCATTGACTTTCCAATAGTTTTGTCTAGCGGACGCGCCTTCGCTGGGGCAGGATGCCCCTGAACCGCAGTTGGGGGCACGGCCAGGTGCTGGCATCACTGTTTCTGATCGGCGCGCTGTTCACGACGCCACCGATGTCGGTCCAGGCCGCGAGCCAGACGCTTGTCGACGACGGCACCGGCGGGATGACGCGTGCCGTCAACCGGATGGTGGGCGGCATCGTCAGCTATGCTCGCTGGCCCGACGCCACACCGCCGGGGGGGCGCGTGATGTGCCTCGTTGGCGCGCCGCGGCTGAGCGAGCGTATGGCACCCGACCTTCCGGGTCCGGGCGCGGTCATAGTCCGCCGGATGAGCGCGACCGCCGTGACGCCCGAATGCGACATCCTGTTCCTCGGCCGGATGCCCGTCGCCGACCGGCGCCAGTTGATCGCGTGGGTGCGCGGACGTCCGATCCTGACGATCACCGACGACGACGCGGCGTGCATCTATGGCGCGATGTTCTGCCTGAACAGCCGGGCCGCAAGCCTCAGCTTTTCGGTCAATCTCGATGCGATCGGGCGCGGACCACTGCGCATCGACCCACGCGTCCTGCGAATCGGCCGCGGCGAGGGAGGGGCGTCATGACCGGCCAGACCCCTCCGCCGGTCGAACGGATCGGCGCGCGCACGACGCTGCAAAAGCTGCTGTCACGCTTTCATTTCGGGATCACGCTCTTCGCAGTAGCGCTGTCGGGCCTCACCATCCTGCTCGCCGGGGTTACCGCGCTGCGCGGTTATGCCGACCGCAATATGGAGCTGGCGGCACAATTGGGCGCTTATGGCGTCGAGCCCGCGCTCGTGTTCAACGATCCGCAGGCGGTGCGCGAAGGGCTCGAGCCGCTGACCCGCATTCCCGGTATCGCGCGGCTGCGCGTGCTGAACGACGTCGGGCGGCCGGTCACCGAATGGACCTCGCCCGCCGCCGACCCGGCGCCGATGCTCACGCGCATATTCTTCCCGCGCCCGTTTGCGGTGACCGTGCAGCGCAACGGATCGGCCATCGGGACGATCGAGGTGTGGGGCGATAGCTCGACCTTGATCGACTATGTCCGGCTCGGCCTGCTTGCGGGGCTCGGCTGCCTGCTCGTCACCGCGTTCGGGACGATCTTCCTCGCGCGGCGGTTCGAATATGAACTGGTCAAGCCGCTGAACGAGATCGCCACCGTCGCGCATGACGTGCGCCTGCACCGCCGGTTCGACAAGCGCGTCCAGCCGCTCGGCATCGCCGAACTCGACCGGCTGGGCGGCGATATCAACGCGCTGCTCGACGAGCTGCAGGGCTGGCAGGGGCATATGGAAAGCGAGCGCGCCATACTCGCGCACCGCGCCTCGCACGACCCGCTGACCGCGATGCCGAACCGCGCTGCCTTCGACGAGCAGCTCGCGCTGCGCATCGAGGCGGCCGAAGGACGCGGCAGCCGCTTTGCGCTGCTGTTTATCGACGCCGACAATTTCAAGGCGGCGAACGACAATTTCGGTCACGCCGCGGGCGACACCGTGCTCGTTGCGCTGTCGGCGTGTATCAAGGACACGCTGCGCAAGGGCGACTTTGCAGCGCGCATCGGGGGCGACGAGTTCATCGTCATCATCGACCCGCTCGACACCGAAGCGATCCCCGAGGAACTGGCGAACCGGATCCGCAAGTGCGTTTCGCAACCCGTCGCGCTGCCGGGCGGCGAGACCTATCGCGCCGCGGTCAGCGTTGGTGCCGCGATTTTCCCCGACGACGGCCGCGACGCGACCGCCCTGCTCACCGCCGCCGACGCCGCGATGTATGCGAACAAGATGACCAGCCGTTCCCGATAATCACCAGCGGAGATACCCCGTGGCTTTCCATTTCCCCCGATCGATCCGAATCCTTTTCCTGTCCGCCTTCGCCGCGATGCTCGCGGCGTGCCAGAGCGTGCCTGCCCCCACCGGCTTCACGCCCGAACAGATCGCCGCACTGAAAACCGAAGGATTTGTGGAGGGCGACGCGGGCTGGGCGCTGACGTTCAACGAACGGCTGCTCTTCGCCACGAACGAAAGCGCGGTGCAGCCCGAACAGGAAGCGCGGATCGCGACGCTGGCGCGCAACCTGACATCGGTGGGCATCATGACCGCGCGCGTCGAGGGGCACACCGATTCGACCGGCACCTCGGCCTATAACCTGACCCTGTCGCAGGCGCGCGCGCAGGCTGTTGCCGCGCCGCTGACCGCGGGCGGGATGCGCTTTACGGCGGACCAGATCGTCGGGCGCGGCGAGGTGGTCCCGATGTCGAGCAACGACACGGTCGAAGGCCGCCAGGACAACCGGCGCGTCGTCATCATCGTCACGCCGCAGTGACGCGGATCGGCGCCGCTTTTCTTGGCCGACGTTCGCCGCTAAGCCCGCAGCCATGAAACCGATCCGCAAAGCCGTCTTCCCCGTCGCCGGCCTCGGCACCCGCTTCCTTCCCGCGACCAAGGCGATCCCCAAGGAGATGCTGCCCGTCGTCGACCGGCCGCTGATCCAATATGCGGTCGACGAGGCGCGCGAGGCGGGGATCGAGCAGATGATCTTTGTCACCGGCCGCGGCAAGAGCGCGATCGAAGACCATTTCGACGTCGCTTTCGAACTCGAAAAGACGATGTCCGAACGCGGCAAGGACCTGTCGGTGCTCGAACCAACGCGCCTTGGCCCCGGCAATTGCGCCTATGTCCGCCAGCAGGAACCGCTCGGGCTCGGCCATGCGATCTGGTGCGCGCGCGACATCGTCGGCGACGAGCCTTTCGCGATCTTCCTGCCCGACGAATTCATGCACGGGTCGCCCGGCTGCATGAAGCAGATGGTCGATGCCTATGCCCAAGTGGGCGGTAACCTGATCTCGGTGCTCGAAGTGCCGCACGAACAGGTGTCCTCTTATGGCGTCATCGCGCCCGGCGCGCGCGACGGCGCGCTGACCGAGGTGAAGGGCCTCGTCGAAAAGCCCGCGATCGAAGCCGCGCCGTCGAACCTGATCATTTCGGGGCGCTATATCCTGCAACCCGAAGTGATGCGCGTGCTCGAAAAACAGGAAAAGGGTGCGGGCGGCGAAATCCAGCTCACCGATGCGATGGCAACGATGATCGGCAACCAGCCCTTCCACGCCGTCACCTTCGACGGCGCGCGGTACGACTGCGGGTCGAAGGCCGGCTATATCCAGGCCAATCTCGCGGTCGCGCTCGAACGGCCCGACATGGCGGACGAGGTCCGCGCCTTTGCGGTCGACCTGTTGAAATAGCCCGGCGGAGGTCTCGCCCCCGCCGGGAACGCGGCTATTCGCCTTCGATATTCGGCTTGGGGGAAGTGTCCGCCCCCAGCGTCTTGTACAGCAGCCCGCCGACCGCCCCGCCGATCAGCGGCGCAACCCAGAACAGCCACAATTGCTGGAGCGCAATGCCGCCGACGACAAGCGCCGGGCCGGTGCTGCGCGCCGGGTTGACCGAGGTGTTGGTCACCGGGATCGAGATCAGGTGGATGAGCGTCAGCGCAAGGCCGATGGCGATCGGCGCAAAGCCCGCGGGCGCGCGCCCGTCGGTCGCCCCCATGATGATCCACAGGAAGAAGGCGGTCAGGACGATCTCGATGATGAAACCCGACCAGATGTCATATTGCCCCGGCGATCCGGCACCGAACCCATTGGCGGCGAGGCCGTTGGTCGCAAGGTCGTATGACTGGCTGCCGCTGGCGACGTAAAAGAGCAGGAACGCCGCGACGATCGCGCCGAGCACCTGCGCAATGACGTAAAGCGGGATGTCGCGCGCATCGAAACGCCCGCCGGCCCACAGCCCGACGGTGACCGCGGGATTGAGGTGACAGCCCGAAATATGGCCGATCGCATAGGCCATGGTGACAACCGTCAGGCCGAAAGCGAGCGAGACGCCGAGCAGTCCGATCCCGACGTCGGGGAATGCAGCCGCCAGAACCGCGCTGCCGCAACCGCCGAACACAAGCCAGAACGTGCCGATAAATTCGGCCAAACCCTTTTGGATATTCGTCATCTTGACCCTCCTCCCCGCCGGCGGCCTCAGACGCCTCCGGCGCTCGGGCCATCCTATCAGCGCTGCGCCATCGGGCAACCCCTTGTCCGAACGCGAGGAATCAGGCCACGGCAACCGCTTCGACAAAGCGTTGCGCGCGCTGGTGCAGCGACAGCGCGGCTTCGGTCAGCCCGGCGGACAATTTGCCGAGCGATTGTGCGCCGTCGCCGACCGCGGTCGCGCCATGCCCGATCTCGCGGACACGCGCATCGATCTCGCGCCCCGCGAACACCGCCTGCTCGACATAGCTTGCGATCATCAGCGTGGTCGCACTCTGCCCGTCGACCGCTTCGTCGATCGCGTCGGAGAAGCCGTTGTTCGCGTCGATCGCCTTTTCGACCTCGTCGAAACCCGCCGCGACCTGCCCCACGATGTCGCGGATCCGGTCGACATATTGGGTGATATCGCCCGCTGCGACGCGCGTCTGGTTCGCCAGCACCTTCACCTCCGACGCGACCACTGCAAAGCCGCGGCCCGCATCGCCGGCGCGCGCCGCCTCGATCCCCGCGTTGAGTGCGAGCATGTTGGTGCGGCTCGCCATGTCGATGATCAACGCAAGCATCTGTTCGATCGACTGGCTTGCGGATTTGAGCGCGATCGCCCGCTCGCTTGCTTGCTGGATCTTGCGATAGGCATCGCCGCGGACCGCGCGGGCGCGCGATCCGTCGTCGACGATCTTCGTCATCGTCGCAGCGAGCGCATGACCGCGATCGCCGAGTTCCTGCAATCCTGCGAGCGTTTGCGCGGTGGCGCCGGCGACGGTCACCGCGTCGCTGCCGGTCTGGCGCGCGCGTTCGGACAGCGTCCCCGCGACCGCCTCGACCCTGCGCGCCATCTCCGACAGCGCGGCGGTCAGCGCCGTGATGTCCTGCTGGAACAGACGCCCGGCGTCGTCGATATGCGTCGCGCGCGCGGCGCGCTCCTCTGCCAATTCAACCTCGCGCAGCATCGCCAGCTTCGCAATCTGGCCGCCGTCGAGCGTTTCGACGAACCGCCCCGCGCGGACGAGAATCAGTTCCTGCTGCCCCGGCGACCGCGCGACGATGCGCAGCAGGTCGGGGGTCGAGCAGGCGACATCGGCGACCGGGCAGGGTTCGATCATCGAGGCGATCGAGCCGCCGATTGTCGGATTCTGCATCAGCGAGAACCAGAAGGGGCAGAAAAGCAGTTCGCGCACGCGCTGTTCGCGGATGATGCCGATGGGGCGTTCGCCGGCATCGATCACCGCCAGCGCGCGCAGTTGCGGGTTGCCGCGAAACAGGTCGATGACCTCGGACATATGCGCGTCGGCGCCGATCGCGGACGCGTGGCCCGGCGATGGCGTAAAGGCATATCCCATGGCGTTCATCTGTCTCTCTTCATGCTGCGACCCGTTCGCGCACCGACCTAGGGCTTGTTGGTAAACAGTAATTTAACCATTTATTTCAGTGATGTGACACATGAGCCGCGGATCGCGGCGCCCCGTCGCAATATCCTGTTCAGATCGCAGCGGTTATGCGATGGCACGCCGATCGGCGAGGAGAAGAGAAATGCGCGTCCTGATTGCTGCCCTGTTGGCCGCCCCCCTGCTCGCTGGCTGCGTGAGCGCGGTCAAGACTGTTGTCACCGCGCCGGTCAAAGCCGTCGGCCAGGTCGCCGACTGGTCGACGACCAGCCAGGACGAGGCCGATCGCAACCGCGGTCGCGAGATGCGCAAGCGCGAAGAACAGATGGGCAAGCTGTCGCGCCAGCGCGACAAGGCGGCCGAAAAATGCCGCGACGGCAAGGCCGACCAATGCCAGCGCGCTGAGGTGCTCGAGCATGAGATCGAGGCGTTGATGGCGGCGCCGCGTTAGAATGTATCGCGGCACCGGCCCGTCCACACGACCCGGCCGACCAACTGAACCGACGCCATCGGCAAATTGTCCCAGCTGCGATAGTGCGGATTGTCGCTGATCACCGAAATGCGCCCCTGCCCCGGCGCGCGAGCGACGCGCTTCACCATCAGCACATCGTCCATGCGCAGCACATAGATGCCGTCGCGCAGCCGCGCCGCGGCGTCGCCGCCGTCGACCAATATATCGTCGCCGTCGTCGAGCGTCGGCGCCATCGAATCGCCCTCGACGCGAATGATGCTCAGCGCGCGCGGATCGGCGCCAAGATCGCGCAGCCATTTCGGGTCGAACGCGACCTCGCCCTCGACCGCCTCGCCATCGACGCTCGCGCCCGCCCCCGCCGAGGCCCCGATGGCGAGCTTGGGCACGAGGATCATTCCGGGGCCACGCGCGCGCGCCGGGCTTGCGACGCGCTGCACCGCCCCCCCCAGCATCGCCTCCGGCACCCCCAGATAGGCGGCGATGCGCGCGCGATCGTCTTCGGCGAGCCGCCGCGGCGATCCGCGCTTGATATATTGCTGGATGTAAGCAGGGTTGCGCCCGATCACCTGCGAGATGCGCGTATAGTCGACCCCCCTTTCGGTCAGGAGGCGGTCGAGCGCCGCGCGCGGGTCCTGGGCAAAATCGGTCATAAGGTTCGCTGGGGCCGGTCCTTCCTATTTCGTTCCTAGCAAGAGGATTTTTCCTAGACAAGTAGGAAATCGAATATCAAATAGGAAATATCCTATCGGGTGAGTCGCCCGATTTCCACTGCGATCTGGGAGGACAATATGGAGCGCAGCCTGTTGCAACGGATCGAGGCCTTTCTGAAGGAATCGGAGATGCCGCCGAGCGTGTTCGGCCGCGACGCGGTGCGCGATCCGCGGCTTGTCAGCGACCTGCGCGGGGGGCGCGAACCGGGGCTTCAGCTGATATGTCGTATAGAACATTTCATGAACAAATGGCGTGCCGACCGTCGCGCGGGCCATGTGGTGCCACAGGGCGACCGCCGCACGCGCGCGGTTCGCCGCCTTGATGCGGGGGCGCGGGCATGATGCGCTGGTCGCCCGCCGCGCCGCCGCGGCCCGGCTGCCCGCACCGCCGGCTTCGCCACCTGCTGCTCCGCGAATTGCCACCCGGGCTGGCGGTCGGCGCCTCGACCTTTCGCCCTTGGGCGAGCGCGAGCTTCGTCGGCGCGCGGCACCTGTTCCCGTGCACACTCGCGGCCGGCGACGCCGAAATGGTGCGCCGCGCGCTGCACGACCGGCTGGGTGCGACCGAATGGGCGCTGCCCGGGCACATCGTCGCCGATGTCGTGGTGGAATGCGGCGCCGGGCCGGACCGGCTGCGGATCGAAATATTGACGGTCGAGGACTAGCCCGCGCGCGTCAGCCGACCGACTGGCGTGTCATCCGCTGCAAGGTGCTGAGCGCGGCTTCGAGCGCGAAGTCGACTTCGGGCTCCGCCTCCGGAGCGGCGCTATCGGATACCGGGATGGCCGCCTTCGCAATCGCATCCTGCCGGCGGCGTGAAAGCCCTGCCTCGAAGCGCGCGACCATCGCGCCGAGCGACTTGTCGGCCGGATCGGGCAGCGGCGGCGGCGCGGTCATTTCGGCGGGTTGCAGCCAGGGCGCGTCGCCGTCGAACTCGTGTTCGGGCGCCAGGTCGGCGAGGACGAGCTCGTCCGATGCGTCGACATCGGGTTCGTCGACGACAGGCTCGACGATACCGGCACCGATCGCCCCCAACCCGCCCGCGGGCAGGTCGCGGCCGGCACGGATCGGCGGACGCGGCGGATCGTCGGGGTGCAGGTCGACGCGGCGGCGCGTCAGCACAGGTTCGTCATCGCTCGCCTCGCCGGGCGTGCGGCGGAAGCGGTCGCGCAGCGAAGACAGCCCTGCCGCTTCGGGTTTGGCGATCAACAGCGCGACAAGCCCCGCCAGCACCGCGGCGATCGCCGCCATGCCGAACGCGAGCGCCAGTCGTCCGCCATTGCCGATTGGCGGCACGAACAGGTCCGAAAGCCGGTCGAGATAGAGGTTCCAGCTGATCCCCGCGACCCACGAAAAGGGCATCACGGCGGCGAACAGGAAGGTCAGCGCCGCAGCGCCGATCACCGCCGGAATCGCGGGCTGGAGCGCGCGCAGCAGCGCGGTCGCTATATCCCGGGCCCGGTTCTCGCTGGTCTCTTCCATATCGTCCCAAATCCATCTGCCCGGCGGGCCATCTGTCGTCAGTTCGCGCGGCAACGTCAGGCGCCGCGCAGCAATCGCTGGTAAACCGGCTCGTAACGTAAAATGTTTGATGACCAGTTACGATGGGTTTCGACAAAAATACGTGCCGTGCGCCGGCGCTCGGTCCACATTCCCCTGTTTTCCAGTAACCTGGCGAGCGCGTCGGCAATCGCGGCCGGGTCGTCGGGCGCGAACAAAGTGCCCGTTACCCCATCGTCGATCAGCTCGCGGTGACCGCCGACGCTCGACGCCGCAACCAGCTTGCCCTGCGCCATCGCCTCGAGCGGTTTCAGCGGCGTGACAAGGTCGGTCAGCCGCATCTTCTTGCGCGGATAGGCGAGGATATCGATCAGCGAATAGTAACGCTCGACCTCGGTGTGCGGCACACGGCCGACGAAATGGATCTGCGCCGCCGCGGGCGACGACGCCGCCTGCGCCTTGAGCGCCGCCTCCATCGGGCCGCCGCCGACAAGGAGGAGCCGGGCCCGGGGCTGCACCGCGACGAGCGCGGGCATCGCCGCGATCAGGTCGTCGATCCCCTCATAATCGTAGAAGCTGCCGATATATCCGATCACCGCATCGTCGGCGGCGAGCCCCAGCGTTTCGGCGAGCGCGTCGTCGCGCGGCGGCGGATCGCCGAACAGGTCGAGGTCGACGCCGTTCGGCGACACTGTGATCTTGTCGGGGTCTATACCGCGCGCGATCAAGTCGCCGCGCAGCCCTTCACAGATCACCGCAACCGCGTCGGCCGATTTGACCGCATGGGTTTCGAGGTGCTTGGTCAGCCGATAGCGCAGACTGCCCTCGCGCCCGGTGCCGTTGCCGACCGCCGCATCCTCCCAGAATGCACGGATTTCGTAAATGACCGGAATGCCCAGCTTCTTGCCGACGCGCAGCGCCGCGAGCCCGTCGAGCACCGGCGAATGCGCGTGCAGCACGTCGGGTTTCCACTCGTTCGCCAGCGCCTCGACGCGCTTCGCCAGCGCGCCGATTTCGCGCCATTCGCGGATCGGCGCGCGCGCGGGCGCGATCGGCGGGGTGCGGTAAAAGGTCAGTCCGTCGACCGTCTCGCCATCCGGCCCCGGATCGGGATGGCGTACGCCGGTGACCCCAGCGACTGCCCATCCCTTCGCGGCCTGCGCCTTCATCAGCGCGCGGGTACGAAAGGTGTAGCCGCTGTGCGCGGGCAGGCTATGATCGAGGACGTGCAGGATGCGTGTCATAGGCCAGTGCACTGACATACAAGCCTTAACGCGGCGTCAACCCCGATCGCGTAGCGGGAGCGGACATGGTCGACAATTTTTCCATTGGCCTGACGCACGTCTTGATGGCGATTGCACTCTGGCGCCTGCTCCATCGCGACGATCTCGACCGCGAGGTCAGCCCGCGTATGCTGTGGCAGCAGCGCCGCGACGCCGAACGCGCCGAAGCGGATGCCCGCCCCGATGCGTGACCTCGCGTTTGTCGCCTTTCTCTTTGCCTTCATCGGGGTCGGCTTCAGGAAGCCGTTCCTCTTCATACTGTGCTTTTGCTACATCGACATCGTCGCGCCGCAGCGCCTCAGCTATTTCCTGATCAATTCGATCCCGATCTCGCTGATCGTCTTCGGACTCGCGATCGTCGGCTGGCTCGCGGTCGACGACAAGCGCGACACACGGTGGTCGGGGCGACAATTCCTGCTGGCGGCGCTGCTCTTCTATTGCTGGATGACGACGATCAATGCCGACTTCCCGGTCGAGGCGGCGGACAAGTGGAGTTGGGTTTGGAAGGCGCTCGTCTGGGCAATCTTCCTGCCGCTTACCTTGCGAACGAAGCTGCGGATCGAATCGCTCGTCCTCATCATGCTGCTCTCGGCGGCTGCGATCGCGATCGCCGGCGGCATCAAGACCGCGGCCGGCGGCGGCGGCTATGGCACGCTGCAATTGCTGCTCAACGAAAATTACGGCCTCTACGAAGGATCGATCATGTCGGCGGTCGGGATTTCGATCATCCCGCTGATCCTCTGGTATCGCAAGCATGGCACGATCTTCCCGCCCGACTGGCGCGTCTCGATCTTCTGCTTCGCGCTCGTCTTCGCCTGCGCGCTACTTCCGATCGGGACGCAGGCGCGCACCGGGCTCGTCTGCCTCGTCATCCTCGCGGTCATGTCGCTGCGCGCGGTGAAGCATCGCTTCCTCTATATGGCGGGTGCGGGCCTCCTCGCCATCGCGGCGATCCCCTTCCTGCCGCAAAGCTTTACCGAGCGCATGGAGACGATCCGTGACCATAAGTCCGACCAGTCGGCCTCGACGCGCGTCGCCGTGTGGGCGTGGACATGGGAATATGCGAAGGAGAATCCGTTCGGCGGCGGCTTCGAAGCCTATATCCAGAACCATGTCCGCGTCGAAAAGGCCGCAAGCGCCTATGACCCGAACGCGCCGCAGAACGCGCAGGCGACGGTCTATGAAGAAAAATCGCGCGCCTATCATTCGAGCTATTTCGAAATGCTCGGCGAACAGGGCTATCCGGGGCTCGCGCTCTGGCTGCTGATCCACGCCATCAGCCTTGTCCGCATGGAGCAGCTCCGGCGGCGCTACCTCAAGACGCGGCGCGCCGAGGAGCAATGGATCGCGCCGCTGGCGACCGCGCTCCAGCACGGCCATATCACCTATATGGTCGGATCCTTGTTTGTCGGCATCGCATTCCAGCCGTTCATCTACATGATGCTCGCGCTTGAAATGGGACTGTCGACCTATGTCCGGCGGCGCGAGCAGGAAGCGGGGTGGCGCCCGCTGACCGCGCGCCCGGCGCAGGTTCCGGCGCGCCATCCGGTGACAAACCCGGGATGACGCCGGAACCAACAGGCCGCCGGGGCGCTATGGAGCCATGTCCGCCACGCGCCTGATCCACGTCGACGACAGCCTGCCCGGCATCGGCCGCGAACGCTCGGGGGCCGGATGGCGCTACCGCGACGCCAAGGGAAAGATTATCCGTGATCGCGACGAAATCGACCGCCTGAACGCGATCGCGCTACCGCCCGCCTATGAGGATGCGTGGTTCTGCCCGGCAGCGAACGGCCATATCCTCGCGACCGGTTATGATGCACGCGGACGCAAGCAATATCGCTACCACCCCGAATTCCGTATCGCACGCGAGGCCGACAAATATGACCGCTGCGCCGCTTTCGGCCATGCGCTGCCTTTGCTGCGCGCGCGCCTCGAGGGCGATCTGAACCGCCGGACGCTGTGCTCCGAACGTGTCGTCGCGGCGGTCGTGCGCCTGCTCGACCTCGCCGCGCTCCGCGTCGGGAACGAACAATATGTCGCCGCGAACAGGAGTTTCGGCGCGACAACGCTGCGCCAGCGCCACGCCAAACTCTCGGGCAAGACGCTCCGCCTCAAATATGTCGCGAAGGGCGGCGCGAAGCGCGAAGTGGCGATCAGCGACCGCAGCCTTTCCACGCTCGTCCGCCGGTTGCAGGACCTGCCCGGCCAGAATTTGTTCCAATATGCCGAGGACGACGGCTTCTGCGCCGTCGGCTCCGATGATGTGAACGCCTATATCCGCGAGGCGATGGGCGACGAATTCAGCGCCAAGCATTTCCGTACCTGGTCGGCGAGCGTCGAGGCCTTCGCCTTCCTTTACGACGCGCCCGAACCGCCAACGCTGAAGGCGATGCTCGAACATGTCGCCGACCGCCTCGGCAACACGCCGGCGATCGCGCGCAAGGCCTATGTCCACCCCGCGATGCTCGCGGCGGCGCAGGCGCGCGAGCGCTTCGCCGCAGCCGCCGGCAAGCTGCCACGCGCGACGCGCTATCTTTCGCGTTACGAACGCGGATTTTTGACCTATCTGGAGCAGGCGCCCGCGGCCGCGGTGCTGCTCCAATCCGCCTGATCCGATTCAAGAGGACCCGACGTGACTTTCTCCCTGCTTGCCGCTGCGACCTCCGCCGCCCCGAAAACCGCGCCCGCGCGGGCGTCCCCGACCAACCCGCTCGACGACCTCCAGCGTTGGTGGGACATGAGCGTCGCCTGGGTGGACAGCCACTGGCTGCAAATCGGCATCGCGATCGGCGTCGGCCTGATCATCTATTTCCTGCTGTCGATGGTCCGCAGCTTCGCCCTCAAACATGCCCAGCGGGCAGAGGGCGAGATGACGCTGACGCATATCGCCGGGCGGGTCATCCACAAGACGCGATCCGGCGTGCTTGCGATCATCGCGATCCGCATGGTCGCGGGCTATGCGCAGCCGCCAGCGATCATCATGCAGACGGTCCAGTTCGTCTTCACCGTCGCGGTGGTGCTCCAGGTCGCGATCTGGGCGCGCGAGATCGTGCTCGGGCTGATCCAGCGCCGCGCCGCCGAGGGGCATAACGAGACGCTGTCGAACGCGATGGGGATCATCCGCCTGCTGATCAGCGTCGCCTTGTTCGCGATCGCAGCGATCGTCATCCTCGACAATATGGGGGTCAATGTCACCGGCCTGATCGCCGGTCTCGGCATCGGCGGCATCGCGATCGGCCTTGCCGCGCAAGGCATCTTCTCCGACCTCTTCGCCTCGCTGTCGATCATCTTCGACCGGCCGTTCCGCGTCGGCGAGACGATCAAATATGACACGAGCACCGCAACTGTCGAACGTATCGGGCTGAAAAGCACGCGCCTCCGTTCACTCAACGGCGAATTGCTGGTGATCTCGAACACCAATTTGCTGAGCAAGGAGATCACCAATTTCGCGCATCTCCACCGCCGCCGGATCACCTTCAAGATCGGGGTCATCTATCAGACGAGCCCCGAGATGCTGCGCGACCTTCCCGCGCTGCTCGAGGAACAGGTGGTCGCGGGCGGACAGGAATTCATCCGCTCGAGCTTCCTGACCTTCGGGCCGTCGAGCCTCGACTTCGAACTGCTGTTCGACGTGTTCAGCGACGAGTTCGACGTCGTCGCCGCGGCGCGCACCGATATCGGCATCCGGCTGTTCGAAGCGATGGCGAAGGCGGGATACGAGTTCGCCTATCCGACCCAGACCACCTTTACCGCGGCGCCCGACGGGACGATGATCATGCCCTATTCCGAGTCTCCGAAACCCAAGGGGAGCGCCGCGAAGGCAGCCAAGCCCGGCTGACGCTACGGCGCCGGGGCCGCGGGGGTTGGGCCTTGTGCAACGCGTCAAGAGAGGCCTAGAACGCGCCCCGAACCAGCATATAGGGGATGATTTATGGCCACCACCACGCCGCAGGAGCTGCAGACCAAGGTCGGGCAGAATATCGGCACGTCCGAATGGGTGCTCGTCGATCAGGACATGATCAACAAATTCGCCGACGCGACGGGCGATCACCAGTTCATCCATATCGACGAGGAAAAGGCGAAGCTGACGCCCTTCGGCGGCACGATCGCGCACGGCTTTCTGACGCTCTCGCTGATCCCGATGCTCGGCGCAAAGACCGACGCGCCGAAGATCGAGGGCGTCAAGATGGGCGTCAACTACGGCGGCAACAAGGTCCGCTTCCTCGCTCCCGTCCGCTCGGGCAAGCGCGTGCGCAGCCATGTGAAGCTGCTCGAGCTCGAGGAAAAGCGCCCCGGCCAGTGGCAGCAGACCAACGAAATCACCGTCGAGATCGAAGGCGAGGAAAAGCCTGCGCTGATCGCCGAGTGGATTACGCAATTCTTCGTCTGAACAGGATTTGACCGGCAGACCTCCCCCGAAAAGATAACCGGAACCAACAAGAAGGACCCCAATCATGCGTGACGCCGTCATCGTTTCCACCGCCCGCACCCCGCTGACCAAGGCGGCGCGTGGCTCGTTCAACAACACCCTCGCCCCGACGCTCGGCGCCCATTCGGTCCGCGCGGCGGTCGAGCGCGCCGGCCTCGAGGGCGGCGAAATCGACGACGTGCTGTTCGGCGCCGCGATGCAGCAGGGATCGCAGACGATGAACATCGGCCGCCTCGTCGCGTTGCGCGCCGGCCTGCCCGTCACCGTCCCCGGCATGTCGATCGACCGCCAGTGCTCGTCGGGCCTGATGACGATCGCGACCGCCGCGAAGCAGATCATCGTCGATCGTCAGGACATCGCCGTCGCCGGCGGCATCGAATCGATCTCGAAGGTCAGCGGCAGCGGCAAGGTCTTCATCGAAACCGACGCCGAACTGATCGCGATGCACAAGGACACGTACATGCCGATGATCGGCACCGCCGAGGTCGTCGCGAAGCGTTACAACATCAGCCGCGAAGCGCAGGACGAATATTCGTTCCAGTCGCAGCAGCGCACCGCCGCCGCGCAGGCGTCGGGGAAGTATGACGACGAGATCGTCGCGTGCAAGGCGACCATGGCGGTCGTCGACAAGGAAACCAAGGAAGTCAGCTTCAAGGACGTCGTCGCCGACAAGGACGAGTGCAACCGTCCCGACACGACGCTCGAAGGCCTTTCGAGCCTGAAGCCGGTGATGGGCGAAGGCCACACGATCACCGCAGGCAACGCCAGCCAGCTCGCCGACGGTTCGTCGGCGTGCGTCGTGATGGAAGCCAAGGTCGCCGAGAAGCGCGGTCTCCAGCCGCTCGGTCGCTATGTCGGCATGGCGGTCGCGGGCACCGAACCCGACGAAATGGGCATCGGCCCCGTCTTCGCGATCCCCAAGCTGCTCGAACGCTTCGAGCTCAAGATGGACGATATCGGCCTCTGGGAACTCAACGAAGCCTTCGCAGTGCAGGTCCTCTACTGCCGCGACAAGCTGGGCATCCCGAACGAGCTGCTCAACGTCAATGGCGGCTCGATTTCGATCGGCCACCCCTTCGGCATGACTGGCGCGCGCTGCGTCGGCCACGCGCTGATCGAAGGCAAGCGCCGCGGCGTGAAATATGCCGTCGTCACCATGTGCATCGGTGGCGGCCAGGGCGCAGCGGGCCTGTTCGAGGTCTTCTGATTTGCGCCTGAACGCTCCGCGTATCGAGCCGGTCGACCTCGACCGGCTCGATGCCGACCAGCGCGCCGCGCTCGAACCCTTCCTTGCCACCGATGGCGGCAAGGTCGGGGGCGGAAAGATCCTCAACATCTTCCGCACCCTTGCCCATGCGCCGAAGGCGCTGACCGCCTTCCTCGGCTGGGGCAATTATATCCTCTCGAAGCGGAGCGCGCTCAGCGCGCGAGATCGCGAACTCGTCATCCTGCGCACCGGCTACAACTGCCGATCGGGTTACGAATGGACCCAGCACAAGCGCATCGGGCTCGACTGCGGCCTTTCCGAAGACGAGATCGCGCGCATCAAGGCCGGTCCCGACGCCGAAGGCTGGAGCGACCTCGACCGCGCGATGCTCCGCGCCACCGACGAACTCTCGACCAGCCATTTCGTGAGCGATGCCATCTGGGCCGCGCTCGCGCCGCTCGGCGACAAGGGCCGCATGGACCTCGTCATGACCGTCGGCCAGTACACGCAAGTTTCGATGATTTTGAACAGCTTCGGCATCCAGGTCGAGGACGGTTGGGACGTCGACCCCGACCTCAGGGCCTGATCAAATTGGGAGAATGAAGATGAGTGCCATCGGTGTGATCGCCACGCTGCGCGTGCAAGCTGGTAAAGAAGCCGAATTCGAAGGCGTGTTCGCCGAACTTGCGCCCGCGGTCGCCGCGAACGAGCCCGGCAACAGCTATTACCGCCTGTTCCGTACCGCCGAGGCCGGCGTCTACAAGGTGCTCGAATGCTATGACGACGATGCGGCAGTCGAGGCGCACCGCGCGTCGGACCATTTCCGCACCCTCGGCGCGAAACTCGGTCCCTGCCTTGCCGGCGCGCCCGAAATCGAGCGTCTCGCCGCAGTCTGATCGCCGCTAGCCCAGCTCGGCAATCTCTTTCGCCCGGTCGCCGAGCAAGTAGCGCGGTCCGGCGCCGCGCTGCGCCGCCTTGTCGTCGCGGTTATAGAGCCCGCATTTCTTCAGGGACAGGCAGCCGCACCCGATGCAATCGCCGAGCAGTTCGCGCGTCCGCTGCAGCGCCGCGATCTGCGCGTCGATCCGCGCGCGAAGCCCCGTGCTGATCCGCGTCCAGTCAGCACCGTTCGGCGTCCGCCCTGCGGGAAGCCGCGTCAGTTCGGCGGCGATCTCCTCGAGGCTCAATCCCAGTTGCTGCGCGATCAGGATGAACGAGACGCGGCGGATGTCTGCACGCAGGAAGCGCCGCTGCCCGCCCCCGGTGCGCAGCGCCTCGACCAGTCCCTTCGCTTCGTAAAAGCGGATCGCCGACACCGCGACGCCGGTGCGCGCCGCGAGCTCGCCGATCGCGATCAGGTCGGTCCGGTGCATCGCGGGCGCTCCTTGCTTTTCGCTTGATCTAAACCTCACTTGAGCTTTCATAAGCCGCGCGTCAACGCGAATCAGGAGAAGACAAGGTGACGCACCCCTTCATCGAGCATGTGAATCTGACGGTCAGCGATCCCGACCGCACGGCGGGAATTCTCTCCGCCATCTTCGGCTGGCACGAGCGCTGGCGCGGCCCCGCGCGCGACGGCGGCCGCACGATCCATCTCGGCAGCGACTCCGCCTATATCGCGCTCTACACCGGCCCCGACGGCCAGCATGCCGGCGCCCAATATGAAAAGGGCGTCCCGCTCAACCATGTCGGGGTGCAGGTCGACGATCTCGACACGATCGAGATGCGCGTCAAGGCGGTGGGCCTCGTCCCGTTCGAGCATGGCGATTACGAGCCGGGCCGCCGCTTCTATTTCCTCGACCCCGACGGCATCGAATATGAAGTCGTCAGCTATGCCGAGCCCCGGCTGCGTTGAACGGGGCAACGACCGTCCGATTGCCGCATTGATCAGTCATCGAGGGGACGAAAGGAGCCGTTCCCATGAGCGACGATATAAAAAAGCAATTCTGGAAAGCGCTGGCCGACAGCCCCTATGTCATGGTCGGCGCGACCGGCGAACGCGAACATCACATCCCGATGAATGCGCAGCTCGACAAGGACGCCAACAGCGCCTTCTGGTTCTTCACAGCGACCGACAACCGGCTTTCGGGTGGCGGCCCCGCGATGGCCCAGTTTTCCGCGAAGGGTCACGACCTGTTCGCCTGCATTTCGGGTACGCTTGTCCGCGAAAGCGACCGCGCCGTGCTCGACAAATTATGGAACAACAGCATCGCGGCCTGGTACGAAGGCGGCAAGGACGACCCCAAGCTGGTCCTGCTCCGCTTCGATCTCGACAATGCCGAAATCTGGACCGCCGACCCGAGCATCAAGGGGCTGTTCAAGCTCGCGACGGGGATGACGATGAAGGAAGGCGAACTCGGCCAGCACGCCGAGGTGGCGCTCTAGATTCCGATCCGCCCCTCGCGGAACTCGAATCCGCCCTCGCGGTCGCGCTCGAGCAGGGCGGGACCGTCGAGGTCGACCCAGCGCGCGCGCTGCGCCAGAACAAAGGCCGGCGCGATCGCAAGGCTGGTACACAACATGCACCCGACCATGATCGACAGCCCCGCTGCATCGGCGGCGTCGGCGATGCGTAGCGCCTCGGTCAGCCCGCCCGCCTTGTCGAGCTTGATGTTCACCCCGTCGTAAAAGGGACCGATCCGCGCGATGTCGGCTGCTGTCTGGCAACTTTCGTCGGCGAGGAAAGGGATCGGTGCATAGATCGGGTCGAGCAGCGCGTCGGCGCCCACCGGCACCGGCTGCTCGATCATTTCGACCCCCATGTCGGCAAGCGCCTCGGCCTCGCTCAATATGTCGATCGCGCCCCAGCTTTCATTCGCATCGACGATCAGCCGCGCTTCGGGCGCGCCTTTGCGCACCGCAGCGACGCGCAGGCGGTCATCCTCGCCGGTCAGCTTGAGCTTGAGCAGGCGATAGCCGTCGGCGGCCGCCGTCGCCGCCTGCTCGGCCATCGCGCCGGGCGATCCGAGCGAGATGGTGAACGCGGTCACCCGCGACGTCGGCGCCTCGTCGCATCCGGCGAGTTGCCAGAGCCGAAGGCCGCGCTGCTTGGCCTCGAGATCCCACAGCGCACAGTCGAGCGCATTGCGCGCCGCCCCCGCCGCCATCAATTCCTGCACCGCGGCACGCGCACTCGCGGCGTCGAGGTCGGCGATATGCGGCGCGGCGAGCAATATCTGGTCGCGGCAGCCCGCCGCATCTTCGCCGAGATAATAGATCGGCGTCCCCTCGCCGCGCCCAACGGCACCTTCTCCCTCGATTTCTGCAACGACGACATCGACATGCGTCCTCGCGCCGCGGCTGATGACGAACGCGCCCGCGACCGGCCAGCGTTCGACGCGCGCGCTTTTCAGTTGGATAGCCATGCGGGGACAGTAATGATCAAATGATGACCGGCAAATCCCTTTCCGAACGCATCGGCGACCTTGGCCACCGTCTCGCGGTCGAGGCGCACGCCGCCTGGCTCGCCGCGCGCGACCCCCGCGTACCCTGGCTCGCGCGCGCGCTGGCGATCGCGGTCGCCGCCTATGCGCTGTCGCCGATCGACCTGATCCCCGATTTCATCCCCGTGCTCGGCTGGCTCGACGACCTGATCATCGTGCCCTTGGGCCTGCTCGCTGTGCGCCGCCTGATCCCCGCGCCGCTCTGGGCCGAGCTTCACGCCGCCGCCGAGGCGGCAAGCGAACGCCCGTCGAGCCGCACCGGGATGGCCTTCATCCTGATGCTCTGGGCGGGGCTGCTCTATATCGTCTATTGGTCGGTGCGCACATCGCCCTGGCATTGACCCGGTGCGCAGCCCCGCAGCAAGCGGTATGCCGACGGCGCCGGGCTATTCCGTCCCGTCGATCCGCAACAGCTGCTTGCCATGGCTGGCGCCGCTGAACAGGCGCAGGAAGGTGTGCGGGACCGCCTCGAAGCCGGACTGAATGTCGGTACGATAGCGTATGTCGCCGCCGCGAACCCATTGCCCGAGCTGCTCCATCGCCGTGGGCACCCGATCCAGATGATCAAGCAGGATAAAACCGCGCATTTCTGCTCGCTGCGAGACCAGGCGCATCAGATTGCGCGGACCGGGAGCCGGGCGCTCGTCATTGTAACCCGCGATTGCGCCGCACAGGACGATCCGGCCGAAACGCCCGATATGCGCAATTCCCGCTTCGAGGGTGGCGCCGCCCACATTGTCGAAAAACAGGTCGATCCCGTCCGGTGCGAGGGCCCTGAGCCGCGCGCGTATATCCTCGTTGCGATAATCGATTGCGGCGTCGGCGCCATAATCCTCGATCAGCCAACGACATTTTTCGGGCCCGCCGGCGATCCCGATGACACGCGCACCATGGAGGCGCGCGACCTGCACCGCGATCGATCCGACAGCGCCCGCTGCGCCTGAAACCAGTACGCAATCGCCCGCGCCGAGGCGCCCGACATCCAGCATACCGACATAGGCGGTGAGGCTGGCCGCGCCCAGCACGCCCAACGCCTCTTCGGGTGCGACGTCGGCCGCTATTGGCACCGGATCGGCTTCGCCTGCCCGCGCTGCGACGGCATAATCCTGCCAGCCGAACAGTCCGCGCACCATGGCCCCCTCGGGATAGGCGGGGTTGGCGGAGGCGATTACGCGCGCGACGGCGCTGCCGCGCACCGGCTCGTCGATGGCGATGGGCGGCATATAGCTCGCGACGTCGTCCATCCAGCCGCGCTGGGCGGGGTCGAAACCGAACATGAGATTGCGGACGAGAATTTCCCCCGCAGCCAGGTCGGGACGGGGCAGAGGCGCATCATATCGCCGGAAATCATCGACAAGCACCTGCCCCGTGGGACGGCGGGCCAGCAACCATTGGCGATTGATGATCGGCTGGGGCATGGCAACACTCCGGTGCCCGGGACAGGGCCGGATTGTTATGGCTGCCGCTCGCCGCCGTCGCCAGCCCGCCATTGTCCTGCGGCGCGCACATATTGTTTTCGGGGGCGGCGGGCCACCCGTCGCAGCCGAACCTTACCCGCCGTGCGCGCGAATCCACTTCTCGACCACCGGCGCGATCTCGTCGCGCCATTTGCGGCCGTTGAAAATGCCGTAATGGCCGACGCCCTTGGCCATCAGATATTTCTTCTTTTCGGCCGGCAGTGCCTTGGCGATCGTCAGCGCCGCCTTGGTCTGGCCAATCCCCGAAATATCGTCGCGCTCGCCCTCGATCGCGAGGATCGCGATATCTTCGATCAGGCCGACATCGACCGGCTGGCCACGATGCGTCATCTCGCCCTTCGGCAACAGATGGCGCTGGAACACCGCGTCGACCGTCTGCAGATAGAATTCGGCGGTCATGTCGCACACAGCGCGATACTCGTCGTAGAATTCTTTGGTCTTGTCGGCGCTTTCGCCGTCGCCATCGACGAGATGTTTGAACATCTCCCAATGGCTCATCATGTGATTGCCAAGGTTCATCGACATGAAGCCCGCGAGCTGGAGGAAGCCCGGATAGACCCGGCGCCCGGCGCCCGGATACCAGGCCGGAACGGTCGCGATCACATTTTCCTGGAACCAGGCATAGGGCCGCGTCGTCGCATGCTCGTTCACCGCGGTCGGCGCTTTCCGCGTGTCGATAGGCCCGCCCATCATCGTCAGCGTCTTCGGCCGGCACTTGTGCTTGTTCGCCGCCATGATCGCCGCGGCGGCGAGGCTCGGCACCGACGGCTGGCACACCGCGAGCATATGCGCGCCGGGGCCGATATGCTCGAGCCACGCGATCAGGTAATCGACATAATCGTCGAGGTCGAACTTGCCGGCCTCCAGCGGCACGTTGCGCGCGTCGCGCCAGTCGGTGATCCACACATCATGATCCGGCAGCATCCGCTCGACCGTGCCGCGCAGCAACGTCGCATAATGACCCGACATCGGCGCGACGATCAGCAGCTTGGGCGCGTCTTTCGCCCCCTTGTGCTTGAAATGCTTGAGCTGGCCGAACGGCTTGCGCGCTTCGACCACCTCGGTCACCCGCACCGTCTCGCCCGCGACTTCGGTTTCGTACAACTCGAACCCCGGCTTGCCGCGCGGCGCCGACGCGTGCGCGAACACCTCGAGCGCCGACGCGAACATCGGGCTGCCGCTGAAATAGCCGAGCGGATTCGCCGGGTGCTGCATCACCTGCGCCCCCGCCGTGGCGAGCGCGCTCGCCCCCGCGAGCCAGTTCTTCTGCATGTCAAACGCGTGATAAAGCATATTCGATTCTTCCTTGCGTGACCCCGGCGGCGCTCTTCGGCGCCTGCTCATTGGTTAGCAGTCTAGGGGCTCCGTCTCATTGTGCAATGCATCATAATCATTGCGGGGCGTACCGATTGCGAATAATCTTCCCGTCGCAGGCGCCTGATGCGCCGATGGAGTGATTATGTCTGAGATTGCGGGCAACCGCTAACATCCCGGCGAAAACGGGATGTGCGCTGCGTGCCGACCCCCGGTCGGCGCGCCGTTGTTGCATGCAAAATCCGGACATATCCCATGAATATCTCGAAAGCGGAGCAGCGTGTGCTCCATGTGCTGGCGCAGGGCGGCATGATCCGCCATCGCCGCGGCGAGGACGGCCATATCGTCGAGGCCTTGTGCTTCACCCGCGACGGCTTTGTCCTCGCCAGTACCGGCCTGTCCTTGTTTCACCGGCTACGGCGCCGCGGCTTCATCGGCTCGCACGGCGGCGCGCCGTACCGCATCACGCAGGCGGGGCTTCGCGCCGTGCGCGCGCAGCTCGACAATCGCTGACAAAGGGTGGAGCGCGGCGTCCTTGCCGCGCTCCTTGCAGCGCGACTTCAAAGCGCTTGAAGCAGCGCCGCATTCTGCATCGTTGAGCGCGGTCTCTACCGCTGCTAGGGCCGGTGCGATGGCCAGCCAAACCGACCTTTCCGCCGCGAAAGCTTCCGCTGAATCCCGCCGCAAGCTCGGCAGCCTGCGCATGGTGTGGCATTATGCCAGCCGCTATCCGCTGCAGCTGGTTATTGCCGCGATCGCGCTGGGGATCGCGGCGCTCGCGACGCTCGCGATCCCGTATCAGTTCAAGGAAATGATCGACAGCGGCTTCATCGCCGGCGGCGGCAATGTCGCGCCGCATTTCCGGCTCTTCTACGCCATCTGCATCGCGCTCGCCGTCGCGACCGCGCTGCGTTTCTATTTCGTGAGCTGGCTCGGCGAACGCACCGTCGCCGACATCCGCCAGGCGGTGCAGCAAAACCTGCTGCGCCTCGCTCCCGGCTTCTTCGAGGAAAACCGCCCGTCCGAAATCGCTTCGCGCATGACGTCGGATACCGCGATCATCGAGCAGGTCGTCGGCACCACCGTCTCGGTCGCGCTACGCAACACCGTCATGGGCATCGGCGGCATCATCTATCTGTTCAGCCTTTCGCCCAAGCTGACGGCAGGCATATTGCTCGGAATCCCCGTCATCATCCTGCCGATCGTCCTCCTCGGACGGCGGCTCCAGAAGGTTTCGCGGACGAGTCAGGACCGCGTCGCCGACATCGGCGCGACGACCGCCGAACAGATGGGCGCGATGAAGATCGTCCAGGCATTCGGACAGGAAACGCGCGAGGCCGAACGTTTCTCGACTGCCGTCGAAGCCAATTTCGCCACCGCCAAGCGCCGCATCCGCCTCCGCGCGATCATCACCGCGACGGTCATCGGGCTGCTCTTCGGCGCGATCACCACCCTGCTCTGGTACGGCGCCGAAGGCGTCGCGCAGGGTACGATCACGGGTGGGACCATCGCCGCCTTCGTGCTTACCGGCGGGCTCGTCGCGGGGGCGTTCGGCGCGCTCACCGAAGTCTATGGCGACCTGCTCCGCGCCGCGGGCGCGGCCGAGCGGCTGAGCGAACTGCTCCATGCCGAAGCCAGCATCGCCCCCCCGGCAAAGCCGCGCCGTTTCCCCGAGCCGCCCGTCGGCACGCTCGAGTTCGCAAACGTCGAATTCCGCTATCCGACGCGCCCCGACGCGCCGGCGCTCCACGATTTCAGCCTCGCGATCCGCCCGCGCGAAACGGTGGCGATCGTCGGCCCGTCGGGCGCGGGCAAGTCGACCTTGTTCCAGCTCGCCGAGCGTTTCTATGATCCGCAGCGTGGACAGATCCTGCTCGACGGCGTCCCGCTCACCGAGGCCGACCCCGCCGACATCCGTGCGCGTATCGCGATGGTCCCGCAGGAAACGGTAATCTTCGCCGCCTCGGCGCGCGACAACCTTCGCTACGGCAATTGGTCGGCGAGCGACGAAGAGCTGTGGGAAGCCGCGCGCGCGGCCAATGCCGAGGAGTTCCTCCGCAAGTTGCCGCAAGGCCTCGACACCTTCATGGGCGAGGGCGGTGCACGCCTGTCGGGCGGCCAGCGCCAGCGCGTCGCGATCGCGCGCGCGCTGCTCCGCCGCGCGCCGCTGCTCCTCCTCGACGAAGCGACCTCGGCGCTCGACGCCGAATCCGAAAAGCTCGTTCAGGACGCGCTCGAAACGCTGATGCACGACCGCACGACAATCGTCATCGCGCACCGCCTCGCGACCGTGCGCGCCGCCGACCGCATCGTCGTGATGGACGACGGCCGCATCGTGGAGGAAGGCAAGCACGACGAACTCGTCGCCGCCGACGGTCTCTATGCCCGCCTCGCGCGGCTCCAGTTCCAGGACAAATTCGCCGCCGCCTGACCGACCCGACCAACGAAGGATATGACGATGCTCTACGACCTCACCGTACCGGCGTATCAGAACGGCCTGCGCGCCTTGTCCGGGGAGCTTTCGCGGGCCCGCACATGGGGCGAGGAGAATGGCATCGGCGAATTGCAGTTCGCGGTCGCGCGCCTCGCGCCCGACATGTTCCCGCTCGCCGCACAGGTCCGCTTTACGTGCATCCAGGCGCTGCAGCCGCTCGCGCGTCTCGCAGGTACCGCTGTCCCGGATTTTGCCGAGGACGCCATCGATTTCGCGGGGATGCAGGATCAGCTCGCGGCCGCCCTCGCCTTCCTCGACGCAGTCGATCCCGCCGCGCTCGGCGATGACGGCGACCGCGGTGTCAGCTTCACGCTGCCCAACGGCATGGCGTTCGACATGCGCGCGTTCGACTATGTCCGCGACTGGGCGCAGCCGCAATTCTACTTCCACCGGACCGCGGCCTATGCGGTGCTGCGCCATATGGGCGTCCCGCTCGGTAAGGCCGACTATGTCAGCTATATGATGCGCTACCTCCGTCCCGGGACGGCCCCCGCCGCCTGATCGGCGACGAGAACCGCGTCACGGATCAGATCAGGCCAGCGTAGCTGTGGATCCCGGGGAAGGCGAGTTTCGACCCACCGTTGCGCCGGATCGCACCGATCGCTTCATCGACGCGCAAATAGCGCGCGCGGGCGTCGGGTTCGAGCAGGATCGTAGCGGGGTCGGGACGCTCCGCGGCTTGTTTTACCAACAAGCCGAGTTGCGCCAAGTCGACGGCCTCCTCATTCCAGCGGATCACGTCTGCGGTGTCGATCGTCACGCGATTCGCGTCGAGCACCCTCGCATCCCGCGGTGGCCCGACGGGCAGCGTGACATCGACGCTGTGCGTCGGCGGCGGGATGGTGATGATGAACATCACCAGCATCACCAGCATCACGTCGATCAGCGGCGTCGTGTTGATCATCGGGCTGGCGTTGGGATCTGTACGGAAAATGCTGCGGCGTCGGCGCATGGCTTCTCTCCCGGTTCGGGGAGGCGGTCCGCGACTATCGGGAGCCCACCCCGTCATCGGAGCGGGGGTGACCCCGCTCTATTTGTGATGGTATATCATAATACCGCTAAAGCAAGCGCAATTCGGACAATTTCGTCGCGGTGCACCCGCACGCGCCGCGCATAAAGAAAGGGCGGCACCTTTCGGTACCGCCCCTCTTTTCTTCCAGTCCCCGTCGGGGATGGAAACCCGTCTTACATGCCCGAGTTCGGACCGTAAGTGATTTCCACGCGACGGTTCTGGTCGTTGCGGACGCCATCGGCGGTTGCAACGGCCGGGCGGCTTTCGCCGAAGCCCTGCGCGCTGATCGAGCCATCCGAGATACCGCGAGCGGTGAGATAGCTGCGAACCGCGGTGTTGCGACGTTCCGACAGGCCGACGTTGTACTTGGCCGAACCCGAACGGTCAGCGTGACCGGCGAGCATGACCTGCGTACCCGTGCAACCACGGTTGTAGGCGCTGATCGCGTTGTCGAGCGTCGAAGCCGCTTCCGGCGTGATGTCCGACTTATCCCAGTCGAAGTACACGATGTACGGTCCGGGCTCACACTGCACGACCGGCGGCGGCGGCGGAGGCGGCGGGGGCGGCGGGGGCGGGGGCGGGGGCGGCGGAGGAGCCGGTTCCACCGGCGCCGGAGCGCCACCGAAGTTGAACGTCAGCGTGCCGAGGATCGAGTGCGAACGGAAGCGCGTCGAAACGTCGCGGCCGCGCTGGTCGACCAGGTCGAGGTTGTCGGCGTTGAAGAAACGATACTTCAGGCCAACGTCGATGTTGCTGCTGAGCGGAGCGCGGATACCCGCGATCGCCTGCCATGCAAAGCCGGTGTCCGAATCGTCGAGGAAGTTACCGGCATAGACCGGCTCAACCGAAACGCGGGCAACACCGGCACCACCGCCGACAAAGCCCTGAAGGCCGTCGTCGTCACCGAAGTCGAGCATGCCGTTGACCATGAAGCTCAGCGCGTTGGTGTCGCCGGCGAGATCGAACGAACCCGTTGCCAGATTGCCTGCGCCGCTAACCGACTGCGGGATACCCGGGGTGGCGAAACGGCCCGACTTGATGTCGGCTTCACGATAGCCGACTTCGACTTCCGCACGGAAACCGCCGAAGTCATAACCGACGGTACCTTCGAAATCATAGCCAGCGCGATGATCGAGCGTACCGGCATTGTTGAAAGTGCCGATATCGAGGTCAAGGTCCTCGACGAGCATTGCGCCAGCACCCACACCAACATACCAGGAGTTGTCGCGCGCCAGAACGGGCGACGCCAGGGTGGTGGAGGCCAACGCCAGAGCGACGGCAAGCTTCCTCATAGTAATTCCCCTTTCAATTGAGATATACGTCTCGGCAGACGTCCTACTCGCCGCTTTGGTTCCGTGCAAGTGAACAAATCGTCAATCTGTTGCCAAAAAGTCGCACTAACAACGCGATCGAACGGAAATTCAGCCTGAAATCAGAAGACCCTGCGCGGCGAGGTGAAGGATCAACGTTGAGATGGCACTACGCGCTTCGGAGTCGATTATCGATCCTCCCGCCGGTGCCTCGATCACGCCGGGCGCGATCCATGCGCCCGCTTCGAAACGCAGCTGCGCCCCGTCGGTCAGCCGGGTCACCGACATCCCCTCGCGCGGCGGCACGAAGCGCCATCCGCCGACGGTCCAAAGCGCCAGCGCATTTTCCTGATCCGTCCAGTCCCCGGTCGGCGCGGCGCCGACGATCCAGCATTGCCCGCTGGCGGGGCCGGACGGCGGACTGGCTAGCGGCCCCGCCTCGATCGCGGCATGGATCAGCGCATCGAGCCGCGTCAAAGCCTCGTTGTGCGTGACCTCCTTTTGCGCCTGCGCGACGGCGAGTAACGGTAACGCAAAACGCGATGTAGAGGGCATGTCGGTCATGACTAATCCTTTCAGGTCAGCGGCAAGGACAACGGGGACGACAGTGCGAAGTCGCCCGCCTGACGAATCTCGAGGGTGCATCCCGGCGGCAGTTCGGCGAGTTCGGCCGCGCTGATATCGAGGGTCGGCGAGGCCCTCTCCCACGGGCCGATGCCGGCAATCGGCGGGGAAATCGCGACACGCCACGCCTCGCGGCTTTCGCCCATCGGCAGGTCGACATGGTCGCGCCAGCCTGTGTCGACGCGGCTGCGGCGGATCCAGCCGACCGTCACCCCGCCCGCGCCATCGGGCCGGATCTGTCCGTGCACCGGCGCCAGCGGCCGCAGCGCCCGGCCCGATCCCGGCACCGCGACATCGGAGAGATCCGTCCCGCCGCGCGGCGCCCATTGCAGCACCGCCCCGCCCGCTTCCGCCCATCCCGCGACCGTTTCGGGCAGCGTCAGCAGCGCGGGGTCGTCGAGCAGGACGAAAGGCGCACCCGCCATATGTGGCACATCGGCCGCGGTGCCGGCGCGTCCGCGCAGCAAGCGCGACAGGCGCCAGACCCCCGGCGCCACGATATCGGCGGTGCCGAATTGCAACAGTTCGCCGCCCACCATCGCCCGGTTCGCGCCGCCGAGCAGGGCCGAATCGTCCACCGATTCGAGTGTCATCGCCGGATTGACCAGTTCGAGCAGCACGGTGTTGGAAAGATCGAACAGGCCCTCGGCCCCCGCGGCGAGCGGCGCAACAAGCTGCCCCAGCGCCGCCGACGGCCGCAGCGTACCGACGGGGATCGGTTCCGCACCCGGCACCGCAACGACCCAGCAATCGGCGCCGCGCCAGCCATTATTGCTTCCGGCCCCCGCGATCAGGATATGCGGCGCCGAAGCGGCCGGGCTACCGGTGTTGGGCAGGTCGAACAGGTGCACCGTGCCCGCGGCATCGGGCCAGTCGGGCGCAGGAACCGGAATCCCCGGCGCCGCCGGAAGCTCGACTGCCGGCAGCGGCGCATGGCGCTTGAGTTCGAGCAGGATTTCGCGCGCCCGAACCGTCCGCCCCGCCAGCCGCCACGCACTGCCGTCGGCCAGCACCACCACCCGGCCGACCGGCAGCGCGAGCGCCGCCAGATCGGCTTGCCAGATGAACGTCTCGCGCCCGTCGGCGGCCGTCGTCGCCAGCCGCTCGGCCAGCGCGCGCGCGGACGCCGCGGGCAGGACCGCGGGCAGGTCGATCCGCTCCTCGCGTAGCCCGCCCCCCGCGACGCGGCTCGATTGCTGTCCAAGCTGGTAATCGCGGTCGGGTTCGTAATGGCGCAGCCGGATCGAGCCGGGCAGCGCCGACAACGGCGCGCGGCGCTGCTCGGCCCGGTCGGCCTCCGCTTCGTCGCGGCGCGCTTCACGAAAATCGGCCAACGCCAGCGCGGCACCCGTCATCGCGGCGGGCGCGAGGCGCCACGGGCCGGGGCCGCTCGCCAATCGGACACCGTCGACGTCGAACAGCGGCGCCAGCGCGTCGCGCGCCCGGTCGCCCGATGCTGCATAGCCCGAAAAGGGCCAATCGCCCGCGCAAAGCCCGGCCTCGCCGAGCAGGCTGTTGCCGACCAGCCCGGCGTCGATGTTCCCCGCATCGGCCTCGACCTCGAAGGTCAACGAGGGAATCCGGTTGCCGAATGACCCCAGCTCCAGGTCCTCGAAGACGGCATAAGCGAGCCCGCGAAAAGCGCTCGCCGAACCGACCCCGAGCGCCGAGGCGATCAGCGGGTCGACCGCCTGGTCCTCGCTTCCGTCATGCCAGCGAAAGGTGCAGCGCTCCTGGAACGTCCCGCTCGATCCGCGCAGCAGATTGCCATCGGCCCAGATCCGCCCGATGCCGCCAATCGGCCGCGACGACAGCGCCACCGCGAGCGACACCGAATAGCTATATTCGTTGGTCGACGGCCGCCCCTTGCCGCCGCCTCGCTTGCTCCGCCGCTCGATCAGGTCGGTCGCCCAGATCACGCTCCCCGCGACACGCATTGTCCCGAACAGTTTCGGGATTTGCTGGCCATAGGTCGACGCCTGCACTTTCAGGTCGGCGAGCCGCGGCCCTTCACGCCCCTTGGGTTTGAAAATCGCCGCATCGACCTGCTGGCCGATCGCCGCGCCGATCGCGGCCCCCACCGGCCCACCGACAATCCCGCCGACCACCGTCAGCACCAAAGTCGCCATTGCTATTCCCCGTTTGAAAGGCGCCATCGCACCGCCGCGCGCGCCGGGGCATCGAGCGGTGCCTCCACCACGCGGCGCAGCCCGGCATGGGCGTGAATCAAGGTCTCCGACCCCAACAGGCCGAGATGATATTGCCGCGCCGGATGCACGATCACCGCGACATCCCCGACGCGGGCGGCATCGACGCCGACGCAAAACTCCGCTTCGACCAGCGCCGCTTCGACCCGCTCGCGCGACCAGCCGCGTAGCGGATAACCCACCGGCCGCATCAGCCGCCGCCCCGCCGCGGCATAGGCGGCCCACACCAGCCCCGCGCAGTCGAGCCCCGTCACCGGGTCGCTTCCCTGCACCCGGAACGGCACCCCCACCATCGCCCGCGCCGCCGCAAAGGCCCGCGCCGCAAGGTCATCCACCGGGATAACGCGTCAGCAGGTCGTTGCCGGGCAGATGCGCCTCGCCGCGGAAATTCACCGCATTGGCAAAGCGGTCGCGACAGGTCGCCAGCTGCCGGTCGCATCCTTCGATCAACCGCACGCGGACCGGACCCGCCGGAACAACAGCCGGCGCCTCGGCGAGATGCAGGACCGCCCCGTCGGCTGCGATCACCGGGCTCGCCAGCCCGCAATTGGCGCCCTCCATCCACATCAGCTCGCCAAATCCCATGCCGCCCGCGACGGCGTCGAGCGTCACCGTGCGGCCGTCGACCGCCACCACGCGCCGAAAATGCGTCAAGGGCGCAAGGTCGACGCGGCACGCGCCGTCGCCCAGCTCCGCCCGGCACGACGGCGACGTCGCGGGGCACACCGGCCGGTCGAGCAGCCGCGTCACTCCCTGCAACTCCGCCGCAAAGGCCGATCCGCGCCGCTCGATGGCGCCCAGCGATCCCCGCGCCACCGTCACCGGCGCGACGCCGGGCGCACTCCAGTCGGTCACTAACAGTTCCAGCTCCGCGCCGTCCCAGCGCCCGGCGTCGAGGTCGCGCGCCGCGATCGCATCGCTGGCGATCGCGCCCTCCAGGTCCATCGTCGCGGCGTCGAGGCTGTCGCTCGTCTCGAGCGCCGACGGCTTCATCCCCGGTGCCGCGCGATAGACGATCCCGCCTACCGCGAGGTCGCGGTCGTGCGAGGTCAGCCCGACTACGACCCCGTCGCGCCGCGCCAGCCGCCAGCACCACGCGAGCGTCACGACTTCTTCGCGCAGCCATCCCGGCGCTTCGAGCATCACCATGGTGCCCGCACTTCGACCAGCGGCACGCTTGCCAGCTCGCCGGCAAGGAAGGTCGCACGGCTCACCTCCAGCCTATCCTCGGAAAAGCGCACCGGCACGTCGAACAGGAAGCCCGCGCGCACCGCCGCCCCGACCGCCGGCGCGACGTCGAGCAGCACCTCGCCCTCATCGGTCAGCAGGAACGCCGCCGTCTCCAGCCCGTCGACCGACACACGGACGCTGCCTTCGACCGGTAACCTGATGTTCCGCACCTGCTCGGCATCACCGGCGCCATAGCGCTTCACCAGCGCAAACTGCCGCCGCGCGCCGTCGCCGGCCCCCAGCATCTGGTCACCCGCCGTCGGCAGGCCGTCGTCCGCCGCCGAGCTGCCATCGAACGGATCGCGAAAGCGGAACGCCCGCGCCGCCCCGCGCCGTGCGCGGAAAAAATCGGCAAGCAGCCGCACATCGGCCTCCGACCGGATTCCCGGTCCGGCGTCATAACGCATTCGCGCCTCCGCCCATTCGCTCGCGCGCTGCTCATGCCCTGATGGCGAGCTCACGATCTGCGTCGAAAATTCGGTCGCGACCATCGCTTCGCGCCCGATCGCCAGCGGGAAATCCACCGCATCGAAAGCCTGCACCGCACCCTCCCCGTCAAATGTCACGAACCCGTCGCGCGCCACCTGCGGCAGCGCCCAGACAAAGGCGCGCGCCACGCCGGCACCCCGCGCGCGATCGGCCGCATCGGCGATCGCCGCCCATTGCGCGCGGTCTTCCGCGCGCAGCACGAAACCCGAAAAATAATGCTGATCTTCAATTGCATAACCGAGCCCCAGCACCATCGCGGCACGCGCGCTTGCCGTCTCCGCCCCGCGCCCACCGGTCACCCAGTCATAATCTTCGAGCTGCAGCACATCGAACGCCGGCGCCGCCCACCCGAGCGGTACATTGGCGCGCCGCACCGCCGGAGCCGCGGGGTCGAGAACGGTCGGCAGGTAGACGAGCAAATGGCTCACCAAATGCGCCGCCCCCGCCTCATCGCGCGCCGCCGCGACTAGCGCCGCAGTCGACGTCGCGAGCAACGTCCCCAGCGCATCGAGCATCGCCAGCTGCGGCGCGCCCAGTGCCCCACGCACGTCGGCAATCGCCACGCTCGCCGACCCCAGCGCCGCCGTCGTCGCCGCATCATAGGCACAGATCCGTCCGCCCGCGGCGATCCACCACCATGGCTCGCCGACCTGGAATTTCATCGGCAAGTCCGCCGCCGCCGCAATTGCCACAAACGTCCGCGCGACCAGCTGCAAATATCCCATCGCCGCCGCGTTCGCCGGGGACAGCAAGGTCGATGGCGGCTCCCACCCCGTCAGCGCGGGTGCTCCGTCCGCATCGCGCTGCTTCCAGTCGGCCGGGCAATAGGCGTCGAACAGCTCGTAGGAGAGCGACCAGATCACCCCCAGCCCGGCATCGCGGCACGCCGCCGCGAACGCCGCATGCCACGCCGCGCACGGCGCATTGATCGCCCCGCCCGCAACGCTCGCGTGAAAGCTGCCACCCGCCGCTTCGAGCCGCATATAATGGCTCATCCCGACATAATGGACGATATCGCCGCGATAGCCGAGCTGCACGACCTGGCGCACCAGCCGCGCCGGGGTCAGGTGGTAGCTGTCGTCATAGCCGCTCGCGATCCCGAGGCCGTGCTCGGGCATCACCGCGTCGCCGACCGCGAGCACCGACCCCGATCCCGATGCGGCGATCGCGCTCATCTCGGCCCAGCCCGCCACCGGTACCGTCAGCACGGCGTCGCCGCCGTCATAGTCCGGCGGCACCAGCGAAATGAACATCCGGTCGATGTCACCCGCCCACACGGGGTCGGCCTCGCCCGGCAACAGGAAGCCGCCGTCGAGCGCGTCGAAATCAAGGCGAACGACCGCATCCTCGCCCGTCCCCTCGGCATAATTCCACAGCCGCACATACCAGGCGCGCGGGTTTCCCTCCGCATCGCGTCCCTCGATCGTCAGCGTCGGCCCGTGCAGCGCATCGAGCGGCTTGATCCCGCCCGAGCGCCACTGAAATTTGAGCTGCGTATGCCGGAAATCACGCTTCGTCTCATACGCCAGCAAAGGATGATCCCACCGATCCTCCGCCTCCCAGATCAGCCCCGCGAGGTCCTCTTTCCGATAAAAGACCGCCTCGACGCGCAGCACCCCCGGTGCATCGCTCGTCACGCTCGCCATCATCGGCCGCGCAAAATCGACCGTCCAAAAGCGGGGATCGAACCGCTTGAGCCAGCCTTTCCGATGATGGGGCTCGGCGGCCGCCACCAGCGCCCACCCCATCAATCTTCTCCCGCCGCGACTGCACGCCGCACCGCGCGCGCCAATTGCCGCCCCGTCTGCGCCAGCCGCTGCGGCTCACCTCCCGCCTCGCCGCGTACATTCACCGTGATAGCAATGTTGCGTACTGCGCCTCCCGCCGCCTCGATCCGCCCGCTCGCCGTCGGCACGAACAGTTCGGGGCCGCGCTCGCCGACGCGATAGGCGCGTCCCGCGCTCACCGGCCCGCCCGTCGCGCGCCCCGGCGCCCCGAACAGCGCCATCGCGATCGAGGTGCCGAGCGACAGCAATCCTCCAGCTCCGCTCCCCGATCCGCCGCCGCCGCCCATCGCCGCGTTGATACCGCCCGAAATCGCCGCACGCGCGATCTCGTTCATCACCGACAGCGCGAGCCGTTTCAGATCCTCGAACCCCATCTTGCCGCTGACGATCGCGCGCGACAGCGCGCGTTCGATCGCACGCCCCGCATCCTCGGCGCCCGCGACGAGCGGCCCGCCCAGCTCGGCGCGCAGCGCCGCAATGTCGCGCCGGAAGGCGCCGGTATCGGCACGCACCGCCACGACCATCTCGTCGATCTCGTCACCCATCGGGAAACCTCTCCATCATCGCGGCAAGCGCCGCGCCATCGACCGGCGCATCCGCATCGGTCTCGACCCATCCCGCCAGCGCGGCGCACACATCGGCGGGGGTCGCGGCCCAGAACTCGTCGGGCCGCCATCCGGCGACGCGCGCCATCACGCCGGCCAGCGCCATCGCCGCCCGGCCCAGCCGCTCGTCCGCCATCTTATCGTCCCTGCAATATCTGCCCCAACAGCACGCGCAGCGCCGGCGTCACCGCCGCCAGCCCCTCTGCGACGACCGCTTCGCCGACCATTTCGCGCGTCAGCGCCTCGGGCCGCTCTTTCACACAATGCCAGAACAGGCTCGCCAGCTCGCCCAGCGCCAGCCGTCCATCGGCGGCGCGCTCGACCAACGCGAACAACGGCCCCAGTTCGGCCTCCGCCGCCACCAGGGCCGCAAAGCTCGGACGCAGTACCAGTACGCGCTCGCCGACGAGCAGCTCGGCCTCGCCGCGCAGCGCATTGGCGGCGCTCACAGGCTCACCACCGCGCCGCTCGATTCAAGGTTCAGCGTGTAATTGCGCTCGCCGTTATAATCGCCGGCATAATCGAGCCGCGTGACAAGGAAGCGCCCACGCATCCGTTCCCCGCTTTCAAAGCTCAATTCATAATCGTCGAGGACTCCCGACAACGCCGCGCCGCGCAGCCGCACCTCGGCGTCCGACCCGGTGAAGATGCCCGCCGCGCTTACCGAAACCGACCGCACCCCGGCCCCCGACAACAGTTCGCGCCAACCGCCCGAATCCTTGGTCGTGACGTTCACCGCCTCGCCGTTCACCGACATCTGCGTGGTGCGCAGGCCCGCGACCGTCCGGTACGCCGGCGGCACGTCGCCATCGCCGATCTTCAGCAGAAAATCGCTCCCATTTTCAATCGCCATCGTCTAATCTCCTCGGGTAAAAAATCATCCGCTAACGGGGAGTCGCAGGATGCTGATCACGACAATAGTTTTGGCCCTCATGGTGCAGTCGCCCTCGGCGACGGTCGACACGACGCGCGCCGCCTTCACCAAGTGCCTGCGCACCGACATGAAGAAGGCGCTCGAGGCCAAGATGGAAGAGGCCGAATATGAGATGACGGTGAAGGCGAATTGCTCCACCGAGCGCGAAGCCTTCCGCAAGGCGGTGATCGCGCTCGGGCGCTCGGGCGGCGATTCCGAAAAGGTCGCGGGCGAGGACGCCGAAATGCAGATCGACGATTACCACGCCAATTTCACCGACAAGTTCAAGGACTATAAATCGACCAACACGCTGCCGGGCGACTGATCGCTCCAGCTCCCCCTTCCCTTCGGGGAAGGGGCGTTCACGCCGCGAGACACCGGCACCGCACGACCATTTCATGCCGCCAGCCGCCATCGCGAGCGAAGGTGAAGCGCGTCCGGATCGTCCGCGCTGCGACCACCGTCCAGGCGCCGGCTGGCCCGCGCATCGCGTGCGCCACGGCATCGATCCGCGCCGCCGCTGCATCGCCGTCCGCGCCGCCGACGCCCACCAGCGTCAGCGCCAGGCGTATTTCGCGCCCGGCGCGGTCCTTGGTCCCCCAGTCGCTGCCCTCCGCCGTACCGACCGTGACATAGGGCGCGCTCGCACGCGGCGGGGTGCCGTCGAAAATGCCATGGACCAGCCCCGCCAGCGCCGCGTCCTTCGCCAGCAGGTCCAGCGCCCGCGCGCGCAGCGCGCCTTCGGCGCTCGTCATTGCCCGCCCCCCAGCGTCAGGCGCCGCCACGGTTGCCACAGCGCCGCGATCGCCGCCGGCGGCGCCGCGCCCGCACCGTCGCGCGCATCGTGCAAATGCTGCGTCATGCGAAGGATGCCCTGACGGATTGCCTCGGGAATGTCGTTTGCGCCCTCGGCGATTCCCGCGCGATACGCGACGCACGCGCGCTCTGCGCCGCGCGGATCGTCGATCGTCACCCGCGCCGTGCCGTCGCGGCCGATCGCCGTCCGATAGTCGCCCGCGGCCAGCGCCACCGTGCCGCCATCCGGCAACAGCAGGTCGACCGCGTCGATCCCCACGACCGGCCGCGCGCCCGGCTGGATCACGCCGCCCGGCGCGAGCGGCAGGATATCCTCGCCCGCCCGCACGATCAGCCACTGGCCGACAAAGGCTTCGCAGACGCTGGTCGCCGCGCGAACGAGCCCCGCCACCACCGCATCGTCGATCGTCGCTCCCAGCCGCAGCCAGCTGCGCGCCTCGTTCAGGCTCACCGGGACTTCGCCCGGCACCAGACTTTCCGCCATCACCGCTCCTCCACCCGCACCGTCATCGACCGTTCGTCGATCTGGCCGTCGCTCAAGGTCACGCGGTTGGTGACGCGATAGACACGCCCCGCGACCCCGCCCGCCAGCGTCGCGGTCGCGCGCATCAGGTCGTGCGCCGCGCCCGCAACCGCGACGCCGCCCGCCTCGTCCGGCACGACCGTCCACGCGCTCGCGGTCACCGCCTGCCCGTCGGGATAGGCGACCGCCCAGTCGAATTCGAAATCGATCCGGCTGTCCGGATCCTTCACCATCATCGTCATGCCGGTCCTTTCGTTCAGGGTTTGCGGATGATCACGCGGCGACCCGCCTCGCGGACCAGCGGCACACCGACTTGCGGCGCCGCGGGCGCGGGGCCGCTCCATTCGCTGGCGAGGTCGCGGCGTGCGACATCGCCGATCGCGCGCGAACCCAGCGCCGATCCGCCGGTCATGCCGCCGTCTCCAGCGCCGCGATCCGGCGCTCCTGCGCGGCGATCAGGAACAGGGCCAGCTGGTCGGGGCGCAGGCCGAAACGATATCCGGCGGCACGCGCGCACCGCTCCGCACCATCGGGATTGGTTGCGACCGCCGCGTCCCACGCGTCGCAGCACAAAAAGGCATAGCGTGCGGCTCCCGGCCTCCCATCGGCGTCCAGCGGCGCGATCAGCCCTTCGTCGGCCATGATCGCCCAAACCGTCTGCGCGCGGGCTCCGAAATGATAGCGCGCGCCATCGGCGCCCTTTTCGGCGATCGCCTCGTTCCACTGGTAAAAGCCCAGTTCGGCGACGATGCGGGCCGCGGCGCGCATTTCGGCGTCGCTCGCCCCGCCGCGCCATCTCTTGTCGCGCGCGTCGGACGTGTTGATCACCCCCGTCGCGGCGAACAGCAGCGACCAGCGCGCGGTCGCGGTGCCCAGCGTCTGGCCCCCGTCGATGCCCGGCCGGACCGGGCCGCCGGGTTCGGCGATCAGGCGCGGCGCCCCCGCAGTCACATCGTAAAAGATCAGCGATCCGACCCCGACGCCGCCGACATTCTGCCCGATCCGCCAATCGCGGTCGGGGGTCACGATGCGCAGCTGCGTATCGGTCGCGCCCGCGTTGGTCGCCTCGACCGTCACCAGCGTCGCATTCGGCTGCACGACGTGCAGCGCGGCCGCCGGCGCGCTCGTCCCGATACCGAGGTTTCCCGACGCCGACAGGCGCAGTCGCTCGGTCCCGCCCGTCGCGATCGCGATCATGTTCGCGCCCGGACGGAACAGCCCGCAATCGGGGTCGGCGGCAAAGCTTATCGCGGGCACTGCCGCGCTGCCGTCCGCCGCGCCGAGCGGCCCGCTCAGCCCGTGGCGTCCGCCGGCGTCGCGAAACGGAAAGGTGGCCAGCGGCACATTCACCCAGCCGTCGTCGCGGCGGACGGTCACCAGGTCGCCCGCGGCCGCATTCGCCGCGACGCCATGCGTCGTCGAAAGCGGCTGCTTCGCGGCGAGGCCGGTTTCCAGCGCCGCGATCGCATCGTCCTGCGCCGCTTCGCCGCCATCGCTCGCGGCGAACCAGCTCGCCCCGACGGTCAGCGCGATCGTCTTGAGGCCGGGAAGGAAATCGACCGTCGCGCCGCCGCTCGACGACGCGGCGACGCTGTCGCGGACCAGCCGGCCCAGCGCGTCGATCCACCCCTCGCCGGCTTCCCATTGGTCGGGATGCGCGATCCCCGCGACGGCGTAATGAAACGGCATGTTCGGCGGGACGGCGCCCGCAAAGCGGCGATGGCCCGGCACCGCGCCCGTGGGCATCAGCGGTCCGGTCCCGCCTTCCTGGCACAGCTCGCGCACCAGGTCGGCGAAAAAGGGGGTCGGCATGGCGAGGCCATCCTTTCCAGTATCGATAGCAGGAAAATTGGCGCCCGGCGCGGCTTCCGAAAGGGAAGAAGCCGGCGCCGGGCGCCCATCGCGCGCCAGCTTAGCTGGCGGCGAACTTCATCAGCTTGATCGCCTGCGAATCGATGATCGCGCCGCCGACCCTCTTGGTTGCATAGAAATGCACGAAGGGCTTGTTGCTGAACGGATCGCGCAGGATGCGCGTCTCGCCGCGATCGGCGACAAGGTAGCCGGCGCGGAAATTGCCGAACGCGATCGACAGGCTGTTCGCCCCGACATCGGGCATATCCTCGGCCTCGACCACCGGATAACCCAGCAGGGTCGCGGCCTGCCCCTCGACCATCCCCGGCTGCCAGATGAAGGCGCCGTCGGACGTCTTGAACTTGCGGATGCGGCCGAGCGTGTCGCTGTTCATCACCCAGCACGCCCCCTGCCGGTACGGCGCCTTCAGCGAATGGACCAGCTCGACCAGCTTGTCCTGCGGGTTCGACGCCGGAAAGGCGCCCGCCGTCCCGGTTGCCAGATGCTGCAACGTCCCGAACGCACGCACGCTGTCGATCTCGTTCGTCGTCGCATAGGTCAGGAAGCCCTTGGGCCGGTTCGTCCCGTTGCCGTTCACGAACGCGCTGCCCTCGGCGACCGCAAATTCGCGGCCGAGCTGCTCGGCCAGCCAGTCCTCGACGTTGAACATCGCATCGTCGAGCATCGCCTGGCTTGCCGCCGGATTGGCATAGAGCTCGCCCGACGGCGGCGCGATCTCGGCAAAGCTGCGCGTCGCGGTTTCGGGCCGCGCCGCGGTCTCGCCGACCCAGCCCGCGCCCATCGATCCCGTCGCGACCAGCTTGCGGTATCCGCTCGTCCCCGTCTGAACGACGGTTGCGATCGACCGGATCGGCGACAGCGTCTTCAGCGTCGCCGCGATCGAACCATCGATCTCGCGCGGCACCGCATAACCGCCCTCGCCGCCGCTCGCCCCCGACAGGCTCTTCATCTCGACGCCCGCATCGATCCCGCGCCGCAGGTATCGCTCGACAAAGGCATCGCGCGCCGGATCCGCCGCCTTCGCGCCGTCGAGCGGCAGCCGCGATGCCGCCACCGCCTGCGCGTCGACTTGGCGCTGCAAGGCCGCGACCGAAGCCTTCAGCTCGTCGACCGCCTCGGCCGCCAGCACCGCGTCGAACGCGCCGTCGAGCGCGTCGGCTTTCACTTCCATATCGTCCATGCTTGTCACTCCTTCACCACCTGAATCACCCGTGCGAGCGGCTGCATCGGCGCCGCGACCAGGCTCACTTCGGCGAGATCGAGCGCGACCAGTTCGCGCGGATTGCCGCCGCGCGAAGCCTGCACCCGATATCCAAAGCTGAGCCCCGTCAGCGCGCCCGCCGCGACGAGCTTCGCCGCCGCCGGATGCGTCACCCGCGCCACGACCCGCAGCCCCCGCGCGTCCTCCGCCAATGTCTCGATCACGCCGATGCTGGCGCCCGGCCGATGCTGCCACAGCAGGGGCACCGCCCGCCGTTCGCGCAAACTCGCCGCAAAGGCCCCGCTGCGCACGACATCGCCCCCGCGATCGACCCGGTCGAACACCGAAGCATAGCCCGCAAAGCGCACGCTCATTTGAGCAGCCCCGGCAGCCCCAGCTTCATCGCCAGCCCGACGACCAGCAGCGCCAGCATCCCGCGCACCGCCCAGTCGACCACCGCCGCCCACACGCTCTTCTTCGCATCGCGCCACGCACCCAGCAGCTGGCGCAAATCGCCGATATCGTCGCGCGCCGCCTCGTCGGCGAGGCCGAGCCTCGCCAGCGCGCGCCGAGCCCCGAGCTCGCTCGCCTCCTCGACGACCGCTCGCAGCAACGCCGCGTCGGGCACACCGGCCACACCCGTCCCCGCCAGCGCGATCAACCGCGCCAGCGCTTCGTCTTCGTCCATGTCGATTTCTCCGGTTAGTTGACGCTGAGCAGCGCCTTCTTCTCGTCCGCCGTCAGCCAGTCCGCCGCCGACACCTCGCGCCACAGCGCCATCCGGTCCTCGGCCAGCGCCGGCACGCGATCGAGGTCGACGCGCAGCTCGGCGCCATCGAACCACCCGCTCAAACCCTGCGCAATCGCCCCCAAAATCTTCGCGCAAAGCGGCAGCACCGTCAGCCGCCACAACGCGCGGTTCGCCTCGCGATAATTGGCATAGGTCGCGTCCCCGGGCAGCCCGAGCAGCATCGGCGGCACCCCAAACGCCATCGCAATTTCGCGCGCACTGCTGTCTTTCAGCGCCAGAAAATCCATCTCGGCCGGCGACAGCGACAGCGCCTGCCACTTCAGCCCGCCTTCAAGCAGCAAAGGCCGCCCCGCATTCGCGCCGCCCGCGAAACTCTCGGCCAGCTCCTCGCGCAGCCGGTCGACCTGCTCCGCCGACAAGGGCATGCCCTTGTCCCCCGGATCGTGCACCAGCGCCCCCGACGGTCGCGCCGCATTGTCGAGCAGCGCCGCATTCCACTTCGCCGCCGCATTATGCGCCGCGATCGCGCCAGACGCGGCGCCCAGACACCCCGCACCATAATGATCGTCGAGCGGATGCAGCGCCTTCACATGCACCACCGCGACGCGCCCCGCGCCATCCTCGGCGGGCAGCACCGCCGCGGACCCGCCCGCCTTGTAGCGATAGGCGACCGGCCATCCGCGGCCATCCGCCTCGACCGTCACCCGCTCGGGCCGCAGTGCAAACAGCTCCGCCGGCGCGCCCGCACCATCGGTCAATATCTGCACATAGCCATTGCCGTGCAGCAGCAATTGCGACGCCAGCGTCTCGATCAGCCCCTGCCCGCCCGACGTCGCCGACACCAGCGCGCCGAGCGCGGGATCGCTCGCCACCACCGGCGCGCTGCCCGCCGCCTCGGCGACCAGCCGCACCGCCCGCTGCGCGATCGCATTGGACAAATACCCCTCGCGCACCTGCGCCTCCCAGCTCATCGGAGCAGGCGCGCTCCACGTCCCATACACACGCGACAAAGCGGGCCGCGCAGGAAGCTGCGCGGCCTTGCGGCCAAACCAGTTCATGTTGATCTCCTATGTGTACCCCGGCGAAAGCCGGGGCCAGTGCGGCATGGCACGACGTCAATGAACACCGGTTTTCACCGGGGCACGGAACTTCAAACCCGCCTTACCCCCGGCGCCCGTCCCTTCCTTCTCCCCTCCAGCAAAGCCGCCAACGCCCAAACGCAAGCATCCGCCCGATCGGGCGAGCGCCCCGGCCCGGCATAGCCGCCACCCACCTGCAACCCGCAAAGCTGGTCCTCCAACTCTACGAATACCCCCGCATGCACCACCTCGCCGCGCTCGTAAGCGATCACGACCGGCTCGGCGCGGCGCGCCTTGCCGACACTCGCATGGACCGGCACCACGGGCAGCGTGCAGTCGGCCTGGCGCAGCGTCGCCTCGACCATCTCCCCGCCCATATTGCTCTCGGCGACGATCCGGTCGGCACCCCAGCGCGCCGCGGCTGCGGCGGCGGCCTGCGCCCAGACGCCGGGCGGCGGATTTTCAACGCTCGCATCCTCGACGACCGCGAGCCGCCCGTCACGCAGCAACGCCGCCACCACGATCCCGCACGCGTCGCCGCGGCTCGTCGCGGGCGGATCGACCCCGATCACGACGCGCACCGGCTTGGCCGCCGCGTCGGCGTCGGCCCGGCACCGCTCGATCAGCGCGCGCGTCCACATCGCGCCCTCGACATCTTCCAGCATCTCGCCGTCGAGTTCCTGCCGCCCCAGCCGCGTGCCGCCGTAACTCGCCAGCATCGCCTCGACGAAGTTCGAGGGCAGATAGGCATTGTCGTTGGTCCCGCCGCGCGTTTCCTCAAACCCCGGCAGCGCGATGATCCGCCGCATCAGCGATGTCGGCTTCGGCGTCGTCGTAACCAATATGCGCGGAGAGACGCCCAGTCGCAGCCCCATCACCAGATTGTCCCACGCCGCATCGCCGCCCGGCCATTTCGCAAGCTCGTCGCACCAGGCGACATGATGTTCCGGCCCGCGCAAATTCTCCGCCGCCGCCGCCGAATAGAGCGTTGCTACCGCGCCGCTGCTGAAATGCAGTTCGCGCAGCCCCTCGCGCCAGTGCGGTTCCTCGTCCGAGCGCGCAACCGCGAGCAATCCGCTGGGCCCCTCGATCATCACCCGCCGCCCGTCGGCGTCGTTCGCAGCGACCAGCGCGATCCGGGCCTCGGGCAGCATCCGCGCCCATTCGCTGATCCACTCGGCCCCGGCGCGCGTCTTGCCGAACCCCCGCCCGGCGCGGATCATCCATATCCGCCAGTCGCCCGGCGGCTCGCATTGTCCCTCCTGTGCCCAGCCTTGCCAGCGTTCGATCAATTCGCGCCGGTGTCTTCCCGAAAGGTCGCGCATCAGCCGCCGAAGCTGGCCGGGGCGGAGCCCGCTCAACTGTCCGAGAACGTCACCGACGACATCACGCGTCGCCTGCGCCATCGCTCAAAGCTGGTCCCAGCCGCGCTGGCGGCGCAGCACCGCCAGCCGTTTCAGGATCGCCTCGTCGGTCTCTTCGGACGTCGGCATTCGGCCCTTGCCCGGCCGGTTGGTCTTGAGCCGTCCGCTGCGAACGCTCCCTTCATGCCGCCCGAGCAGGCGGAGCGCCTGATCCATCGTCATCGGCTCGACGATCGGCCGGTCTCCGCCGTCGGTCGCATCGGGACGCCGACCCTCAACCGCGGCCAGCGCCGCCTGAACCAGCCCCATTTCCAGCCGTTGATACCCGTCGTCGAGCGCGCGTTGCCATGCGGCGGCAAAGGCCGCGTCGCGCTGCCGCATCTTGTACACCGTCGACAGGGCAATCCCCGCCCGTTCTGCCGACAGCGATACATTGCAGGTCTCGCTCAGCGACAGGATGAAGGCGTCACGGCTGCGCTGGGACGTTTCGCGGCGCGACCGTTTCGTCTTGACCAGCAACCGGTTCTTGCCGCCCATCACAACCAGATCCATCGCCCAACCTCCAGACGCGATCACGCCGGAACGCCGCCCTCCGAAAAGAGGTCGACGCCCGCCCGACTCGCAATTCTTCATGATGTGACACTTGTGCCATATCAGCGTGACGATGTCAATAGAAAATCACCTATTTGGTTATTTCTTTCTCCGTCGATTGCGGCAGCGGCACGCGTCCCGATCTCATGTCCCGTCGGGAACGACGATCTCCAGCCCGGCCTTGACCGTGTCGAGCACGACGAGCGTGCGAAACGTCTCGACCACCGGATTGTCGGCGAACAGGCGCCGCGATATCGCCTCATAGCTTGTCATGTCGGGAATGATCATGACGAGGATGAACCCCGCGCTGCCCGTCACATAATAGCATTGCTGGATTTCGGGCGTCGAACGGAACAGCGCCTTGGTCGGCTCGACGATCGAACTCCGGTCGTTCTGCAGATGGACCTCGACAACCACGGTAATCGCCGCCTGGAACGCGTCGGGTGCGAGGACCGCGACATTCGCGACGATGATGCCGCTCGCCTCGAGCGCGGCGATCCGCCGTTGCACCGCGGCGGGGGACAGGTTGACCTCCTCGGCAATCGCGCGCTGCGGCGTCCGGTTGTCCTTTTGCAGGATGCGGAGAATCGCCCGGTCGAAACGGTCGAGATTACGGCCCGGCCGGGTGGATGCTGCGTTCATCGGGGCTTCTCCGGGTCAAAATTGCGCAAAGACGCCGATCTTTGCGTCCAATCATCGCTTGGACGGGTATATTATGTGCGCCATGTCGACCGCTCAAGCCGTTTCGCCGCGCAACAATGCGACCCTGTGGGGAAGTGCCGCAGCGTGGGGCTCGCTGCTGTCGATGAATTTCGGCGCCGGGCTTGCCAAGCATCTTTTCCCGGTGATCGGCGCCTATGGCATCACCAGCCTGCGCATCACGCTCGCCGCGATCATCCTCTGCCTCGTCATCCGGCCGTGGAAGCGGACCGGCATCCGCCAGCTTTCGCCCGCGCTGCTCGGATATGGCGCCGTCCTCGGGCTGATGAACCTCCTTTTCTATCAGGCGATCGCCCGCATCCCGATCGGCATCGCGATCGGGATCGAAGTGATCGGCCCGCTTGCCGTCGTCGTGATGGGATCGCGCAGCCGCCGCGACTTTCTCTGGCTCGCCGCGGCCGCGGCGGGGCTGTTCCTCCTGCTCCCCCTCCGCGCGGACAGCGCGCTCGATCCGGTCGGGATCGCCTTCGCCGTCGGCGCGGCGGCCTGCTGGGCCGCCTATATCCTCTGCGGCAAGCAGGTCTCGGCGACCCTCGGCCGCGATGCGGTCGCCTGGGGCATGGTGATCGCCGCGCTGATCACACTGCCCTTCGGTCTCGCCGCATCGGGGACGCAGCTGTTCACGCCCTGGGCGCTGGGCGTCGGTATCGGCATCGCCATCCTGTCGAGCGTCCTGCCCTATACGCTGGAAATGGCGGCGCTGCGCCGCCTTCCCGCGCACGTCTTCGGCATATTGCTGAGCGCCTCGCCCGCGGTCGGCGCGCTGGTCGGCTATCTCGTGCTCGGCGAAAGGCTCACGCCGCTACAATGGCTTGCCATCCTCTGCATCATCTTCGCCGCGTGCGGGAGCGCGATCTCGGCATCGCTGCCGCGGCGGACGCCCGGCGATCTGCCCATCTAGTCAGGCGGCCCATTCGGCGGGGTCGGATTCCTCGCCGATCAGCGCGAGACCGTGCGCGATCGAGGTGAGTTCGCCGCCCGTCGCGATACGATCCTCGCCGAAGCGCCGGTCGAACAGCGCGCGGATCGCGGGGATCAGCGACGACCCGCCGGTCAGGAAGACGCGGTCGATCGCTTCGGCCGCCGTTCCAGCGCGGGCCAGCGCCTGGTCCATCGCGGCTTCGATGCGGCGAAGATCGTCCGCGATCCATTGCTCGAAATCGGCGCGGCGCACATCGGCGCCAATCTCGATCCCGCCGCCCGCGAAATGGAATTCGGCGTACTCGCTGCCCGACAGCGCGCGCTTGAGGCGGCCCACGGCGTCATAGAGCGGGAAGCCCTGCTCATGCTCGATCAACGCGATCATGCGGCCGATCAGTTCGGGGCGCTCGGCGTCGCGTTGCAAACGGCGGATCTCGTCGAGCGTCCGGCGGTTGCGCATCATCGCGAGCCGCGACCAGTCGCCGAAATCGGTGAAATAGCCGCCGGGAATCTCCAATATCTTGTCGAACGACCGGTAGTGGCTGCCCTTGCCGAGCAACGGCAGCACGAGGCGGTCGACGATGCGATAGTCGAAACGGTCGCCCGCGATCCCGATCCCCGACGAAGCGAGCGGGACGCAGCGGCGCGGGCTCCCGGGCGCCGCGACACGGACGATCGAAAAGTCGGTCGTCCCGCCGCCGAAGTCGGCGACGAGGATCGTCGCGGGCTCGGTCAGCCGCGAGGCATAGCTGTGCGCTGCGCCCAGCGGTTCGTGGACATAATGGATTTCGGTGCCGAACGCCGCGAGCATCGCATCATACCGCCGGCGCGCGAGTTCGGGGTCGGGCCGTGCGCCTGCATATTCGACCGGACGGCCGACGATGACGCGGCGCGGCCGCTCATCGAGCGCGCCGCCGGCATGCGCGACGAGGCGCTGGAGGAACAGGCGACCCATGTCCTCGAAGCGGAACGGCTTGTTGAAGATCATCGCGCGCTCGAACAACGGGCTCGCGGCGACGCTCTTGAACGACTGGATAAAGCGGCTGTCGAGCGGCGACTGGAGATATTCTTCGATCGCCCACGGCCCCGCCTCGTGCGCGATCCCGTTCCAGCCGCGCTCCTCTTCCCAGAAACAGAGCGCCGAGCGGAACACCGAGTCCCCCGCGTCGCCGAACGCGACGAGCCGCGTGTCGCCCGCGCCGTCGGCGAGCGCGACGACGCTGTTCGTCGTGCCGAAATCGAGGCCGAGCGCGCTCGCGGCCGCCTTGTCCATGACACGCTCCTGTGAGTGGGATTCCCTGCGGGGCGGCGCCTATTGCACAGCAAGGACGACGGGGCAAGTTCGCCGCCCGGCGATCAGGCGTCCGGCTTCCACGCGCGATAGAAGGTGTCGACCGCGGCGTCGACATCGCCCTGAATGCGATCGAGGTCGCGGCTTTCGGGGAGGTTGAGCATCGCGAATTGATAGAGGCCCGACTGGCACAGGCCGGTGAATTGCTGCACCGCGCGCATCGGGTCGCCCATCCTGAGCTCGCCGCGCACCATTTTTTCGCCCACCCAGACGGCCGCGCGCGCCTTTCCGCGGCGCGGGCCGCGTTCGTAGAAGGTTTCGGCGAGGTGCGGGAAACGCTCGGCCTCGCCGACGACGAGGCGAAAGAGCGACAGGATCGGCGTCGCGGTCAGCTTTGTCATCAGCAGATTGCCGAAAATGCGCAGGACATCGGGCACCGGCTCGTCGAGCGGCAGGTCGATCGCGAGCGCGTCGCCATATTGCGCGACGATATCGTCGACCACCGCGGCGAACAGATCCTCCTTCGACGGGAAATAGGTCCAGAGCGTCGTCTTCGATCCGCCGACCTTGCTGGCGATCGACGACATCGTCGTCCCGGCATAGCCATTCGCGAAGAACAGCTCGCGCGCGGCATCGACGAACGCCTTGCGGCGCATCGCCGCCGCATCGTCGAGGGGTGCCGTACTATCTGGTATCATTTCGATTGACAACGCATCCTCCGAAGTCCATTTGCGCATGATACCAGCTAGTATCGTTGGAAGCCATGCCCCGGACAATTTTTCTCTCCTCCGCTGTTCTCAGCCTGCTCGCGGGCTGCGCGAGCGTTCCCGACCTTGGCCCAAAGCCGATGCCGGCGGCGGCCGGGTCGCTGGAATCGGGCGCGACGTTCGCCGGCTCCCTCGGCGAATGGCCCGCCGAAGGCTGGTGGCAGGGATTGGGCGATGCCCAGCTCGACACGCTGATCGCCGAAGGGCTCAAGGGTTCGCCCGACGTCGCGATCGCCGCCGCGCGCGTGCGCGCTGCCGAGGCGATGGCGCAGCAGGCGGGCGCCGCGCTGTTGCCGCGCGTCGGCGCCGAAGCGAGCGCGGGCGGGGTCCAGCAAAGCAAGAATATGGGCATCCCGCCCGCCTTCGTGCCCGACGGCATCCAGGACACCGGCCATATCGCCGCGACCTTCGCCTTCGACCTCGACCTGTGGGGCAGGAACCGCGCCGCACTCGCGGCGGCGACGTCGGAAGCCGAAGCCGCCCGCGTCGACGCGGCGCAGGCGCGGCTGATGCTCACGACCGGGATCGCCGCCGCCTATGCCGATCTCGCGGGCTATTATCAGGCGCTCGATACCGCGAACGAGGCTGTCCGCGTCCGCACCGCGAGCGCCGATTTGTCGGGCGAGCGCGCGCGCGCGGGAATCGAAAATCAGGCGAGCCAGCGGCAGGCCGAAAGCCGCGCCGCCTCGGCGCGCGCCGACGTCGTCGCACTCGAAGAGGCGATCGCGACCACCCGCAACCGGCTCGCCGCGCTTGTCGGGGCCGGTCCTGACCGCGGCCTGTCGATCGCGCGACCGCAAATGGCGCGCCCGCCCGTCGGCCTGCCGGCGAATGCCGGGATCGACCTGATCGGACGCCGCCCCGATATCGTCGCCGCACGGTTGCGCTCCGAAGCCGCCGCGAAACGTATCGATGTGGCGCGCGCCGATTTCTATCCGAATATCAGCCTCTCGGCGCTCGTCGGCTTGCAATCGCTCGGCCTGTCGAACCTGTTCAAATCGGGCTCCGAATATGGCAATGGCGGCGCCGCGATCAGCCTGCCGATCTTCGACGGCGGACGGCTCCAGGGCCGCTACCGCGGTTCGCGTGCCGACTATGATGTCGCGGTCGCGACCTATGACCGCACGCTGATCGGCGCGCTGCGCGATGTCGCCGACATCGTCGCGAGCCGCGCCGCGAACGAACGCCAGCTCGCCGCCCGGCGCGAGGCGCTGACCGCCGCCGCCGAAGCCTCGAAGCTCGCCGGGCTGCGTTACCGTGCCGGCCTCTCGACCCAGATCGTCCAGCTCACCGCCGAAGACAGCATGGTCGCGCTGAGCCGTTCGGTCGCCGACCTCGAAGCGCGCGAACTCGCGCTCGACATCGCCCTGATCCGCGCGCTCGGCGGCGGATACCGCACGCCAAACCCAACAGGAGACGAATGATGGCCGACGAAACGGCTGCGACCGAAACCGGCGCTCCCCAAGCCATCCCCGACACGGCCGGCGCCGAAGCCAATGGCGCGAAGCGCAAGAAGCTGCTCCGCATCCTCGCGATCGTCGTGGTGACGGTCGGGATCCTGTGGGGCCTCTGGTATTTCCTGACGCAGGCGGGGCGCGTCCACACCGACAACGCCTATGTCGGCGCGGATTCGGCGCAGGTCACCGCGCTCATCGCGGGGCCCGTCAAGGAAGTGCGCGTCAGCGGCACGCAGGCGGTGAAGAAGGGCGACATCCTTGTGATCCTCGACGACGCCGACCAGCGCATCGCGGTCGCCGACGCCGAAGCGGCCTTGCGCCTCGCGCGCCAGCGTTACGGACAGGCCGATGCGACCGCCGACGCGGCGCGCGCACGCGTCGCGGCACGCGGCGCCGATATCGCGCAGGCCCGCGCGCGGCTGCGCGACGCCAATGCGACGGTCGAGCGCGCACGCGCCGAACTCGCACGCCGCGAAAGCATCGCCGGCACCGGCGCGGTGTCGGGCGAAGAGCTGACCGCAGCGCGCGCGGCGCTCGCCTCGGCCTCGGCCGCGCGCGACCTTGCCGCCGCCGGTATCGCCTCGGCCGAAGCGACGCGCGGCTCGGCGAGCGGCGACCTCGGCGCCGCCGAAGCCGTCGTGCGCGGCACCACGATCGACACCGCCCCCGACGTCGCGGCCGCCGAAGCGCGCCTCGAAAAGGCGCGGCTCGACCTGGCGCGCACCATCCTGCGCGCGCCGGTCGACGGCATCGTCACAAACCGGCAGGTGCAGGTCGGTCAGCGGATCGCCGCGGGCGCGCCGATCATGGTGTTGGTCCCGATCGCGACCGCCTATGTCGACGCCAATTTCAAGGAAAGCCAGTTCAAGGATATCCGCATCGGCCAGCCGGTCGAGCTGACATCGGACTATTATGGCGGCGACGTCGTCTATCGCGGCAAGGTGATCGGCATCGCCGGCGGCACCGGCGCGGCCTTCTCGCTGATCCCCGCGCAGAATGCGACGGGCAATTGGGTGAAGGTCGTCCAGCGCCTGCCGGTGCGCATCGCGCTCGATCCGAAGCAGCTCAAGGAGCATCCGCTGCGCGTCGGGCTGTCGATGGAAGCCACGATCGACACGCGCGGCAACTGAGGCGCGGGAGACGAAAGATGGCCAGCGCCGCCGCCCCCGCTTTATCCGCCAGCGTTCCGGCCGAGCCGCAACCGCTGACCGGCGTGCGGCTGATCGTCGCCGCCTTTGCGCTGGCGCTCGCCAATTTCGTCGTCGTGCTCGACACGACGATCGCCAATGTGTCGGTGCCGCATATCGCGGGCGGGCTCGCGGTGTCGCCCACACAAGGCACATGGGTAATCACCAGCTATGCGGTCGCCGACGCGATCAGCGTGCCGCTCACCGGCTGGCTCGCGATGCGCTTCGGCACCGTGCGCTGGTTCATGATCTCGATCATCGGCTTCGGCATCTTCTCCTTCCTCTGCGGCGTCTCGCGCACCCTCGACGCGCTGGTGCTGTTCCGCGTGCTCCAGGGGCTCGCCGGCGGCCCGCTGATGCCGCTGTCGCAGATATTGCTGCTGCGCATCTTCCCCAAGGAAAAGGCAGGGATCGGCCTAGCGATCTGGGCGATGACGACGACCACCGCGCCGATCCTCGGCCCGATCCTCGGCGGCACGATCAGCGACAACTGGACCTGGCCGTGGATCTTCTTCATCAACCTGCCCGTCGTCGCGATCTGCGCCTTCGGCGTCTTCACCCTGCTGTCGCCGTTCGAAACCAAACGCGCCAAGGCACGAATCGACGTCATCGGCCTGATCCTGCTCGTCGTGTCGGTCGGCGCGTTCCAGATCATGCTCGACACCGGACGCGAGCATGACTGGTTCGGCTCGGCATGGATCATCGGGCTCGCGGTCGTCGCCGCAATCAGCTTCGCCGCCTTCGTGATCTGGGAACTCACCGACGCCAATCCCGTCGTGAACCTGCGCATCTTCCGCTTCCGCGGCTTCACCTTCGCGACGATGGCGATATCCTTGGGATTCGGCGCCTTCTTTGCGCAGGTCGTGCTGACGCCGCTCTGGCTCCAGCAGGTGGCGGGCTACACCGCGACGCAGACGGGCTTCATCGTCGCCTGGCTCGGCGTGTTCGCCGTCCTCCTCTCGCCGGTCGCGGCGGGGCTGATGACGAGGGTCGACGTGCGCATCACCATCTCGGGCGGCATCCTCTGGATGGCGTTCATGTCGATCCTGCGCGCGAGCTGGAATGCCGATGTCGGCTACTGGACGCTCGCGCTTCCGCACATATTGCAAGGGATCGGCATGCCCTTCTTCTTCGTCGGGCTGACCGCGCTCGCGCTGAGTTCGGTGCCCGCGCAGCACCAGACGTCGGCGGCCGGGTTGATGAGTTTCCTGCGCACCTTGTGCGGCGCGATCGGTACCGCGGTCGCGACGACCGCGTGGGACGATGCCAGCCGGACCTCGCGCTCCGAACTCGTCTCGTCGCTCAACAATCCCGACGCGACGATGACCTCGCTCCAGAATGCCGGCTTCACGCTCGAACAGGCGCGTGCCGCGATCGAGCGGCTCGTCGAGGTGCAGGCCTCGACCCTGGGCGTGCTCCACCTGTTCCTCGCGTCGGGCGTCGTGTTCGTGCTCGCGGCTATTTCGGTGTGGTTTGCGCCGCGGCCGAAACAGATTTCGATGGGTGGCGGCGGCCACTGACGCGGATGCTTGGGCTTCGGCGCGGGTCATGCTAGGCGCGCCGCCATGTTGACGATCAATGGCCTCACGGTCCGCCTCGGCGGACGCACGATTCTCGACCGCGCGGGCGCCAGCCTGCCGGGTAAAAGCCGCACGGGCCTCATCGGCCGCAACGGTGCGGGCAAGTCGACGCTGATGAAGGTGATGATCGGCCAGCTCGAAGCCGACGAGGGCGGCATCGAAATGCCGCGCCGGACGCGCGTCGGTTATATCGCACAGGAAGCGCCGAGCGGCACCGCGACGCCGTTCGACACCGTGCTCGCCGCCGATACCGAACGCGCCGAACTGCTTGCCGCGTCGGAGACCGAGCAGGACCCCGACCGGCTCGGCGACATCCACGAGCGGTTGATCGCGATCGACGCCTACACCGCGCCCGCGCGCGCGGCGCGCATCCTCATCGGCCTCGGCTTCGACGAAGAAATGCAGGGCCGCCCGCTCGACAGCTATTCGGGCGGGTGGAAGATGCGCGTCGCATTGGCCGCGCTGCTCTTTTCGAATCCCGACCTGCTGCTGCTCGACGAACCGTCGAACCACCTCGACCTCGAAGCGACGATGTGGCTCGAAAGCTTCCTCAAATCCTATCCGGGCCAGCTTGTCGTGATCAGCCACGAGCGCGACCTGCTCAACAATGTCGTCGACCATATCCTCCACCTCGAAGGCGGAAAGGTCACGCTTTATCCCGGCGGCTATAACGACTTCGAGCGGCAGCGCGCCGAACGGATCGCGCAGCTTGCCGCGGCGAAGGCGGCCCAGGACGCGCAGCGCGCGAAGCTCCAGGATTATGTCGCACGCAACAGCGCGCGCGCCTCGACCGCGAAACAGGCGCAGTCGCGCGCGAAACAGCTCGCGAAGATGCAGCCGATCGCCGCGGTCTCCGAAGATCCCAGCCTCGCCTTCGATTTCCCGAGCCCCGACGAATTGAAGCCGCCGCTGATCACGCTCGACCTCGCGAGCGTCGGCTATGCGCCGGGCGCACCGATCCTGACGCGGCTCAACCTGCGCATCGATCCCGATGACCGCATCGCGCTCCTCGGCCGCAACGGCAACGGCAAGACGACGCTCGCGCGCCTGCTCGCGGCGCAGCTCACGCCGATGGACGGCGCGATGGCGGCGTCGGGCAAGATGCGCGTCGGCTATTTCACGCAATATCAGGTCGAGGAACTCGACGGCAGCGACACGCCGCTCGGCCACATGACGCGCGTGATGACGGGCAAGACCCCCGGCGCGGTGCGCGCGCAGCTCGGGCGCTTCGGCTTCACCGGCAACAAGGCGACGACCGAGGTCGGCAAGCTGTCGGGCGGCGAGCGCGCGCGGCTCGCGCTCGCGCTGATCACCCGCGACGCACCGCACCTCCTCATCCTCGACGAACCGACCAACCACCTCGACGTCGACGCGCGCGAGGCGCTCGTGCAGGCGCTCAACGGCTTCGACGGCGCGGTGCTGATCGTCAGCCACGACCGCCACATGCTCGAACTCACCGCCGACCGCCTCGTGCTCGTCGACGACGGCACCGCGCGCGATTTCGACGGCAGCATGGACGATTATGTCGCCTTCATCCTCGGCAAGGGCGCGCCGGCGAAGGAAAAGGCGTCGAAGGCCGATCGCAAGGAAGACCGCAAGGCCGCTGCCGCGGCGCGCGAGGCGGCGGCGAAGATCAAGAAGGACGTCTCGGATGCCGAGGCCGACCTCGCCAAATATCAGGTCATCCTCTCCGCGATCGATCGCGCGATGTTCGACCCGCAGGGCGCCGCGAACGAATATAAGGGGCTGACGATGAGCGAGCTGTCGCAGCGGCGCGGCAAGATCGTCGCCGCGCAGGAAGCCGCCGAAGCGCGCTGGGTCGCGGCGAGCGAGGCGCTGGAGGCGTTCGAGACGGCGGCGGCCTAGGTTATTCGTCCCTGTATCGTCACCCAGGACTTGATCCGGGGTCCAGCCAATCGCGGCAGCTTCGTCATGGATCGGCCTGCATTGACTCGATGACCTCCTTCCATCATAATAGTTTCAATTGAAACTAGATGGGATTGCGATCATGGCCGACCTCTTCGAAAATCCGCTGGGCCTCGACGGCTTTGAATTCGTCGAATTTTCGGCGCCGGAGAAGGGCATTCTCGAACCCGTGTTCGAAGCGATGGGCTTCACGCTCATCGCGCGCCACCGTTCGAAGGACGTCCAGCTGTGGCGCCAGGGCGGGATCAACCTGATCGCTAATTACGAACCCAAATCGCCCGCGGCCTATTTCGCCGCCGAGCATGGCCCGTCGGCGTGCGGCATGGGCTGGCGCGTCCGCGACGCCGCCAAGGCCTATAGCGAAGCCGTCGAACGCGGCGCCGAGCCGGTCGAGGTCACGCCCGGCCCGATGGAACTCCGCCTCCCCGCGATCCGCGGCATCGGCGGCTCGATCATCTATCTGATCGACCGCTACGGCGACGACCTCAGCATCTACGACATCGATTTCGTCTATGAAGAGGGCGTCGATCGCCACCCCGTCGGCGCGGGGATGCAGCTCATCGATCATCTGACCCACAATGTCTATGGCGGCCGCATGGCGCATTGGGCCGCCTTCTACGAGCGCATCGCGGGCTTCCGCGAGATCCGCTATTTCGACATCAAGGGCGAATATACCGGCCTGACCTCGAAGGCGATGACCGCCCCCGACGGCAAGATCCGCATCCCGCTCAACGAAGAGGGTGCGGGCGGCAAGGGGCAGATCGAGGAATATCTGCGCGCCTATAATGGCGAGGGCATCCAGCATATCGCGTTCAGCTGCGACGATCTCTACGCCGCGTGGGACAAGCTGAAAGCACTCGGCAACCCCTTCGCGCCGTCGCCGCCCGCGACCTATTACGAGATGCTCGAAGAACGCCTCCCCGGCCATGGCGAGTCGGTCGAGGGCCTCCAGTCGCGCGGCATCCTGCTCGACGGTTCGACCACCGAAGGCGATCCGCGCCTGCTGCTCCAGATTTTCGGCCAGACCGTGATCGGCCCCGTCTTCTTCGAATTCATCCAGCGCAAGAAGGACGAGGGCTTCGGCGAGGGCAACTTCACCGCGCTGTTCAAATCGATGGAAATGGACCAGATTCGCCGCGGCGCGCTGACCGTCGAGGAACCCGCCGAATGACGAGCCCGATCAAATTGGGCGGCGTCCACCACGCCGCCTATCGCTGCAGGGATGCGAAGGAAACGGTCGACTGGTACGAAACCATGCTCGGCATGACCTACACCACCGCCTTTGCCGAGGATCATGTCCCGTCGACCGGCGAGTACGATCCGTACATGCACGTCTTCCTCGACGCGGGGAACGGCAACATCCTCGCCTTTTTCGAACTGCCCAACCAGCCCGACATGGGCCGCGACGAAAATACGCCCAAGTGGGTCCAGCACCTCGCGTTCAAGGTCGGCAGCTATGACGAACTCGTCGCCGCGAAGGCGCATCTGACCGCGAACGGCATCGACGTGCTCGGCCCGACGCATCACGGCATCTTCAAGTCGATCTATTTCTTCGATCCGAACGGCCACCGCGTCGAACTCGCGTGCGACATCGGCACCGACGAGCAATATGCCGAACTGAAGCGCGTCGCGCCGCTGATGCTCGAGGAATGGAGCCAGACCAAGAAGGCGCCGCGCCACGCCGACTGGCTGCATCAGGCGGCGAACGAGTAGCTCCCTAACCCTCCCGCGTGCGGGAGGGAGAATATCCTACTTCCGGTCCAGCCCGATGCTTTCCAGCGTCGCGCCGCTGCACTTGTCGGCTTCCTTGCTCTGGCCGTCGCCCGACAGCGCTCCGATCGCGAGGAAGCCCGCGACCACGGCGACGAGGAACGCGCCGGTGACCCAGATCAGATATTTGTCGATGAACGCCTTGATCGGCGCCCCGAACAGCCGGAACAATATGCCGACGAGCATGAAGGAAAAGGCCCGACTGGCGAGGCTCGCCCACAGGAAGGTCCAGAAACTCATGTGGATGAAGCCGGCGGTGATCGTCAGCAGCTTGAACGGGATCGGGGTTGCGCCCTTGATCAGGATGATCTCGGCGCCGAACTCGCGCAGGTAACAGGCGGCCGGCGGGAAGGCGTCGGTGAGCCCGAGCACCCCGAGCAGCCACAGCCCGACACTCTCGTAAAGGAAGAAGCCGATCCCGTAACCGAGCACCCCGCCCGCGACCGACGCGAGCGTGCAGATGATCGCATAGCGCACCGCCTTTTTGGGGTTCGCAAGGCACATCAGGCCCAAGAGCGGGTGCGGCGGGATCGGGAAGAAGCTCGCTTCGACGAAGGACACCAGCGCCAGCCAGAACTCGGCGTGCGGATGCGCGGATTTCTCCATGGTCCAGTTATAAAGGTTCTGGATCATGGACTTGTTACGCGGTGTGGCGGTCATGCTGGTCCTTCGGTGCGCGAAGTGCGCCGCGACTCTATGCCGTTCGGTTCGAACGAAGTCGAGCCGGTCAGTGGCGGAAGTGGCGCATCCCGGTGAAGACCATCGCAAGGCCGGCTTCGTTCGCCGCCGCGATCACCTCGTCGTCGCGGATCGAGCCGCCCGGCTGGATGACGCAGGTCGCGCCCGCCTCGACAGCGGCGAGCAAGCCGTCGGCGAAGGGGAAGAAGGCGTCGCTGGCGACCGCGCTGCCGACGGTGCGGGCTTCGGCCCAGCCATGGCTTTCGGCGGCTTCGCGCGCCTTCACCGCGGCGATGCGCGCGCTGTCGCGGCGGTTCATCTGCCCCGCGCCGATGCCCGCGGTCGACCCGCCCTTGGCATAGACGATCGCGTTCGATTTCACATGCTTGGCGATCGTCCACGCGAACAGCGCGTCGGCCAGCTCTTCCTCGGTCGGCGCACGGTCGGTGACGACCTTGAGGTCGGCGCGTGTGATCCCGCCGTTATCGCGGCTCTGCGCGAGCCAGCCGCCCGCGATCGTCTTCATCATCAGCCCGCCGCGTGCCGGATCGGGCAGTTCGCCCGTCAGCAGCAGGCGGAGATTCTTTTTCTTCGCGAACACCGCGCGCGCGTCGGCGTCGGCGTCGGGCGCGCACACGACCTCGGTGAAGATGCCGCTGATGAGTTCCGCCGTCGCGCCGTCGAGCGGCCGGTTGACCGCGATGATCCCGCCGAACGCCGACACATCGTCGCACTTCAGCGCCGCGTCATAGGCTTCAGCGATCGTCGCCGCACTCGCGACGCCGCACGGGTTGGCGTGCTTGACGATAACGCAGGTCGGATCGGCCTCGCGGAATTCGGCGACGAGTTCGAGCGCCGCGTCGGCGTCGTTGATATTGTTGTAGCTGAGCTCCTTGCCCTGCACCTGCTCCGCCTGCGCGATACCGCGCGCGGCGGGACCGGCGGGCAGATAGAGCGCCGCCTTCTGGTGCGGGTTCTCGCCATAGCGCAGCTCGGTGGCGAGCTTCGCGGTCAGCGGCAGCGTGTCGGGAAAGAGCTTGCCCTGGTCGGCAAAGGCGAACCAGCTTGCGATCATCCCGTCATAGGTCGCGGTGTGCGCAAACGCCGTCGCGGCGAGGCGCTTGCGCAAGCCCAGCGTCGTCGCACCATTGTTGGCATCCATCTCGGCGATCACCGCGGCATAATCCTCGGGCTCGGTGACGATGTTCACGAAAGCGTGGTTCTTCGCCGACGAGCGCACCATCGCGGGGCCGCCGATGTCGATATTCTCGATGATCTCGTCGCGCGCGGCGCCCTTCGCGACGGTTGCGGCGAAGGGGTAGAGGTTGACGACCACCAGGTCGATCGCCCCGATGCCATGTTCTTCCATCGAGGCGACATGCGCCGCGTCGTCGCGCACCGCGAGGATACCGCCGTGGACCGTCGGGTGCAGCGTCTTGACGCGGCCGTCCATCATTTCGGGAAAGCCGGTGAGGTCGGACACGTCGAGGACATTGTGTCCCGCCTCGCGCAGCGCCTTCGCGGTGCCGCCGGTCGACACCAGCTCTACACCATGCTTGACGAGCGCAGCGGCAAGCTCGGCGAGCCCCGCCTTGTCGCTGACGGACAGAAGGGCGCGGCGGACGGGAATCAGGTCGGTCATGGGAAGGGCGGCCTTTGAGGATGGGAAAGACGCGGCCCCCCTAGGCGGGTGCGCCCGCTATCGCAAGCCGCGTTGGCGCAGAAAAGCACCGTGTCCCCGCGAAGGCGGGGACCCATCTCCCGTGGGTTCAAGGCAGCGCCTGCGGAAGATGGGCACCCGCCTTCGCGGGTGCACACGGCTTATTGAGTCACTCGGGGCTTACAATCCCAGCGCCGCCGCGATCCGGTCCCAGCGCACCATTTTGAAGTTCTGCGCCTTGGGCGCGTTGTCGCCGTCCTGCGCAAGGAAGATGCCGTCGGGATAGTCGGGGCCGAAATTGCCCGCGACCGCCTCGATCCCGTCGGTCTCGCTCGTCGCCCCGAATGCCCCCGCAGCGACGGCGAAGCGACCGACATAGTCGACGCCGGGCAGGCGGAAGACCGCATAGGCGTTGTCGCCCTGGCTCGACGCGATCAGGTAGCGCTGGCCCTTGTGGTCGATCGTCGCGAGGCCTTCGACGTCGGCGACGAGGCGCTGGTTGTCGACCGGCGCGACGAGGCGCGCGGTCGCGGTGTTGCCGTTCGGGACAAGCTGCCAGATGCCTGCATCTTCCTCGCCCACATAGAGCGTGTCGCCGTCGAAGACGCAGCCTTCGGACTGGGTCGGGATCTTATATTCCCATGCGATCGCAAAGCTCGGCGCGGCGCCTTCGACCGTCAGCGTCCCGACGCGCACCGTGCCGTCCTTGACGATCAGCGCCGCGGTGACCGGCGCGCCCGGCGCGGTCTTCTTGAGGCAGAGGCCATAAGCTTCGCCCGTGCCCGCCGCGGCGCGGCCAAGCGCCGTGACCGCCGGCTTGTCGGCGTCGAGGCGGAAGACCGCGAGGTGCGCGTTCACGCCATCGTTGCGATCGCTCGCGACGATGATGTTGCCCGCGACGTCGACATTGTTGACGAGGCCTGCCTTGGTGAAGGCGATATCCTTGCCGGTCAGGTCATAGACGTGCAGCCCCGCCTTCTTGTCGGTTGCGACGATCAGCGCGCGGTTCGGATTGGCGGGATCGACCCAGATCGCCGGATCGTCGGCGGCATCGGCGCGGCCGGTCCCGACGGGTTCGGTTTCGCCGTTCGCGCTGACCTGCGCCGGCGGCAGGCCCGTGATCATGGGCGCGGGGGTGCCGGTGCACCCCGTCAACGCGGCAGCGAGCGCGGCGGCGCCAATCCGGTTCGAAATGCGGATCATGACGATTCCCTTCATTTGCCCTTGGCGACGCAGCGGCCGCCGTCGGGACCGACGTTGCCCGAACAGGTGCGCGCAGCGAGCGTCGGTTCGGCGATTTCACTGAGGCGGTTGCCCGCGGCGGTGCGTTCGAGGTCGAAGCCGTCGTAAAGCTTGCCCGACGCGGTGAACGTCCGGAAGCGGAGCCGCTTCGGCTCGACATCGACGATCTGGTAGAGTTCGGTCGCTTCGGCGATCTTGTCGGGCTGGCTGCCCGCGCGGTCGTTGAGCCGATACATCTTCGATCCGGTCACCGATACCAGATAGACGGGGCCCTGCACCTTGCCGTCGGCGCGCGCCTTTGCCCCGGCCGCGCGGCCCGCTTCGGCGGTCAGGCGGCTGTAGCAATGGTCATGGCCCTGCAGCACCAGGTCGACCCTGCGCTTTTCGAACACCGGCTTCCACGCCGCCTTGATCTCGGCGGTGTCGTTCGGGCGCGCGCAGGTGAACACGGGCTGGTGGAACAGCACGACGTTCCAGTTCGCCTTCGACGCGGCGAGCGTCGCATCGAGCCAGTCGGTCTGCGCCTTCATCGACCCGAGGTCGATCGCCGCGGTCCCGTCGAGGACGATGAAGCGCACCCCCTGATAATCGGTATAATAGGTCGTCGCCTTCACCGGATCGACGCCGTTCGCGGGCAGCGCGAATTGCGCCGGCCAATAGGGACCGAGCTTGCGGCTTTCGCTGCCGTCGGGTTTCAGGACATCGACATATTCATGGTTGCCGGTCGCCGGGACCTGCGGGACGATCGCATAATTATAACCGCCGGCCTGGTTCCACTCGCCCCATTCGTCGTCATGGTCGAGGTCGTCGCGCTGGCCGACGAGGTCGCCGGCGTGGACGACAAGGCGGATGTCGCCATTGGCATGGAACGCCTGCCGGATCACGCGGCTGGCATAGGTCAATATGCCGTTCTGGATGTCGCCGAGATAAAGGAAGCGAAAGGGCTTGGCTTCCTCGGCGGCGGTGCGGAATTGATACCATTCGCTCCAGCCCGCGGCGCCCTTCACGCGGTAGGTATAGACGGTGTCGGGGGCGAGACCGGTGAAGCGGACCTGATGATAGAGCGCGGGGCCATAGCTGCTGTTCACCGACGTCGTCGTGCCGGTAACCAGCCGGGCCTTTTCCTCGAGCGTCGGGCCGTCGACCGACACCGCGATCTGGGCTTCCGCCGCCGCCTGCCCGGTGTCGGTGCGAAAGGCGACCGCCATGTCGCGCGCCGGGTCGGCGCCGGGCGTCAGCACGATGCGATCGGGAAGGTTGCGGGGCGCGTAGGGAAGGCCGGGCGAGCGCGGGACCGGTGCCGCCTCTTGCGCCGCCAGTGATGCGGCGCTGCCGAGCAACGCGGCCGCGGTCAGCGACAGCCCGAAATGAAAGCTCCGTCTTTTCCGAATCATAGCGTCTCGCTGCCCCCTTTGATCGGCGATGCCGGCTTCGCCACGCCGGAAAATCCGGGTTGCGCGGCGCTGCGCCCGGCCCCGTTCCAGCAAAGGGGCTTGACGTCAATCCCACAATATTTCCGTCACTTAACTGTCATCAAAACGTCATGACGCTCGCCGCAAACTGTCACACGCCCCCCCTAGAGGCCCGGCAACCAATAAGGGGGTACGACAAAATGATTCGACGTTTCAGCCTGCATAACGCCGCCGCGCTTGCCATCGCCACGGCCCTTGTCGCCGTCCCCGCCGCCGCGCAGGACAGCGCGCCGATCGTCGACGAAAGCGGCGACGGCACGATCACCTCGGCGCGCGACATCGTCGTCCTCGGCAGCGTCGGCTATCGCAACCGCAGCGAAGACCAGGCCGAACCGGTGATCAGCTACGACAGCGAATTTTTCCAGCGTTTCGAGCCGCTGACCGCGGGCGACGCGCTGAAGCGCGTGCCGTCGGTCACCTTCCTGTCAGACGTCATCGAAAGCGACGGCGCGCGGCTGCGCGGCCTGCCGCCGGGCTATACGCAGATCCTGATCAACGGCGAAAAGGTCCCCGGATCGAACGCCGACCGCAGCTTCTTCCTCGACCGCATCCCCGCCGAGCTGATCGACCGCGTCGAAATCGTCCGTTCGTCGTCGGCACGCCGCACCGGCGACGCAGTCGCGGGCACGCTCAACATCAAGCTGCGCGACGGCTACGAACTCGACGGCGGTTATCTGCGCGCGGGCGGCCTCTATTATGACGACAAGGAACTCGAACCCAGCGTCGGCGGCGTGTTCGGCGGCGCGCTCGGCCCGGGCCGCTTCCTCATCGGCGGCAATTTCCAGGGGCGCCACAACCCCAAGAAGAAATATTCGCTGCGTTACAGCGATTCGCCCGAGAACAACCCGAATTTCGCGACCGACGATTTCGAGAATCGTGAGGACCAGACCGACACCCGCGACGGCAAGGATTATTCGTTCAACGCGACCTATGACATCAAGGGCGACACCACCGACTTCTCGGTGAACGGCTTTTACGTCCACACCGATCGCACCGAGACCGAGCGCAGCTTCGAATATAATCACCCGACGAACATCAATGGTCCGGTCCGCGCGACGCCGCCGGGCAATCTGACCGTCGACAACGCCAATGTCGCGAAGATCAATCAGGATAACTACAGCGTCAACGGCAAGCTCGCGCACCGCTGGTCGCTGGGCGAAACCAGCCTGAAAATCGGCTACGCCTGGTTCGACGAAGACCGGTTCGAAACCGAATATGAGGTCGAATTCGACCGCGCGCTGCCACGCTTCACCGGCGACCAGACGCGCACGGGCATCACCGACAAGGAATTTTCGGTGCGGCTGGAACATGAATTCCCGCTGGGCGAAAATACCAAGCTGCTCTTCGGCGGCCTGTGGCAGGACAAGGACCGCTCGACCTCGATCACCGAGGCGCCGCGCGACCGCTACAATCTGACCGCCGCCAATCGGCAGGGCTATGATCAGTTTGCGCGCAACCCGACCGAGTTCGTTCGCACCTTCGGCGCCTTCGTGCCCGCCGTCGGCGGGATCAACACGATCGAGGAAAAGCGTCTCGACGGCTTCGTGCTGGTCGAGGGCGACATGCCCGGCGTGAAATGGGAGGCCGGTCTCCGTTATGAAACGACCGACCTCACCATCAACGACCTGACCCCGCCCGCGACGCGCATCGACAATGATTATGAAAAGCTGCTCCCCTCGGCATCGGTGAAGATCGACGTCGGCGCGCGCGGCCGGGTCACCGCATCGGTCGCCCGCACCAGCCGGCGCCCCGAATTCAATTTCCTCTCGCCCGCTACGCTCGAGGAAGAGCTCGGCGACAACGACCTGCTCGGCAATCCGCTGCTCGATCCCGAAACCGCGTGGGGCTTCGACCTTGGTTATGAACAACGCCTTGGCCGCTCGGGCATCGCGGGGATCAATGTCTTCTACCGCAAGGTCGAGGACCTGATCGAGCTGACCAACACGGGGCCGATCGTCGGCCGACCGGGCGCCTTCACCTACCAGCCGCAGAATATCGGTGACGGCAAGGTGTGGGGCGTCGAGTTCGACCTGTCGACCGACCTTGGTTTCATCGGCCTGCCCGACACCGGCGTCTTCGGCAACGTCTCGTGGCTCGACAGCAAGATCGTCGACGAATTCGGCGAGCGCCGCTTCAACGGCCAGAGCAAATATGTCTACAACTTCGGCGCGATCCAGGACATTCCGTCGATCGGCGCCGCGTTCGGCGCGACCTATCGCAAGCAGGGCGGCGCCTTCGACCGCACCGTCGGCGAGGAGGTTTTCACCAGCTATGGCGCCGATCTCGAAATCTTCGTCGAAAAGCGGTTCGGCAAGAGCTTCACGATCCGCGCGGTGGGCTCGAACCTGCTCAACGGCGCGAAGCGCGAGACGTTCAACAAGTTCACGACGATCGACGACCAGAACGACCGCAGCTTCGACGAATATGAACTCGAAAGCGAAAAGGCCGGCCCGGTCTTCCAGCTGATGGCGCGTTACGCCTTCTGACGCGCCGGGTTGCGGCGGCGGGCAGTCCCTTGCCTGCCGCCGTCAGCCGATATGCTTGAAGATCCAGCCGATGCTCGCGCCGCCCGCGGGCGCAGTGCCGGTGACGACGATCTGTTCGGTCGGGTGCGGCCGTCCCTCGCCGTCGACCCACAGGCTCGGCTCGATATCGAGCGCGCCTTCGGACGTGCGGAACTGCCACAGCGGGCCGCCGTTGATGCGCAGCAGCGCGCCCAATTTGTCCGCGGTCAGGCTCGCCGAGATATGCGGACCAAGGTGAAAGCGCAGCGTGAATCCCTTGTCGCCCTTGCGCCGCGTGCGCGGGGCCGGAAGCAGCATGTCCTCGCCGCGCAGCTCGCGCCCGTTGGGCGAGAGGATCAGCAGGCGGCGGTGGATCAGGCCATGGCGCCGCGCATAGCCGTCATGGCTCATCTCGACCCGGCTGCCCTGCGGCGTCTCGCGCCGGTCGAGCTCGACCTCGGTCACGCCCTTGCCGAGCGAGCCATTGGGCAGGATCGCGGTCGAATTGCTGTCGCCGAGCGTCAGCGTCGAATGCGCCGCTGTCGTGCGCAGCCCCCGCGCGAGGTCGGCGGGGATCGTCGCGCCGGTCAGCGCCGCGCCGCCGCAATTGACGACGATACGCTCGTCGCCGTCGCTGAGTTCGAAAGCGAGCGTCGAGGCGCAGCCCGCCTCGGTCACGCGGGCGATCGGCGGCGGCGCCGCGTCGGCGAGCAGCACGACCTTGTTCGCGACCAGCCGCTGGTAACCCCAGTCGCGCGCCTGCTTCAGCGGGCGGGTGCGGATACCGCTCGCCGCGACGATCGCCTGGATGGTCTCCGCCGAGGTCGCACCGCTGCCCTGCCAGCTGCCCATGCCGCCGTCGCTGTGGGTGAGTCCGAGCAGCGCGGGCACCGTGCGCGCGAGCACTTCCTGCACGAACGGCGGCACTTCGATGCGGCGCATGTCATAGATTTTCGCGAGCATCGACAGCGCCATGATCGCATCGAGCTGCGCCTGCGGCGAGCGCGAGATATTGCCGCCGTCGGCGTAGAAGCTGGTCTCCAGCACCTTGCGCAAACCCGCCTCGCCAAAGACCTGCCGCGGTTCGCCGCCGGGCATCAGCAGCGACGCGGCGACGATGCCGACCCACGCGACCATCTGGCCGGTGCCGGGGCGCGTCTTGTCGGCAACGCGGTCGAGATGGCGCGCCGCGCGCGCGAGATGGTTGAGCACCGCCGAGCGGTAGACGAGGTCGCTCGACGACAGGATCAGCGGCGCGTGACACGCCCAGAACAATATGCGCCACGCGGTGTTGTCGGCCTTCCACGCGGGTTCGCTGACCGTCTCACCATGCGTGCCGAGCCAGTGGCGCACGACCGCTTCGGCGATCGGGGCGCCGTCGGCGCGCGAGCCGGTCGCGGCGAGGTCGCGCAGCCAGGCGAAGCTGTGCAGATAATCGGCAAAGGCCGGCGCCACAGCGAGCGAGGCGAAATCGAGTTCGCCGAGCGGCAGCTTCAGTCCGCGGTGGAGAAAATGGCCGGCGCGGATCGCGGTGCCCGCGCGCGCGTCGCCCGGCACGGGGTCGGTCGGCACACCGAGCAGCTTGAGCGGGAAGCGCCCCTTCAGCCGAAAGGCGTGGAGCGGCGTACGCCAGGTCAGGCGCGTGATCGCGTTGGCGACGCGGTCGCCGAGCGAAAGCCCCTTGTCGGCGGGAAGGCGGATCAGCCTTTTGCCGGGCTCGATCGTGTCGTCGATCGGCGCGGCCTCGTCACCGGAGTCGAGCGGCGGGTCGGCGGGGGCAGCGTTGGGCGGTCTCCCCTTCATCGATCAGGCGCCCCGCAAACGCCGGATATTGTCGGCGTAAGCGTCGGGTCCGCCCTTGAAGGTCGCGGTGCCCGCAACGAGCACGTCGGCGCCCGCGTCGATCGCCAGCGGCGCCGTGCCCGCGTCGATGCCGCCATCGACTTCCAGCCGGATGTCGCGGCCCGATTTCTCGATCATCTTGCGGACCGCCTCGATCTTGCGGAGCTGGCTCGAAATGAAGCTCTGCCCGCCGAAGCCGGGGTTGACGCTCATGATCAGGACCAGGTCGATGTCGTCGATCAGATAATCGAGCATCTTCGCCGGGGTCGCGGGATTGAGCGACACGCCCGCCTGCTTGCCGAGCGACTTGATGTGCTGGACGGTGCGGTGGATGTGCGGCCCGGCCTCGGGATGGACGGTGATGATGTCGGCGCCCGCCTCGGCAAAGGCGTCGAGGAAATGGTCGACCGGCGAGATCATCAGATGGACGTCGAAGGGCAAGGTCGAATGCGGGCGCAGCGCCTTCACCACCATCGGGCCGATCGTCAGATTGGGGACATAATGGCCGTCCATCACGTCGATGTGGACCCAGTCGGCGCCCGCGGTCTCGATCGCGCGCACCTCTTCGCCAAGGCGCGCGAAATCGGCGCTGAGGATCGACGGGGCAATACGGACGGGAGCGGTGGCGGCGGTCATAGAGACCGGCCTTAACCATCAAGCGAGTCGGGGGCAAGCGGGGTGGGGCCGCTATCGACAGCTATCCCCAAATAATGTCGTAATGTCGCGCGGACCTATCGCCAGCGCCACCCGCCCTCGGTCTTGGCGCGATAGATCGGCATCGGCGCGAGCCCCGCCAGCACGACCGCGATCGTCATCGCCACCGGCTGGCCCTGTAGCACCGTCGCCAGCCCCGTGATCATCGCAATATGGAGCGCGAGGAAGAACCAGCCCTCCCAGACCATCGGCAGGCCGGTGCCATAGCCGCGGCGCTTGGCGCGAAACCATGGCCCCTTGCGCATGAACAGGTGGAGCATGATCAGCTTTCCTCTTTGGGCGGCCGCCCGCGCCTCGCGGGAACCGGCGGTTTGACTGCCATCCCGCGCCGCGCCAGCGCCTCGCGCAGCAAGACCTCGATTTCGGCGTTGGCGCTGCGCAAGTCGGCCGCCGCCATCCGCTCGATCGCCGCATAGAGCGCGGGATCGAGACGGAGGGCAAAGGCTTTTCTGGACGACGCAGACACCGGACAGCCTCAGTAGAGCGATCCGGCGTTCACCACCGGCTGCGTGTCGCGTTCGCCGCACAGCACGACCATCAGGTTCGATACCATCACCGCCTTGCGCTCGTCGTCGAGGTCGACGACGCCCTTCTCGGACAATTGGGTCAGCGCCATCTCGACCATCGTCACCGCGCCCTCGACCAGCTTCTTGCGCGCCGCGATCACCGCTTCGGCCTGCTGGCGGCGGAGCATCGCGCCCGCGATTTCCTGCGCATAGGCGAGGTGGGTGAGCCCGCATTCGTCGACGGTGATCCCCGCGACGCTCAGCCGCTCGATCAGCGCCTTGCGCAGCTCGACCCCAACCTCGTCATGGTTGCCGCGCAGCGTGACTTCCTGATGCTCGATATCGTCATAGGGATAGCGCGAGCCGATCGAGCGCACCGCGGCCTCGATCTGCGCCATCACGAATTCCTTGTAATCGTCGACGTCGAACAGCGCCTGTGCGGTGTCGGTGACGCGCCACACGACCTGCGCCGCCATTTCGATCGGATTGCCGCGCAGGTCGTTGACCTTGATCTTGTCCGAAATGACGTTGTTCGCGCGCACCGCGATCTTCTTGCGCGTCAGCCAGGGCAGGACCCAGCGCAGCCCCTCTTCGCGGTCGGTGCCCTTATACGCGCCGAACAGCTGGATCGCGGCGGCCTCGTTCGGGTTGATGAGGTAGAAGCCGCAGAGGATCAGCAGGCCGACGACCGCCGAGGCGACGACGACGACCCATTTCCACGCGACCATATATTCGGCGTTGGCGTTGGTGATCCCCGCCCACGCCGCGAGCCCCAGCAGCACCAACCAGATGAACAGCATCAGATAGCCGCTCTGCGTGGCGGCGCGCGTCTCGCGACTGCGGTTCAGCGCCGGCGTCCCTGTTTCGACCATGTTTCCCTCCGAATCACTCGATATAATGATGATATCATATTTATATCGAACTGGGCGGCGGTCAATCGGGATTTCAGCAGGGGCGACTTTGGGGTGGAAAGCTGTCATTAGCGAATTGCGCATAAATGATAAGCTTGCTCACCCAATATAGGGGTCGACGTCATGCGACATCGCACCACGACAAAGATTGCTCTTGCAACCGCCATCATATCGCTATCGATCACGTCACCGGTGCGAGCGGTTGAAGATACGCAACATGAAGACGCATTAATCGCTGCGTTCCTCGTGGGCGACATGACGGATTGGGAACCCAGCTCCTTCTGCTTCAATACCACTCTCCGCGATCTTGATGCGACCAAGATCGAACGGCTGCAGAGATTCCCTGGGCCAGATCGCAAAAGCGGCCAAGAACTAGATTATCTTAAAGACCTAAATGAAGTCGCTCGAGCAGTAGATGCGCTACCCTCTCGAGTAGCGTCTTTAGAAGCACGTGGCTTAGGCAATTTCAGGGTCCGGCCAGCGGCTTACGCGGAGTGCGAGAGCATCCCGACATTCAGATTAAACCGGGCGATGATGAGCGGCGCAAAAGCGCTACTTTCCGGGGTTTTCGTTACGCCATGCGGGAGCATACCATTTGGACTTAATCTACTGAATCTCAGCCCGAAATGGGAAAAGAAGCATACGGCATATTACTACTCAGTGCCGGGCTTGCCGGGTTGCTCATATCTTTCCAAGGCGCACCCGGGAGAGCCAGCGGATACCTATCTGTTATTTGAACGGTAAAATCTGGAATATTCAGGCCTTGCGGCGTCAGCAACCGGCCGTCAGGCGCCCTCTCCACTCTCCCGGACGAAGCAACAGCGACCTGCCGAAATCTATCGGTCTCGGCTCATCGGTCCAATGCCCGTCGTCCCCACCCCGTCGGCGCTTCGTAGAACAGCTGTTGACATCGCCCCCGCGCTCGCAAAATTCCTCCATCGACCGGTTTTCCGGCTCAAGGTTCGAAGGGGCATCTTCATGAAAGTCTTTCCGTTGCTGGGCGCCGCGACGCTCGCGCTCGCCGCCGCCGTCACCGCCGACGCCCAAACGCCCGCGAAACCCGCGGGCGCCGCCACGCAGGTGCCGCCGATCGCGTACAAGGAACGCATCCTCGCCAACGGCCTGCGCGTCCTTTCGCTGCAGGACAATTCGACCCCCAATGTCATGGTGTCGGTGTGGTACGACGTCGGGTCGAAGCACGACCCCGAAAAACGCTCGGGCTTCGCGCATCTGTTCGAACATATCCTCAGCCGCAAGACGGTGAACATGCCGTACAACATGATCAACCGGCTGACCGAGGATGTCGGCGGGGTGCGCAACGCGTCGACCAGCTTCGACCGCACCAACTATTACGAGACCGTCCCCGCCCAATATCTCGAAACGATGCTCTGGACGCACGCCGAGCGCATGGCGCGCCCCGTCGTCGACAAGGAGGTGTTCGAGACCGAACGCAATGTCGTGAAGGAGGAACTGCGCCTGCGCGTCCTCGCGCCGCCCTACGGCCGCCTCTTCTTCTTTGCCCTCAGTGAAAATACCTTCGACGTCCTGCCGCACCGCCGCCCGGTGATCGGCACGATCGCCGACCTCGACGCCGCGACGCTCGACGACGCGCGCGCCTTTCACGAGGCCTTCTACGGGCCCGACACCGCAACCCTGATCGTCGCGGGCAATTTCGACGAGGCGCGGCTCCAGTCGCTCGTCGACAATTATTTCGGCGCGATCCCCAAGCGCGCAAAGCCGATCCCACTCGCGATAAAGGGCACCGAACCGCCGATGGCCCCGCGCCGCGTCAATGCGACCGGCCCCAATGTCCCGCTGCCCGCGGTCGGTGCGATCTACAAGGTGCCCGGCGCCGGCCACCCCGACACCGCCGCGCTCGAGGTGATGAACGCGATCCTGTCGAGCGGCGAGAATTCGCGGCTGCACAAGGCGCTCGTGCGCACCGGCATGGCGAGCCAGATCGACGCGAGCGTCGATTTCACCGAGGAAGCGGGCGGCCTCACCCCCTTCGCGATCCTCAGCGACGGGCAGGATCCCGAGAAAGTGGCCGCCGCGCTCGATACGGTGCTGACGGGCATCGCCTCGGCCGAAGTCTCCGATGCCGAACTCACCGAGGCGAAGACCGAACTGCTCGCCTCGACGCTCGAGGAACGCGAAACCTTCTCGGGCCGCGCCTTCGAACTCGGCGAGGCGCTCGTCCTCACCGGCGATCCCGCCGCCGCGAACAAGCGCCTCGATGCGATCGCACGCGTGACGAGGGCCGATGTCGCGCGCGTCGCGAAAACCTATCTCGATCCCAAGGCGCGCGTCGAACTGCGCTACGCCGCGGGCGACGGCGATCCCAAAAGCTGGGCGAACTCCAAGCCGATGCCCGTCTTCCCCAGCGTCCCCGCGGCGACCGGCACGCCCAACGAACTCGCCGCCGAAGCCGCGCGGCAGGCACCCCCCGCGCCGGCCGCCGCGCCCGCGGTGACCCCGCCGAAGATCGCCGAAAGCCGTCTCGACAACGGGGTCCGCGTCGTTGCGGTCAAGACCGGCAGCGTCCCGCTCGCGACCCTCAGCGTCGTGATCGGCGGCGGCGCGTCGACCGATCCGAAGGGCCGCGCCGGCGTCGCGACCATGGCCGCCGACCTCGCCGCGAAGGGCACCGCGACACGCTCGGCCGAAGAGATCGCCGCCGCGCTCGAAAGCCTCGGCGCGTCGATCAACGCGGGCGCCAGCCCGGACGGCAGCATCTTCTCGGTCACCGCGCCCGCGGCGAACCTCGATGCGGTTGGCACGATCCTCGCCGACGTGATCCGCAACGCCAGCTATCCGCAGGCCGAATTCGACCTCGAACGCAAGCGCATGACCGACGGCCTCCGCGTCGCGCTCAACAATCCCGGCGCGATCGCCGCGATGGTCGCGCAGCCGTTGCTTTACGGAACCGCCCCCTATGGCGGACAAGCCGGCGGCACGATGAAAAGCCTCGCCGCGATCACCCGCGACGACCTTGTCGCCTATCGCCGCGCCTGGTGGCATCCCGCGAACATGTCGGTCGTCGTCACCGGCGGGATCGAACCCGCCGCGGGCGCCGCGCTCGCAAAGCGCCTGTTCGGCGACTGGAAGCCCGAAGGCCGCGCGCCTGCGCTCCCCAAATCGCGCGCGGGCGCCGCGCTGCCGCCGCGCACGATCGTCGTCGACCTCCCCGGCGCGGGGCAGGCGGCGGTGCTCGCCGCGGTGCGCGGGGTCAGCCGCGCCGACGCCGACTACTCCTCGCTCCTCCTCGCCAATTCGGTGCTCGGGGTCGGCTCGAACGGCCGCCTCTTCAACGAGGTGCGCAGCAAGCGCGCGCTCAGCTATGGCGCGTATAGTTCGATGCCCGCGCGCGCCGACGCCGCGCTTTTGAGCGCGAGCGCGCAGACGAAGAACGAAACCGCGACCGAGGTGGCCGAAATCTTCCTGAACGAGTTCAAACGGCTCGGCGCCGAACCGATCACCCCCGACGCGCTCGCCAAGCGCCGCGCCTTTCTCGAGGGCGCCTATGGCCGCCAACAGGAAACCGGCGGCGGATACGGCGCGATCGTCGCGGGGCTGATCCTGCAGGGGCTCCAGCCCGCCGACGCGCTCGATTACGCCGCGCGGCTCGGCGCGGTGACCCCCGCGGCCGCGAACGCGATCGCGGCAAAGAATGTCACGCCCGAAAATGCCTCGCTGATCGTCGTCGGCGACTCCGCCAAATTCATCGACAAGCTCCGTGCGCTCCGTCCCGACCTCGTCGTCATCCCCGCCGACAAGCTCGACCTCGAGTCGCCGACACTAGGCGCCGATCCGCGGTAGCCCGTCCATGATCGCGGTGAGCGCGAGGGCATTCTCGCGCTCCATCGCGCTATGTCCCGCGTTGGTGACGACATAGGTCGCGGGCTCCGACCCCGCATCGCGCAGCGCCGCGACCAGCCGCGACGCCTGCGTCAGCGGACACACCTCGTCGAAACGCCCGTGCACGATATGGACCGGGATACCGGCAAGCGTCGCAATATGCCTGAAGAAATGCCCCGCCGGGATAAACAGCTCGTTCGCGAAATAATGCGCCTCGATCTGCGCAAAACTCAGCGCGAAATCGGCCTCGCCGAACTTGCCCGTATCGGCGGTCTCGGGAATCATGTTCGAGATCACGCCTTCCCACAACGACCATGTCAGCGCGGCCTTGAGCTGGCGCTCCTTCTCGGCGTCGTTGGCAGGCACCATGTCGAAAATCGCCTTGTACGATTTCATCACGTCGCCGCGCTCGGCCGGCGTCAGCACCGACAACAGCTCGGCCCATTCATCGGGATATTTCATATAGGCGCCGGGTTCGGTCAGCCCGTACGGATCCGCCTCCCACGTCGCGGCATTGCCCTGATAGAGGTAAAGCAGATCCTCGGGCGCGCCGAGGAAGATGCCGCGCAGGATCAGGCTTGCGGTATGGTCGGGGTGCGCGATCGCGTACGCCATCGCCAGCGTGCTCCCCCAACTCCCCCCGAACACGTGCATCGGCCCGCCGATTTCCAGCTCCTCGCGCAATTTCTCGATATCGCCGATCAGGTCGGCGGTCGTATTCTTGGCGAGCGCAACCGCGGGGCCCGCCGACGCCACCGTCGGCTCGCTCTTCCCGCACCCGCGCTGGTCGAACAGGATGACGCGATAGCGCTTCGGATCGAAAAAGCGTGCCATGACCGGCGCGCACGCCCCGCCCGGCCCGCCGTGCAGGAACATCACCGGTTCACCGTCGGGATTGCCATATTCCTCCCAGTAAATGCGATGCGCCGGGTCGCGATCGACTTCGAGCCAGCCGAAGTTCAGGCACGGCGGCTGCGGATAGGCCCAGTCGTCGCCGATCTTGCTCGAAGCCTGCAACCGCGAAAAATCCATGTCCATGCACCCTTGTCGATGATTCCGTTTCCACGGGCCTAAACGGTCGCGGCGCTATGTCCACCGTCTCGCGGGCTGCGGGGAACTTATCGCGCGGGCCATCGTTCAAAAAACACCTCTGATCGCGGGACGGATGACGCGCCCCCAAAGCGGCGCATGGCTGAAATTCCGGGGTTGGGCACGCGCGCGTGGAAAGCGATTTCCATGGGCATCAAAAAGGAGTGGTCTCATGCGTTTCCAACCCATTTTGCTCGGTGCGCTCGGCGCACTGGCGCTCTCCGCCTGTTCGCAAAAGGAAGATGTCGCGATGGCACCGCCCCCGCCGCCGGGTGCGGTTCCGGGAAGCGTTGCCGCCGACCGCGACGGCGATGGTATCATCGACGGCTATTATACCGCCGACGGCATCTATCACCCCAACTATGTGCCGCCGCCGCCCCCGCCGCCGCCCGCCCCGTCGCGGCTGGGAGAACGCGGCTGATTACCTGTCTTCGGGGGGCGCGGCATCGCTGCGCTCCCCTTTTCCTCGCATTTCTGGCGCTCGGCGCGCCCCTCGCCCCGCCGGCCCTCGCCGCGCCCGCAGCGCAGGGGGCCGCGATCCCGCTCGCCGGAGCGATCCGCGCAGAAGCCGGCGGCGACGTCAAACGCTTCTACGCCGCACGCAATTTCAAGCCGCTCTGGCTCCGCTCGGGCAAGCTCGGCCCCGAGGCGGTGACGCTGCTCGGCTATCTTTCGACCGCCTCGCGCGACGACCTTAAATCCGCATCCTACGACCTTGAAAAGCTCGAAGCGCTGATCGCGCGCGCCCGCGGCGGCGCCCCGCAAGACCTTGCGCGCGCCGAAGTCGCGCTCTCGGCCGCCTTCGCACGCTATGTCCGCGACATGCGCAGCCCCGGCGGGGCAAAGATGGATTATGCCGACAAGTCGCTTCGCCCGAAAAAAGCCGACCCCGAAACGGTGCTCCGCGCCGCCGCCTTCCCCAAGGATTTCGGCGCCTATATGAAAAATATGGGCTGGATGAGCGAACATTATGTCCGCCTCCGCACCCTCATGGGCCGTGCGCAGGCACAGGGGACCTCGAAGGACGCGATGGCGCGCCTCCGCCTCAACCTCGACCGCGCGCGCCTCCTGCCGGGCCCCTATGTCCATCATATCGTCGTCGACGCCTCGTCGGGCCAGCTCTGGTATTATGACGCAGGCAAGCGCGCGGGGTCGATGAAGGTCGTCGTCGGCGCCCCAGAAACGCAGACCCCGATGCTCGCGGGCAAGCTCCAATGGGCGATCCTCAACCCCTATTGGAACGTCCCCGACTATCTCGCGCAGAAAAGCATCGCGCCCAAGGTGCTCGCCGGGCGCAGCCTCGCCTCGCTGCGCATGGAGGCGCTCTCCGACTGGGGTCCCAACCCGCGCAAGCTCGACGCGTCCGAAATCGACTGGCCCGCGGTCGCCGCCGGCGACGAGGTGCTGCGCCTCCGCGAACTGCCCGGCGGCGCCAACTCGATGGGCCGCGTCAAATTCCTCTTCCCGAACGACGAGGGCATCTACCTTCACGACACCCCCGAGCGTGCGCTGCTCAAAAAGCCCGACCGCCATTTTTCGAACGGCTGCATCCGCCTCGAAAATGCCGCCGCGCTCGGCCAGTGGCTGCTCCATCGCTCGATCGTGACCAAATCGAAAACCCCCGAACAGGCGGTCGCGCTGCCCGTCGAGGTCCCCGTCTACCTCACCTATATCACCGCCGTCGCGACCGACCGCGGCCTCGCCTTCCGCGACGATGTCTACGGCCGCGACAGCTGAGGCGCGGCCGGGCGGTTGACCCGCTCCGGCGAAACGTACAGACCTGCCTCCTCACTGAAAAAGGGGCGAATCTTCATGCGCAAACTGGCCATCCTCGGTGCGAGCCTGCTCGCGCTCTCCTCCCAGCCGGGTTTCGCGCAGGAAGAGCCGGCGGCTACCGCACCCGCCGCGGAAACCGCCGCGCCCGTGTCCGCCGCCGCCGTCGGCAGCGCGCGCAAGGGCCCCGAGCGCCGCCTCACCGGTGCCGACCTCTTCGACCTCTCGATCGCGTCCGATCCGCAGATCAGCCCCGACGGCCGCCACATCGCCTATGTCCGCCGCTCGAACGACATCATGTCCGACCGCGCGGTCAGCTCGATCTGGCTTATCGACACCGCGACGGGCGAAGAAACTCCCGTCGCGGGCCGCAGCGGCGGCGCCTTTTCGCCGCGCTGGTCGCCCGACAGCAAGCGCCTCGCCTTCGCCTCGACCGAGGGCGGCAGTGCGCAGCTCTGGGTGCGCTGGATGAACGGCGGCGAGGCGGTGCGCCTCACCGGCCTTCCGACCAGCCCGTCGAACCTCGCCTGGTCCCCCGACGGTCGCTCGATCGCCTACACGATGCTCGTCAAGGACGACGGCCCCAGCTTCGGTTCGGCACCGAAGAACAAGCCCGAGGGCGCGAAATGGGCCGAGCCGCTCGAGGTCCACGACCTTCTCGCCTACCGCGCCGACGGCGAAGGCTATCTCGAATCGGGCTTCGGAAAGATTTTCGTCGTTCCCGCGACGGGCGGCTCGCCGCGGCAGCTCACCTTCGGCCCCTATCATGACGGCGGCCCGCTGAGCTGGTCGCGCGACGGCCGTACCCTCTATTTCAGCGCGAACCGCAAACCCGATTGGGAGAAGGACCCGGTCGAGAGCGAAATCCATGCGCTCGACGTGACGAGCGGCGTGGTCACCGCGCTGACCGACCGCAACGGCCCCGACACCAACCCGCTCGTCTCGCCCGACGGCAGCAAGATCGCCTATCTCGGCTTCGACGACAAATTGCGCGCCTATGAGAACACCCAGCTCTACGTCATGAACCGCGACGGATCGGGCAAGCGCAGCCTGACGGGCAATTGGGACTATGGCATCGACGCGATCCAGTGGGCCGCCGACGGCAAGTCGCTCTATGCGCAGTACGACGATCACGGCGAAACCAAGGTCGCACGCATCGGGCTCGACGGCGCGGTGCGCACCGCCGCGACCGGGCTTTCGGGCGGCGGGCTCGACCGGCCTTATACGGGCGGCAGCTTCACCGTGTCCGACGGCGGGGCGATCGCCTTCACCGGCGGCACCGCGACCCGCCCGGCAGAGGTCCAGCTCAATCGCGGCGGCACCGCGCGCATCCTCACCGACCTCAACCGTTCGCTTCGCGAAGTGAAATCGCTCGGCGAGGTCCGCAAGATCACCGTGGCATCGAGCCACGACGGCAAGACGATCGAGGGCTGGCTCACCCTCCCGCCCGGCTACCGCGACGGCCAGCGCGTGCCGCTGATCCTCGAAATCCATGGCGGCCCCTTCGCGGCCTATGGCGGCCATTTCTCGACCGACAACCAGCTCTACGCCGCGGGCGGCTATGCCGTGCTCTCGGCGAACCCGCGTGGTTCGACCAGCTATGGCGCCGCTTTCGCGAACGAGATCGACAAGCAATATCCGGGCAACGACTATTTCGACCTGATCAGCATCGTCGACCGCGCGATCGAGCTTGGCGTCGCCGACCCCGACGCGCTCTTCGTCACCGGCGGCTCGGGCGGCGGCGTGCTCACCAGCTGGATCGTCGGCAAAACGAACCGCTTCAAGGCCGCGGTCACGCAAAAACCGGTGATCAACTGGACGACGCAGGCGCTCACCGCCGACGGCCCCGGTTTCTTCGGCCCCTATTGGCTCGGCGCCGAGCCGTGGGAAAAGCCCGAACTTTTCTGGTCGCGCTCGCCGCTCTCGCTCGTCGGCAATGTCGAAACCCCGACGCTCGTCATCGTCGGTGCCGAGGATTACCGCACCCCGGTCAGCGAATCCGAACAATATTACACCGCGCTCCGCCTCCGCGGCGTGCCCAGCGCGCTGATCAAGGTCCCCGGCGCCAGCCACGGCAGCATCGCCGCGCGCCCCTCGCAATCGGCCGCCAAGGCGTCGGCGATCCTCGCCTGGTTCGAAAAATACAAGAAAGGCTGGACCCGCCCGGCGGGGGATATGGCGGCAAAATAGGCGAGCCGCCCGCCGCGTCGCCCTTGGGGCGGGAAGCAGGCGTCGCCTTATATATCATCCCGGCGGAGGCCGGCAAAATTTGCACCCGGCCGCCAACCACCCTACATTGGCCGGGCAATCGATCGCATCGGAGTATCTCGTCATGGACAACAACCTGCCCGCAACGCCCCACTGCCTTGCCGCCAGGAAAGTCCATATCCATGCCTTCGATCACAATCTCCAACCTCGGCTGGTCTACGCCTGACGGCCGCGCCGTCCTTTCGGGCCTCGACCTTAACTTCCAGTCCGAACGTGCCGGCATCGTCGGCCGCAACGGCGTCGGCAAGTCGACGCTGCTGCGCCTGCTGACCGGCGAGCTCACGCCCGCGACGGGCAGCATCGCGATCGACGGCAGCATCGCGATGCTGCGCCAGACAGTGCAGGTCGCGGCGCACGAAAGCATCGCCGACCTGTTCGGCGCGCGCGCCGGCCTCGCGCTGCTGCGCAAGGCCGAGGCGGGCGCGGCGACGATCGAGGAAATCGGCGACGCCGACTGGACGCTCGAGGCGCGGATCGACGAGGCGCTCGCGGGCGTTGGCCTGCCGCTCCCCGCCGACACCCCGCTTGCGCAGCTCTCGGGCGGCCAGCGCACGCGCGCCGCGCTCGCCGGCGCGATGTTCGCCGCACCCGATTTCCTGTTGCTCGACGAACCCACCAACAATCTCGACCGCGAAGGGCGCGACGCCGTGCGCGACCTGCTCGCCGGCTGGCGCGGCGGTGCCCTCATCGTCAGCCACGACCGCGAATTGCTCGAGGAAATGGACGCGATCGTCGAACTCACCAGCCTTGGCGGCGCCCGCTATGGCGGCGGCTGGAGCGCCTATCAGGCGCGCAAGGAAATCGAGCAGGCGGCGCGCGAAGCCGAACTCGCGGGCGCTGAAAAGCGCGCCGACGCGGCGCAGCGGCAGGCGCAGGCCGCAACCGAAAAACAGGACCGCCGCGACTCGCGCGGGCGCGCGAAGGCGGCGCGGGGCGACATGCCCAAAATCCTTATCGGCGGGCTCAAGCGCCGCGCCGAAGAGACGCGCGCCGCGGGAAGCCGCCTCGCCGAGCGCCAGCGCGGCGAGGCCGAAGAGCTGCTAGCCGCCGCCCGCGCGAAGATCGAGATCGTCGCCCCCCTGTCGGTCGGCCTGCCGTCGACCGGCCTTCCCGCGTCGCGGACCGTGCTCGCCCTCGACCGTGTCACGGCCGGCTATGCCGAGGGGCAGCCCGTCATCGAACATCTGTCGCTCACCATTACCGGCCCCGAACGCGTGGCTATCACCGGCCCCAACGGCTCGGGCAAGTCGACGCTGCTCGCTCTGATCGCCGGCACGCTCGCGCCCTGGTCGGGCACGGTCCGCGTCGGCGTCCCCTTCGCGCTGTTCGACCAGCGTGTCAGCCTGCTCGATCCGGCGCTGTCGATCGCCGGCAATTTCCTCGCCCTCAATCCGGGGACGACGAACAACCAGTGCCGCGCCGCGCTCGCGCGCTTCCGCTTCCGCGCCGACGCCGCCGACCGCATCGTCGGAACCTTGAGCGGCGGCCAGATGCTCCGCGCGGGCCTCGCCTGCGTCCTCGGCGCACCGCAGCCGCCGCAGCTTTTGATCCTCGACGAGCCCGGCAACCATCTCGACATCGAGTCCCTGACCGCGATCGAAACCGGCCTCGCCGCCTATGACGGCGCGCTGCTCGTCGTCAGCCACGACACCGCGTTTCTCGGCGCGATAGGGATCGAACGGAGGATCGAGTTGGGGTCAGCGAATGACGATGTCCGTTAGGGGGTGGAAAGCGGACCGGCCGTCGTTGATTGATATTCTCCGACTAACTGCCATAAACGAGCGGACGTGGGGGTTGTAATGTCAATAATCAGGCGTCTGCTAGGTAAATCTGAAAATGGCGGGTCGAGGCAAAGTTTTACCATCGACCCTGTAACCCTATCAACGGCGCAGCGCGTTGATCGTGGCGGGCATTGCCCCTGTCTCGCTTCAAGAGGAAAGAGGGGTACTCCGAGCGTCCCCAATTTGCATGTGGAAGAACAAGATGCATCAGCGCCCGGCTGGCAGGCGCTGCTGACGTTGATCAAGAGCAAACAAACAGTGTCCGTTCTAGAACCATTGGCGGCAATATCTGCAGATCAATGGACGAGCGTCATCACCTTGCCGTCTGAAATACAATTTCTTAGGGCGATTGAACAATTACGGCTCTATGGTAGCCACTTGCGACGCCTTCCTCCCGAGATTGGACGGCTGTCCTCGCTCAGAAATCTGGACATTTATACGTCCTACTCGTTGCATTGGCTTCCCTATGAGGTCACACGCTGCACCCGCCTGCACGATACGAGAATGAGCACGCGCGCGTTGTACGGGAACATCAAAACACGGCTGCCCTTTCCGAGATTGTCAGCTCCACTAGCTGCTTTACAACCTGAGACTTGCAGCGTTTGCGATGAGCTATTCGAGGGGCGTGAAGCGAAGCCTTTCTGGACTACACAGCGGATCGGGACTGATGTGGCGCCCTTGCTGGCTTATACCTGCTCTTTGATATGCACGGCCCGTATTCCCGACGCGCCCGAGGGATATTACGCGAGGCCTCATAAAGGTGGCGGCGGAGTTGGTATGCCTGACCCAGACCTCTGACAAATCGCATTCGAATGTCTGATTTTGAACGCTAACCGATTCATATAGCGCGTCCGCAATCAGTCGAAACCCGCCGCTGATACCATCTTACGCGATCAGATCCCGATCAAGCCGCCATCACGCGCGCGATCAGCCGCTCTTCCTTCGCGATCCACGGCGCCATGCTCGGCCGCGACAGGATCGCGTCGCTCCATGCCGCGATCTTCGGATGCACCGCCGCGTCGATGCACGCGCCGCAATGGCGGAAATTCATCAGCGGCGAGGCAACCGCGAGGTCGGCGAGCGTCAGCCGGTCGCCGACGAGGAAGCCCGATGCCGGGATCGCGCTTTCGAGATAGGCAAGCAGCTTCGGCAATTCCTCGCCCTCGGCCTGCGCCGCCGCCGCAAGGTCGCCTTCGCGGCCGAGGAATTTCGGTGCGACGATGCGGTTGAAGAACATCTTGCCGCTGCACGCCGCAAACACCGTGTCGCCGAATTCTTCCCACCAGATCACCCGCCCGCGCTCCTGCGGGTCGGCGGGGATCAGCGCGGGTTCGGGATATTTCGCCTCCAGATATTGGATGATCGCGCTCGAATCGGCGAGCAGGAAGCCATCGTCGTCCATCGCGGGCATCTTGCCGAGCGGCGATGCGGCCTGAAATCCCGGATCGGGGTCGCCGATCCCGACGCCCTTCAGCTCGAACTCGATTCCCTTTTCACCCAGATATCCGAGCAATTTCCGAACGAACGGCGACACCAGCGAGCCATAGATTATCATCGCGCATCCTCCCTTTGATCGGTGCAGCATAGGCGAAAGGTTGCGCGTCGCAACCCGTCCGGCACCGTCGCGCCGCGGTGTGCGAAATGGGCTTGCCATCGGCCGCGCGCCATGGAACATCCGGCGCTGGAGGGGGGCGCTGCTACGGCAGCCATCAGGCAGGATAAATCATGCGCCCTTCGTCATGGGCTGATCGGCTGTTGGCGCTGCTGGTCCGGTTTGTCGGGCTGGTCATCCTGCTTGCAACGATCGCTGCCGCCGCCGCCAGCTTCCTTTACAACCAGGCCGACGAGGCCGACCAGGCCGCACAGGTCGCGGCACAGGTCAATATGCGGCTGCGCGACCATGTCGCGGTGCTCGAAGGCGTGCGCGCGCTCTACCAGTCGGACAGCGCCGCAAGCGGCCCCGGCATCCGCGCCTATCTCAACGCGCTCCAGCCGCAGGTCCGCGCGCCGGGGATGGAAGGGGTCGGCATCGCTGCGGCAATGCGCGCCGCCACCCCCGCCGCGCTCGAAGCCAAGCTCCGCGAAAATTATGGCGAGGACATCAAGGTCTGGCCCGCGACCGACCAGCCGATCGGCTTCGCGGTCGTCCTCGTCGAACCCTATACGCCGCGCCGCCACGTCGCGCTGGGGTTCGACATGTACAGCGAACCGGTCCGCCGCGCGGCGATGCGCCGCGCCTGGCAAACCGGCCAGCCGGCGGCGAGCGGCATCGTCCAGCTCGCACAGGAACGGGCGGCGAAGGTCAAGCAGCCGGGCTTCCTGATCTACCTCCCCGTCTATGCGCGCGCACCCGCCGGATCCGGCCCCGGCGCCGTCGTCACCGCCGACGGAGTGCGCCCGATCGAAGCCTTTGTTTATGCGCCCTTCCGCACCCGCGATATGATGAACGCCGTCCTCGGGTCGCAGCTCAAGGGGGTCGACGGGCTCGAAGTCTATGCCGGAGAGGGGCCGTCGGCGCCGCTCGTCTTTCGCAAGGGCAAGGTCGGCTGGGACGCGCACGAACAGAAATTGCGCGTCGCCGACCGCATCTGGACGATGCGTATTTCCTATGGCCGGTTCCTCGAACGCCTCGGCCGCCCGCTCGGCATCTTCATCTTCGGCGTCGCGCTCGCCCTGCTCGCGACGCAGCTCCACCGCGTCCAGCGGCGACGCCTCACCGCCTTTCAGGCGCTCGCCGCGCAAAAGGCGCGCCATGCCGAGGATCGCGAACTGATGATCGGCGAGATGGCGCACCGCATGAAAAATGCCTTCGCGCGCATCGGTGCGCTCGCGCGCATCACGCTGCGCGAATCCCAAAGTCTCGAAGAGTTCGAGACGAAGTTCGACGGCCGGATGCGTGCGCTGTCGGACGCCAAGCAGATGCTCGTCACCGGTGCTGTCGACAGCGTCGAACTCGGCCGGATCGTCCACCGCGAGCTTGAACTCGCGGGGCGGTCGCCCGACCAGCTCGCCGCGGTCTCCGGTCCCGATGTCCGCCTCGACGACGAGGGCGCGCAGGCGCTCTCGCTCGCGGTGCACGAATTCGTCACCAACAGCATCAAATATGGCGCGCTCGCCGGCGAGGGCGATCTCGCGGTCAGCTGGCGGCGCATCGGCGACGACATCGAGCTGAACTGGGTCGAAAGCAACCTTCGCGAAACGCCGCACATCGACGCCGAAAGCTTCGGGACCCAGTTCATCCGTACCTTGATCGAGCGCCAATTGAAGGGAAGCTGGCAGCGTACGGCGGTTGACAACAGCCTCGCCATCGTCATTCGCTGGCCGGACAATGGCACCCCCGACTGATCACCGCTGGCAGATCTGGATCGACCGCGGCGGCACCTTCACCGATGTCGTCGTGCGAAGCCCTGACGGCACCGTCGTCACGACCAAATATCTCAGCGAAGATCCCTCGCGTCCCGGCGATGCGGCGGTCAATGCGATCCGCGATCTCACCGGCGCAGGGGACGGCGCATTACCCCCGCTCGCGATCCGCATGGGCAGTACCGTGGCCACCAACGCGCTGCTCGAACGCAAGGGACAGCCGACGCTGCTCGCGATCACCCGCGGCTTCGGCGACGCGCTCACCATCGGCTACCAGGATCGCCCCGACCTCTTCGCGCGCCGCCTCGACCGCATTCCGCCGCCGCACGCCGAGGTCGCCGAAATCGTCGAGCGCGTGGGTCCCGACGGCGATGTCCTGACCCCGATCGACGAAGCCGCGGCGCGTGCATCGCTTGCCGCCGCGCGCGCACGCGGCCTTACCAGCATCGCGATCGTGCTGATGCACGGCTATCGCTACCCCGCGCACGAGGTACGCCTTGCCGACATCGCGCGCGAAACGGGCTTCACCCAAATCTCGACCAGCCATGACGTCAGCGCGCTGATCAAGCTGGTCGGCCGCGGCGATACGACGCTCGCCGACGCCTATCTCTCGCCCGTCCTCCACCATTATGTCCGCCAGTTCGTCGCGCAGCTCGGAGAGGGCGTCGATCCGCAGTTCATGAAAAGCTCGGGCGGCCTTGCGTCCGCCGCCGCCTTCCATGGCCGCGATGCCATCCTTTCGGGCCCCGCGGGCGGCATCGTCGGCATGGTCGGCAGCGCCGCGCCGCTCGGCAAGGACCGCCTCATCGGCTTCGACATGGGCGGTACCTCGACCGACGTCAGCCATTATGCCGGCCGGCTCGAGCGCGATAACGAGACGATCGTCGCGGGTACGCGCATCCGCGCCCCGATGCTGCGGATCCACACCGTCGCGGCCGGGGGCGGCTCGATCTGCCGCTGGGACGGCGCGCGTCTCACCGTCGGCCCCGAAAGCGCCGGCGCCAACCCCGGCCCCGCCGCCTATGGCCGCGGCGGGCCCTTGACGGTCACCGACTGCAACGTCCTGCTCGGCAAGATCCAGCCCGATCATTTTCCGAAGCTCTTCGGCCCGAACGGCGACCAGCCGCTCGACCGCGACGTCGTCGTGCAAAAGTTCGCCGCGATGGCCGCCGAGGTCGGGACCATCACCCCCGAAACCCTCGCCGAAGGCCTGCTCAGAATCGCGGTCCAGCAAATGGCGAACGCGATCAAGCGCATCACGATCGCGCGCGGCCACGACGTCACGCAGGGTTACAGTCTCGTCGGCTTCGGCGGCGCCGCGGGCCAGCATGTCTGCCTCGTCGCCGACGCGCTCGGGATCGACGAAATCCTGCTCCATCCGCTCGCGGGCGTGCTCTCGGCCTATGGCATGGGCCTCGCGCGCCCCTCGGCGATCCGCGAACGCACGCTCGGCCTCAAACTCGACGAAAGTTGCGCGGCGATGCTCGCGGGCGCCGAAACCGAGCTGTCGGAACAGGCCCGCGCCGACCTTGCGCCCGGCGCCGAAACGGCCTGCGAAACGCTGCTCTTCGTCCGCCTCGCCGACAGCGACAATGCAATCGAGCTCCCGCTCGCCCCGCCCGCCGAAATCGCAGAGGCCTTCGCCGCCGCCTTCCGCCAGCGCTTCGGCTATGCGCCGCATGCCAATCTCGTCGTCGATCGCATCCGCGTCGAGCTGACAGAAACGGGCGACGCTCCCGCAGCCCTGTCCTTGCCCGCGCCGACCACCGAACCCGAACCCGAAATCGTCACTGCATGGCTCGCGGGCGCCGAACATCGGGTCCCGCTCTACCAGCGCGACGCCCTGCCCCCCGGCCGCACCCTCCCCGGCCCCGCAATCGTCATCGACGCGCTTTCGACGACCATCGTCGAGCCCGGCTGGAACGCCGCGGTCCAGAGCGAGGGCAGCTTGCTCCTCGCCCGCACCCGCGCCGCTGAAACGCCCGCCACCGGGACCGAAGACCTCGCCGCCCCCGACCCGATCCGCCTCGAAATCTTCAACAGCCTGTTCATGGCGATCGCCGAGGAAATGGGCGGCGCGCTCCAGCACAGCGCCTCGTCGATCAACATCCGCGAGCGGCTCGATTTCTCGTGCGCGATCTTCGACGGCACCGGCCGCCTCGTCGCCAACGCGCCGCACATGCCCGTGCATCTCGGCTCGATGGGCGAGAGCGTCCGCACCATCCTCCGCCAACGGTCCGGGGCGGACGGCCGACCTGCCGACGGCCGCGGCATCCGGCGCGGCGACGCCTACGCCCTCAATGCCCCCTACGACGGCGGCACCCACCTCCCCGACATCACCGTCGTCATGCCGGTGTTCGTTGAAGGCAACATCCCGAGCTTTTTCGTCGCGGCGCGCGGCCACCACGCCGACCTCGGCGGCATCGCCCCCGGCTCGATGCCCCCCGACAGCAAGAGCATCGCCGACGAAGGCATTCTCTTCGACAATGTCCTGATCGTCGACGACGGCCATTTCCGCGACGCCGCCGTCGCAGCGCACCTCGTCGACAGCCCATGGCCCGCGCGCAACCCCGCGCTCAACATCGCCGATTTGAAGGCGCAGGTCGCGGCCTGCCAGCGCGGCGCCAGCGCGCTCGCCGACCTTTCCGCCGCGCACGGCGCAAAAACCGTCGCGGCCTATATGAAGCACGGCCAAGCCCAAGCCGAAGCCGCGGTGCGACAGCTCATCGCGCGCCTCGACGACGGCGCGTTCCGCTATGCGATGGACAATGGCGCCGAGGTTGCCGTCGCCGTGAGAGTCGACCGGACGGCGCGCCATGTCACGATCGACTTCACCGGATCGTCGGCGACGCTCCCCGACAATTTCAACACGCCGATGCCCGTCGTCCGCGCCGCAGCCCTCTATGTCCTGCGCACGATGCTCGACGACCCGATCCCGATGAACGAGGGCTGCCTCGCCCCTGTCACGCTGATCGTCCCCGACGATTCGATGCTCAGCCCGCGCTATCCCGCCGCGGTCGTCGCGGGCAACGTCGAGACGAGCCAGGTCATCACCGACGCGCTGTTCGCCGCCTTCGGCGCGATGGCCCCCGCGCAGGGCACGATGAACAATTTCACCTTCGGCAACGACGCTTACCAATATTATGAGACGATCGCGGGCGGCTCGGGCGCCGGTCCCGGTTTTGACGGCACCAGCGTCATCCAGACGCATATGACCAACAGCCGGATGACCGACCCCGAAGTCATGGAAACGCGCTTCCCCGTGATCGTCGAGCTATTCTCGATCCGCAAAGGCTCGGGCGGCGCGGGCCGCTGGCACGGCGGCGACGGCGCCACCCGCCGCATCCGCTTCCGCGAGCCGATGGCCGCAAACATCCTCGCGAACCGCCGCACGGTCGCGCCGAAAGGTCTCGCGGGCGGCGAAGACGCCGCACCGGGGCGCAACCGGGTCGAACGCGCGGACGGCCGCGTCGAGATACTGGCCGCCACCGGGAGCGCAGACCTTGCCGCGGGCGACGCCTTCGTGATCGAAACGCCCGGCGGCGGCGGATACGGGAAATCAGGGGAGAGGTAATTTGGCGACAGCGCGGTCTACCCCACGCGGGGATGACGGGATGAACGCAATCCTTCTTCCCCCTCGATGGGGGAAGGATACGCAGCCTTGTCGCGAAGCGGCTAGGCGGAGTTGGATGGGGGTGACGGTGCGTCCTCGCGCCACCACTTCAGGCCGAGACCGCACCCCTACCGCTGCGCCCCGGATCAGGTCCGGGGCTCACTGCCTCCCCCATCTAGGGGGAGGAAAATAGTCATGCTCGTGCTGATCGGTATCCTCATCATCATCGCGGGCTTCCTGCTCCGCTTCAATCCGCTGCTCGTCATCATGGCCTCGGCGCTCGCGACCGGCCTCGCCGCGGGACTCGACGTCGCTGCGATCATCGCCGCCTTCGGCAAGGCGTTCAACGACACGCGCTACGTCTCGATCGTCTGGATCGTCCTCCCCGTCATCGGCCTGCTCGAAGCCTATGGGCTCCAGCAACATGCGCGCAGCCTCATCGGCCGGATGAAGGGCGCGACGCTCGGCCGCCTGCTCACCTCCTACCTCCTGCTCCGCCAGGCGATGGCGGCGGTCGGCCTCACTTCGGTGGCGGGGCATCCACAGACCGTCCGTCCGCTCGTCGCGCCGATGGCCGAAGCCGCGGCCGAGGCTCGGAATGAGGCGCTCACCGACGACCAGCGCGAGGAAGTGAAAGCCTTCTCCGCCGCGACCGACAATGTCGGCCTCTTCTTCGGCGAGGATATCTTCCTCGCGATCGGCTCGATCCTGCTGATGAAGGGCCTGCTCGAAGGCTATGGTTACGTCATCGAACCGCTGCACTTCTCGCTCTGGGCGATCCCGACCGCGATCGCGGCGTTCCTCATCCACGGCTTCCGTCTCCGCCGCCTCGAGAAACGCATGGCGCAAAAGACCCTGGCGCAGGAGGCGGGCGCATGATCACGCTCGGCTTCGTCTATGTCCTCGCGGGCCTCACCTTCGCGCTCTTCGCCGCGCTCGGCGTCGCCGACCGCAGTAACCCGAAACGTTTCGGCAACGCCGCCTTCTGGGCGCTGCTCGCGCTCTCGATGCTCGGCGGCGATTGGCTCGGCGACTTCGGCAATGGCCTGCTCGTCCTCGCGCTCGTCGCGATCGCGGGGACCGGCCAGATCGGCCGCGCGCCGGGCGGCGACGTGCCCGCTGATGACCAAGCCGAACGCGCCGCGCGCCACGGCCCGTTCCTGCTCCTCGTCGCGCTGATCATCCCCGCGGTTGCGCTCGCGGGCACCTTTCTCTTCAAATGGGTGCCCGGCCTCGCCGACCCCAAGCAGGCGACGCTGATCTCGCTCGCGCTCGGCGTGCTCATCGCGCTCGGCGTCGGCATGGCGCGCCTCAAGCCGCCGCTCCTGCTGCCCGCGCAGCAGGGCCGCCGCCTGCTCGATGCGGTCGGCTGGGCCGCAATCCTGCCGCAGATGCTCGCAAGCCTCGGCGCGGTCTTTGCACTGGCCGGCGTCGGCGAAGTCGTCGGCGACCTGATCGGCACCGCGATCCCGCACGGCAGCCTGTTCGGCGCGGTGCTCGCCTACGGGCTCGGCATGGCGTTTTTCACGATGGTGATGGGCAACGCCTTCGCCGCTTTCCCGGTGATGCTCGCCGCGGTCGGCATGCCGTTGCTCATCATGCAATATGAAGGCGACCCCGCGGTCGTCGCGGCGATCGGTATGCTCGCAGGCTTCTGCGGCACGCTGATGACCCCGATGGCGGCGAACTTCAACCTCGTCCCCGCGGCCCTGCTCGAACTCAAAAATCCCTATGGCGTGATCAAGGCGCAGATCGGTACCGCGCTGCCCTTGCTCGCGGTGAACATCGCCTTCATCTGGCTTTTCGCATTCTGATATGACGCACCTCACCCCCGATCACGCGACCCGTTTCGCTACCGCAACCCTCTCGCATCTGGGCCGCGAGTATCCGTACAAGATGGACCTCGTGCTCAATGGCCCCGGGGACGCAAAACCCCCGCGCGAGCACCACCCCATCTTCCACGGCAGCTTCGACTGGCACAGCTGCGTCCATGGCTGGTGGCAGATCCTCCGCCTCGCGCGCCGTTTCCCCGATCTCCCCATCGTCGCCGACATCCGCGACCGCGCCGACGCGATGCTCGTCCCCGAAAAGGTCGCAGGCGAGCTCGTCTTCCTCGACCGGCCCTACGCAGCGGCCTTCGAGCGCCCCTATGGCTGGGCCTGGCTCCTCGCGCTCCACGCCGAGACGGCACGCCACGACGCACCATGGGCGGCCGCGCTCGAACCGCTCGCCGCCGCTTTCGCCGCGCGCTTCCACGTCTTCCTGCCCAAGCTCACCTACCCCTTGCGCGTCGGCACCCATTTCAACATCAGCTTCGCATTGTTCCTCGCGCGCCACTGGGCTGAAACCCGCGATCCCGCGTTGGTCAGCCTGATCGATGCCCGAACCCGCGACTGGTTCACCGGCGACCGCGACTGTCAGGCATGGGAACCCGGCGGCGACGAATTCCTGTCCTCGGCACTTACCGAAGCGCATCTGATGGCCGTCGTCCTCGGCGGCAATTTCGCCAGCTGGTTCGACACCTTCCTGCCGCGCGCGGCGGAACAGCGTCCCGCGACCCTCTTCACCCCCGCCACCGTCTCCGACCGCAGCGACGGCAAGATCGCGCATCTCGACGGTCTCAATCTCAGCCGCGCGTGGAGCTGGCGCGCCATCGCCGCCGCGCTCGGCCCGGCCCACCGCGTCGCGCCCGTTGCCGAAGCCGCGGCGCAGCGCCACCTTGCCGCCGCCCTCCCGCACGTCACCGGCGACTATATGGGCGAACATTGGCTCGCGAGCTTCGCGCTCCTCGCGCTCGACGGTCTTTAGGCCGTTATTGCCGAGAAGCGGACGGCCTCGCCGATTGACAAGCCCCGCCCTCGCGGCGAGAGACGGCGCAAGGGGGGAGAGAGGCCAAGGTGAACGGAAAGATGCTGCGTCCCACTTCGTTCGACGTTGCCGAGCGCGCCGGCGTGTCGCAATCGACCGTGTCGCGTGCGCTCAGGAACAGCCCCGGCGTCAACGCGGAAACACGCGCGCGTGTCTCTGCCGCGGCGCGCGAACTGGGCTATGTCGTCGACCGCCATGCCTCGTCGCTTCGCCTTAAAAGCAGCGAGACGATCGCGCTCGTCACCATCTGCCGTCCCGGCGAGGATCGCAGCGCGATCAACCCCTTCTATTTCGCGCTGCTCGGCAGCATCGCCGCGGCGACCTCGGCGCGCGGCTTCAACCTGCTCGTCTCGTTCCAGGAAAATCCCGACAATTTCCGCGCCGATTTCGTCGCCTCGGGACTCGCCGACGCGATGATCGTGATCGGCACGACCAGCAACCGCGACGCGTGGAAATATTTCGCGGATGCACAGGCATCGGGGCTCGACTTCGTCTGCTGGGGCAGCCCCGGCAGCCCCTTCCACTGGATGCGCAGCGAAAATGACATTGGCGGGCAACTCGCCGCCGAACATTTCGTCGCGACGGGCCGCCGTCACATCGCCTTCGTCGGGCCGCAGCAGTCGCCGCAGCGCCAGTTCGACGAGCGCCGCGACGGCTTCACCGCGGCGCTTGGCGCGCACGGCATCACTCCCGTCGTCGCCGAACCGCCCGCCGCCGCCGACCGCCACGCGCAGGGCGTCGCCGCGGTGCAGGCGCTGCTCGCGGCGCATCCCGAAACCGACGCGATCTTCGCGGCGAGCGATATGCTCGCGCTCGGAGTATTGCAGGGGCTCAAGGACGCGGGACGCCGTGTGCCGCAGGACGTTGCGCTGATCGGCTTCGACGGCATCCGCGCCGGCACGCTCGCCGATCCCGCGCTCACCACGCTCGAACCCGACCTCGACGCTGCGGGTGAGGCGCTCGTCGCGATGGCGCTCGAGGATGACGAACGCACGCGCAGCGGCACGCGCATCCCGGTCCACCTCGTGGTGCGCGGCACCGCCTGACGCCCCGCTTCGGACGCGTTACCGTGACTTAACTCCCCGAAAAGTAACAAGTCGTTATCTATGCACTGCTACCCATGGGGGCGGGGGCAGAAAGCGGTAGTGTGAACGGTCAATTTTTCATTTCGCTGCTCAACCCGGGCATCGGCCTGCTCTTCGCCATCGCCTTTTTCCTGCTGTGGCTGAACCGCCGCGAACGCTATGTCGCCTATGCGGCGGGCGCCTATACCGCCTCGGCGCTCGCCTTCCTGATCCAGGATGTCGGCCCCGTGCTGCCGATGGAATTGCAGCGGCTGCCCGCCAATCTCGGCTTCCTCGCGACCGGGGTGCTGTTCGCCGCGGCGATCATCAAGCGCTACGGCCTGCCCGTGCCATGGCGCGCGATGGGCCTAACGGTCGCGGTGTCGATCACCGTCTTCCTCTGGTTTCTCCTCGGCCAGCCGGACATCGCCGCGCGCATCCTGTCGGTCAGCATCGGCGCAGGGATCATCGCCGCGATGGTCGTGCGCTCGCTCTGGCCGATCGACAAACCCTATCTCATCGATCGCGTGCTCTTCTGGGTCGCCGCGCTTTCGGCGCTGAACCTCATCATCCGTCCCATCGTGCTGCTTTCGCTTGTCGGCGGCTTCGACAACTATGTCGGCTTCCAGCAGTCGGTCTACTGGACCACCGTCCAGTTCAGCCAGGCGATGGTGTCGGTGGTCGCGGCGATCAGCCTGATGGTCGCGGTCGCGATCGACCAGATCAGCGAACTGCGTCGGCAGGTCGACGACGACAATCTGTCGGGCCTGCTCAACCGTCGCGGGTTCGAGGCGCAGGCCGGCGCCGCGCTTCGCCGCTGCATCGACGAGGATCGCCCCGTCGCGCTGATGATCGCCGACCTCGACCATTTCAAGTCGATCAACGACAATCACGGCCACGCGGTCGGCGACGCGATCATCGCCGCCTTCGGCGCGCATGTCCGCCTGATCGGCCCCCCGGGAATGATCGCGGGGCGCATCGGCGGCGAGGAATTCGCGCTGCTCGTCCCCGGCGCGGGGATCGAGGCCGCACGCCAGCTCGCCGAAGCGGTTCGCAAGGGGCTCGCCGCAGCCTGTGCCGACCGCATCCCCGCCAGGCTCTGTCCGACGACGAGCATCGGGATCGCGATCGGCGCGCCCGGCACCAGCCTCTCGGCGCTGATGGCCGACGCCGATCAGGCGCTCTACGAAGCAAAGCGAACGGGGCGAAATCGCGTCCGCGCCTTCACCCCCAAGGCGATCCGCCTCGCCGCAAACGGCAGCTGATCTTTTAAAGTCAGATATAACAATGGACTGGCAGAAAAAAGTATCGACCGCCTCTAAATAAGATAATCTTTACTCGTTCCCGATAGGAAGCAATGCGGGGACCGGGGGGATTATTATGTTCACTGTCCTCGAATGCGTTGCCTATCAGCATGACCTGCGGCTGGTCTTGGTCGCCGCGCTTGTCTGCATCCTCGGCAACGCCTGCCTGTTCGTCATCCTCAACCGGTCGACCTTCTGCATCGACACGCGCCGCCGGCACTGGATCGTCGTCGCGGCGATTGCGCAGGGCGTCGGGGTCTGGGCGACGCACTTCGTCGCGATGCTCGCCTATCGCGGGTCGATGCCGATCCGCTTCGATGCCAGCCTGACCCTGTTGTCGGTCACGATCGCGATCGCATTCTTCTGGGCCGCCTTCCGCTGGCTCGGCGCGGCGCCGACCGCCCGCGATTGCGTGATTTCGGGCGCCGGCGCGGCGGTCGGGGTCGCGGCGATGCACTTCACCGGCATGGCCTCGATCATCGCCCCCGCGCGCGTCACCTACGAGGTCGTCCCGATCCTCGTGTCGGCCGCGCTGTCGTGGGCGTGTTTCTCCGCCGCGCTCCTCGTCTTTTCGCGCGCGTCGGGGTGGCGCAAGATCGCCCTGCCCGCCGCCTTGTCGGTGCTCGCGATCGTCGCGCTGCATTTCACCGCGATGTCGGCGACGACGCTCGTCCCCGACCCGACGCGCGGCGCCGATCTCACCGGTTATGCCAGCCGCGACTGGCTGGTGCCCGCGATCGTGTTCGCCAATGCCGCGCTCATCGCGCTCGCGCTCACCGGCTCGCTCGTCGACCGCTGGCTCACCGACGCGCATGGCCTGGCCGAAGCGACGCTCGAAGCGCTGGCGATCACGCACGACGGCCGGATCGTCGAGGTCAACGGCCAGCTTTGCGAACTCGCCGGGGTGAGCAGCGGCGCCCTGCTCGGCAGCGCGCCGGGCGACTGGTTCGTCGCGATCGACGGCGGCCCCTTCGACATTCCCACCGGCTATTCGGCCGAGGCGCGGCTGCGGGGCAGTCCCGACGAGGACCAGATCCTCGAAATCGCGACGCGGACGATCGAATATCGCGGCCGCAGCTGTCAGGTCATCGCGATCCGCGACCTGTCCGACCGCAAGCGCGCGCAGCGCGCGATCGAGCATCTGGCGTCGCACGACGCGCTGACCGACCTCTCCAACCGCGCGCATTTCGTGCACGCGCTCGACGCGGCGATCGATGCGAAAGAGCCCTTCGGGCTGCTCGCGCTCGACCTCGACCGCTTCAAGGCGGTGAACGATATTTTCGGCCACGGCGCCGGCGACGAGATCTTGTGCCGCATCGCCGACATCCTGCGCGCATCGGTGCGCGGCGACGACCTCGTCGCGCGCATCGGCGGCGACGAATTCCTGATCATCCAGACGGCGGTGTCCAGCCCCGACGACACGCGCAAGCTCGCCAGCCGCATCCTCGAAAATGTCGCTATCGACATGGACGTCGCGCACGATCCGATGGCGGTCGGGGTCAGCATCGGCGTCTCGCTGTTCCCGCAGGACGGCGACAATGCCGAAACGCTCCAGCGCAACGCCGACACCGCGCTCTACCGCGCCAAGAACAACGGCCGCGGGCATGCCGCCTTCTTCGACCAGGAAATGGACGAGATCGCGCGCGAACGCCGCGCGCTCGAGCATGACCTGCGCCACGCCATCGGTCGCGGCGAGCTTTACCTCGTCTTCCAGCCGCTCGTCGCCACCGCCTTCGGATCGGTCGTCGGCTATGAGGCGCTGCTGCGCTGGGAGCATCCCGAACGCGGCGATATCCCGCCCGATGATTTCGTCCCCGTGGCCGAAGAGATTGGCGCGATCCTCCCGATCGGCGAATGGGTGCTGCGCGAGGCGTGCGCGGTCGCCGCGGGCTGGCCCGACAATGTCTCGATCGCGGTCAATGTGTCGACGATCCAGTTCCAGGTTCCCAACCTGCCCGCGATCGTCCGCGACGCGCTGGAGCAGTCGGGGCTCGACGCGCGCCGGCTCGAGCTCGAGATCACCGAGACCGCCTTCATCCGCAACCGGCAGGCGGCGCTGAAGATCCTGCACGAAATCCGCGCGATGGGCGTGCGCATCGCGATGGACGATTTCGGTACCGGCTATTCGTCGCTGAGCAACCTCAAGGCGTTTCCGTTCGACAAGATCAAGATCGACAAGAGCTTCGTCAGTTCGTTCAACGACGACGACGCGGCGCGCTCGATCGTGCGCGCGATCGTCGGTCTGGGGCGCAGCTTCAACATGCCGATCGTTGCCGAGGGCGTCGAGACCGAGGAACAGCGCCAGATGCTGCTCGACGAGGGATGCCCGCAGGCGCAGGGCTATTTCTTCGGCTATCCCGCGGGCGATCCCTATGCCGCCGCAACCCCGCGCGAAGCGCGCTCGGACGGGTGAACCCGATGACAACGAAACCCCGCCTCCTCCGCGACACGCGCGGCGCCACCGCGATCGAATATGGGCTGATCGCGGCGCTGATCGCGCTCGCGTCGATCATCGCCTTCCAGATGCTCGGGCTGAACCTCGCGGCGATCTTCACGACGATCGCCGACGCGCTGCCCTGACCACCGGCGGCGCGGCGCGCGGCGGCAGGCGCGCGCCGCGCGCGTTCCCGCTAATCGGCCTCCTCGCCGCACTTGCTGCAAAGCGGGGTATTCCACCCGCGCTGTTTGCGCAGGATGGCGAGCCGCGCGATGATCGCGGCGTCGGTCTCTTCGGACGTCGGCCCCTGCACCTTGCCCGCGTCCCAGTCGCGGCGTGACTTGTCGAAAACGATGCCGTCGAAATATTCCTCGCGCGACAGGAAACGGTGCCGCACCGCCTCGGGCAGCTCATAGGCTCGCGCCTCCTCCGGCGTAAGCTGAATGTCGCGTCCACTCTTCAGATCGCCACGTTTCAGCAGCAGCCCCAGCAGCCCGTCCGACGGCACGATCCGCCGCTCGACCTCCTTTCCGTTCCGCAGGATCACCATCTCGCGCCCCTCGACCGCGCGCTCGTAAGCGACCGCCTCCAGCCCGCGCAGCGCCCGCGCGATCGCCTCGCCGCACGCCTTGTCGAACGGCGCGAACAGCGCGCGCGATCGATTGACCGAGGTCGTGCTGACCCCCGCGATCCGCGCCGCATCGGTGACGCACCCCGTGCGCCCCAGCGTCGCAAGGAACACCCGCGTCCGCGCCGCAGTCCACCCGTCCGATCGTACGCGCAGCCCCGGCATGAAGGGATTGGCGTGCTTAAACCCCTCCCGCCCCTCTTTGATCCCCTCCCGCTTGCGGGAGGGGGTGCGAGACTTGCGGGCTTGCCCGCTAGTCGCAGCGGGGAGGGCATGATCCCCCACGCCGCCCGTCTCCCCCGATTTCCCTTGCGAACCACGCGCTACCTTACGCCCCATAGCTCCATCTCCCGAATCACCTGGAATGAATCGGAATGATTTTGAACCTATTTGGACAAATTAGGAAAGCAAAATTTCCCCAACAAGGATTGCGACCCGGCACTTGGCCTAGGCGGACCGTTATTACTCATTGGAGTGGGGGAATGATCAAAATATCGGTGATACTCGGTATCGGCAGTTGTTAGTATTGGCTGGATGGCTAGTGGGGTAGTGCTTGAGTCTGATGCAACTGTAACCGCGAGTTAGAAACTCAACCTGCCAACCTAACAAGTGGGAAGGCTCGATCATTGCCCTCTCCCGGATGGCGAGCAAACCAAACTCGCTGACCCACCGCCGGACTCACACCTCCATAGAAGCTCTCGATGTGATACATTGCATCAACACCATCATCGGAGCGCAGAAATCCCAAATAGGAGGTATGCACCTTCGTGATGCTTCCCATCTCATATTCATCAACCGCATAACAAAGCGGCTCCAAAGCTAACACTAGATTTTCTGCCGTTATTCGGATTTTAGGGTCAGGGTTTAAGCACTTCACTATAATGTCATACAACTCTGTGCCTAATTCCCGAAACTGCAACGCTGATATTGCTTGAGGAACCGGCGGCGTATCGCCTTTAAGGATGGCAGGAATACTCAAAAGCCCTTCTCCGAAAGGAAGTTTTCCAGACAAAAGCTGATAAACAATGGCAGCTATAGCCCACACATCCGCTGGTGCGGAGGCCTCAGAGAAATTTGTGACGCTTTCTGGCGCCATGTACGGGATCGCTCCTAGCACGGTTTTAGAGGAGGTAGTGCCGCCTTTGCCTACCTCCGCCCACTCTCCGATCTCAGCTTCTGCCATTTTGGCAATCCCAAAATCGGTAATTTTGACGGATGAAAGCCGCGCGCCATTTACGACCATTATATTACTTGGCTTCAAGTCTCTATGAACCACGCCAGCGTGGTGCGAGGCTGCCAACCCCCTTGCCAATTGATGAAAGATACGCGCGCAGGCCGATGGAGGCATTATCGGTATTATTTTAGGAAAGAATTTTGAGAAATCTTCGCCGTTCACGAGTTCCTCTACCAGAAAAGGAACTCCAATATCTTCGACATAGTCCAAAGTTTTAGCCACATTTATATGATTCACCTTGGCACTCATCACTGCTGATTTTTCAAATCTCTTAAGAGTTGCACCTTCTTTCGGAGTCTTGATGGCGACGTCTCGCTTAAATAATAAATCATGAGCAGCGTATACATTTTGCATACCGCCTGCACCGATCCATTTTATTATTTGGTAACGACCTGAAATTGGTGCTGAATGAGAGTTCAATATGGCCACTACAATACGACCTCCGGATGAGAGACATCACACGTCACAGAAAGCGCCCAGCTTCCAGCCTGCCGCAAAACTATGACCGTAGACCCTGTCAATATTTGGCCGACCACAGCAGCCGCGTTGTTAATTGCGACTACCCCCGTCACGGAAGATACCGAGAAATGGAGGCCATCGTAATTTACGCTAATCGAACTACCATTCCCCTTTATAGTACCACTTCTTTGGCTCGAACTGAGAATGGCCTGACCCGATTTTGAGGTTAGCATCATCTTATGCCGGTCACGTAAGAGCTCGGCGCTCAAATGATCTCTGCACTGAGACATTGTGGGACGGGCGGCGGGGTCAGCTGACAAGCATTGGAGCAAGATTCCGGCCGTGACCGGGCTCACTTTTACTGGAAGATTATTGAAATCAAATCCAGCCGGTATGGAAGGCACAACACCCGTCATCTCCGGGAAAATTGCTCCGCCGTTAAGCAACCAAACAGCAACACAGCCAAACGCGTATACGTCAAGCGGATAGTCAAAAGTGTATAGCCCGCTAGAATTCTTCTTGAACGATTCCGGAGCAGCGTAACCGTCGGAGAAATAGAGAACATTAGTACCAATCGCTGTCTCAAGTTTCGCTAGACCGAAATCGAATATCTTGAGATGCCCCTCTGCGTCGTAGCGCATATTTTCCGGCTTGATATCTCTATGTACCCGTTGATGCGCATGGATTTCCGATATCCCGGCCGCAATTGGGTAAAGTACTCTTAGAGCATCGTCGGTCGTCGCTGTAGCGGGGTCGCATGGTGCCAGCTCATCCCCAGGGAGATACTCTTCGACGAAGCCCACTGGCTGCCCACCGTCTATAATTACATCTAACACTTGAACGACATATCGGGAGCGGATTGCTGAAAGCGCTGCTAATTCGTCAAGCAATCTATGCGCCTCTATTCCCGGCTTCAGACTCTTAACGACCACCTGACGCTGAAGATTGGAATCCTCACACAGCAGAGTATCAGCCATTCCTCCATTAGGGAACTGTTTCAATATATTTGAATAGCGATGAGGAAGATTAATCATTCTCATCACCTATCTGAAAAATAACGTCCATTGGAAGTTCAGAATCTTTTGCCTCTTCCATTGACTTTTGGGCGCCCCGTTTCTTGCGATTGGCACGTGACTTTTTGGTCCGAGCGGCACGAGGAAGTGGAATTTTCGAATCATTTCCGCCCACATCGGCCGTTTCTATCGTTGCAGTACTCGCCTCTTTTATGGGGGGAATTTTGATTACGCTGGGCGGGAGCCAAATATCCAAATTTCTATCTGGCGCAGTGATTTGAATGGTTAAGCCTTCGTGCTCTTCGTCGCTGGACTTTACGTGTCCTGATCTAATGCAAATAGCAGTCGCATTATCTTGTGTGTTGATGGCCTCTGAAACGAATACCAGTTTTCGAACCAAATCGAGAGGGTTTTTGCTCCCCTCACAAACTCCCGCCAAGACCTTTCGCCCAACGCTATGAGCGCCGTCAGAAGTGAGCAGCCAAAGGCTGTGATCCCAATCTTGCGAAACGTCCATCAAGTGCGGATCGAGAGTGTCGCCAATTCCGACAAACTGGAGAAGACGATTATCCATATCGTCCTCATCACTCTGGCCTAGATGAGCATTTACCGCCCCTGAAACTGTGTCATCTTGAGTGAGGAGGTCAATTTGCCTTCGATCATCAAGTCCATACAAGCGGCTGTCCCCGACATGGACAGCCCAGCGGGTGCTTACACCGAATGCAATTGCGGTCAGCGTCGTACCCGCCTCACCTCTGAACGAATTGTACACCGCAACGTTTGCAAATCTGCAAGCTTTGTCGAGACGATCATGGAGTGGACAGTCCGGGTCTATCGTCGCAAATTCTGCAATAAACGCTCCGAGAGCGAGTGATGCAGCCTCGCCCCCCTTCGCCATTCCGCCCATACCGTCACACAATATACCGAGGCGCAAATCTGGTCGCATTGAGCCGAAACGAAATCTCACGATTGCACATCGGTCTTCGTTCCGCTCTCTATGCGGACCTTGCGATGTGGCGACCGCTGCTCCCGCATCAAGGCTCATACTGCGTCCATCCGTCGTCGTGACAAAGAATGAACTCAGACGTTCTGCGATCTCTCGGCGAAGGGATGCGTAGGGTGAAAAGGAATCTGTTGACATCGCTTGTAGCTAGCCTTGCAACTGGCAGATTAAAAGCGTGTGATTTTGGCGAAGGCTCGGTCGGGACAGATATACGGTCCAATCCTTCGCCACCCTCCCCCACCCCCTTGCATTTCCCACCCCTCGGCGTAAGGCGGCGCCAACATAAACCCGCGCGTGCGACTCCCGTTGGCCCCGCTCTCCCGCTTCGCCACCGGACAGTCATTCCCCGCCGCGCCAACATGGGGACTGCAATCCTATGACGACCACGGGCAACGACACGCTGGGCACCCGCTCGACGCTGAGCGTCGGCGGCAAGAATTACGCCTATTATTCTTTCGACAAGGCTGCAGCCAAGCTCGGCGACGTTTCGCGCCTACCCTTCTCGATGAAGGTGCTGCTCGAAAACCTGCTGCGCTTCGAGGATGGCGGCTTCACCGTGTCGACCGACGATGTTCAGGCGATCGTCGACTGGCAGAAGGACCCGCATTCGAACCGCGAGATCCAGTATCGCCCCGCGCGCGTGCTGCTCCAGGATTTCACCGGCGTTCCGTGCGTCGTCGACCTCGCCGCGATGCGCGATGCGATCGCGACGCTCGGCGGCGACACGACGAAGATCAACCCGCTCGTCCCCGTCCATCTCGTCATCGACCACAGTGTGATGGTCGACGAATTCGGCCACCCCAAGGCGTTCGAGCAGAATGTCGAAATCGAATATTATCGCAATGGCGAACGCTACGACTTCCTGAAATGGGGTTCGAAGTCGCTGTCGAACTTCAAGGCGGTCCCCCCGGGCACCGGCATCTGCCACCAGGTCAATCTCGAACATATCGCGCAGGCGGTGTGGTCGAGCGAGGATGCGTCGGGTGAAACCGTCGCCTATCCCGACACCTGCGTCGGCACCGACAGCCACACGACGATGATCAACGGTCTCGGCGTGCTCGGCTGGGGCGTCGGCGGGATCGAGGCGGAAGCCGCGATGCTCGGCCAGCCCGTGTCGATGCTGATCCCCGAAGTCGTCGGCTTCAAATTCACCGGCGCGCTGAAGGAAGGCGTCACCGCGACCGACCTCGTGCTCACCGCGACGCAGATGCTGCGCGCCAAGGGCGTCGTCGGCCGCTTCGTCGAATATTTCGGCCCCGGCCTCGCCTCGCTGAGCCTCGCCGACCGCGCGACGCTCGCCAACATGGCGCCCGAATATGGCGCGACCTGCGGCTTCTTCGGCGTCGACGACAAGACGCTCGATTATATGCGCCTGACCGGGCGCAGCGACGAGAATATCGCGCTGGTCGAAGCCTATGCCAAGGCGCAGGGGCTTTGGATTGTCGAGGGCGCCGCCGACCCCGTGTTCACCGACACGCTCGAACTCGACCTGTCGACCGTCGTCCCCAGCCTTGCGGGGCCGAAGCGTCCGCAGGACCGCGTCTCGCTTCCCGACGTCGACGATGTGTTCAACGCCGACATGGTCAACACCTATAAAAAGGCGCAGACGCGCGTTCCGGTCGAGGGCGAGGATTTCGACATCGGCGACGGCGACGTCACCATCGCCGCGATCACCAGCTGCACCAACACCTCGAACCCCGGGGTGCTCGTCGCCGCGGGGCTCGTCGCGAAAAAGGCCGACGCGCTGGGCCTCAAGCCCAAGCCGTGGGTCAAGACCTCGCTCGCGCCGGGGTCGCAGGTCGTGACCGACTATCTGGTCAAGGCGGGCCTCCAGAAGCATCTCGACAATATCGGCTTCAACCTCGTCGGCTATGGCTGCACGACCTGCATCGGCAATTCGGGTCCGCTCGCCGAGCCGATTTCGAAGGCGATCAACGAAAACGGCCTCGTCGCCGCCGCCGTCATCTCCGGCAACCGCAACTTCGAAGGCCGCGTGTCGCCCGACGTGCGCGCGAACTTCCTTGCCTCGCCGCCGCTCGTCGTCGCTTACGCGCTGAAGGGCACGGTGATCGAGGATTTCACCACCACCCCGATCGGGCAGGACCAGTCGGGCAACGACGTGTTCCTGAAAGACATCTGGCCGACCAACCAGGAAGTCGCCGAGACGGTGGCGGGCGCGGTCGACCGCGACATGTTCGAGGCGCGCTACGCCCATGTCTACAAGGGCGACGAGCATTGGCAGAAGATCGAGGTCGAAGGCTCGGACACCTATCAGTGGCGCGCGGGCTCGACCTATGTCGCGAACCCGCCCTATTTCGAGGGCATGACGATGACGCCGGCGCCGGTGTCGGATATCGTGAACGCAAAGCCGCTCGCGATCCTCGGCGACAGCATCACGACCGACCACATCAGCCCCGCCGGTTCGATCAAGGCGGACTCGCCGGCCGGAAAATGGCTGATGGAACATCAGGTTAGCAAGGCCGACTTCAACAGCTACGGCGCCCGCCGCGGCCACCACGACGTCATGATGCGCGGCACCTTCGCCAACATCCGCATCAAGAACGAAATGGTCCCCGGCATCGAAGGCGGCATGTCGCGCTATGGCAGCGAAGTCATGCCGATCTACGACGCCGCGATGCGCCACAAGGCCGACGGCACCCCGCTCGTCGTCATTGCGGGCAAGGAATATGGCACCGGCTCGTCGCGCGACTGGGCGGCGAAGGGCACCAACCTGCTCGGCGTCCGCACCGTGATCGTCGAGAGTTTCGAGCGCATCCACCGCTCGAACCTCGTCGGCATGGGCGTGCTGCCGCTCCAGTTCCTCGAAGGCCAGAGCCGCGAAACGCTGGGCCTGACCGGCGACGACCAGTTCACCATCACCGGTGTCGCGGATCTGAAGCCGCGCCAGACCGTCACCGTGAACGTCACGCGCGCGGACGGCTCGACCTTCAGCTTCGACACGCTCTGCCGCATCGATACGGCGAACGAGGTCGAATATTATATGAACGGTGGCATCCTGCATTATGTGCTGCGCAAGCTTGCCGCCTGACGCGGCAGACAGCTGATGCTAAAAGCGCCCGCCCCCTCACCGGGGCGGGCGTTTTTGTTTGGAGAGGATGCGCATGAGCGCCGAAGTGATCGTGATCGAAGCCATCGGCTGGGCGGCCGCCGTCATCATCCTCGCCGCATACATCCTGCTGTCGCTCGGCAGGCTCGAAGGGCGCAGCTATCTTTATCAATGGATGAACGTGATCGGCGCCGGCGGCTTCATCATCAATTCGGGCTATAATGGCGCGCTGCCCTCGGCGGTGCTCAACGTCATCTGGGCCGCGATGGGTTTGTTCACCCTGTGGAGTGTCTGGCGCGCACGGCAGGTCGCGCGCGCTGCGCTGCTCTAAGGCTTGGCCGCCTCGGCATTCCAGGCCACAACCTTCGCGCGCGCGTCGGCGAGCATCTTGTCGAGTGCCGCACGATCCAGCACCCGGCCGCGCATCACGACCGTATCGATGGCGCGGGTCGCGGCGATATCGTCGAGCGGATTTTTCGACAGCAACACCAGATCGGCCACCATGCCCGGCCGAACCGCACCATAGCGATCGAGCCAGCCGAACCATGCCGGCCCGGCACGTGTTGCCGAAGCGAGCGCCTGCGCCGGCGTCAGGCCCTTTTCGACGAACAGGCCGATCTCGTCGTGGAGTCCGAAACCCGGATAGTTGAAGCTGTTGAGGAAGCCCGCGTCGGTCCCCGCGATGATCGGCACGCCCGCCTCGGCGAGCATCGGCAGGATCGTCGCGACATCCTCGATCTGCTTGTGCCGCGCGGCGATGGCGGCGGCGTCGGCTTTTGCCGCGCGCTCGATGCGCCAGTCATAGGTCTTACGCAGCTTCGGTCCGATATAGGCGACGCCCCGATCCTTCGAATGATCGTCGCGATCGAGATAGGCGATGATCCGGCTGCCGTTGAGCGTCGGGGTGACGAACACACCCTTCGCGGCAAAGCGGCGATAGGCGGCCATCGCCGTATCGCGGTCGAACCCCGCGTCGAGCCGCCGGTTCGCCTCGGCGCGGTCGATGCGCTTCGCCGCGAAATCGGCGGCGATCGCGGCCTCGTCTTTCGCGCCGGCATTATAGGCATAATCGAGATGCTCGATCGAGCTGATCCCCGCATCGACCGCCTGTTCGGTCGTCAACGCCATCGGGATATGCCCCGACGTCCTGATACCGAGCGCCTTCGCCTGCCGCAGTGCATAGAGGAACAGTTCAGGTTTCAGCGTGCTGTCGGTGATCTTGACGAAATCGACCTTGTCCCTGTTCTTGAGCCGGTCGAGCGCGGCATCGACATCGGACTCTGTCCCGACCTCGATCGTGCCCTTCCACACTGGCGCTATGCCCTCGATCTTCGCGCCCGAGCTCAGCAGGCGCGGACCGAAGAGCTTTCCGGCGGCAATCTCGCCGCGCCACGCAAGCACCTGTTCGGGCAAATCGCCCGATGCGTCCCGGATCGTCGTGATGCCGTTCGCGACATAAAGCGGTAGCAGCGCCTTATTCTCTTCGATCAATTCGGGGCCGCCGCCGAAATGGACGTGCATGTCCCAGAGGCCCGGGATCAGATAGCGCCCCTTGCCCTCGACCGTCCGCCCGGCGCGCCAGTCCTTGGCAATCGCGGCATCGGCGCCAACCGCGACGATATCGGCGCCTTTCAGTACCACCGCCTGCGCCGCGACCGTCTTCGCAGCCTCGACATCGACCACCGTCACATGGCGAATGATGACGTCGCCCTGTTTCGGCGCCGCGAACGCGGGGGTTACAAAGGCGAACAGCGACGTTGCGAGGACCAGGAACAGAGATTTCATGGGGCGACCTTTCCGACTGGAAAGTGCCTTAGCTCCACCGCGCCCCAAACAACAAGGGGAAGAAATGGTGGGCGCTGACGGGCTCGAACCGCCGACCCTCTCGGTGTAAACGAGATGCTCTACCAACTGAGCTAAGCGCCCCCCAGATGTCGCCATCAGCGGGAGGTGCGCCCTGCCACAAGCCGCCCCCGCTGGCAAGCAAGACGCGCGCGTCAGAGCCAGCCAATATGCTTGAAGCGCCAGAAAACCAGCCCCGATCCGCCGAAGATCAAGGCGAGCGCGAACGGATAGCCAAAGGCCCAGTCGAGTTCGGGCATGAATTCGAAGTTCATGCCATAGATGCCGGCAATCGCGGTCGGCACGGCGAGGATCGCAGCCCACGCGGCGAGCTGGCGCGTGATCACGCCCTGACGTTGCTGTTCGAGCATGCCGTTGGTTTCGATCACTGACGCAGCGATATCGCGCAGGCCGGTGAGGCGAAATTCGGCACGCTGTACATGATCCCAGATGTCGCGGAAGAAGGGGCGTACCGCGGCATCGATATTGGGCAAATCCTCCTCGGTTGCGAGGCGGCCCGCGACTTCCTTCATCATCCCGACAAGACGCTGAAAACGGATGATTTCGTGCCGCTGGGCGTAAAGATGGCGAATCTCGGCGGCATCGAGCGGCGTGTCCATCACGCTTTCCTCGACCAGCAGCATCCGGTCCTCGATCGCATCGACGACGGGGAAATAGCCGTCGACGATGAAATCGAGCACCGCATAGAGGACATAGTCGGGGCCGTGCGCAAGCTTGGCCGGCAGCGTTTCGAGCCGCGCGCGGATATCGGTGTGCGTCCGCGCCGACCCGTGACGGACGCTGACGAAAAAATGCGGCCCGAGGAAAAAGGCGGTCTCACCCGGATGGATCGTATCGGCATCGAGGTTCGCGGTGCGGGTGATGACGAAGAGCTGGTCGCCATAGGCCTCGACCTTCGGCAACTGGTTCGCTTTCAGCGCATCCTCGACCGCGAGCGGATGGAGGCCGAACCGCTTGGCGATGCCCTCCAGTTCCCCTGGCGTGGGTTCGTAAAGGCCAAGCCAGAAGAAATCGCCGTCGTCGCAATCTTCGGGAAGTTCCTCGTCCGGACCGATGTCGCGGACGAGCTTGCCGTCGTGATAGAGGCGGGCGGCCATAATCGGCATGCGGCGGAAACTCCCAAGATCTGCGGCGCCTACATAGAGCGCGCCGCGAGGAAGGGAAATGCGTTCAATCGTCGCGGTTGGCAACGTTGGTAAAGGCTGCCCATGCGGCCGGATGCGCCCAGTCGGCCTTCCACCCCGGAACCGCTGTGCCGTCGGTGCGCTTGCCGCTGCGCACCGCCTTCATCCCCGACTGAAGCGCCTGCGCCCGCGATACGTCGGGGTTGGCGCGCCGTGCCATCAGCGTTTCTACCGTCAGTACCGCGGTCGCTTCGTCCGAAACGCGCCAATGACTTGCGAGCAGCGCGTCGGCGCCAGCGTAGAGAAAACCGCGCGCGAGCGCCGAGAGGCTGTCACCGCCGCCCGAATTTTCCGCCGATGCGGTGTTGCACGCCGACAGGATGACCCAGTCGGCCGACAGTGTCAGCCGCGCCGCCTCGGTCGCGGTCAGCAATCCGTCGTCGAGGTCGCTGGGCGCTGCGGGCGGTGTCAGCACGAGCCCCGGCTCGCCGAGACCGAGACCCGGGTCGGGGAGCAGGCCGTGTGTCGCGATCGCGACGATGTTGCTTGTGGACAGGGTCGCGTCCTGCCGGAGCGCTGCTTCGGTCGCCTTACCATCGAGCGTCAGGCTGGCGGGTGACGCGCCGAAAAGATCGGCCATCGCGGCGAGTTCGACCTTGGTGCCGGGGAGCGGCGCAAGCCGGCGAAGCGCATCGGGATCGGCAAGCGGCGAACCCGCCGCAGAAACGCCGTCGAAGACGCCCACACCTGCCGCAGCTCGCGACCCCGTGTCGCCGCCGAGCAGTACCGGCGCGCCATAGCCGCGAAAGCTTCTGTCGCGCCCGGCAGCGCGCGCTTCGCGGGGCAGGGTCAGCGCCGCGACGGAGGGGAGGCTGGTGAAAGCGAAGCGATCGGCGAGCCAGCCCGCGCGGGCCAGCGTGTCAGGGTCTGCGAGATCGGCTCCTTCGGGGAGCGGCGTCGCCGACAGCATCGCGAGCGGCAGGTCGCCGAGCTTCCCCGAACTCGCAACATAGATGCGCTGCGTGTCCTTCAGCAGCGGCTCGACCGGCTCGATCAGTTCCTTGTACAGTGCATGCGCGGTGTCGATATCGAAGCGCCGATGCCCTTCGAGTTCTTTCACCGTCGCCGGGAGGGCATCGAGTTCCGCCTTGCGCGCCGCCGAGCAGGTCGCGAAATCGACGTCGCAGCGCAAGTCCGAAATCTGTTTGAGGATGATGCCGATTTCCTTCGCCGGGCGACTCCAGCCGACCGCGTTCGGGGTGACGACGAAAAGGTGGAAGGTGTTCGCCGCCTCGGTCATCAACAGTAAGGCTTCGCCCGGTCGCAGCGCCTTTTGGGCATCGGCCAGCGCGATCGGGCGCGGCGACACGAGTTGGCGGTACGACGGATATTTCCTGTCGATCAGCGCGCTGACGTCCGCAAGCTCGGCCTGAACGCTGTCGAACTCGCCGCGCAGCCGGGCGGCTTCGACCGGTTTCCGATCGCCAAGCGCGCGCAGCAGATTCTTGTCGACGAGGTTGGCGCGCGCCGCGAGATCCTGTTCCTGACGCACCGCTTCGGCCATTTGCGGCGTTTTCGCGGCGCCGCGTGCCGCGGTCTGGAGCACCGCGCGGCCCGCGGCGGAGCTGACCGCGTCCTGCGCGGCACGGAACGCCCGATCCTGGATTTGCGATTGCTCTGCCGCTCCCGGCGTATCGCTCATCAATCCGAACGCCGCGTTCATATAGGTGGTGAAGACGCCGCGATTCGGATTGCCCTGTTGCCGGTCGAGGCCCGACAGCGCGACCGCGTTGCGGCCCGCCGCACTCTGGTCGTTCTGGCGCCGCACGATCGCGACGGCTTTCCCCGCCGCCTGCTCGGCCTCGGCCGCCTTGCCCTGCCGCAGCAGGTTCGACGCTAGATTATCGTAGGCGTAAGCGGTGTCGATATGCGTCTCGCCGACATTGTGCTGCAGGATCGCAAGCGATTGACGGTAATAGGGCTCGGCGGCCTTGTCGCCGTTCGCACCGCCACCGCGGACGAGCGCCGCCGCGACACTGTTATAGGCAACGGCGGTGAGCGGATGATTTTCACCGAGCAGGCGACGACGGATCTCGAGCGCCTTACGTGTCATTTCGGCCTCTTCGGCGTGACGGCCCAGACCGCCGAGGGTCGATCCCAGGCTGAGATAAGCCCAGGCGGTTTCGGGATTGTCGTCGCCGAACTTCGCCTGAAAAATCCCGAGTGCCTGACGCATTAACGGCTCGACAGCCTCCGAACGGCCATCGTCGCGCAAATTATAGCCGAGGTTGATCAGGGTGGTGGCATAGGCCGGGTGATTGACCCCGCCCACGCGCTCTTGGATTTCGAGCGCGCGCCGGTACATCGGCTCGGCTTCCGAATAACGGCCCTGCTCGTTCAGATTATGCGCGACATTCGCGTACATCGTCGCTGTGCGCTCGCTGCTTTCACCGAGCGACTGGCGGGTGATGTCGAGCGCCTTGCGCACCAGCGGCTCGATCGCGCTCGGCGGCAGACCCTGCTTCTCCATGTTCAGCCCCAGATTATTGTAGGCCTCACCGGTCAGCGGGTGGTTCCCGCCAAGCGCTTTGGAACGGATCGCGAGCGCCTTGCGATAGGCGGTGTCGGCTTCGCCGAACCGCCCCGCAAGCGTCAGGCTGTACGCGACCGCGGTGTATCCGAGCGCAGCCTCGGTGCTGTCGTCGCCCTTTGCGGCGCGGGCGAGGTCGAGCGCCTTGTTCGCCGCCGCCGACGCCTCGGCATAGCGCCCCATGTCGCCGAAATTCACCGCGCTGTTATAATAGCGCAGCGAAAGGTCGGCGCCGGTCGTCCCGGGCAGGCTTTCGTCGATCACTCGCGCCTTTTCGAGCAGCGGCTCGGCCTCGTCGTACCGCGCGAGGCCGCGCAGCACGACGGCCAGATTGGCATATCCCGACGCGGTTTCGCGGTGCTGTTCGCCGTGGACGGCGAGGCTGGTCTGAAGCGCCTTGCGATAGAGTGTCTCCGCCCCTTTCATGTCGCCGAGTTCCGCCATCACCGACGCAAGGTTGCTCGTCGCGACGATCGTCTTCGGATCGCGCTCGCCCTTGGCCGCCGTGCGCGCGGCAAGAATTGCGCGGCGCAGCGGCAGCGCATCGGCAGGGCGGCCCTGCTTCATATAGTTGGACGAAAGGAAACCATAGGCCGCCAGCGTTTCGTCGTCCCTTTCGCCCAGAACCGAGCGGTTGATGTCGAGCAGGCGCTTCCAATAGCCCTCGGCTTCCTTCGGCTGATTCTGGTCCTCGAGATTGCCGGCGAGCAGGCGGTAACCCAGACTGGTGATCAGGCCATCGGCGCCGTAACGCTTCGTTGCCTCGGTGATCCAGCGCCGATAGACCGCACCCGCCTCGCGCGTCTTGCCCGCCCGATCGAGTTCCATCCCGCTGTTGATCAGGTCGAGCATCTTTTGCTGGTCGCCGTCGAGTTCGGCCGGCGGCGCCTCCTGACCGAAGGCGAGCGGAGCGGCGGTCCATAGCGGCGCGGCGAGAAGGAGCGCGAGGAGGCGGAGTCGGCGGCTGGCCATGAAGCGGGTTTCCCTGTTTTGACCCAACATACAGAATAGATTGGGATATTGTCACTTGTCGCGGACATAGGCCAGAGCATCTAACCGCGATGTGACGGGTATCACCGGGAACGCGCGCGATCAGATATCGCGGCTGTCATAGGCCCATTGCAGCAGCGCCTGCCGCTGCTTCGGCCGGCAAAAGGGGTCGCCCGGCTCGCAATGCTTGCGCACCTGCGCGGCGTGACGCCGGAATGCGCGCCAGCGCGCGATCTGCCTATCATCCTCTCCGGCCATTCGCCGTCCCGAATAATAGCGGCAATACCATTGGAACCAGCCGCGCGGATCGTCGGGATGGATCCACCCTTTTTCGATCCAGATGCGCAAGGGCACGCTCGCCCGGATGCCGAAATAATTGAGCGAACAATCGGCACGCCCCGACGCGAATTTGGCATGTTCGAACCAGTCCGCCGGAAATTCGGCGGTGCAGTCGGTCATATATTTTCCGCAGAACACGCCCAGCGCCAGCATCTCGGCGGGAGTGAGTTCGGGCTCGAAACCGGGATCGAACGCCTTCCCCATCGGCGCGGTGCGCGTATAGTGATATCCTTGCTGCATGCGGTCGTTCACGACCACTTCGACATCCTTCATGGACCGAAGCCTAACCGCTCCGCCCCTGCCGGACCAAGCCTATTCGTCGAGCGCCTCGAAATAGCGCGCGAGCGCATCGCACGCTCCCTCTGCCAACGCGATAAAGATCCGGCGCCCGTCGTGTGGATCGGCTTCGCGCAGGAACAGCCCGGCATCGGTCATCGTCTTGATCCAGCGCAGCGCCGTCGTCGCGGGGACTGCGGCGGCAATGCACAGGCTCGACACCGACACCGGCTGGCGCTCGAGTCGCGCGGCATAGAGGTCGAGCAGCATGTCCCACGCCGGATCGGCGAACAGGTCGGCGGGGAAATATTGCTCGCGCATCCGGCGCTGGCGCAGCATGCGCCGCACCTGTTTGGCACGCTGCCGGTCGAGCGTGCGCTCTTCGGGAACGAAGCTGCGCGGCATCGCCGCAAAATCGCGCGACGGCGCGCGGACCTGCTCCGCATAATCGGCCGAATCCACATCCCAGGGCGTCGCCACGCCGGTCGGCGTGCCCGGGAGCCCGCCGCGCTGCCCCGCGAGGTCGCCGAGAAGGCGCGAGATACGCGCGACCTCTTCCTGCAACCGGTCGATCCGCTCCATCGCATCGTCGCGCGCGATGTCATGGACCACGCCGTGCCGTGTACGCCGCGCGGCCGCGAGTGCGACGAGCCTTTCGGTCGGATCGGCATCGACGAGCAATTGAACCCCAAGCGACGCCGGGATCGCAGCGACCACCGCGTCGAGCCCAGATAGCGAGGTTTCGCAAATCAGGTTGCAGCCCCGTTCGCCTGTCGCCGTCAAAATATCGGCGAGCATTTCCTCACCCACCGTATCGGCTGCCGCCAGCCAGACGATGTCGAGCGTATCGGTCTGCCGGATATGGGCCGCCGCCCGCTCCGCGGGGAGCGTTCCGGCCACGCGTATGCCACGAAGGATTGACGTGTCGGGCAGGTCGGCCTGCGTCCCGATGAACAACAGGGGCGATGCGGTGCCCTTGGCGATCGTGTCGCCGGTTTCGGGCGCCCTCCAAAGCTCGCCCGGATGAAAACCGCGCGCCGGAAGCGCCGATGTGTCGAAGTCGATTTGCGTCCTTTGGTCCATCATGCCGCCATCCCTGTTTCCATCGCTCCACCCCGGCGTAACTATGTCGTCATTTCGCGTGATTATCCCCTTGCGACAAGTATCCCTCGACTCCGGGAGGGGCGATGATATGAGGAGATATGAACTACCTTCGACTCCTAGGCGGCATACTGCTCACTTTGGTCATAATAGTGTTCGGCTTGGTCCGCTTTGCGTTCACGATTATCGGGGCGTCCACGACACCGGAGGACTATGCGGCGTTGAAGAAACGCATGCCTGACATGTTGAATTGGCTATTCACAACGCCGTGGCCTGTGCCGACCCTTCTTCTTATTGCTGCAGCCGCCGTTGCCGCGTGGCTTCTGTGGAGTGGGACGAGAAAAACTGTCGAGAGCGCGCAGGCGGGGCCGGACGGTTTAAACGAAGAACGTGTCCGCCAAATCGTAAGAGAGGAGACGCCGGCAACCGATGGCAGCCCGTTATTATACGATGACTCGGATATACGGGAGCAGATGACGGCTTTGGCAAATGCGATAGAAGGAATATCGTCCCGGCTGGACACCCAACAAAGTAGCATCGCTCGGATCAGATCTACCGCGAACTTTGTTGAGGCGATCGAGAGGGCAAAAATCGCCGCCAAACTGTTACCCGGGATTGAGCGCGCGCGGGAACTGCATAGTGCCAAGAGAGGCTCATCGATTGGCACAGGTGGGCGCAAGGGGCCACATGCTGAGGTCACCCGATTGCTTCCTTATTTGGGTGCCAAAGCAAGTGGTTTAGAAAACGCGATAAAACGGCGCACCGAAGCAATTACGGCCGATGGCGTCACTCATACAATCTTGCCGGAGGAAGCCGGTATTTGGGCCGATGGCGCGAAGAAGCGAGCTTGGTTGATTGAGGATGCAAAGATGGAAGAGATGATCGCAATGCTAAAACGCGTGATCGGCGACGCCTCCACCCCAGAAGTTTTCTTGATGAACCAGCGTATTGAGATGGACCAATAATCGTGAGCGGAAGAGACGACAAAGCCAATAGGCGCTTTGATGCCCTTCTGGGCGCAATGGCGCAGGGCGACGCCCCTAGCGCACAAAGGAAGTCAGCAACTCGTCCAGCATCGTCGAAGGGCGATGACGGCGATTGTGACGAAACTCAAACTCGCCCAGATACTTCGAAAGATGCTTCTGACTGACGTGGATATGGGTGCCGTTGATCGACCGCTTTAGCTGCGCCCAGAAGCCCTCAATCGAGTTTACCGACGTCCCCTGCGCGCCGACATACTGGCCCGCGCTGTGGTTCACCGACATGTGATAATAGCCCTCTGCGTTGACCGTCAGATATGCGCCAGCTTCGTCGGTGTGGACGATGCTGTGCAGCTTCACATTCTCTTTGATGATCGGGAGCAGGGTTGCGCGGCGCTGGTTCGGGACAACCTTGGTCATCACCTTGCCGCCGCGTTCCATCATGCCGATCACAACCGTCTTGTTCGACATGCGGCCTTCGTCGGTATAGCCGCCGATGATCGTCTCATCGACTTCGACCTGCTTGGTGAAGCCGCCCAGCGGCTCGTCGCCGTCCACAATCGCCATGTATTTGCGGATTTCATGGCACATGCGCCATGCCGTTTTGTAGGTGACGCCGATCTGGCGCTCGACTTCCTTAGCGGCGACACCGCTGCGCGACGAGCAGAACTGGAACATCACAAAAAACCAGTCGCGAAGGCTTGTGCGGGTTCGATCAAAGGGGGTGCCAGCGGTCGGGTAGACCTGTGCACCGCACCATTCGCAAGCGTAGCTGCGGCGCTTCGCAACGCGGTAGAACTTCGCGCTCTTGCCGCACTTTTCGCAGTCGTGACGCTCACCGTAACGGACGCGCATCAAGTGATCTAGGCAGCTTTCTTCCGTGGGGAAGCGCGCTTGGAACTGGCGAAGGGTCGGGGCTTTCGTGCTCATGCTGATTATCTACCAAAAAGCCTTACTTGTCGCAAGGGGATAATCACCTCATTTCGGCTATATTCACCTTTTGTTCGTTCCTCTTTGCCGCCAATCCGGACCCAAGCCCCCTGTTGCGGCATGAGCCGGCGCAAGGTGGCCGGGTCGGAATGGTCCATTTTGGACATGGTTTGTTCTTTTCGTCAACATCTTATTCACGCTTGCCAAGCTGGCGCATCCGGGTCAGTCGACGAGTGATGCCCCCTCGCCCGCCCTCCCTTGCCCGCATACGCTGGCGACGGCGCGCCCGATCACTGGCCGGACTGTTCCTGCTCGCCGCGCTGGCGTTTGCCGCGTGGGTGTGGCTGCCCGCGCCTGTTGCCACCGTTCCGCTCGTCCATGTCATCGACGGTGACAGCCTGACCGTGCGGCAGGAGGATGCACCGCTGACGATCCGCCTGACGGGAATCGACGCGGTCGAATATCGGCAGGATTGCACGCGCACGGGTGCGCCATGGCCGTGCGGCCGGGAGGCGCGCGCAGCATTGGAAAAGCTTGCCGGCCGCGGCGCGCTCCATTGCGAGCTGGCGGCGAAGGATCACTATGGTCGCACTCTTGCCACATGCCGCACCGCCGCCTTTCCGGACGGGATCGACCTCGGCGCCGAAATGGTGCGGCAGGGCTGGGCCGTGGCGACGAGCGACGCCTATATGGTCGAGGAAGCCGAAGCGCAGGCCCGCCAGCGCGGAATCTGGCAGGGCAACTTCGTCCGCCCCGCCGACTGGCGCGCCGTCCACGAGCGCCCGGCAACGGCACTCGCCCCGCCCGATTCATAGGCCGCTATGCCTCGCCGCCGTTTCCGGCTAGGGCGAGCGTCATGAACAGCCTGTTTCCCGTCATGATCGGCGGCGCGATCGGTGCCGGTGCCCGCCATCTGGTCGGGCAGGCGATGCTCGCGCGGCTCGGCGCCGGCTTCCCCTGGTGGACGCTGTCGATCAATATCGTCGGCAGCCTGTTGATGGGTCTGCTGATCGGATTGCTCGCGCGCAGCAGCGACGGCGGCGAAACCGCGCGGCTGTTCGTCGGCGTCGGGATTCTCGGCGGCTTCACCACCTTTTCCTCTTTCAGCATGGAATTCTGGATGCTTTTCGAACGCGGTCAAAATGCGCAGGCGGCCGCCTATGTCCTTGCGTCGGTGATCGGCGCGATCGCCGCTTGCGGGCTTGGCCTTCTCCTCGTGCGGCAGGTGCCGGCATGAGCGAGGGCAAGGCAAAGCTCGACGGCGCGACGATCGCAGAGGAAGATGACGGCATCCGCCTCGACCGCTGGTTCAAGCGCCACCGCGAAGGGACGCCACACGCGCTGCTTGCGCGCTGGGCGCGCTCGGGGCAGCTAACCCTCGACGGCAAGAAGGCCGACGTATCGGACCGCATCGCGACGGGCCAGAAACTGGTCATGCCGACGCCGCCGGTCGAAACCGAGGCCCGCCCGGCGCGCAAGGGCCGCCCGCTGACAGATGCCGACATCGAACTCGCGACCGGGATGGTGATCCACCGCGACGCGAGCGCGATCGTGCTCAACAAGCTTCCCGGCCTCGCGACGCAGGGGGGAACCAAAACCGAGCAGCATGTCGACGGCCTGCTCGACGCGCTGAAATATGACGGTCCGACGCGCCCCAAGCTCGTCCACCGGCTCGACAAGGACACATCGGGGGCGCTGCTGATCGCGCGCACCCCGCGCGCCGCGGCTTATTTCGCCAAGAGCTTTTCGAACCGGAGCGCAAGGAAGGCCTATTGGGCGATCATCGTCGGCGTGCCCGACATCCAGCAGGGCGAGATCGACCTGCCGCTCGCCAAACAGCCGGGATCGGGCGGCGAAAAGATGCACGTCCACGACAGCGGCCTCGCGTCGAAGACACGCTACCGCGTGATCGAACGCGCGGGCAACAGCGCGGCGTGGGTCGAACTGCAGCCGCTCACCGGCCGCACCCACCAGCTGCGCGTCCATATGGCGGCGATCGGCCACCCGATCGTCGGCGACGGAAAATATGGCGGCAAGGGTGCGTTCCTGACCGGCACAATCAGCCGCAAGATGCACCTCCACAGCCGCCGGCTGCGGATCGACCATCCCGACGGCGGCGCGATCGATATCAGCGCCGAGGTGCCCGAACATTTCGCGGCGAGCCTCGACGCGCTGGGCTTCGACCGACTGCTCGGCGAAGTCGGGATCGATGCGGGCGAAAAGGGGCCGCCGCCCAAAGCGGCGCTGAAGGCGCAGGCAAAGGCGCACAGCAAGCAGATCCGTAAGGCACGGCGCGGCGAGCGGCGCGGGCGCACCGCCGACAGCAAGCCGACCGACTTCGTCGGCAAGGCGAAGCCCAAGGCCAAGACAAAAGCGGGAGCCAAAGCAGGCAAGCCCGCGCCGAAGAAACTGGCAGGCAAACGGCCGACAGCGAAGAAACATCCGGCACGTCCGCCCAAAGCGAGCTGATGCATCCCAACAGCGCCTTCCGTCCGCGACAGGACGATCTTGCCGAACTGCTGGTGCGCGAGATCGGCTTTGCCGCGATTTTCGCGGCCACCCCCGACGGCCCGCGCGTCGCGCACGCCCCGGTGGTGCTGAGCGACGACCGGACCACGCTGCAATTCCACCTCGCGCGCGGCAACGCACTCACGCGCCACCTCGATGGCGCGAATGCGCTTGCCGTCGTGCAGGGCCCCGACGCCTATGTCAGCGCGAGCTGGTATGCAGACGCCGACCAGGTGCCGACATGGAATTATGTCGCGATCGAGATGGAGGGGACAGCGCGGAGGCTCGACGACACCGAACTGGTCGCGCAGCTCGATACGCTGTCGGCAAACCATGAAGCACGCGTTGGCGCGAACCCGCCATGGACGCGCGGCAAGATGAATCCGGCGCTGTTCAGCAAGATGACTGGCGCGATCACGGGATTCGAGATGCGCATCACCGCGTGGCGTCCGACGATCAAGCTATCGCAAAACAAGTCGGCCGACGAGCGCGCTCGCGTCATCGAGGGCATCGAGGCGACCGGCCATGGCGCACTCGCGCAGTTGATGCGCCACCTCGGCGGCGATAGGGAGGGCGCATGAGTCAAGCCGAAGACAGCCTCGCCAAGAAACGCTTCTTTGCCATCACCGCAATGCGCCTGATGGGCGCGTTCTTTGTGCTGTTCGGTTTCGTGCTGATCCGCGGCGGATGGGAACTCGCGGGGCAGCCGACCGATCGCTGGATCGGGGTTGCGGTCGTGCTGATCGGCGCGTTCGATTTCGCGGTCATGCCGCTGCTGCTCGCGCGCCGCTGGCGCTCGCCCAAAAGCTCGTGAAACGCTTCTGGAAAGAGGTTGCCGTCGTCGACGAAGGCGGCGGGTGGGGCATCGCGCTCGATGGCCGGCCCGTGCGCACGCCGCAGCGCGCACCGCTGGCGGTCGCGAGCGCGGCACTCGCCGAGGCGATCGCCGCCGAATGGCGCGATGTTGGCGAGACAATCGACCCCGCGCATATGCCGATGACGGGGCTGACCAACGCCGCGATCGACCTCGCCACTCCCGACCTCATCGCTTTTTCGGCGCCGATCGCAGCTTATGCCGAGAGCGACCTCCTTTGCTATCGCGATGCGCGCGATGCCGCGCTGCAGGCTGAGCAGGCGGCGGCGTGGAACCCGCTGCTGGCTTGGGCCGAGGCACGATACGGCATTGAATTCACGTTGGCGCAGGGCGTACTGCCTGTCGACCAGCCCGTCACGACAATTGCCGCACTGCAGGACGCCGTTCTTGCGCAGGACGCATGGCGGATCACGGCTTTGACCCCGATGGTAACAATCGGCGGATCGCTCGTCGCAGGCCTCGCACTGATCGAGAACGCGTTCGACGCCGAGAGCCTGTGGAGCGCCGTAAGCCTCGACGACCTCTATCAGGAACGCCGCTGGGGCGCCGATAGCGACGCGCAAAAAGCGCGCGCCGCACACAAGCGCGACTGGGACAATGCGGCGCAGTTCCTGACCCTGCTCTAATCGGTAAAATTCGGCTTCCGCTTCTGCATCCCCGCCATCACGGCTTCCATCTGGTTCGGCGTGCGGATGACCTTCACCTGCTCGTCGCTTTCGGCCTGCAGTATCTCGGCGTCGCTCGCGTCGGCCAGCATGTTGCAGAGGCGCTTGGCGCCGCGGATCGCGTGCGGATTCTTGTCGGCGATCACCGCCGCCAGTTCCATCGCCCGCGCCAGCGGATCGTCCGACACATGCGTCGCAAAGCCAAGCAGCTTGGCCTCCGACCCATTGAATTCGCGATTGGTGTAGATCATCTCGCGCAGCACATCGTCGGCGACCTGCGTGCGCCACAGCGCCATGCCCGCGACGTCGGGGACGAGGCCCCAGCGCATCTCCATGATCGCGATACGCGTGTCGGGGTGGACGATGCGGATGTCGGCCGCCGCCATGATCTGGCTGCCCGCGCCGAATGCCACGCCATGGACGGCCGCGATCACCGGCACCGGGATTTCGCGCCAGCCCCATGCGGCATATTGCGCGTTGTTCGCGATGCCCTTCGTGCGGTCGGACAGGTTGCCGCCCGCGCTGCTCGCGCCCGGGTCGCGATCATTGCTGAGGCTCGACAGGTCGAGTCCGGCGCAGAAAGCGCGCCCCTCGCCCGACAGCACCACGACGCGCAGGCCCGCGGCCGCCTTGAGCTGGTCGACCGCTTTGGCGAGCGCCTCCCACATCGCGGGGTCGAGAGCGTTCATCTTGTCGGCACGGATCAGCCGGACATCGGCGATGCCGCCCTCGAGCATGGTGATCGAAATACGGTCCTTCATGGGAGAGTCCTTGCAAGTGCTGCCTCGACGAGCGGCAGTTGGTCGTTTCCAAAATACATGTCGTCGCCGTCGACGAAGATGGTCGGCGAACCATAGCCGCCCCGTGCGATGACTTCATCGGTATTCGCGCGCAGCCGGGCTTTGACGGCATCGGTGTCTGCTGCGGCCGCCAACGCGGCGCCATCCAGCCCTTCGGCATCGGCAACCGACGCGAGCACGACAGGGTCGTCGAGATTTTCCTGCCGGTCGAAATAGCTCGCGAAGGCGCCGCGCGCGAAGCGCACGAGCGCCGCCTGATCATCCTCGATCGCGCAGCAGAAACGCATCGCGGCGATGCTCTTTGCCGGATGCCATTGCGACGGGAAATTCATCGGCACGCCCGCGAGCCGCGCCCAGTCCTTCAAGATTTTCCAGCTATGCGTCAGCCGCCGGTTGTCGGCCTGCTCGCGCGCCGCATAGACCGCGGGGTTCACCGCGTTGAACACGCCGCCGACCAGGATGGGCCGGTAGGCGGCCGTCGTGCCCGCGCGATCGAGTATCCCCGGCAGGTTATGGAACGCAAGGCAGGTCCAGGGCGACGAGAGGTCGAAGAAGAATTCTACGCGCGCGGTCACCGGATCAGACCTCTGCCTTCGCCTTCTCCCAATATTGGTCGCGCAGCAGGCGCTTGTAGAGTTTGCCGGTGTCATGGCGCGGCAAGGCTTCCATGAAGTCGATGCGGCGCGGGATCTTCACCCCCGACAATTTTTCTCGCGCATAGGCAATCAGTTCGTCGCGCAAGGCTTCGGTCGCATCGGCCATGTCGGCGGGCTGGATCACCGCGATCACCTCCTCGCCCATTTCGTCGTGCGGACCCCCGACGACCGCGACGTCGGCGACCTTAGGATGCGTAACGAGGTGGTTCTCGATCTCCTGCGGATAGACGTTCACCCCGCCGGTGATGATCATGAAGCTCTTGCGGTCAGTCAGATAGAGGAAGCCATCTTCATCAACTTTGCCCACATCGCCAAGGGTCGACCAGCCCTTCGAGTTGCGGCTCGACGCCGTTTTTTCGCTATCCCCATGATATTCGAAGACATTTTCGCTTTCAAAGAAAACGGTGCCTTCCTCGTCCGGACCCAGCTCGGTCTCATTGTCCTCGCCCACGATATGCACGGTGCCGAGGATCGGGCGACCGACGCTGCCCTTGTGCGTCAGCCAGTCGGGGCTGGAGATGAAGGTCATGCCATTGCCCTCCGACCCCGCATAATATTCGAACAAGACCGGCCCCCACCAGTCGATCATCGCCTGCTTGACGGGGACGGGGCACGGCGCCGCGGCATGGATCGCAACCTTCAATGACGAGGTGTCGTAGCGGCTGCGCACCGCTTCGGGCAGCTTGAGCATCCGCACAAAATGCGTCGGCACCCACTGGCTGGCGTTCACGCGATATGTTTCGATGTGCGCCAGCGCCGCCTCGGGATCGAATTTCTTCATGAGGACGACGGTGCCGCCAAGCCGGTGGATCGTCATCGACCAGCGCAGCGGCGCCGCGTGATAGAGCGGCGCGGGCGACAGATAGATGCTGTCGGCGTTGATCTGGAACACCGCCGAGGCGAGCATGACGAGGCTGTTGACCGCGTCGATCGCGGGATCTTCGGGCAGCGGGACGCGCACACCCTTCGGCCGCCCGGTGGTGCCCGACGAATAGAGCATGTCGACCCCGGCGCGCTCGTCGGCGACGGGCGCTGCGGGCATCGCGGCGACCGCATCCTCCCAGCTTTCGTAGCCGGGGATATCGCCGCCCATCGCAAATCGTTTGATCCCGGTCGTCAGTTGCTGCGCGGCACCCGCAAGACTCGCCGACACGACGAGGATCTGGGCACCCGAATTTTCGAGGATATAGTCGGTTTCGTCCTGTGTCAGCCGCGACGAGATGCAGACATAGCGGAGGCCCGCGCGCTGCGCCCCCCATGTGAGCCCGTAATAATGCGGGGTATTGTCCAGCATGAAGGCAACCACATCCTCATGCCCCAGCCCGTGAGAACGAAAGAGCTGCGCGGCCCGGTTCGAGGCGGCGTCGAGTTCGCCATAGCTGATGGCCTCCCCGGTCTCGGCTACGATGATCGCAGGCTTGTCAGGATTGGCGCGGGCGTGGACTGAGGGGTGCATCGGGCATCATCTCCGGGAATCGTTGCTTTCTTTATGTCGAAGATCAGTAGCAACCTGAAACTTTCGGTCAAGCAAGCTGGGGCTCGTGACAGGACCCCGATCAAGAAGCGGCAAATTGCGGCGCAAGATCGGGCGATGCCAACGCTAGTCCGGGCGCGACCGCAGCGTGTACCCCATGCCCTTGATCGTGTGCAGCATCGGCCAGTCGAAGCCGCGATCGACCTTTGCGCGCAACCGCGACATGTGCACCTCGACGCGGTTCGTCCCCGGATCGAAATCCAGCCGCCACACCGCGCGTAAAAGCGCGGCACGCGACAGCGGCCGATCCGGTACGCGCGCGAGATTGGCGAGCAGGTCGAACTCGCGAAGTGGCAGGCGGATCAGGCGCCCCGCGCGTTCGACGCGCCGGTCGATCAGGTCGATGCGCAGCTCGCCTTCGCCCAGCTGGCCGGCGGCGATACGACTGCGGCGAAGCAGGCTGGCGATGCGCGCCAACACCTCGGGAAGATTGTCGGTCCAGCCGACCGCATCGTCCGCGCCCGCGCCGAGCGCGATCATCCGGTCGTCAAGCGTTTCACGATCCGATACGACCAGCATCGGCCGCCGGCCCGCGATCGATCGCGCCACGCGGACAAACTCGAATGGCTCCTGCCAGTCGAGAAAGGGATTGACCAGAAGCAGGTCGAAACAGCTGTCGACCCATGTACGGAGCCCGTCGACATGGTGCGGCAGCAACTGCACCGAAAGGCCGGCGGCACCGATTGCGGCCATCAGCGCATCGGTTCGCACCGTCAGCGGATGGTAGACGGCGACCAGCAACTTCCTGTCGCCCATCCCGGCAATATCCGATGATGCCATCCGCATCCCCCGTCGTCGACGCAACATCTTGTCGCCCCGCCGCCCCACCGGCATTGCACCGCCTTTCGGCTGTGCTAGTCCATAGGCATGACCAGTATCGAAATGCTTGACGGCGACTTTGCCACCCTGCCCGACCTTGTCCGCGCCCATGCTGCGGAACGTCCCGATGCCGTAGCGGCTGCCGACCCGGCGCGGCGGCTGAGCTGGTCCGATCTGGATCAATTAACCGACCGAATCGCCGCACGACTCCAGCAGGACGGGTTCAAAAAAGGCGACCGCACCGCGATCGCCGGCCTCAACAGCGTCGAGCAGATGGCGGTGATCCTCGGCACGCTGCGCGCCGGAGGCGTCGCGGGGCTCGTCACCAACAGCGCGACGGGGGAGCAGATGGCAGCGATGATCGCCGACACTGGCGCGCGCCACCTGTTCCTCGACAGCGCGGCAAAGACGAGCCTCGAAGGCCATGCCATCGCCGCCAGCGACCTGATCGCAATGGACGGCAGCGACGCCGGCACGCCGCTCGATGCCTGGCTTTCGCCGGCGGACACGGAACCGGCTCCGGTCGAAATCCTGCCCGAAGACGGCTTCAACATCATCTATTCGTCGGGCACGACCGGCACACCGAAGGGCATCGTCCATAGCCATGCGATGCGCTGGCAGCATATCATCCGCGGCGCGCCCGCCTATGGCCCCGACGCGGTGACGATCCTGTCGACCCCGCTCTATTCGAACACCACGATGGCAAGCTTCATGCCGACGGTCGGGTCGGGCGGGCAGGTCGTGCTGATGAAGAAATTCGACGCGCACGGCTTTCTCGAACTCGCGGCGCGCGAGCGCGCGACGAACACGATGCTGGTCCCGGTACAGTACCGCCGCATCATGGCGCTCGACGATTTCGAAAGCTTCGACCTGTCGAGCTTCGTCGTCAAATATTGCACCTCGGCGCCCTTCCCGGCGGCGCTGAAAGCCGATGTCCTGCGGCGCTGGCCCGGCGGGCTCGTCGAAATTTACGGCATGACCGAGGGCGGGGCGGCCTTCATCCTCGAAGCGCATCAGTTCCCCGACAAGCTCCACACCGTCGGCAAACCCGCACCCGGGCATATCGCAAAGGTCATCGACGAAGATGGCAACGAATTGCCGCAAGGATCGGTGGGCGAAGTCGTCGGCCGGTCGCCGGCGATGATGACGGGGTACAACAACCGCCCCGACGCGACGAAGGCGATGCACTGGTACGACGCCGACGGAAATCTCTTCTATCGTCACGGCGATATCGGCCGCATCGACGAGGATGGTTTCCTGACGCTGATGGACCGCGCCAAGGACATGATCATTTCGGGCGGGTTCAACATTTTCCCGAGCGACCTCGAGGCTATTCTCATCGCCGACGAGCGCGTCGTCGAAGCCGCGGTGGTCGGGATGCCGAGCGAGGAATGGGGCGAAACGCCGGTCGCATTCGTCGTGCTCAAACCCGGCGCCGATGCCGAGGCGGTGCGCGCCGACTGCAATGCCAAGGTCGGCAAGACCCAGCGGCTGAGCGCGATCACCGTGGTCGACGAACTGCCGCGCAGCCCGATCGGCAAGGTGCTGAAGCGCGAGCTACGCGACGCCTACGCCAAGTAGCGATCGGCCGCAATCGACCGATTGCGGACGTTGCAAGGCAGTCAACTTGTGATAGCTCTTGAGGATGGATACCGAACGCTTTTCCGCGCTGGTCAAAGTATTTGAAGATGCGATGACAGCTGTATCTCAGCCGGACAATGATTTCTCTTGGTCCGGCTGGGAAGGCCGAAACGATGCGCTCGCGGAGATGGGGGCGGAACTGCGGGTAGGTTCGATGCCAGATAGATTGCAGATAGCTGTTTTATTCGCCCCAACCGGCCCGCTTCAAGAACTGAGTATGAGTAGTGGGTGGGCAAGAGCATTTCTCGAACTCGCGGATCGCTTTGATCGCGAGCTGATCCGATTAGATAGTTGATTAGAGGAACGTCTGCTTTCCACCCCAAAGCCGACACTGACCCCAGCCGCAAATTCGGTCAGGGCAACTCCGCCGCTATCGCCGCCAGCGCATTCTCCAGCCGCGCGTCGCCTTCGCCCTCGACCCACGCCCATTTGAGTTTGCGCCGGTCGAGTTCGCCGATCGCGACCTCCATGAACTGCATCCGCGCGAGCTCGCTGCCGAACAGGCGAGTGCCATCCTCTTCCCACGAAAGGTCCATCGCGGGGACGAGATAGAGGTCGGCGACCTCGTCCCACAGGTCGATCTCGGGCAGGCGGCGGCCGAGGAGCATGATCGCCCACGCCTGTGTCATCAGTGGATCGGTGTCGGAAACCAGCCAGTCGGGCCGTTGTGCGAGCGCGGCGCGCGTCGCGGCGCGGTGGCCGTCGAAGATCGCGAGCAGGTCGGCCTCGTCGAGATCGGTGCCGTTCGCCTCGGCATAGGTGCGGCCATATTCGGGCACGACAAGCCCGCCGAGCCGGAGCGCGATGCGCGGCGCCAGCGTCGACTTGCCGGTGCTTTCGGCACCGTGGAGACAGATATGCCGCGTCATAGCGCGGCCCTGCCCGTCGCGGCGGCGCGGCGCCACTGGATCAGCCCGTCGATCGAGAGGCCGAGCAGCACGACATAGACCGCGCTGGTCGCATAAAGGCCGCGCGACGCGAACAGCGGGATCGCAATCAGGTCGACGAGGATCCACAGGAACCAGCTTTCGACCCGGCGCCGCGCGAGCAGCCATTGCGCGGTGACGCTGAGCATCGCGATCGCACCGTCGATCCATGGCGCCGCGGCGTCGGTGTACCGATCCATCGCAAAGCTCCAGCACGCCCAGGCGGCGATCGTTGCCGCCGCCCAGCCGCGGCGCGCCCGATCGGTCATCCAGCGCACCGGAACCCCGCTATCGTCGCGCGCCCGTACCCACGCCGCCCAGCCATAGAGGTTGAGCACGAAGAAAAAGCCCTGGAGCAGCATGTCGCTGTAGAGCTTCGCTTCGAAGAAGACGAAGGCGTAGAGCGTCACCGCGACGAGCGCGAAGGGATAGTTCCACACGCTGCGCAGCGCGACGAGCGCGACATTGGTGAGCACGAACGCCGCGGCGATCCACTCGATATAGCTCATGCGCTGGCCCGCCCGCGCGGGCGCGTCCATAGGCCGTCGCGGCTGATCCGTCGCTGCGGCGGGCGGCGGAGCACCGACCAGCCGGCACGCGCGACCCAGCCGAGCTTCGCGCCCAAGGAACTCGACGCCCTGTGGTCCCACGCATGGTCGCCGCGTGCGCGCACCTCGCGCGCGATGTCACCATAGATGCCCGCGGCGGCGAGCACCGCCCAGCGGCTGCGCGGGGGCAGCTTGCGCGCGCCCCAGCGCGCCGACGCTTCATATTCCTCCGCCATTTCGGCGAGCCATTTCGCCATCACGGCGAGGCGCGGACGGAAGGCGGGGTGCATATGCTGCCCCGGCGGGATGTCGAGTTCGACCATCCATTCGACGGGCAGGTAACAGCGGTCGGCGGCGGCGTCCTCGGCGACGTCGCGTGCGATATTCGCGAGCTGGAAAGCGATGCCGAGATCGGAGGCGCGGTCGAGCGTCGTTTCGTCGGCGGGATCGATGCCCATGACGAGCGCCATCGCCACCCCGACCGCGCCCGCGACATGATAGGAATAGCACAGCAGGTCATCCTCGCTGCGCGGGCGCCAGTCCTTCGCGTCGAGTTCGAAACCCGCAATGATGTCGTCGATGATGAGGCGCGGGATCGCGACCTCGGTGAGCAGGAAGCCCAGCGCGTCGAACGCCATCTCGCCGGTCGGTTCGCCGGCAAAGGCCCTGTCGGTCTGCGCCCGGATATGCGCGACCGCGGCAACGGGATCATGACCCGGCTTCATCGCGCCGCCATGATCCTGCCCGTCGGTCAGATCGTCGGCGGCGCGGCACCATGCGTAAAGCAGCCAGACTCGCTCGCGCGTTTCGCGGTCGAAGAGCTGGCTCGCCAGTGCGAAGCTTTTCGATCCGCGCGCGATGCTGTCGTGCGCGAAACCGTGGAGGGCATGTGCGTCATAGGCCCCCGCCGCGATCATTACAGATTTTCGGCCTTCATCGCGAAAATCGTCTTGTGCGGCTCGTATGAGGCCATCTTGTCGAGCAGGTCGTCGAGCCCCGCATCGACGATCATGATCCCGGCGTGCGCGGGCCGGATGAAGCCGACCTCGACCATATGGCGGTTGAACGCGATCAGGTCGTTATAGAAGCCCGCGGCGTTGAGCAGCCCGACAGGCTTGGCATGATAGCCGAGCTGCGCCCAGCTGATCGCTTCCCACAATTCGTCCATCGTGCCGACGCCGCCGGGAATGGTCAGGAAACCGTCGGAGAGGTCGGTGAACATCTTCTTGCGCTCGTGCATGCCCGAAACGACGTGCAACTCGGTGCAGCCGCGGTGCGCGACTTCGGCGCCGACGAGCGCGTCGGGGATGATGCCGATCACCTCGCCGTCGGCTTCCAATGCGCTGTCGGCGACCGCGCCCATCAGCCCGAGGCGGCCGCCGCCATAGACGACGCCAATGCCGCGCGCGGCCAAGGTGCGGCCGACGTGGCGCGCGGTTTCGACATAGATCGGATCTTCGGGGGTCGCGGACCCGCAATAGACGGCAAGGCGTTTCATCATTTTTCCAACATCAGACTGGCGGTCGCCTTGGCACTGCCAACGACCCCCGGGATACCCGCGCCCGGATGCGTCCCCGCGCCGACGAAGTAAAGGTTGGAAATCACATCGTCGCGGTTGTGGGCGCGGAACCACGCGCTTTGCCAGAGGACAGGCTCGAGGCTGAACGCGCTGCCGAGATGCGCCGAAAGGTCGCGGCCGAAATCGGCGGGCGTATAATGGAAGCGGGTGACGAGATTGGCGCGGAGCCCCGGCGCGACGCGGCGCTCGACTTCCTCGATGATCGCATCGGCAAATTGCTGCCCGAAGGCACCGTCCCAGTCGGCTTGCGCCTTGCCGAGATGCGCGACAGGAGCGAGCGCATAGAAGGTCGAATGGCCGGGCGGCGCCATGCCGGGATCGGTGGCGCTGGGGTGGTGGAGATAGAGCGAGAAATCGCCCGGCACGACGCCGTTCCTGTAGATATCGTCGAGCAGCCCCCTGTAGCGCGGGCCGAACAGGATGCTGTGGTGCGCGATATCGGGATAAGTGCCCTTCACGCCGAAATGGACGACGAACAAAGAGGGCGACCAGCGCTTGCGCGACAGGCTCTGCGCGGCCTTCGCGCCCCTCGGATGGCCCGCCAGCAAGTCCCGATAGCTGTGCATCAGGTCGCCGTTGCACGCGACCATTTCGGCATCGCCGCACCAGCCGCTGCGCGTCGTCACGCCCGTGGCCCGGTCGGCCGTGGTCTCGATACGCGTCACCGGATCGTCGAACCGCAGCGTGCCCCCCAGCCGCTCGAACAACCGCACCATCCCCGACACCAGCGCATTGGTGCCGCCGCGCGCGAACCAGACGCCGCCCTGTTTTTCGATCGTGTGGATCAGCGCGTAGATCGCGCTCGTGGTCATCGGATTGCCTCCGACGAGCAGGGTGTGAAACGACAAGGCCTGCCGCAGCCGTTCGTCCTCCACATAGGAAGACACCATCGAATAGACGCTGCGCCACGCCTGATATTTCATCAGCGCCGGCGCCGCCCTGATCATCGACGCGAAGTCGAGAAAGGCGACCGCACCAAGCTTCACATAGCCCTGTTCATGGACGCCCTTCGAATAGGCGAGGAAACGGTCGTAGCCCTCCACATCGGCGGGGTGAAGCTTGACGATTTCGGCGCGGAGCAGGGCCTCGTCGTTCGAATAATCGAAGCTGGTGCCGTCGGGCCAGTCGAGGCGATAGAAGGGCATGACCGGCGCCAGGTCGACGTCCGTAGCCATGTCCTGTCCGGTCAGCGCCCACAATTCCTGCAGGCACGGCGGATCGGTGATGACGGTCGGCCCCGCGTCGAAGGTGAAACCGTCCTTCACCCAATGATAGGCGCGCCCGCCGGGCTTGTCGCGCGCCTCGACGATCGTCGTAGCGACCCCCGCCGACTGGAGCCGGATCGCGAGCGCAAGCCCGCCGAACCCTGCGCCGATGACGATGGCGCGGCGCGTCATCGCCAGTCGCGTTTCGCCAGCGCGGCGAGCGCGCGGCCGATCGGCACCGGGGGCTTGCCCGACAGGATGCGCAGCTTGTCGGCGGTGGTCGAGCGACCGGCATAGAAGCGCGCGATCAGGTGCGGCGACAGGCGGTAGAAGCGCTCGAAGATCCGATATCGCACATCGGGTTCGGCGGCGCGAAACAGCATCGCGCCGAGCATCCGGTAGAAACGCTGGCGCCGCCACGAGGTCCGGGCGCGGGCGCGCAGCACCTCGGCGAAATCGCTGCGGTCGACCAGCGACGGCAGCGCCGCGGCGGCGCGCACGGCGTCGGGCAATGAATAGCCGGTGGTGGCGTGAAACATCCCGGCGCGTGCGCCGATCCGCGCTGTGCGGTCGGATGCCGGCCACAGCCGGTCGAAATCGCCCGCGATCACTACCGGCAGAACGCCGTTTTCCTCACGCGTCGTGGCGGCGACGTCCCAGCCCTGCGCGGCAGCATAGGCCGCGATGCGTTCGCGAATGAGGGGGACATCGAGATCGGGGTGGTCGCTGTAATAGGTGTCCTCGACGAACAGGGTCTCGGCATCGAAGGGCAGCAGATAGACGAAGCGATAACCGTCCTGCTGCTCAACCGTCGCGTCCATCACGACCGGATGTTCGACGCCATGTCCGCCGGTCACGGTCAGCGCCTGCCCGACAAACTTCTGCCAGCCGCAGTCGAGCGTCGGAAACTTGCCCGCGCCGCGCGCATCGATGACGCGCTTTGCCGAAAGCCGCCCGCCGCGCGCCAGCAGCAGATGGTCGGGCGCGACGTGCTTCGCCTTGTCGACGATGACATGGCCTTCGGGCAGCGCCGCCGCGACCGCCTCGGCCAGCGCCTCGCCGGTGATGCTCTTGTAGCCCATCCGCATGGTGCGCTGATACGCGGGGAAGGTGACGTCGTAGCGCGGCCAGTGATAGCGCACGAGCGGCGCGACGAGCCAGCGATCCTTCTTCGCGATGTCGCTGTCGAAGAAGGACCAGACATGGTTGCCGCCGACAGGGCCGGGCTCGACCAGCCGGACGTCAAGGTCGGGCCGCTGTCGCGCCAGCGCGAGCGCCGCGAGGCCGCCGGCAAGCCCGCCGCCGACGATCGCGATATCGCATTTATCGATGCTTTGCCCCGCCATCCCCCTGCCCTAGCCCGCCTGCCGCCCCGGCGAAAGCCATTGCAACGCCGCGCCGAGCGACTAGCCTTGCGCCATGACCGGCTGGGCGATCCTGTTCTCCGCGCTCGCGATGACCGCGATTGTCGGCGTGCGTTACCTGATCACTAGCGGCGCCTTCGCCTTTGCAACGCGGCTGAAGCATCCCGGCCTCTATCGCGGGCTCGAACCCCAGATGAAGCGCGAGATCGGCTGGAGCCTTACGAGCGCCGCGATCTATGGCGTCCCGGCCGGCGTCGTCGCATGGGGGTGGCAGGCGCACGGCTGGACGCGCATCTATGTCGATATCGACGCGCTGCCGCTCTGGTATCTGCCGGTCAGCCTTTTCGCTTACCTCCTCCTCCACGACACATGGTTCTACTGGACGCACCGCTGGATGCACCGCCCACGCCTGTTCCGCCTCGCGCACGGCGTCCATCACGACAGCCGGCCGCCGACCGCCTGGGCGGCGATGAGTTTCCATCCGCTGGAAGCGGTCACCGGCGCGGTCGTCATCCCGGCGCTCGTCTTCGTCATCCCGATCCACGTCGCGGTCCTCGGCCTCGTGCTCGCGATCATGACCCTCATGGGCGTCGGCAATCATATGGGGTGGGAGATGTTCCCGCGCGCGCTGGTGCATGGACCCGCGGGGCGATGGCTGATAACCGCGACGCATCATGAACAGCATCATGCCGCTTACCGGGGGAATTATGGGCTCTATTTCCGCTTCTGGGACAAGGCGTGCGGTACCGATATCGGGCTTGGCGATTTTGCTGCTGCTCACCGCCGCCGCCAGCGCACCGCCGCCGACGGTTGAAGTCAGCGTCACCGGACTGCGCAGCACGAAGGGGCAGCTGCTGGTGTGCCTGACGACCAATCGCAAGGCCTTTCCCGATTGCAGCAAGGACAAGGGATCGGTGCGCATGGCGGTGAAGGCGGCCGATGCCGGCGATTTTTTGATCCACGCGCCCGCGACGGGCACCTATGCGATCGCGGTGGTCCACGACGAGAATAGCAACAACAAGATGGATACGGCGATCTTCCTGCCCAAGGAAGGCTTCGGCTTTTCGCGCAACCCGACGATCACCGTCGGCCCGCCGAGCTTCAAATCGGCGAGCTTTGTGGTCGCGGGCGAAATGCGCCAGTCGATCAGGATGAAATATATGCTCTGATCGCGGCTAGCCGCCCGCCATCGCGAAACAGGCCGCGCGCCGCGGTTCGGTAAGGGTTTTGGGCAGCGCGTCGAAGGCTTCGGGATTGAAAAGCACGACTTCGTCGTTCAGCTCCATATCCGCGGCTTCACCCGTGCCGCGATCGGCATAGTGACGTTTTTCAAGGCGCGTGCGGACCGCCTCGAGCCTGCGCTGTTCCGGGCTGGCGAGCTCGGCGCGGTCGGCGAGGATATTGACGATCGCATAGCATTGCGCGGCGTTCGGCGACGCGACCGGGGTCAGTGCCCGCGCTGTGCCGCCCGAAAGATCGATGCTGTCGAACAACGCGCGGCAGCGGCCGATGTCCTGCGCCATCGCGGCCGAACGCTGCGCCGCGCTGCGCTCCTGATCCTGCCACGACATGACTTCGAAATCGGCGTTGTAGATCGCGTTCACCCCCGCTTCGCTATAGCCATTCTCGACCATGATCGCCTCGGTCAGCCGCGCCGCGAGCATATCGGCTTTCGCGGTGGTCAGGCCCAGGCTGTCCTTGCGAAGGCCGCCACCGACGTCTTCCAGCACCTGGTCGGCGAGCGTCACGCAGCGCACCTCGCGGCGACGCGCCTCGGGCAAGGCCTCGAGCCAGCCCGGCGCCTGCATCGCATGGCCCGCGGTTTCGGCGTCCGTATCGGCCACCGCCGCCTCGGCGGCGTCGGCCGCCGGATCCTGCACCATGTCCGAATAGCTGCCCGCCAGCAGCATCGCTATCGCCCACCACATACGCGTCTCCCGCCCATGTCCTGCCCTGCGCGACCGGCGCGGAAGTTGGACAAAGGCGCAGGATTTGGCAAGCGCCATTGTCGCCATCGCGGCGCGCGGCTAAAGCAGCGCGTGTGACCGCGACCTCTTCCCGCATCGCCGCTTTCGCTGACCATTGGCCAAAGCTTCTTGCCCTGTTGCTGGGCGCTGTTTCGGCGACCGGCTTCGCGCCGCTTCACCTCTGGCCGCTGACCTTGCTCGCGCTTGGCGGGTGGATGGCGCTCGTGGCGCAGAGCCCGCGCGGCTGGCGCGCCTTCGGGCTCGGCTGGTCCTTCGGCGTCGGCCATTTCGTCGTCGGGCTGGGCTGGATCGCGACCGCTTTCACCTATCAGGCCGCGATGCCGGCATGGCTCGGGTGGATCGCTGTCGTGTTGCTGTCGCTCTATCTCGCGGTCTATCCCGCGCTCGCGGCGTGGGGTGCCTGGCTGGTCGGCCGGACTGCACAGCGCACCGCGCCCGCAACGACGCTCTCCTTCCTTCTCGCCTTTGCGGCGCTGTGGACGCTCACCGAATGGCTGCGGAGCTGGGTGTTCACCGGCTTTGCATGGAATCCGCTGGGGGTGATCGCAGTGCCCCATGTTGCGGCACCCGCGCGGTGGATCGGCACCTATGGTATGAGCGGCCTGATCGTCCTGCTTGCCGCCGTCCTCCTGCTGGCTTGGCTGCGTCGCCCCAGGGCCGCAGGCGGGCTGTTCGCCTCGGTGCTGCTGCTCTGGGGTGCGGCAACGCTGGTGCAGATGACGAGCAGCGCCGACGCCGCGGTCCGCTCGAAGGGCGCGCGCGGGGTCCCGATCACCGTCGTCCAGCCCAATGTCGGCCAGCAGGACAAGTGGGAAGGCAGCAAGGCCGACGCCAATTTCGCCAAGCTCGCGCGGCTGACCGCGCCGAAGGACGCCACCCCGCGTCTGATCCTGTGGCCCGAAGCGGCGGTGCCCGACTATCTCGAAACGGGTTATCCGCTCCCCTATTACGACCGCACACCCGCCGAAGCGCGCGCGCGGCTGGTCCGGCTGATGAACCCGCAGGACCTGATGCTGCTCGGCGCGCTCAAGCTCGAACTCGACAAGGCCGGCGACGTCGTGGGCGCGCGCAACGCGGTGATGACGGTGCACGCCGACGGCACGCTCGGCCCGCGCTACGACAAGGCGCACCTCGTCCCCTACGGCGAATATCTCCCGATGCGGCCGGTCCTGTCGGCGATCGGCCTGTCGCGGCTCGCCCCCGGAGACATCGATTTCTGGCCCGGCCCGGGTCCGCACACGCTCGACCTCGGCGCCTTCGGGCGAGCAGGACTGCAAATCTGTTACGAAATCATCTTTTCGGGACAGGTGGTCGACCGCGCCCATCGCCCCGATTTCATCTTCAACCCGTCGAACGACGCGTGGTTCGGCGCGTGGGGTCCGCCGCAGCATCTGGCGCAGGCACGGCTGCGCGCGATCGAGGAAGGCCTGCCCGTGGTGCGCGCGACGCCGACAGGGATCAGCGCGGTGATCGGCGCCGATGGCCGGCTGCTCGAGTCGCTGCCCATGCACACGGCCGGACGCATCGACACGGTGCTGCCGCCCGCCCATGCCCCCACCCTCTTCGCCCGGTTCGGCAATATGCTGCCCGTCGGGTTTGCGTTGCTGCTGTTAGCGCTGGCCATTGCCTTTCGTCGGCGCTGGCGTTAACAGCGCACCCACATAAAGCTTCCTTTATATCCGTTCACAGAAGGCTCTCCATGCGCAACAGCTTCCTCTTCACCTCCGAAAGCGTGTCCGAAGGACATCCCGACAAGGTGGCCGACCAGATCAGCGATTCGATCGTCGACCTGTTCCTGTCGAAGGATCCCGAAGCCCGCGTCGCATGTGAAACGCTCACCACGACCCAGCTCGTCGTCCTTGCCGGTGAAATCCGCTGCAAGGGCGTGTTCGAAAATGACGAATGGGCACCGGGCGCGCTCGAAGAGATCGAAGCCACCGTGCGCAACACGGTGCGCGAAATCGGTTACGAGCAGGACGGCTTCCACTGGGAAAGCTTCCGCTTCGAGAATAACCTCCACGCCCAGTCGGCGCACATTGCACAGGGCGTCGACGAAAGCGGCGACAAGGACGAAGGCGCCGGCGACCAGGGGATCATGTTCGGCTATGCGTCGGACGAGACCCCCGACCTGATGCCCGCGACGCTCGATTACAGCCACAAGATACTCGAGCGCATGGCCGCCGACCGCAAGGCGGGCACCGCCCCCTTCCTCGAGCCCGACACCAAGAGCCAGGTCACGCTGCGCTACGCCAATGAGCGCCCGGTCGAGGCGACCGCGATCGTTGTGTCGACGCAGCATGCACCGGGCTATTATTTCCACAATGGCGAAGGCGACGAAGCGAAATACACCGAGCTGCGCAAATATGTGCTTGGCGTGATCGCCGACGTGCTGCCCGCCGAGCTGCTCACCGCGAACACCGTCTATCACATCAACCCGACCGGGCGTTTCGAGATCGGCGGGCCCGACGGCGACGCCGGGGTGACCGGCCGCAAGATCATCGTCGACACCTATGGCGGCGCCAGCCCGCACGGCGGCGGCGCGTTCAGCGGCAAGGACCCGACGAAGGTCGACCGTTCGGCCGCATATATCACCCGCTATCTCGCCAAGAATATCGTCGCCGCGGGCCTCGCGCGCCGCTGCACGATCCAGCTCAGCTACGCGATCGGCGTCGCCGAACCGCTGTCGATCTATGTCGACCTGCACGGCACGGCGGCCGAGGGCGTCACCGAAGCGGCGATCGAACAGGCGATCCCGCAGCTCGTGCGCCTGACGCCCAAGGGCATCCGCACCCACCTCGGCCTCAACAAGCCGATCTACAAGCAGACCGCGGCCTATGGCCATTTCGGCCGCACCGCGACGGGCGAAGCCTTCCCGTGGGAACGCACCGACCTCGTCGACAAGCTGAAGGCCGCGATCGCCGCCTGAGGCGCCAACCCGCGCTTGCCAACATCGCCCCGATCTGACAGCCTCGGCTGCGGATCGGGGGGATGTCGCACATGGCAAGCCATTGGTTGAAGGTCCTTTTGGGGGCCATGGCAGCGATAATGGTTGCCGGCACGCCGGCGGCGGCGCAACAGCCGCTCCCGCTCAAGGCGGGCAAGGCGTGGAAACACAAGCATAGCGGTATCGGCGTCCCCGCGACGCTCGGCGGCGCGCCGCGCGACCGCGGCATGGCCTATGCCGCCGACGACCTCGACGTCGGCCTCTCCTATACGGTCGGTGATGCCGCCGAATCGCTCACCTTCTACATCTTTCGCAACACCAACGGCGCGGTGCCCGTGTGGTTTGCGCAGGCGCAATGGGGGATAGAGAACCGCAATACATTCGGGCGTCCGGCAATTGCCGTCGGGCCGCAAGCCTTCGTCCCGCCGGGGCAATCGAGCGCATCGGGGCTAAAAGTCGTCTATGAACCGAAGAGCGGCCCCTATCGCAGTTCGGGGGTGATGATGCTTCCGGTCGGGGGCTGGTATGTGAAGCTGCGCGCCTCGTCGCAGACCCGCTCGCCTGCCGAATTGGCGCAGTGGATGGACGCCGCGCTGGCCGAGGTTCAATGGCCGCGAAAAATCCCGGCGGCGCCCGAGGCGGCGCCGGTGACCGATTGCCCCGCCCCGCTCGCTTTTCCGGTAGCCGCAAAGGATGCCCCGAAAAACGGCGGCGCCGACCTGATGTCGGGCCTGCTCGGCATGGCGACGGCACAAAGCAAGGCCAAGGCCAAACCCACGCCCGAATCGACGAAAGCGCTCGCCGCGGTGCACTGGTGCCGCGATCCGGATATCGGCGGCAACGCGGCCCTCTATCGTCAGAACGCCGACACCGAAAATTACCTGCTTGCGATGGGGGACAATGGCAACGGCATCTGGGTCGGTCCCGATCCGGGTGCCAAGGTCATAGCGATGGCCGACAAGGAGGCTCCGGCGACGCCGCGCTATTCGATCACGCTCATCACGGCTGCGCAGAACGTCGGCTTCGTCGCGCAGGACCGGCTGCCGTCGCCGCAGCGGGTCATCGAGATCGTCAAGGCTAACCGCCGCGTCACCACCGTTCCGACATGGGGCAACAGCAAGTCGATCAGCGTCAACAGCGACGCGCTTTGACCACGCGCCTCCTTTACTACGTGCCGCCTTGCGGCGGCGGGGCCGCGGCGCTAACGCGCGCGGCATGACAGCGCACAAGCCCGGCGATCCGACGACGATCAACCGCCTCTATGGCCGCTCGAAGGGCAAGCCCCTGCGCGCGGGCCAGCAGGATCTCGTCGATACGCTACTGCCGCAGATCGCGGTACCGCTCGACGGCGAGGTCACCGCGACGCGCCTGTTTGGTTACGACCGCCCGCTGCATTTCGAAATCGGCTTTGGCGGCGGCGAGCATATGGCGGGGCGCGCCGACATGTTGCCCGATCATGGCTTCATCGGCGCCGAACCTTTCATCAACGGCGTCGCGCAGGCGCTCGTCCATGTCGCGGGCGATCATGGTGCGAGCCTTCCGCTCGGCAATGTCCGCATCCACCATGGCGACGCGCTGGAAGTGCTGCGGCGCATTCCCGACGGCGCGCTGAGCTTCGCCTATCTGCTCCACCCCGACCCCTGGCCCAAGGCGCGCCATGCGAAGCGGCGGATGATGAACGACGGCCCGCTCGACCTGATCGCGGCAAAGCTGAAACCCGGCGGCGAATTCCGCTTCGGCACCGACCACCCGATCTACCTCGCGCACGCGCTGATGGTGATGCGCCGCCACCGCCATCAGTTCGAATGGCTGGCAAAGGATGCACAGGATTTCCTCGTCCGCCCCGCCGGCTGGCCCGAAACGCGCTACGAAGCCAAGGCGCGCGCGCAGGGGCACGAGGTCTGGTATTTCCGCTACCGGCGGCGCTAGTCTGTTCCGGTCTCGCGCTTGGCGGCGCGCTGCTCTTTCCGCAGCCTGTTTTCGCGCATCGCCAGCTCTTCGTACCGGCAAAGCGGCACCGCGGCCTTCGCGGCCGGGCGATCGGAGGGCGTTTCGCGGCGGGGCGGTTTGCCGGACATGTCGGAGCTCATCCTGACACACACACGGCGCACAAACAAATGGGGCGGCCTCTTTGCGAGTGCCGCCCCAGTTTGGTGGATCCGTCGGGGAGAGGGAGAGGACGGTCCGGAGATTGGTGTCAGTCTGTCTTAGCGCGACGCCATCTGGCTGTCGGTTTCGACTTCGGCGACGCCGGCGATCTTCAGCGCGGCGCGGAACTGCTTGGCAGCGGCGCGTTCGTTGCCGGCTTCGCACAGCTTCTTGCCGGTCGAAACGAAGCGCTTGGCGCTCGACTGCTTGCCGGCTTCGGCGCCGTTGGCGGCGACATGAGCCTGTTCGGCGAGGCCGGCGCAGCGATAGTCGCTACCCGACTGGGCATAAGCGGGGCTCGCCGTCGCGATGAGGCCGGTGAAGGCGAGCGCCGAGGCGGCGACGATGGCAAAAGCGGCAGGAAAACGGCGATAAGAGGAGAGCTGATAGGCCATGGGAGAGAGTTCCTTTCGTTTCTTTGTGCAACCTTTTTAGGCGCGGTTGCGCAGATAGATAATCCTCTATAATCTGCAAGTGCTTTGAAGCAGGATTTAACAATCCCTCATGGGGCGCTCGACGGGATCGAAGCCTTCCTGCGTGTCGCGGAAAGGCGGAGCTTTTCCGCCGCCGCCGCCGACCTCGGCGTCTCGCCCTCGGCGATCAGCCAGACCGTCAAAGCCCTCGAAGCGCGCGTCGGCGCGCCGCTGTTCATGCGTACGACGCGCAGCGTCGGCCTGACGCAGGCGGGCGAAATGTTCCTCGAACGCGCGGCGCCCGCCTACACCGGGCTGGCCGATGCCTATGAAGCGGCGCGCAACCTCGGCAACCGCCCCGCCGGCCGGCTTCGCATCAACCTGATGCGCGGCGCGGTCCAGCCGCTGTTCGAACCGATCATCGCCGGCTTTTGCGAAACCTATCCCGACATCGAGCTCGAGATTTACGCCGACGACGCGCTCGCCGACCTCAGCGCCGGCGGATTCGACGCCGGGGTGCGGATGGGCGAATCGCTCGACGCCGACGTCATCGCGGTGCGGCTGACCGGCCCCTTCCGTTTCGTCGTCGCCGCCGCGCCTTCCTATCTCGACAAATATGGCCGCCCCGAAACGCCCGAGGATTTGCGCGATCATCGCTGCATCCGCTTTCGCCTCGCCACCGGCGCGCTGATGCCGTGGACCTTCGAGCGGGGAAATCGCGAGTTCGACGTCGGCGTCACCGGGCCGGTGATCGTCAACGACTGGATCGCAGCGTTCGTCGCGATGCGGGCGGGCGTTGCCCTCAGCATGATGGCCGAACCGATGGCCAAGACGATGGTCGAGACGGGCGAGCTCGAACTGGTGCTGACCGACTATGCCGCCGCAACGTCGGGCCTCTTCCTCTATTATCCCGGCCGCAAGCAGGTGATGCCCAAGCTGCGCGCCTTCATCGATTATGTGCGCGAATATCTACCCGACGAAATCACCGGTTGATGGCGGTTCGATCAGGCGCAGAAACAAATCCCTTTGCCGCGCGCAGAAAAATTGGGCTGGCGCAGCACCGTGAATCCCGGCAGCAGGTTGTCAATCAAAAGACTTGGGATGAATTATGATCGATTTTGCGGCTATCGACTTTGCGTCCCTGCTGCCCTTCATCGTCATCGGTTTCGCGGCGCAGCTGGTCGACGGCGCGCTCGGCATGGCGTTCGGCGTTATCTGTAACACCTTGCTCGTCGCGGTGCTCGGCGTCCCGCCCGCGACCGCGTCGTCGCGTATCCACGTCGTCGAAGTCTTTACCACCGCGGCATCGGGGCTGAGCCACCTGTTTCACCGGAACATCGACTGGCCGCTCTTCTTCCGGCTGCTCATCCCCGGCGTGATCGGCGGCGTCCTCGGCGCCACCGTCCTCGCGTCGCTGCACGCCGAAGCCGTCAAACCCTTCGTCCTCGCCTATCTGGTCCTCATCGGCATCTGGCTGCTCGTGCGCGGGCTGCTTTACCCGCCGAAGATCCGCAAGCCGACGGTCATAGCACCGCTCGGGCTGGTCGGCGGCTTCCTCGACGCCGCCGGCGGCGGCGGCTGGGGCCCGGTCGTCACCTCGAACCTGCTCGTCCAGGGCGGCGAACCGCGCAAGGTCGTCGGCACCGTCAACAGCGTCGAATTCTTTCTGGCGATCGCAGTCTCGGCGACCTTCATCTGGCATCTCGGCCTCGACGATGTGCTTGGCCCGACGCTCGGCCTGATCATCGGCGGCGTCGCAGCAGCCCCGCTCGGCGCGATGATGGCGAAACGTTTCTCGCCGAAGGTCATGCTCGTCATGGTCGGCATCGTGCTGATCGCCACCAGCGCCTTCGGCCTGTATCGCGCGCTGACCTGAATCTTTCAGGCTGGCGCCGGAGGCTCCTAATTCGCCGGCCGGGTCTCGTCGATCTTGTCGACCCATTCGGGATAGAAGCTCGGCTCGCGCGCCGACCAGCCGGGCGCGGTCGCGGCGGCTTCGCTGATCGACTGGAGCAGCACCCGGCGCTTGTCGGGGTGCAGGTGAGGGAGCGACGCCGCGGCACAGAAGGCGCCGGGCAGCCACGGCCGCGCATGTGCGCCGAGCAGCCGTTCGTAGAGGAAGCGATAGGGCGCGAACGCATGCAGCCGGTCCTGCCCGAGGTCGAAGGCCGACACCGCGATCAGCGGCGCCATGAAATGTTCGAGCGCGTCGAGGCCGCTGTCGTCGGGGATGTGCGCGCGTACGTCGACGAGCCGCTGATAGACGCGCGCCTGGACGCGGATCGCGGTTTCCTCGACCATGTCGCGCGACCAGCGCGCGATCGCATCGTCGCGCTCGAGCCCGATGTCGAGCGAGCGGCGGATATAGCGCTGCGTCGCCGCAGGGAAGCTCGCGAATTCCTTGATTTCCGATATCGACAGGTCGCCTGCTGCCGGTCCCGAACGCGTCGCCATGGTCATGCTCCCGCACGGCGCCCGGGGAGCCATCCCCCCGGAGGCCTGCATCAAACAGTCTGCCACCAAAATGGTTAGTGGCGGGTTAACCATGTCGTCGGCGATTGTTCAGCAAGCGGTGGGGCGTTGCGCGGCGCCGCGACGGAGCCTAATCAGCGTGTCTTGAATCTGTAAGACACACGAGAGCCACCATGTCGCATTCACCGCAGCCGGTCATTTCCGCAACCGGCCTCTTCACCCCCGCCGAACGCATCTCCAACGAAGAACTTGTCGCGAGTTTTAACGCGTATGTTGCGCTGCACAATAGTAAAAATGCAGCGGCGATCGCGGCGGGAGAAATCGCAGAACTGACTGAATCGAGTGTCGAATTCATCGAGAAGGCGAGCGGCATCGGATCGCGGTTCGTCGTCGACAAGGCGGGCATTCTCGACCCCGAACATATGGCGCCACGCATCGCCGAGCGGAGCAACGACGAACTGTCGATCCTTGCCGAAATCGGCGTTCTGGCCGCAAAGGAGGCGCTTTCCCGCGCCGGCCGCGAGGCGGGCGACGTCGACGCCGTGCTGTGCGCCGCGTCGAATATGCAGCGCCCCTATCCCGCGATGGCGGTCGAAATCCAGGACGCGCTCGGCATCGACGGCTTCGGTTTCGACATGAACGTCGCCTGCTCGTCAGCGACCTTCGGCATCCAGACCGCCGCCGACTATATCCGCGCGGGCCACGCGAAGAGCGTGCTCGTCGTGAACCCCGAAATCTGTTCGGGGCACCTCAACTGGCGCGACCGCGACAGCCATTTCATCTTCGGCGACGTCGCCACCGCGATCCTCGTCGAGGACAAGGCCATCGCGCCGGCGGGGCATTGGGATATTCTCGGCACGAAGCTCAAGACGCAGTTCAGCAACAACATCCGCAACAATTTCGGTTTCCTCAACCGCGGCCACGGCGGGATCGACCAGTCGGGACCGAAGAGCGACAAGCTTTTCGTCCAGGAAGGCCGCAAGGTGTTCAAGGAAGTCGTGCCGATGGTCGCGAACATGATCGTCGAGCAGATGGAGCTGTTGGGGCTCGAAGGCGGCGACATGCGCCGGCTGTGGCTGCATCAGGCGAACACCAATATGAACCGCCTGATCGCGCAGCGCGTGCTGGGGCACGAGGCGAGCGAGGACGAAAGTCCGACGGTGCTCGACACCTATGGCAATACGTCGAGCGCGGGTTCGATCATCGCCTTCCACCTCAACCATGAGGATATGGCGGCGGGCGACACCGGCCTCATCTGTTCGTTTGGCGCGGGCTATTCGGCGGGGACGGTGTTCGTTCGCAAGACGTGAGATTTTAGCCGTCGCCCCTGCGGACGCAGGGGCCGCTGGAAGCCTTGCGCCATGCCGACTGCGGCCCTGCTTTCGCAGGGACGACGCTCAGGGCACGAACGTCGTGAACAGGTAGATCGCGAACAGCATCAGGTGGATCACACCCTGCAGCACCGTCGTGCGCCCGTTCGCGAGCGTCTGAACCGAGACGATCAGCGACAGGAAGAGCAGCACGGTCGACTTGGCGTCGAGGCCGAGGCTGATCGGCAGGTCGGTCATGATCGACAGGATCGCGACCGCCGGAATGGTGAGGCCGATGGTCGCAAGCGCCGAGCCGAGCGCTAGGTTGAGGCTGGTCTGCAGGCGGTCGGCCTTCGCCGCGCGCACGGCGGCCAAACCTTCGGGCGCGAGGATCAGCGCGGCGATCAACACGCCGAGCACTGCGGGCGGCGCGCCCCAGTCGGCGAGCAGCGCCCCCATGATCGGCGACAGATTCTTCGCGAGCAGGACGACCGCGACGAGGCTTGCGAGCAGCAGTGCGCCCGAAATCGCGGTGCGCTGGATGCTTGGCGGTGCGGCGTGCGCGTCGGGTTCGTCCTGCGCATCACCATCGGGAAGGAAATAGTCGCGGTGCCGCACCGTCTGCACCAGCGCAAAGGTCGCGTAGAGGATCAGCGACACCACGGCGACGAAACCGAGCTGCGTCGCCGAATAGAAGGGACCCGGGATGCTCGACGTAAAATTGGGAAGAACCAGCGTCACCACCGTGAGCACCGTCAACGTCGCGAGCGCGGCGCCGATCCCGGTACGCTGGAAGCGTTGCTCGTGGTGCCGGATCGCCCCGCTCAGCAAGCATAGCCCCATCAGCAGGTTCAGGATCACCATCACCGCCGCGAACACCGTATCGCGCGCCAGCGACTGCGCCTTTTCGGGCTCGGCCTGCATCAGCGTCAGGATCAGCCCGACCTCGATCACCGTGACCGCGAGCGCGAGGATCAGCGTGCCGAACGGCTCACCGACGCGGTGCGCGATCACCTCGGCATGGTGGACCGCGGCGACGACCGCGCCCGCAAGGATGAAAGCGACCAGCCAGGCATTGAGCGGCATCGCGAGGCTCGCCATCGCGGCGAGGAAGCCGAGGATCGGAAAGAGATCGTTGGTGCGGTCGGCGAGGCGGAGTTTGGAGGTCATGCGCTTCTATTGCAGCCCGCTTTCCGCATGACTACCCCGCGCGACGATTAATGTGCGCGAACGGGCAATCCGGCCTTGGCAAGCCGCGCATGGGCTTCGGCGATCGTCGCCTCGCCGAAATGGAAGATGCTTGCCGCCAGCACCGCGCTCGCGCCGCCTTCGATCACCCCGGCGACGAGATGGTCGAGGTCGCCCACCCCGCCGCTCGCGATCACAGGCACGCTGACCGCATCGGCGATCGCGCGCGTGAGCGCGAGGTCGTAGCCATCCTTGGTGCCGTCGCGGTCCATCGAGGTGACGAGCAACTCGCCCGCGCCGAGTTCGGCGAGGCGGACGGCATGGTCGAGCGCGTCGATCCCGGTGGGCTTGCGGCCGCCATGCGTGAAGATTTCCCAGCGACCGTCTGTCACGCGCCGTGCGTCGATGCTGCCCACCGCACACTGGCTGCCGAAGCGGTCGGCGATATCGGCGACGAGTTCGGGACGCGCCACCGCAGCGCTGTTGACCGCGACCTTGTCGGCGCCCGCGAGCAGCAGCGCGCGTGCATCGTCGGCGCTGCGCACTCCGCCGCCGACGGTGAGCGGCATGAAACAGACTTCGGCGGTGCGGCTCACCATGTCGAGCAGGGTGCCGCGGCCCTGGTGGCTCGCCGAAATGTCGAGGAAGCAAAGCTCGTCGGCGCCCGCGGCGTCATAGGCGCGCGCGGCTTCGACCGGATCGCCGGCATCGCGGAGGTCGACGAAATTGACCCCCTTCACGACGCGCCCGTCGGCGACGTCGAGGCAAGGGATGACGCGGACGCGGACCGTCACGCCGCCCCCGCCGCGATCGCTTCGGCAAGGTCGAGCCGGCCGTCGTAGAGCGCGCGTCCCGTAATCACGCCCTCGATGCCGTTCGCAACATGCGGGCGCAGCGCGTGGATGTCGCCGATATCGGCAACGCCGCCCGACGCGATCACGGGAATGGCGACCGCCTGCGCCAGCGCGACCGTCGCTTCGACATTGCAGCCCTTGAGCAGCCCGTCGCGGCCTACATCGGTAAACAGCAAAGCCGCGACCCCGGCATCCTCGAAGCGCCGCGCGAGATCCTCGACGCGCACGTCGGAGACATCGGCCCAGCCTTCGGTCGCAACCATGCCGTCGCGCGCGTCGACGCCGACGACAATCCGGCCGGGCAGGTCGCGCGCGGCCGATTTGACGAATTCGGGATCCTTCAGCGCTGCGGTGCCGATGATCACGCGCTCGACGCCGAGCGCCAGCCAGCGATCGACGCCCGCGCGGTCGCGGATACCGCCGCCGACCTGCACCTTGCCCGGAAAGGCCGCGATGATGCTCTCGACCGCCGCGCCATTGACGCTTGCACCCGCAAAGGCGCCGTCGAGGTCGACGACGTGCAGGTGCGAGGCGCCCGCATCGGCGAAGAGGCGCGCCTGCGCCGCCGGGTCATCGCCATAGACGGTCGCACGCGCCATATCGCCCTCGGCCAGCCGTACGACCTGTCCGCGCTTGAGATCGATCGCGGGGAAGATGGTCAGGGACGCCAATGGAGAAACCTTTCGAGCGTCGCGAGGCCATAGGCCTGGCTTTTTTCGGGGTGATATTGGACGCCGACGATATTGTCCTTCGCGACCGCAGCGGTGAAGGTCGCGCCATGGCTGCTGGTCGCGGCGACATCGACCGCATCGGCGAAATGATAGCCGTGGAGATAATAGGCCTCGCCCGCGGCGATCACCGGATGCGCGAAGGCGGGCACGACGTCGTTCCAGCCCATGTGCGGGATGCGCAGGCCGGGCTGCGGGTCGAACGCGCGCACCGTGCCGCCGATCCAGCCGAGCCCCGCGTGCCGCCCATGCTCCTCACCCGCATCGGCGAGCAATTGCATGCCGACGCAGATGCCGAGGAAGGGGGTGCCGTCGCTCCGCACGCGCCGCTCCATCGCCTCGACCAGCCCGTCGATGGCGGAAAGCCCGTTCATGCACGCGGCGAAGGCTCCCACGCCCGGAAGGACGATCCGGTCGGCCCGTGCCACGACATCGGGGTCGGCGGTGACGGCGACATTGTCCGCGCCCGCCGCGACGAGCGCATTATGCACCGAGCGAAGATTGCCCGCGCCATAGTCGATCAGGGCAACAACGCTCATGAACAGCCTCTAGAGAACGCCCTTGGTCGAGGGGATCGCATCGCCCTTGCGCGGGTCGATCTCGACCGCCTGGCGCAACGCTCTGGCAAGCGCCTTATACATGCTTTCGGCGATGTGATGGTTGTTCTCGCCGTACAGCATCTCGATGTGCAGCGTGATCCCCGCCGCCTGCGCGAAACTGTGAAACCAGTGCGGGAACATCTCGGTGTCCATCTCGCCGAGCCGCGGCTGCGAGAAGCTCGACTTGTAGACGCAGTGCGGGCGCCCCGAAATATCGAGAACACAACGCGTCAGCGTTTCGTCCATCGGCGCATGCGCCTCGCCGTAGCGCGCGATGCCGCGCTTGTCGCCGAGCGCCTTGGCAACCGCTTCGCCGAGCGCGAGCGCGCTGTCCTCGACGGTATGGTGCTGGTCGATATGAAGGTCGCCCTTCACCTGCATCGAGATGTCGATCAGCGAGTGGCGCGACAATTGTTCGACCATATGGTCGAGGAAACCGATGCCGGTGGACACCGAATAATCGCCCGTTCCGTCAAGATTGACGGCGATCGCGATATCCGTTTCCTTGGTCGTGCGCTGGACAGTGGCGGTTCGCATGGCCGACCCCATAGAGCCATTTTTTCGCGGCGCAAGGAGACTCTCCCCCCTTGACCGGCGTGCGGCGCGCGTTCATCCCGTCGCGCATGAGTGACGATGTCCGCGACAGCCTGATTCCCTATGACGAAATCGTGCAGGACGCGCTGCGCGCCGTAGTCGGCCGCGTGCTGAGCCAGATCGAGGGCTATGACAGCCTGCCGGGCGAGCATCATTTCTATATCACCTTCAAGACGCAGGCCCCGGGGGTTGATATCCCCGCACATCTGATCGCCAAATTTCCCGATGAAATGACGATCGTGCTGCAGAACCGTTTCTGGGATCTCAGCGTCGCGGACGATCATTTCAGCGTCGGCCTGTCGTTCAACCAGACGCCGTCGATGCTGACGATCCCCTATGCCGCGATCACCGCCTTCGTCGACCCGTCGGTCGATTTCGGGCTGCAGTTCCAGGTCAGCGACGATGACGCGGCGCAGCCCGAACCACATGACGAGGCTGACAACGACCGCCCCGACGTGACCAGCGAGGACGGGTCGAACGTCGTCACGGTGGACTTCGGCAAGAAGCGCTGACGCTATGGGCGGCCCACTCTGGCCCCCCAGCCGTTTCTGGCAATATTGGGCTCTCGCAGGCATGCTCGTGCTCACCGCCGCCTTCTGGTGGGGTGTCGAAGGCTATGCCCTTGCGCAAAGCGCCACTCCGCGCGGACAGATTGCCGACGGGCTGCTGCGCTTCAGCGTGCTGATTCTGACCCCGGCGCTCGTCGTCGTGTGGATCGCCGCGGCATGGCTGCGCCGTCGCGTCGGGGAAGGCGGATTTTGGCAGCTGCTTGGCCTCGTCGCGATGATCTGGGCCGGGTCGGTGCTGGTGACAAGGATGCTGGTGGTATGAGCACGCGGATCGAAAGCGACAGTATCGGCGAGATCGAGGTCGCCTCCGACGCCTATTGGGGGGCACAGACCGAACGCAGCCGCCACAATTTTGCCTTCCCGGCGCATGAGCGGATGCCGATCCCGATCGTCCATGCGCTTGCGCGGATCAAGGGCGCGGCGGCGCGCGTGAACCGCGCGCATGGCCTCGACAGCCGCCTCGCCGATGCGATTGCCGCGGCCGCCGACGCGGTCGTCGCCGGCCGCCACGACAACCAGTTCCCGCTCGCGATCTGGCAGACCGGCAGCGGTACCCAGTCGAACATGAACGCCAATGAGGTGATCGCGGGACTCGCCAACGAGGCGCTCGCGGGCACGCGCGGCGGCAAGTCGCCCGTGCACCCCAACGACCATGTGAACATGGGCCAGTCGTCGAACGACAGTTTCCCGACCGCGCTGCATGTCGCGGTCGCGGTCGAGACGACCGAGCGCCTGCTGCCCTCGCTCACCACCCTCACCGATGCGCTCGCCGCCAAGGCTGCGGCGTGGGACGATATCGTCAAGATCGGCCGCACCCATTTGCAGGACGCGACCCCGCTCACCCTCGGTCAGGAATTCTCGGGCTATGTCCGGCAACTGGTCGCGTGTCGTGCGCGGATCGAGGGCGCGCTGGCGGACGATATCTGCAAGCTCGCACAGGGCGGCACCGCGGTCGGCACCGGGCTCAATGCCCCCGCGGGTTTCGACGCCGCGATCGCCGCCGAACTGTCGAAAAACACCGGCATCGCCTTTGAACCAGCACCAAACAAGTTCGAGGCGCTCGCGTCGAACGACGGCCTCGTCTTCTTTTCGGGCGCGCTGAATACGCTTGCGGTCGCGCTGACCAAGATCGCGAACGATATCCGCCTGCTCGGATCGGGCCCGCGCGCGGGACTCGGCGAGCTCGACCTGCCCGCGAACGAGCCCGGCAGCTCGATCATGCCGGGCAAGGTCAACCCGACCCAATGCGAGATGCTGACGATGGTCGCCGCGCAGGTCATCGGCAATCATCAGGCGGTGACGGTGGGCGGTTTGCAGGGCCATCTCGAACTCAACGTCTTCAAGCCGCTGATCGGGTCGAACGTGCTGCGCTCAATCGAACTACTCGCCATCGGCATGGCGGGTTTCACCGAGCATTGCGTCGTCGGCATCGAGCCCAATCGCAGCCGCATCGACGAGCTGATGAACCGTTCGCTGATGCTCGTCACCGCGCTCGCCCCCGAAATCGGGTACGACAAGGCCGCCAAGATCGCCAAACATGCGCACGAAACCGGCAGCACGCTGAAGGAAGCCGCGCTCGATCTCGGCTATGTCGATGCCGCGACCTTCGATCGCGTCGTCGATCCGCGCACGATGCTTGGGCCCGAGAGCTGAGGGGGAACCCGCGGGGCCTTCCGGGGATTATTGAAGGGAAGGAGAGAGGAAGATGATCGGTCGTATCGTAGGCGGCGTTCTCGGCAGCGCCATCGGACGCACAAAGGGCAATCATCCCGTCGCGGGCGCCGTCATCGGCGCCGGCACGCTCTTCGCGGCGCGGCGCCTGTTCCCACAACGCTACGCAGTGCTCGCGGCGACGGTCGCGGCGGGCTACCTCACCAAGAAATGGGCCGAACGCGCCGAGGCCCGCAAGGCCGCGGCGGAGGCACATGCGCTCGACCCCGCGTTGGTGAATGCGGGCGTCGTCGACAGCTATGCCGGAACCGCCGGCGTGCCGCCCGACGGGCAGACGATGGGCGACGCCCTGCCACCCGCGATCCCGCTCGACGCCAACGGACGCAGCGGCGCGCTGCACTGATATCGCTTTCGCCGGATTAACCCGATTCTCACCCTGACCCGCTATCGCCGGGTCATGACCTTCAACCCGCCCGGCTTTCGCACCGTCATGCTGCTCGCGCTCGGCTTCGGGCTGAAGACGCTCAGCAATATCCTCGAACGCGCGGGCGACCTCGCCGGCGATCCGGGTGTTCGCCTCTTCAACCATCTGTCCGCGCTCGTCGTGCTCATCGCGGCCGCCGCCTGCTTCATCTGGGCGCTCAAGCTGATGTTCTTTGGCAAGCCGGGCGGGCCGCGCAAAACGAAGGCGGCGTCCGACACGACGCCCGGATATGCCGATATCTATCCCGACGAGACGAATTTCGATCCCGACGCTGCGCTTGCCCGCTATATGACCAATCGCACGGGCGCCGACACGGGCGATCTGCCGGCCACGAAACCCGGCAGCTTTGGCCGCAAAGGCCTGTAAGCGCTCCGCCCGGTCAGCCGCCCGCCTGCCACTCCTTGATCGCCTCGACCGGCGATACCAGCATCAACACATTGAGCGTCAGATTGTCGCGGATCGTCCACAGGGTGAACAGCTCGAACGCGATCGCGATGGTCACGGTCACCCACCAGCGCATTTTGCTCGCGGCAAGGAAGCCGAGGATCATGAACAGCGCGTCGCTCACCGAATTGAGGATCGAATCGCCCGAATAGCCATACGCCATCGTCACCTCGCGATAGCGGTCGATGATGACGGGCGAGTTTTCGAGTATCTCCCACGCGGCCTCGATCCCGATCGCCAGCGCGAGCGCAATCCACAGCGGCTGGCGCGGGATCAGCCAGCGTGACAGGCCGAAGAATATGAAACCGTGGATGATGTGGCTGAAGCTGTACCAGTCCGAAATCTGCTGGCTGTTCTGGTTCGACTGCACCACGCCGTGCCACAGGCTGACGGCGCCGCAAGGGCAGATCGGCGGGCGCCCCATCGCAAAGAGGATGGCAGCGAAGACCGCGAGCAGTCCTGCGGCGACCAGCCAGCCCGTACGTGAAATTCCCGCCATCCGAGCCCCCTTGACCGCCGCCCCTCGTCAGGCGAATAGCGCCCATGGCTGAAAGCGTCCACCTGAACCGCCGCGGCGTGTTGTTCGTCCTCTCCTCGCCCTCGGGCGCCGGCAAGACCACCATCTCGAGGATGATGCTCGAGGCCGACAAGGATATCGCGCTGTCGATCTCCGCAACGACGCGCCCGCCGCGCCCGGGCGAAATCGACGGCGTCCATTATCATTTCGTCGACACCGAGACCTTCAAGAAGATGGCGGCCGACGGCGAATTCCTCGAATGGGCGCATGTCTTCGGCCATCGTTACGGCACGCCGCGCGCGCCGGTCGAGGCGATGCTTGCCGCGGGCAAGGATGTGCTGTTCGACATCGACTGGCAAGGCGCGCAGCAACTCTATCAGGAGGCCGGCCCCGACGTCGTGCGCGTCTTCGTCCTGCCGCCGACGATGGAGGAGCTCGAACGGCGGCTGCGCTCGCGTAACACCGACAGCGACGAGGTCATCGCCGCGCGCATGGAGCGCGCCGCGAATGAAATCAGCCACTGGGACGGCTATGACTATGTGCTGATCAACGACCATGTCGAAGGTTGCTTCGACGAGGTCCGCGCGATCCTGCGCGCCGAGCGGCTCAAGCGTCGCCGCCAGATCGGGCTGATCGGCTTCGCGCGCGACCTGATCCGCTCGGTCCCCGACGCCGACAAGAATCTCTGATTTTCGAGTCCTCCCCCTTAATGGGGGAGGCAGCGAGACTTGCCGGCTTGCTGGCTAGTCGCAGCGGTGGGGGTGCGGTTTCGGGCTGAAACGACGGTGCCATGTCGCACCATCACCCTCATCCAACTGCGCCTAGCGCCTCCGGCACAAGGCTCCGTATCCTTCTCCCATCGAGGGAGAAGGAAATCAGACCGGCTTCACCAGATTCGCCGTCAGCTCCGTGACCATTTCGGCGCGGAGCGGTTTGGCCTGCCCGTCGGTGCGGCATACGACGACGGTATCGCAGGTCGCGATCGCGCGGCCGTTCTGGAACATCGCCTGCACGATCGTCCAGCTCGACGTGCCGAGCCGGCCGATGCCGGTCGCAATCTGCACGGGGTCGGGAAAATTGCCCTCGGCGAGATAGTTGATCTCGACCGCCGCAACCATCGTCCGCTCGTTCGAGGGCCGCTCGTCGAGCGGGCGCACCTGCCGGTTCAGCAGCACGCGGCCGCTCTCGAACAAGGCGGCAAAGGCCACATTGTTGAGGTGGCCGTTGATGTCCATGTCCTGAAAACGCGTCTGCAACTCGATGCAAACGGGGTAGCTGGCGGCATCGAGCCGCCAGCTTTCCGGTTTCGGCATGTCAGCGCGGCGCCATACGGATGCCGCCGTCGAGGCGGACGTCCTCGCCGTTGAAATAGCCATTCTCGATCATGCACATCGCAAGATTGGCGTATTCGACCGGATTGCCGAGGCGCTTCGGGTTGAGCACCGAGGCACCGAGCGCATCGCGGACATTCTGAGGCGCACCCGCGAGAAGCGGGGTGTCGAAGATGCCCGGCAGGATCGTGTTGACGCGGATATTCTCGTTGCCGAGGTCGCGCGCGATGGGGAGCGTCATGCCGACGACGCCGCCCTTCGACGCCGAATAAGCCGCCTGGCCGATCTGGCCGTCCTCGGCCGCGACGCTGGCGGTGTTGACGATCGCACCGCGTTCGCCGTCTTCCATCGGGTCGAGCGTCATCATGCCCGCCGCCGACTTGGCGATACAGCGGAAGGTGCCGACGAGATTGATCTGGATGATCCAGTTGAACGCATCGAGCGGGAAATGCTTGATGCTGCCGTCTTCTTTCGAGCGGCTCGCGGTCTTGATCGCGTTGCCGGTGCCCGCGCAATTGACGAGGATGCGCTCCTGTCCGATCGCTGCGCGCGCCTTTTCGAAGGCGGCATCGACCGAGGCGTCGTCGGTGACGTTGCATTCGCAGAAAACGCCGCCAAGTTCGGCCGCGAGCGCCGTGCCCTTTTCTTCCTGCAGGTCGAAGATCGCGACCTTGACGCCCTTGGCGGCAAGCGCGCGCGCGGTAGCGGCGCCAAGGCCCGAGGCACCGCCGGTGACGACGGCGGATACGGTGGAATCGAGTTTCATTTATTGTCCTCTCTAATGTTCGTCATCCCAGTGAAAGCTGGGATCGCAGGCGACGAAGCGCCCAGTTGGATAGCGGCCCCGGCTTTTGCTGGGGCGACGCCGGATTGACTACAGCCGCTCGATGATCGTGACGTTGGCCTGGCCGCCGCCTTCGCACATCGTCTGCAGGCCGTACTTGCCGCCGGTCGCGTCGAGCACGCCGAGCAACGTCGCCATCAGCTTGGTACCCGAGGCGCCGAGCGGGTGGCCGAGCGCGATCGCGCCGCCATGCTGGTTGATCCGCGCGGGATCGGCGCCGAGATATTTGAGCCAGGCGAGCGGCACGGGCGCGAACGCCTCGTTGACTTCATAGGCGTCGATGTCGCCGATCGTCATGCCCGCCTTCTTCAGCGCGCGTTCGGTCGCGAACAGCGGTTCTTCGAGCATGATCACGGGGTCGCCCGCGGTGACCGAGATGTGATGGATGCGCGCGCGCGGGGTCAGATTATGATCCTTCAACGCCTGTTCCGAAACAACAAGTGCTGCGGACGCGCCGTCGCAGATCTGGCTCGCCGACGCCGCGGTGATCGCGCCGCCTTCCTGGAGCAATTTGACCCCGGCAATGCCTTCAAGCGTCGCATCGAAGCGGATGCCTTCGTCGATCAGGTGCGTCTGACGGCCCTCCGGCGTATCGATCTCGACCCCGACGATCTCGCGCTTGAAATGGCCCGCTTCGGTCGCGGCGGCACCGCGGCGATGGCTTTCGAGCGCATAGGCGTCGAGGTCGTCCTTGGTGAAGCCATGTTTCTTGACGATCATCTCGGCGCCCATGAACTGGCTGAACATGATGCCGGGATATTTTTCCTCGAGCCGCTCGGACTTATAATGGCCGAGCCCTTCCTTCATGAAGAGCGTCGCGACGGCGCCCATCGGCACGCGCGTCATGCTTTCGATCCCGCTCGCGAGCACGATGTCCTGCGTCCCCGACATCACCGCCTGCGCGGCGAACTGGATCGCCTGCTGCGACGACCCGCACTGGCGGTCGATCGTCACTGCGGGGATCGAGTCGGGCAGGTTCGACGCGAGCACGGCGTTGCGGCCGAGGTCCATCGTCTGCTGGCCGCCCTGGCTGACGCAGCCGGTGATGACATCGTCGATCGCCTTGGTGTCGAAATCATTGCGGTCGGCAATCGCGTCGAACACCGCGGCGCCGAGGTCGACGGGATGGACGCCCGCGAGCCGGCCGCCGCGCTTGCCGCCCGCGGTGCGGACAGCGTCGACGATATAAGCAGTAGCCATGGGAGAATTCCTTTCCTGCTGGTTCAAGCGATCAGAGCTTGCGCCCGATCAGTTCCTTCATGATCTCGTTCGTGCCGCCGAAGATGCGCGTCACGCGCGCGGCGCGCCAGGCGCGGGCGATCGGATATTCGTTCATATAGCCCGCGCCGCCGTGAAGCTGGAGGCATTTGTCCATGACTTCCCATTGAAGGTCGGTGTGCCACAGCTTCGCCGCAGCGCCTTCTTCGGGGGTCAGCTCCTTCTTCATGTGACGGTTCAGCGCCCAGTCTAGGTGCGCCCAGCCGACCTGCAGCTTGGCCTTCAAATCCGCGAGCACGAAGCGCGTGTTCTGGAAATCGAGGATCGGCTTGCCGAACGCCTTGCGGTCGCGGGTGAACTCGACCGTATCGTCGAACGCGCGCTGCGCCGACGCCTGCGCCGACACCGCGATCGACAGCCGCTCCTGCGGAAGCTCGCTCATCAGATAGATGAACCCCTGCCCCTCTTCGCCGAGACAGTTGGTGATCGGCACGCGGACATCGTTGAAGAACATTTCCGACGTATCGGCCTCGTCCTGTCCGATCTTGTCGAGGTTGCGCCCGCGCTCATAGCCTTCGCGGTCGGCTTCGACGAGCACGATCGACACGCCCTTCCACGCCGGCTGGACCTCGGTGTCGGTCTTGACGCAGACGAGGATCAGGTCGGCGTTCTGGCCGTTGGTGATATAGGTTTTCGACCCGTTAATGACATAGTGATTGCCATCCTTCTTCGCGGTCGTACGCATGCCCTGAAGGTCGCTGCCGGTGCCCGGTTCGGTCATCGCGATCGCGGTGATCACCTCGCCCGACACCATCTTGGGCAGCCAGTGCTTCTTCTGCTCCTCGCTGCCATATTTGACGATATAGCTGGTGACGATGTCCGACTGGAGCGAGAAGCCCGTCGTCGCGCGGCCATAATAGGCGCTTTCTTCGTCGACGACGGCATTATAGCCGAAGTCGAGGCCGAGCCCGCCGTATTCCTCGGGCACCGTCGGGCACAGCATGCCGAGCTCGCCCGCCTTCGGCCAGATGTCCTTGGGCACGATGCCGTCCTCAGCCCATTTCGCCGCATTGGGGGCGACTTCCTTTTCGAGGAACTGGCGCACCGTGGCGCGAAACGCCTCATGGTCTTCGGAGTAGGCGGAGCGCGACAGATTATCGAGCGACATATTGTTCCTTTCCCTGAGAACAGCCGAACGCAAGCGGGGAGTCGGCCGCATCTTTCCCGGCCAAATGACCTTACGTTTACGTCCACGTCAAGTAGAAATGCCGCTACGGCAGCGAAGATGCGTCAAACACGCGCGGAGCGGCGGCACAGCGAATAGGTTTGCAGCCGCTGGGCAGCATCGACGGGCCGCGCTAAGGCTTGGCGCATGGTCCAACTGCTTCTCGATGCCGGCGCCTTGCTCGGCGAATCGCCCTTCTGGCATGCAGCCGAAGCCCGTCTTTATTGGGTCGATATCGAGGGCCGTAAAATCCATCGCACCGATCCCGCTACGGGTACCGACGAGACGATGGACCTCGCCGAGCAGGTCGGCTGCATCGCGCCACGCGCGGGGGGCGGTCTCGTCGCCGCGCTCGAGAATGGTTGTGCGCTGATCGACGGCTGGGGCGCCGCGCCGCGCCCCTTCGGCCCGGCGGTGCTCGCGGACAAGCCCGAACAGCGCTTCAACGATGGCCGCGTCGACGCCGCAGGGCGCCTGTGGGTCGGCAGCCTGACGAGCGACAAGGCGAATCCTGCCGCGACGCTCTATCGCCTCGATCCCGACGGCTCCCTGACCGAGATTTTGGGGGGGCTTACGACGAGCAACGGCGCCGCCTTCAGCCCCGACGGCCGCACCTTTTACCACGCCGACACGCCGACCCACGCGATCCGCGCCTATGACGTCGACCCGGCCGCAGGCACGCTGAGCAATGGCCGCATCTTCCACCAGTTCGAATTCGGCAATGGCCGCCCCGACGGCGCAGCGGTCGATGCCGAGGGCTGCTACTGGTCGGCGATGTGGGACGGCTGGCGCATCGTGCGCTTCTCGCCCGCGGGTGAATTGCTCCAGACGGTCGAACTTCCGGTGCAGCGCCCGACGATGCTCGCCTTTGGCGGCGCCGACCTCCAGACCGCCTTCGTTACCAGCGCGGGCAAGAACCTGACCGACGAAGAGCGCAAAGCGCAGCCGCACGCGGGCGGCGTGTTCACATTCCAGGTCGACGTGCCGGGATTGACCCAGCCGGCCTTTGCGGGATGACGGAAGCGGAGCAGCGATTGGGGGTCATCCTCCTGCTTTCCTTGCAGGCGCTGCTCGCGATCCTCAGTTTCAATGGCGTTTGGGCGATCAGCATCTTCTGCACCGCAACCCGCGATCCTGCGCTGGACGCCTTCGGGTGGATTCATTTCGTTTATGCCGGACTTTTCCTGTCGGGCCTGCTCGCGATCATGTGGCGGCGTCTGCGCCTTCCGTACGTGGTCGTGCTCGCACTCTCGCTCCTGGCCCTGCCCGTCCAATATTGGCTGGTGCACAACGAACGCCTCTACTGCGACGCTTTTTGAGCCTCTCTGCCCGCATTTCTGGCCCGACCGCGGCTTGCACCCCCCTGTCATATCTGGTTAAGACGGCCCTCGACATGGTTTCGTCCGAAACCTTATCCTCCGGGGAGATTAATCGATGTCGCGCGCCGCGCAGCCTTTTGCCCGTCATTTGTCGATCATGCTTGCATCCACCGCGATGATCGTGGGTTATAGCCAGATGACCACCGCAACCGCCGCCGAACCCACCGCTGCCGCGAAGCCGGCCGCCCCCGCCCCCACGGGCGCAAACCCGATGACCGCGCCGTGGACCGGCCCCTATGAAGGGGTGCCGCCGTGGGACAAGATGGACCCCGAACTTTTCCCCGACGCCTTCACCAAAGGCATGGCCGAAGTTAAGGCGCAGGTGCAGGCGGTGATCGACAATCCCGCGGCGCCGACCTTCGAGAATACGCATGTTCCGATGCAGCTTGCCGGCGACATGATGGACCGCGTCTATGCGCTGTGGGGCGTGCAGACGTCGAACAAGTCGAACGATCGCGTTGAGGACATCGACGCCGAATGGAGCCCCAAGCTCACCACCTTCTACACCGAGCTGTTCCTCGAGCCGAAGCTCTTCGCACGCTACAAGGCGGTGTATGACAAGCGCCATTCGAGCGGGCTCAATGCGCAGCAGATCCGCATCGTCGAGCGCAGCTATGACGAAATGGTCCGCGACGGCGCGAACCTGTCGCCCGCCGACAAGGCAAAGCTCGTCGCGATGAACTCGAAGCTCGAAGGCCTGTTCTCCGCCTTCTCGTCGAAACTGCTCGGCGACGAAAAGCTCTACACCTTCGTCACCGACAAGGGCGAACTCGCGGGTCTCGAACCCGGCTTCATCGCCTCGCTCGCCGCCGCCGCCGAAGCCAATGGCAAGCCCGGCCAGTGGGCGATCAAGAACACCCGCTCGTCGGCGCAGCCGGTGATGCAGGGCGCGACCAACCGCGCGCTTCGCGAACGCGTTTACAAGGCGTTCGTCAGCCGTGGCGACAATGGCGACGCGAACGACACCAATGCGACGATCGTCGAGATATTGAAGCTGCGCCAGCAGCGCGCCGAGCTGCTCGGTTTCGCAACCCACGCCAATTACCGCATGGCCGACACGATGGCGAAGACCCCCGAGGCGGCGATGGGGCTGATGATGAAGGTCTGGCCCGCCGCGGTCGCGCGCGTGAAGGAAGAGGTCGCCGACATGCAGGCGATCGCCGATGCCGAAGCGAAAGCTGGCAAGGGTCCGAAGATCACCATCGAGCCGTGGGACTATCGCTTCTACGCCGAGAAGGTCCGCAAGGCGAAATACGACCTCGATGAAAGCGAGGTGAAGCCTTATCTCCAGCTCGACAAGCTCGTCGACGGCATGTTCTGGTCGGCGGGCCAGCTCTACGACCTCGGCTTCCGTGAAAATACCGGCACGATCCCCGTCTTCGACCCCAAGGTCCGGACCTTCGAGGTCTATAATCTCAAGACGAACGAAAATGTCGGCGTCTTCTACCTCGACAATTTCGCGCGCGACGGAAAGCGCTCGGGTGCGTGGATGACGACCTATCGCAGCCAGCAGACGCTCGGCGGCGAACGCAATGTCCTCGCGTCGAACAACAATAATTTCACCGAAGCCGCGAAGGGCGAGCCGACGCTGATCAGCCTCGACGACGCGACGACGCTGTTCCACGAATTCGGCCACGGCATCCATTATATGCTGCAGCATATCTATTACCCGGCGCTCGCCGGGGTGCCGCGCGACTTCGTCGAATATCCGAGCCAGGTGAACGAGAATTGGCTGATGACCCCCGAAGTGTTGTCGAAATATGCGACGCACTACAAGACGGGTCAGCCGATGCCGCAGGCGCTGGTCGACAAGATCCTCGCCTCGGACAAGTTCAACCAGGGCTTTTCCACGGTCGAATATCTCTCGAGCGCGATCGTCGACATGAAGCTGCACGACCGCAAGACGCCGCCCGCCGACGTCGACAAGTTCGAGCGCGAAACGCTCGCCGCAATCGGCATGCCGAAGGAAATCGTTATGCGGCACCGCCTGCCGCAGTTCGGGCACCTGTTCAGTTCGGACGCCTATTCGGCAGGCTATTATTCCTACCTCTGGTCGGAAACGATGGACGCCGACACCTGGGCGGCGTTCACCGAAGCGGGCGGCCCGTGGGATCGCAGCGTCGCCGACAAGTTCCGCACGATCCTGCTGATGACGGGCAACGAGACCGACCGCGCCGAGGCGTACCGCGCCTTCCGCGGCCGCGATCCCGACGTGAAGGCGCTGCTGAAAAAGCGCGGTTTTCCGACCGAATAGGCGAATGATACCGGGGAGGCAAAGGGGGCGTTTTCGCCCCCTTTGTTTTGGGAAGCCGACGCCCGGCTCGGCCGGTGGCGGATGCTTGGCGTTTGGCGGGAGCTGATCTAGACAGCCATTTGATTATATGAAAATCGGGTCGCGGGAGGGACTATTTGGATGTTCGCGCTTGCTTTTGCTGCCGCTGCGTCAGCGCTTCCGCCGCAGGATTTCGTATCGGACCGCTTGCTTCGGGTCCAGGTGCTTGCGGAGAACGGGCTTCCCGGTGAACGCCCCGTCAAACCTGGCCGGCCCTTCTATGCACAGCAAATCACATTCGACGGCTTTCTCGAATTTGCGGATCGGGAGCAGGAGAAGGAAGCGCGACGCAAATATGACATGGATATGAGTGACAATTTCTCTTTGACCGAGTGGATTGGCGTCTCGGCCAAGGATGGACGTTTTCACCATAGAGGATGGCTATATTGCGTGAGGCGATCGCGCTTTGGCACTGAAAAATGCCTGCGGGATTCCGATGGGAACGGCGCGTTCGATCAGCTCACGACATTGGACCCCGACCAGCCCGACCGCTTCCTCAAGTTCGATACGATCCCTGCCATCGCATATCGCTACATCCCCCGCGAACGAAAGCCGGCGAGAAGCGGCACCTACAGGCTGCCCGAGGTATATCTTTCCTACGATCTGGTCGGTGGAAAACTCGAGTTTCGAATTCTCGCTTACACGGGGCTCGCTTCCACGTTCGATTTTGGCCCGGCGGAGGCCGTCGATCCCGGAAGCCTCCCGCGGACGATCAGTTTGGCCGGCGCACGCGTCAAGATAGCCAGCTGGGATGGCAAGCGAGCGACACTCGCGGTTGAAACACCCATGAGCACTGCGGCCGTCCGATTTGTCGCTCCCGACGATGGGTCTGCGTTGGGAGGGAACCGGAAAGGATGGAGCCTGGACTTTGTGGAGGCGCCCCTTCCGGCCCGCTAACCCGAACACTCCGCCCGCCACAGCTTCAAGACAGCAAAAAGCCCGCCATCCCATAGGGAAGGCGGGCTTTTTGATGGTTGCGGGAGTAGGATTTGAACCTACGACCTTCAGGTTATGAGCCTGACGAGCTACCGGGCTGCTCCATCCCGCGCCAACCAACGGCGATCGCCATAGGGACCGCCGAAACAGCAAAAGGCCGGCATCGCTGCCGGCCTCTAACTTTGTGAATGGGTTTCCGTTTCGACCTTACGTCGGCTGCAATGCCTGGCGACGTCCTACTCTTCCAACGCTTAAGCGGTAGTACCATCGGCGCTGTCAGGTTTCACGGCCGAGTTCGAGATGGGATCGGGTGGGTCACTGACGCCATGGTCACCAAGCAATGAAGCCGGCGTAGGGTCAAAAAGGGTTTCAATCGATGTCCGTGCAATATTTGTCTGATCAATCATCCGTCATTCGCGGACAAACCGGTCAGGCTTGTCGTTGATGGCGGGACTCTTAAGTGCGAATAGAGCAATTAGTATCGGTTAGCTCCACGCGTTACCGCGCTTCTACATCCGATCTATCAACGTGGTGGTCTTCCACGGCTCTAAGAAATCTTATCTTGAGGGAGGCTTCCCGCTTAGATGCTTTCAGCGGTTATCCCGTCCATACATAGCTACCCTGCTGCGCGGCTGGCGCCACGACAGGTACACCAGAGGTATGTTCAACCCGGTCCTCTCGTACTAGGGTCAACTCCTCTCAAATTTCGACGCCCACGGCAGATAGGGACCAAACTGTCTCACGACGTTCTGAACCCAGCTCACGTACCACTTTAATTGGCGAACAGCCAAACCCTTGGGACCTGCTCCAGCCCCAGGATGTGATGAGCCGACATCGAGGTGCCAAACGATTCCGTCGATATGAGCTCTTGGGAATCATCAGCCTGTTATCCCCGGCGTACCTTTTATCCGTTGAGCGATGGCCCTTCCACTCGGGACCACCGGATCACTATGACCGACTTTCGTCTCTGCTCGACTCGTCAGTCTCGCAGTCAGGCAGGCTTATGCCATTGCACTCTAACAGACGGTTTCCAACCGTCCTGAGCCTACCATCGCGCGCCTCCGTTACTCTTTAGGAGGCGACCGCCCCAGTCAAACTACCCGCCACAGAGGGTCCCTGATCCAGTTTCATGGATCGAGGTTAGACATCAGAAAACAACAGGGTGGTATTTCACCTATGGCTCCACACCGGCTGGCGCCAGTGCTTCAAAGCCTCCCACCTATGCTACACAGTTCTTTCCTAATGCCACTCTGAAGCTGCAGTAAAGGTGCACGGGGTCTTTCCGTCTAACCGCGGGTACTCCGCATCTTCACGGAGAATTCAATTTCGCTGAGCATCTCCTGGAGACAGTGGGGAAGTCGTTACGCCATTCGTGCAGGTCGGAACTTACCCGACAAGGAATTTCGCTACCTTAGGACCGTTATAGTTACGGCCGCCGTTTACCTGGGCTTCATTTCGGAGCTT